>CAVYNR010000010.1:0-93840 GCA_963769985.1 uncultured Actinomycetes bacterium | reverse complement strand
CCTTCTTGTTGAGCGCGGCGAACCGGCAATTCGGGAAGGCGTAGGGGTACGAGGCACTCCAGCCCGCCACCTTCGATTTCGTCGGGGACACCGTCGGTCGGGCTCGTGTCTGCGCAGCCGACGTGGCCCAAACCTCGCTGGTGTCCCAATTCGTGCGACGCGGTGCCGGCGTTGTTCGTCGTCCAAAACGAGAAGTACTTCGACATCGACCAACCGGCCGCGCCAGCCGGCAGGAATTCGCTGAAGATGCCGCCGATGCGTTGGGGGATGGGAAAGCCGAGCTGGCCGTGGTACCACGCCATGCGGATAAGCGGTTCGGTCATGTTGCCGGCGTCGGTGATGTCCCACATCGGAGCGAGGTTGTCGTCCTTAACGTCGCCTCTGGGCCCGGGCCGAGTGCCGTCGGGTCGACGGTGAATGTCGGCGCAGAGATGGGCTGCAGGTCGAGCAGCTGGTCGCCCATCCATTGGGGCAGCGTGCTCATCACCGCCGCGCTCGGGTTACCGCCCGTGTTCGCCGTCGGATCGAGCGCCACGATGTAGAGCGCCGGGTTCTGACCGGTGTGGAACTCGCGCGTGATCTCGCGCAGGTTGTTCTTGGTGTTGGATTCCTTGTCGATCGACGACGGGCTGAAGGACCACACGAGCGCCCGGAACGTGGTGTTGCCCGCCGCGGTGTACTCATTCGGGACGATGAAGTTCAGCGAGTGGTCGAGGTTCGTGCGATCGAGATCGCTGTGGGTGGAGATCGGTCCGTTTTCGGGATAGATGATCGTGGTCTTGTTGCCGTGCTTGAGTTGCATCGCCCCGTCGATGAGCGGCCAGGAGAACTCCGGCGCGTTGTCCGACCGGGGATAGGCCGCACCCACGTGCGCCGGTCGGCCACGAGCGGCATGCGGTTGCCGAAGTCCTGCACGCCCTGAGTGATCTCGATATCGCTCGCGTCGATATCGGGGAAGTCGGTCGGCGGGTTGGCGAGGTCAAGCCCTGGGATCGTCGGCGACCCGCCGGGCAGGGTCGTGGTGGTCGAGCCGGGCAGGGTCGTGGTGGTCGCACCCTTCTGTGTCGTGGTCGTCCGGCCTTGGCCGTCGTGGTCGTCGCGCCGGGCAGTGTCGGCGGCGTTGGTGCTTGCGTCGTCGTTGTCGTCGGCACCGTGGGTGGCGGTGTGGCGTCGATCGTCAACGTCGCGCTGGCCTGTTCTCCGCACGGCCCGCCCGCCCGGGTTTCCTTGCAGGCAAGAACCGTGTGCGGTCCGGCGGAGCGGTTCGGTACCGCAAAGCCCTGGCTGAACGCGCCGTTATCCGAGACCGTGTCCGTCGTCAGTTGGTTGCCGGCAGCAACCGAGTCGATGTAGAGCGTCACCGGCGCCGCCGGGCGAGAAGCCGGCGCCGTTCGCGGTGATCTGGGCCGACAACGCCGTGCGTCGGATTCAGGCTCAGCGACGGGGCCGCCTGCACCGACGCCATGGGCGTCATCGAAAGCAGTAACGCGATTACCGCTGCGAATAGGACGTGCCTGGATCGCCGCATGCCCGCACGCTACGCCCCCCACTTGTGCACCATCGCCCACACGGTGAGCAGCACCATTGCGGTGAGGAACACCTCGATCGGCACCATGCGTCGCCGCGCCGCGTCCCCGCCGGCCGTGTCACCGACCTCGAGCGCCTCGACCCGCTTCTTGGCCAACCCCTTCAACACCACGCCGCCGAGCACGCCGCCGGCGACGACCGTGGCGAGACCAGCCACACGAACTGGCTCGACCACGACCAGTCGCCGTCGAGCACCAACAACACACCGGTGATCGCGATGAGCCCGGCGACCACCGCGTAGTAGCGGTCGTGGAGCCAGAACACCATCCCGCCCACGCCTTGGTCGCGTCGAGCGCGGTCTCCCGCTGCCACCGGTGACGCATCGCGTGCTGCACGATGTCGGCGCCGAGCCACGACGCGATGGACGCGATGTGCAGGCTGAGCAACAGGGTCCGGGTTGTCATGGCGACAGCCTCGCGCCGCGGTGACGGATGCCACAACGCGATGTGCTCGCCGTCACGGAGCGGCGCAGCGCCCCCGTGTCACCGTGCGTTCATGAGCACACGAATCGTTCGCAAGGCAGCAGTCGTGATGGTGACGGGCGCCGCACTCGCCCTCGGTGGACTGGCGTTCGCACCGTCGGCGGACGCACTGCGCCTGTACCCGTCACAAACCGGCGGCACGATCGCAGTCGAGAGCCCGATGTGCGGCGAAAGCGGTGTGCAGGGCTCGGCGATGGTTCCGGCGGTCGCGCTGCTCGCCGCCAATCACTACGTGCAGAACATCAGCTGCTGAGCAGTAGCTCTAGTGACACCTCGACGGGTTCGTCGGCCTCGAGTGACTCCGCGTCGCGGACTGCTTTCTTAACCGGCAACACGTAGCGCTCGGCGCTTTCGGGAAACACCGACGTCTCCCACGTGGTCGCCCCGACCGTCACGCGCACCCGCACAGACCCGAACCCCTTCCGGGGAACGCTCGCGGCCAAGTCGGAGATTGCCTCCGACACGTCCTCGGGCACGGTGACGAAGTACCAGGCAGCGTCGCCGTCGTGGCGCCACAGCGGTGAGGTGAAGCGGAGCATCACGAGATCATCGCGGCCAACCGCTCGGCGGCGCGCACGTCGACTCGCAGAATCGTCAAGCCCTGCCGGTAGTCGGAGCTACGGGCGAGGCAGATGCCGGCGCTTGCAGCGCCGCGCCAGCGCCTTGCGGATCCCCAACACCTCGAGGTCGCCGGCGCAGTGGATCGAGTGAGCGACGGTCTGTCCACCCATGACCATGAACCGGGTGTGCTCACGGCGGCAGGCGTGGAGCTGCTCGGCCTTGATCTGGTTCAGCGAACCGAGGTTCCAGCACAGTTCACCGAGCTCGGAGAGATGGTCCATCGCCCGAATACTTCGCCCCTGACCGGGGGATCTCCCGCCGGGCGGCGCGATCGAGATGAAAGCCGCGAGTCGCCGAACTGGTACGACGATGCAGGTCCGGGCGTCGACCACGTCGAACTCCGGACCATGACCTCGGATGGCGTCTTCTCGTGAGAAATGCGCTCGCAACCCTTTTGATCATTCCGGGTGTTGTCCTGTTCGTGATGGCGGCCGTTGCCCTCGTTAGATTCCGCTCTCGCGGGGCGGGACTGGCGTTCATGGCGACTCGGCGTGCGGCGGTGCTCAGTCTCGGAATGTCACTGGCTGTTTGTTCGGCGGGTAGTGCGGTCGCGCCGACCGACCAGGCGAGCGTCGCGAACCTGTCGTCTACGGATACGAGCGCTCTCGTTCCACCCACGACACGCAAAGCCGCGACCTCGACGGTTCGTGTGACGACCACGTCCACTACATCGTCAACGAGAAACACCGTGACCACATTTCGTGTAGCGGTCACAACCGCTCGGGTGTCGACAACAACCGGAAAGCCAGACGCCCCTTCCACGACCGGGAAGCCGGCTTATGTCGCGCCCCTCCTGCTGCCGCTCCGCAGGGCGCGCCGTGTCACCCGAGTTATGACCCCTGCGTCCGCGACGAGGGAACTGACGTCGACTGCGCCGGCGGAAGTGGGAACGGACCTCGTTACGTTCAGGGTCCGGTTTCCGTCAATGGCTACGACGAGTACGACCTCGACCGTGACGGCGATGGCGTCGGATGCCAGAGCTAGTAAAGCTCGGCGATCGCCTGATCTAAGCCTTCGTAATTGGAGTCCTCGGCCATGATCCGTTCGAGGTCCTTGCGGGCCATCGCTCGTTTCCATCGGCTTCATATGCGCGTGCACGTTCGAGCAGAGCCCGGTGACGCACGACCGGATCCCGCTTCTTCGTGCGTAACGCCTCCTTGAACGACTGACGAGCGGCCTCAAACATCCGCTGTTCGCGAAACGCGATTCCGCGGAATACGCACAGCATCGCTGTCGCATCGTCTTCATTGGTGACGCCTTCGGTGACCTGCACAACCTCGGTGTAATCCCCAACCTCGCAGTACAACTCGGCGAGAGACAGCGCGGCGTACGTCGTGGGCTCGAGTTGCTCGACCACACGGACGGCGTCGTTGAAACGATCCTCGGACTGGTAGACCTCGGCGAGCGCCAGACCTATGGCGGCGCGGTCGAGAGTCAGTGACGCAGTGATGCCCTCGGCAACGGGCAACTCGAATCGCATTGCGGTGTGTTTGGTGATGAACGGGTCGTCGGCCAGTTCCTTTCCCGAGGCAAATACAAATTCCAGCGGATCCCGCGCTCCCTCGGCGTCACCACGGGTCAACTTCAAGATGCCAAGCACAGACGCCGCAGCGAAGGAGAGCGAGTCGTTCTCGGTTCCAATGCGTTCGATCGTCGGGATGTCCTGAGCGACAAGCGCCTTGTAGAGCGTCTTCGTCGCCTTGGGCAAACCAACCTGGCTTCGTCGCCCGCCGAGCCGGCGACGCGGCGTAGCGCGGTGGTGTTGAGCGGCGTCCTGAACGAGACGTCGTCACATACGAAAGACCAGTGCCCGGAATCGACGCGGTTCGCTGGATCTGTCCGTCAGCCCGCTTTGTGATCCGATAGCCCTTCACGCCAGCGGAGTACCCGATACCGGACTTGGAGAATGTCATGCGTACCCCGGGAGCGATGCCGATCGACTTGCGTATCCGGAAGCCCATAACAGTGGACAACCGTACGCCGCCATGCATTGGACGGTTCGCGTGGACGTTCTCCCTTGTCGAACTCCGCCAAAGCCGATCGCCTGTATGAGGTGCGTTAGGGCCCGCGGGCTTGGATCTGTTGAGCGACCGTCCGCGCCTTGTGCGAGGAAGAACGCTCCGAGCGAGCCCGCGACCGTCGCGATGACGACAGCGGAATAGGCGGCGAGCACGATCTCGAGGACCTGAGCGAAGGTGTCTGGCAAGCCGAGAGCGGAGCCGGTCAAGGTTGACAAGGCGGCATCGTGGATCGCGTCCGTGTATGAGCCCTTGTAGCCGCCATAGTCGAACAGCAGACGGCCTGACGAGAGAGCAACGACCGTCGTAACGAGGACAAGCCAAGTGAGCCGACTTTGCAACTGTTCACCGGCCCGTCTACTCGAACGGACTGCGGCGGCCATGCCCCGCGCCGCACGAGCGGCTCTGGCAGCGCGAAGAAGCGCAGGAACGGCAATGCCACGAGCGCTAATTCCCACCAGTGCTTCCGGATGAACAGCCAGGTGTTCTGCGCCGCGATCATTCGGGTGCTGAATTCGGCAACGAACACGAGGGCCACGATGGCCCACGTGGCGTCCACGAGAAACGTCAGAACCTCTCGGTCGGTTGTAAACGGTTCGAACAACCAAAGGCCCAACGCGAACACGCCGAGAAGGCCCACCGGTCGATCGAGACGCCGCGCAATACGGTCGGCAGCGAGCTCTGTGTCGGTGAGCGGCCGCGGCATCGGTTGAACGTTCACGACCCAATGATGCAGTGCCGGGTAAGTCAGCACGTCGAGCGGCCCGCCGGGAAGTGCTGACAGCCCGTTACGGTCTAACGGAGGGGAGGTTCTATGCCCGAAGACCATTGGCAGCCCGCGGTTAATCCCGACGAGCGGAATCACAGGACCAGACGAAGCGGAACGACGTGCGACCTCGGCGCTGCTGGCCGTTCTCGGAGCGGTCCGTGAGTACGGCGTCGCGGTTACGAAGCCATTGGGCGCCTCCGCGGGCAATATCGCGACATTCGTGGAGGTTCCCTTCAAGCTGGATGAGGCAGTCGTTTATCCGGACGGCCTGATTCAGGTGAGCCGCGGGGGCAAGTCTTGGACGGCACTGGTCGAGGTGAAGACCGGCTCAGCCGAACTGCGCAAGGACCAAATCGAGCACTACCTAGACGTCGCACGGGAGGCGAATTTCGACGCTGTGCTGACGATCTCGAACCAGATTTCGCCAGCTCCGGGGCTGCATCCTGTCGACGTAGACAAGCGCAAATTGAAGAAGGTCGCGCTTCATCATCTGTCATGGGCGGAGGTACTCACGCTCGCCGTGCAGCAACGCGTTCATAAAGGGGTCGAGGACCCGGATCAAGCGTGGATCTTGAGCGAGCTGATCCGCTACCTGGAGCACCCGAAATCTGGAGCCCTCGACTTCGTCGATATGGGTGCGGCGTGGGTCGAAGTGCGCGAGGCAGTAGCAGCCCAGACGTTGCGGGCGAGCGATAAGGCGTTACCTGAGGTCATCTCCCGTTGGGAGCAGCTACTACGTTTCGCGGCTCTTCGCCTCGGCCGCGAACTTGGCGTTGATGTTCAAGTAGCTCTTTCTCGCAAGGAGGCGACGGATCCGTCGTTGCGTTTCGCAGCGCAAACCCGGTCGCTCCTAACCAATGGTCAGTTGTCTGGGACGATTCGCGTCGCCGACGCGATCGCACCGCTTGATGTCATCGCTGACATACGGACGGGTCGCGTGACTGTGTCGATTGACGTGGACGCTCCCCGCGATGGTCGTCCACTCACGCGGGTTAACTGGATAGTTCGACAGTTGCGGGACGCTCCGGCGGGAATCCGCCTCGATAGTTTTCAAGCCGGTCTTCGAACCTCACTGAGCGGGCTCCTCGGCGCGATTCGGGAGGATCCGACGGTCCTTTTCCTAGATCCAAAGCGAGAGCTACGACTGTTCAGGATCACAGCCGCATCTTCACTGGGGCCAAAACGCGGCGTGGGTCGCGGTGGGTTCATCGACAGCGTTCTGACCGCAATTGATGGGTTCTACGAGTCGGCCGTTCAGCAGCTCCGACCGTGGAGCGCGAAGGCGCCACAACTCCCGCAAGGCACTCGTACAGCAGCCGAAGAAGCGGGTATCGACCTCACGCCGCCGCCGGCCGATTTCGACGAGCCAACGGATCCTCGTCTCCTCACTGCCGTCGCCGACGAGCCCGTAGCAGCCGTCGTCGAAGGAGTCGAAGGAGCTGCATCCGAGCGGGTGCCACAGCAACCCGTCGACGAATCTGCATCAGGAGGAGACCTCCTCAACTGGGGTGCAGCGCAGGACCGGCTCGATCACGAGCGAGATCTAGCTGACACCGCCCACTCGGCGGAGACGGAAGAGTCGACGAACGCGGGGGACTAGGGCCGTACCACGCGTACTGGCGACGTACGCGACTCGCTCCTACCGGAGGGGGTAAAACGCAGTCGCCTAGAAAACGACGGGAGGCGTCATGCCCACCATCACTCCCAACCTGTGGTTCGACGGGAACGCGAAGGAGGCGGCGGGGTACTACTGCTCGGTGTTCCCGAACTCGAAGATCGTCACCGTCACCCACTACGGCGACAACGCGCCGATGCCGAAGGGCGAAGTGTTGACCGTCGAGTTCGATCTCGACGGAACGCGTTTCGTCGGCATCAACGCCGGGCCCGAGTTCCACTTCGACGAGGCCATCTCGTTCCAGATCGACTGCAAGGACCAAGCCGAGATCGACTACTACTGGGACACGTTCGTGCGCGACGGCGGCGAGGAGAGCGTGTGCGGTTGGTGCAAGGACAAGTTCGGCTTGTCGTGGCAGGTCGTGCCCGCCGACTGGGCTGACCTGTACGCCGACGCCGAGCGTGGCAACCGCGCCATCCAGGCGATGATGGGCATGAAGAAGATCGACATCGCCGCGCTCAACGAGGCGGCCGACGGGTGAGCGTTGTCGCCGACATCTCCGTGTCGCTCGACGGCTACGTCACCGCGCCGCGGCGCGGATCTCGAACACGGCCTCGGCGTCGACGGCGAGCCGCTGCACAACTGGGTCTTTAACGGCGACGACGTCGACAAGGACGTGCTCGCATCAGCCAGCGAACGCTCGGGCGCGGTCGTGATGGGTCGCACGCTGTTCGACATCGTCGACGGGCCCGGCGGTTGGAACGACGAGATCGGTTACGGCGCATCGCACGCCGGACGGCCGCCGTTCTTCGTGGTGACGCATCGTGGCCGACCCGACCACGTGCGGTTGTCGCAGTCGCACGACTTCACATTCGTCGACAGTCCGAAGGCGGCCGTCGATGCCGCGCGTGAGGTCGCGGGCGACAAGGACGTCGTGATCATGGGCGGCGGCAGCATCATCCGCCAATGCGTGCTCGACGGACTCGTCGACGAGTTGTCGTTGCACGTGTCGCCGATCGTGTTCGGCGGCGGCACGCCGCTGTTCGTCGACGGCGATCGCGTTGAGCTACGCCAGACCGGCGTGCGCCCGTCGGCGACAGCGATTCACGTGACGTACGTGCGCGCGTAGAAGCGGCGTGTCCCGTCCGTCGGTGACATGGTTCCGTCTATGGAATCCGGTCTGGTCCGCGACGCCCTCGACGCCCACGCCGCCTACTTCTGTGCGCTCACACAACGCGGCGGCGGCACGGTGGTGGCCTACGCGGGCGTTCTCTCGTGGTGCTCGCGCCATCCGATGGGATTCCTCGTGAACGGCGTGCTGCGGACCGACAGCGCGGTCGACCCGGCTGCCGTGATCGGCGCGGCCGACGAACGCTTCGCCGGTGCCTACGAAGTCGTCACCCTCGTAGGTCGCGACGACGACCTGCTCGACTACTCGATCGGCATCGGGCTCGACGCGGGTGGCCACGACCCGATCCAGGTTCTTTCCTCGCTCGACGCTTTACCGGATCGCGACGTCCCTGTCGGCATCGAACTGCGCGTCGTCACTGATGCGGCGGGCGTGGCCGACGTCGCCCTGGTCAATCAGGCCGCCACAGTTTCGTACGGATTCCCCGACGATCTCTTCCCGACAGTGTTCGCCGAGCCGGCCACGGTGTTGGCCGACGACATCTTCGCCGTCGTCGCCTACGAAGACGACGCGCCGGTCGCGACCGCGCAGGTGTTCCGCCATGGCGCTACGGCGTACGTGGGTTGGGTCGCCACTGCCGCGACCACGATGCGCCGCGGGCTCGGTACGACCCTCACGAACCACGTTGTCCGCCACGCCCGCGGTCACGGCGCCAAGGTCGCGACCCTCATGGCTTCGCCGATGGGCGCACCGGTCTATCGGCGCATGGGGTTCGTAGACGTGGCGTCGCTTCGCAGCGCCGCCCGAACCCGCACGGCCTAGTGCAAGGCTGGTCGTGTGCCGATTACCACCGGGTTCAACCACGTCGCGTTCCTGACCACCGACATGGACCGCACCGTCTCGTTCTACGAGCAGGCCTTCGAGGGCGTGGTCACGTTCGAGGTGCAGAAGGCCGACGAGCATCCGTGGATGAAGATCGTCGACATCGGCGGCGGCGCACGTATCAACGTGTTCCACGTCGACGATCCCGCCGAGATCATCGGCAATCGACGACAACAGGGTGGACGGGGTGCGATCGACCACTTCGCGTTCGCGGTCTCATCAGTTGCGGTGCTTCACGACGTGAAGACGCGCCTTCTCGACGCGGGCGCACAAGAGGTGGGCGAGGTGCAGCAGCTCGGTCAGGAGTGGTCGCTGTTCTTCCGCGACATCGACGGGCTCGAGCTCGAGGTGTGCTGCCCGGCGGACTAGCTCTTGGCGGTCGGCGGATTGGTTCTCGGTGTGTGCAGGGCGGCGAATCTGTTTGACGTTGATTGGCTGGGAGGATTCGCAGCTGCGGCAGCTGGAATCGCGGCATGGCGTCAGACCAAGAATCACCTAGGACTGAGCGAGGCGTACGCCGTGACTAGCCATGAAGCGAAGCTCGTCGTGCCGACAATCGAACGGCAGATGAGCGAGGACGAGTGGGCACAAGCCGTGCACGATGCTGACGCCGCATTCAGTCGTGAACACACTTTTTGGCTGGCGCGGCGCCAGGGGCCGAGGGCGTAGGGACGCGATGGCCAGGCAGCGCCGCAGCAAAGATCAACGTTTATGTGTCGTCCGTCGGTGGGTCTGAGTCGCGAACCTTCGGCACGGTGACTCGAACCGCCGCACGTGGCCCGTCGATGTGGCGGGTTCTACCCCGACGCGCTCGGGAGAGTGCACATCGTGTCGAGCTCGAGCACGTGGTTGAGTCGCCCGAACGCCAACCACGAGCCGATGCACATCGACAGCTCGACGATCTCGGTCTGACCGAACACGCCCGACATCCGCGACCAGAACGCGTCATCCAACCCGTGATGGTCAAGCGCATACCGCTCGGCGTATTCCGCGGCGAGGCGAGCACGCGAATCCAACACATCCGTGTCGCGCCACGACGCCACCGCCGCGTCGAACCCGTCCTCCACGACGACGCCGTCGCCGCGATCCGTCCGCCAGGCGAGACAGAACAGACACCCGTTGATCTGCGCGACGCGCAGGCGCGCCGCTTCGAACGTGCGCAATTCCAACGTCGAATGCGAGTACACCGCCATCGAGAACTTCGATGCGGCGATCCCGATGCCGGGCACCATCTCGCCCCATACGTATTCGATCGCGTCTTTGCCGTCGGGAATGTCGATCTTCACGGACGCATCTTGCCCACTGCGGCACGCAGCGGCACGTCGAGCGCGTCGTACACACCAGGTGAGGCGTCAACCAGCCAGTCGATCGCGCTCACCAGTCGACCAACCGCGGTCGCGTTGCCGCCGGCGGCCGCGCTCCCGCCCTCGTCGGTGGCGGTGAGCGTGACCTCGATGCGCGGGCTGCCTTCGATGATCACGCGGTGACACCCGTCGCCCTCGTTGGGCGGCATCGGCCAGTCGGTCGCGACCGACGGATGAATGCGCGTGACGTGTTCGATCACGATGCGCGCCGCGCCGCCGACGATGCCCTGCACCTCGAAACGCAGCGCGCCCTGGGTCCCGGCGTCGAAGTCGCCCATGGTCTTGGTGGTGACGGTCGCGTCGAGCGGACGTCGTTCGACCATCTCGCGGATCTCGTCGAGCTCGACCTCGAGGGCGCGGGCCATCAGCCGGATCTGTCCGCCCCACACCATGGTCGGCACGCTCGGCGCGATTATCGGTGGCTCGTAGTCCATGGGCTGGCCCATGCCGACGAGGTAGCGCACCGAGTCGGGCTGGTCGTAGGTGGCGTAGTCGAAGATCTCCTGGCAACGGATCACGTCGATGGTGCTGCCGAGACCGCTGATGAGCAGCGGCAGTACGTCGTTGCCCCAGCCGGGGTCGACGCCGGACACGAACAGCGAGCCGCCGCCCTCTTTGATCGCTTCGTTGACCGGTCTCAGTATTTCGTCGGGCGCGTTGCGCGGGTCGTAGAGCGGATAGACGGACGGGGTGACCACGACGCAGCCTGCTCGGATGGCGCGGGTGATGTCGGCGAGCGCGTCGTCGGGACGGACGTCGCCCGACGCGGCGTAGACGACGGCCTGCGGGCGCGCCGCCCAACACGGCGTCGATGTCGCTTGTCGCTACAACGTCGTCGCGTATGCCCACGCCCGCCAGCGTCCCCGCGGGGACGCCGACCTTGGCGGGGTTGTGCACGATCACCGCGACCAACGACAGCAGCGCGTGCGCGTCGACCGCCCGAATGGCGGCACGTCCGACGTTGCCGGTACCCCACACGACCGTCGAGATCATCGGCCGAGCGAGTCCTTGTGCCAGCGCCGAGCCTTCAGCGGCCGACCGGTGTCGTCGACCTCGTAGCCGGCGGCGCGGATCAATGCTTCCGCCCGCGCCACCAGCGCCGGCGCCGTCTCCTTTCGCTCCGGCTCCGCGCTGGCGCACCGCGAAAAGTGCACCCAGCCGCCCGGAAAGTCGCGCGCACCCCCGTCGAAGAACACTTCGACGTAGGCGTCGAACGTGTCCTGGCGATCGTCGTCAAAACGCAACCGGTACTCCTCGACCGACTCCGGCGTGTCGAGGGACTGGGACGCCACGCTGCGCGTGAGTCCCCGCGTCGTCGACGAAGGCGGTTTCGCCGCGGCCACGCGCGTCGCGCGCGGCGCGGACGGGGCCGCCGGAGCGCGCGGCTTGCGTCGACCGGCGGCGTCTTTCCCATTGCAGATCGTGCACAGCGCGGGGTTGTTGAGGTGGATGCACTCCTCGTCGCTCATGCCCGCAGGTTGACAGGTCTACGCCGCCTTGCCCGCGAGCGCCGAAGAGCGTCACACCCCGTCCGTACTGTGGCCGACGTACCACTCGGCCGAACAGGTCCTTAGCCAGTCGCCGGAAGGCCGGTCGTGGTACATTGTCCCACAGTGGTTTCGAACCTGAACTGCTCGACGAGGTGGATCCGTTCGAGATCGACGCGGACAACGCGCCGCATCTCGCCAAGCACGACCCGTTCGACCTCGATCATCTCTACGACGCGTGGGAGTTCGGCTCTCCGGCGTTTTTTCCCGCCAAACCAGGAGGTGCCGCGGTATGGCTGATGGTGGCGGAGGTTCCCGGCGAGCTGATCGTGGTCCCACTCGCAAGAGCTCGGTCGGGCGATCCAAGAAAGTGCCGGCCGATCGGGCTGTACCGGCCAAGCGCCGCGCTGCGCGCCCAATACCGATGGACGCAGCCGTGACCGAGCGCTACGACGACGCGGCCGCTGCCGAGTTCTATGCCGACGAGAAGAACCTCGTGCCTGCAGGACCGATGATTTGGCGAAAGGCGCCGCGGCGACCGATGTCGGGCCACGTGCCCGTGCGCTTCGACGACGCGACGATTGCTGCGGTCAAGACTCGGGCTGAGGTAGCGGGGATGACAGTCAGCGCGTGGATTCGTCACGTGATTGCCCGTGAGCTTGCCGCTGGCTCGGGAGATGCGGCGGATTGGGACAAGGTCCAGGTTGTACGCGTCCCGGCAGGCACGCAGCGACTCGCAATCGAAATCGAGGGGTCATGAGCTTGGAGCGGAAGCTACCGAGGGGCGTTCGCGGACGCTGATGTCGTTGGGACTTCTAGGGAGTTCGGGCAGTCATCGTTTCGCCACGTATCGGTTCTCTCGTCGAGAACCCAGCGCTCGTCGGTCTGGTTCAGTTCTTCGTCGTCGAACGAATACGTCGCAACGCCCTTGGTCCCGCTGACCCGCACGCCCAGGTCACGAAGCGGCTGGTCCTTGTACGCCGTTGCCGCGGCCGACACGAGCTCGTCGAACAGCTCGCGCGGAATTACCTTCCTGCAGCGGCTCGATTGCATGGCGAATGCCGAGTCGCTGTCTCCGCTCCTGAACGCCTTGGCATACGCCCGGGCCGCTCGTTCCAGACGCGCCGGGGTCGCTCCGTTCGAATCGTCCTTAGAGCAGCCTGCGATCACCAAGGACGCAGCCAATGCCGTCAGGGCAATGCGACGCATGCCAGGACAGTACGACTCCACACCGCCCAGTGTCGCTTGTCGCTTAGAGCGCGTCCGTCACGAGCACGCTCGACGTCATGTCGGCGTTCCGTACACCCGCGTAGCCGTCACCAACACCGCCGTGCGGCGCTCGTCGCGCATGGCGCGGTCGTACTCATCCCAGTCGTCGTGGGTGCCGCCGGCAGCGGTGAAGATGTCGCGCAACAGCACCCGCAACCGCTCGTCGTCAACGCCGTCAACCGGATCGTCCGGACCGATCAACTCGGCGCGCCCTTCGACCGTCGCCCACTGCCAGCCGGCGCGCACGACCACGGCGATGGTCGGATCGGCACGCAGCAGCGTCAGCTTGCGCGTGCCGCCGGCGGCGACGAGCGCGACAACCCGCTCACCCGTAACCGGGTGGTCGATCACGCCGGCGTTGACGACCGACGTGTGCGGCGTCTGGTCGGCGCGGCGAGCCACGACTACGACGAGTCCGTGGTCGAGCGGGACGAGTTCTTCAAACCGCGTGAGGTCCGTCATGGCTATTTCCTAGCCCGTACCGTGACGGCCATGGTCAGTCTCGAGGAAGCAGGCAAGATCGCGGCGGCGCTACCCGAAGTCACCGAGGGCGACCGCCACGGCAACCGCACCTGGTACATCGGCAAGAAGGGCTTCGCCTGGGAGCGCCCACTGACCAAGGCCGACATCAAGCGCTACGGCAACGAGACGCCGCCCGACGGACCGATCTTCGCAGTGCAAACGGAGGGCCTGCACGAGAAAGAAGCGATCCTCGCCGCCGGCATTCCCGGGTTCTTCACCATGACGCATTTCGACGGGTACCCGGCCTTCCTCATCCAGCTGAAGGTCGTGGGCAAGGCGGCGTTGCGTGAGGCGATCGTCGACGCATGGTTGGCGTGCGCGCCGCCGAAGCTGGCCGAGGCGTACCTCGCCGCGCACAAGCCCCGCCGGAAGGCCCGGTAGTAGGGTCACCCCCTTACCGGTGGCTGGGCCTTCGGGGACTGGGGAAACGTGACACAGAGCAGGTATTCACGCTCGGCCGCGCATCCGCGCGCTCGCAGCCGTCGGCATCGTCGTGGCACTCGTGACGCTCGGCGGCCTATCCGCGACCGCCGACCCGTCGCAGCAGTTCTCGCTGTCGGGCGTCATCAAGGACGCCGACGGCACCCCCGCGTCCGGGCGTGAAGGTCGCGGTCATCCCGTCGACCGGCGCGGCGACCGAGGCAACCACCGATGTCACCGGCGCGTACAACACGGGCCCGCTCGACTCGGGTCCCGTGAAGGTGACGGTGTCGCGCCACACGGCCACGCTCGCCGAGGTCTACGACCAGGTCACCGTTGACCTGGCATCCGACACCACCGAGAACGTCACGCTGCCCGCCACCGTGCCCGTCGAAGTGAAGGTGTTCGACACCGACGCCCGTCCCGTGTCGACCACGGCGAAGATCACCGCCAAGGTCGCGCACAGTTCGACTACCGCGAGTTTCTCCACCGGTCAGACCGCGGCGGCCGCGTACGAGCGCACCGCCACGCCGAACCTCAACGGCGTCGCCACCCTCGACGTGCTCGCGGGCACGGGGATCGTCGACGTCACCCCCACGCAACACCAGTTCGTCCCCACCGGTTACGGCGACCTGCCGTTCGCGCCGGACTTCTCGATCACCGTGGTCGTGCACACGCTCGCCGGCGCGCTCAACACGGCGGGCGGCGTTCCACTCGAGGGCCAGGCGATCAAGCTGCTCGAGGGTGGCCTGATCGCGATACCTATCGGTGGCGCGGCGCCGCAACGGGCGGTTGTCGCGGCGACGACGACGGGATCGCACGGCGCCTACGCGCTCACCGCGCCGGTCGGCGACTACATGCTGCGCGTCGCCGGTGGCGAGGCCAACAGCTCCGTGTTGCCCGCCAGCTATTCGGTCGACGCGCCGCTCGACCTCAACGTCGCCCACGACCAGCACCTCACCCTGCCCGCGTCGAGCCTCACCGTGCGGGTGGTCGACGGCGATGGCGCGCCGGTGCCCGGCGCGGCGGTAGCGGTGCGCTGCTCACCGACGCAGTTCGCGCTCGCGCCGGGCGTGATCGGCGACGGAACGGTGTGCGACGACCGCACGACAGACGCGTCCGGCATTGCCGTCGCCCGCGTGCTGCCGTCCAACGGACTGACGGTCGCGGCAACGCCGCCCGCCGGGTCGGGTCTGTCCGCGGCCGTGCACAGCGGCGTCGTCGTGGGCGACAGCGGCGCCACGCTGACGATCGTGGTGCCCCGCATCACGACGCTGCGCGCCACCCCGGCGTTGATCCAGCTCTCGCCCCTCGCGCTCCCGTTGCTGAACCTCACGGCCACGCTGAAATCGGGCGCCGCAGGTTTGGCGGGCCGGCACGTCTCGTTCAACGCCGGTACGACGACCATTTGCACGTCGCTCACCGACGCCGACGGGCTCGCCACGTGCTCGGCGGCCGCGCTGCCCGCGCTGGTGGCGCTGCTGGGTTCCAACGGGTACACCGCGATCTTCTCGGGCGACGGGCGCTTCGTGCCGTCACACGACCAAGCCGCGCTGATCGGCTAATTCCGACGCGTGACCGATGTCACGCGGCGATGTGCTCGGCGCCACAGATCAGCCGAGGGCGCAAATGTCATCTTGCGGTCATGACGACACGACTGATCCGCAAGGCAGCAGCAGTTCTCGCCACGGTTGCCGCCGTGGGCGGAGCCGCCTCGATGGCGTTCGGGCAGGGGCACAACACGTCCCTGCACGCCGGTCAGAACATCTGCGTGTCCAACAACGTGGTCGGCAACCCGGTTCCGGCGAGGGTTTGCGTCCTGCCCGACCCGATGCTGGCCCCGTAATGTCTGCTTGACATTTAGTCATAACTCGGAGTTATATGACTAAATGTCAAGGAGACGGTTGGTCAGGGACGACGACGAGTTCGTCAGTCTGCTCTCTGAGCCACGGTCAACTGGGGAGCTTGTCGGAGCGGTTCGGCCTAAGCCGGCAGGCCATCCATCTCCGCCTGGTGGCGCTACGCGAAGAGGGCCGCGTCCGCATGACCGGTGCGCGCCGCGGCGCGGCCGGGAGCGGGTCTTCGAGTTTGAGCAGTCATGGCCGCTGAGTCCTGACGCAGGGGAGGCGGCGATGTGGCGGGAGTTCGAGGCGAGCCCGTTCATGGCGCCGCGAGCGCTCACCCCGGAAGCCAAGCGTGTCTTCAACTACGCGATCACCGAGATGCTCAACAACGCGATCGACCACTCGAGCGGCACCACCGTTCGGCTCGCGGCGCGCGTCGATGGGCAATCGATCACCGTGGTCGTCCGCGACGACGGGGTCGGCGCGCTCGCGGACGTCCGTCGCCACTTCGGCTTCGATTCCGACCAAGAGGCGCTGGCCCACATCTCCAAGGGGGGCCAGACGACGGCGCCCGATCGTCACTCCGGCCAGGGTCTGTTCTTCACCTCCAAAGCCGTGGATCATTTCGAGCTCGACAGCGGGGCGCTCCGATGGGTGGTCGACAACGAGCGTGGTGATCAGACCGTCAGCCCAGGTTCGGGCGATTCGGGCACGCGTGTCACGCTGCGGCACGACACGCAGTCGACGCGCACGCCGCGCCAGGTCTTCGACCAGTTCAGCGACGTCGATGCGGGCTTCACGAAGAGCCGTGTGTCGGTGCGGCTAAGCGTGCCGCCGGGTTCCTTCGTGAGCCGATCCGAGGCGAAGCGCCTCGCCGCCGGCTTGGAGGAGTTCGCCCATGTTGAGGTCGACTTCGCCGACGTGGTCGAAGTGGGGCAGGGGTTTGTCGACGAACTGTTCCGTGTGTGGAAGTCGCAACACCCCGAGGTGGAGCTGGAGCCGATCAACATGTCGTCCGAGGTCGAGTTCATGGTGCGGCGCGGACTCAGCTAAACGGTTGTGACGCCACCTGAAGATCTGCCCGCTGAACGTGTAGTCCAGCCCGGGCGGCTGGCTTAGCGGCGGAGTCCTGAGAGTCCTCCGCCAAGCCCGCCCGACAGTCCGCCGAGCGCGCCGGTTCCGTTCGAACCAGCTTGACCGTTCGACTCGGTTCCCGTGCCGCCAGCGCCACCCTTGCCGCCGGTCAACAGGCCGTTGCCGCCGTTGCCGCCGTCGCCACCGACCGCACCATCTCCGCCAGTGCCGCCGTTGCTGCCGAACAGGAACCCGCTGCCACCGTTGCCACCGCGACCACCGGTGCCACCTGGGCCGGTCGTTCCGTCCGACGTGAAGCCGTCGCCGCTCGCCGCGCCGCCGCTGCCGCCCAGCGCGTCGCCTCCGTCGCCACCGGTGCCGCCGATGAAGCCATCGCCGCCGTCGCCGCCGTCGCCGCCGGCGCCGCCGGTGCCGCCGTCGCCGGCCGTGGCGTTGATGTTGTCATTATCGCTCGACGCTGTCGCGTCGCCGCCGTCGCCGCCGTTGCTGTTGCCGCCCGCGCCGCCGTTACCGCCGAGCACGCGTCCGTGGCCGCCGTCGCCGCCGTCACCGCCATCGCCGCCGTCGCCGCCGTTGCCGCCACCCGCGAACGCAGACTCGCCGGCGCTACTCGAAGCGTCGCCACCGTCGCCGCCGCCCGCGGAACCGCCGGCGCCGCCGGCGCCGCCGAAGAACCGGCCGCCCCCACCCTGTCCGCCGGCGGAGCTGCTGCCGCCGGTTCCGCCATCGCCGGCCGACCCGTTGGTGTTGCCGTCGGAGGTCGCCGATGCGTCGCCGCCGCGGCCGCCCTCGGAGTTGCCGGAATCGCCACCGCCGCCGCCGAACCAGCCGCCCTCTCCGCCAGCGCCTCCGTCGCCAGAAGAGCCGCCCAGGCCACCCGCGCCGCCGGCGGCGAACGAGCCCGCTTCCTCACCTGGTACAACGCCCGTCGACCACGCGTTGCCGCCGTTGCCGCCGCTGGCGTCGCCGCTGCTTCCGCCCCGACCGCCGATCTGGCGACCGCGGCCACCCGCGCCAGCCTCACCGCTTATACCGCCGGCGCCGCCGTCGCCGGCGCTCCCGTTCGTCGAGGCGTCGCCGCCATTCGCAAACGCAGACGCGTCGCCGCCGGCTCCGCCCCGGGCGGTGCCGCTGTTGCCACCCGCGCCGCCGAAGCGACCATCGCCGCCGTCACCCGCGGGACCGCTGACCCCGGCGCCCCCGCCGGTGCCGCCCTCGGCGTAGGCGATCGCGTCGTCGCTGCCAGATGTGTTCGCCGTGCCGCGGCCGCCGCGGCCGCCGTCGGAACTGCCGGAGTCACCACCGCTTCCACCGAAGAGTCCCCCATGGCCGCCGTGGCCGCCGTTGCCACTAAAGCCGCCCGCTCCGCCGGGGCCGGCAGTCCCGTTGGTTGAAGCCTCGGTGCCTTCAGCGGAGGCGTCGGCGTCGCCGCCGTCGCCGCCGTCACCGCTGCCTCCGAAGCCGCCGTCGCCTCCTGCGAGGTTGCCGTCGCCGCCGTCGCCGCCGTCGCCACCGCCCGCGGCATCGCCACCGACACCGCCGCCTGCGAACGAGAACGCGTCACCTCCGTTGGCCGATGAGGACGCGTTGCCGCCGTTGCCGCCGTCGCCGCGGCCGCCGTGCCCGCCCCAACCACCGCTGAGGCCACTGTTGCCACCTCGGCCACCGCGTCCTCCGTATCCGCCGTCACCCGCGTCACCGGCGCTCCCGTTCGAAGAGGAGCCAGTGATCCCGTTGGCGGTGGCCGTCGCGTCGCCGGAGTCGCCGCCTGGCGCGTCGCCGCCGCCCCCACCGGCACCGCCGTTGTCGCCGTCGGTTCCGTTGCCACCGCTGCCGCCGTTGCCGCCGGCATCGGAAGGCGCGAACGCGGCGGCGGCGGCGGCGGTGTCCTCGACTATGACCGGCAGCGACGACGCGCCCGGTGCGTCGGTGCCGGGCAAACCGGCGGCAGAAAACGCTGCGCCCGCCGTCGCAGTTAGTGCCGCGATACCTACGGCTGCGAACGAAAACGCGCGTCTCAACATGTATGCCCCCTGGAAGGCTGACGACGCTACGCCTTTTCGCGGGTGACCGACGCCGCTTGTAACAGGTGGCAGCGCCGCCGTCGAGGCTTGAGTCAATGGGCAGTGGGTAACTTGCTTGCATCCATATAGGAGTCACCTATGGCAATTGATCCGAATCGGTGGACGCTGAAAACCCAAGAGGCCGTCCAGGACGCCATTACGCGCGCCAAGGCACAGAACAACCCCGAGGTCACACCCGACCATCTCTTGGCCGCACTACTCAGCCAGCAAGACACCGTCGTGCTGCCCGTCCTCGATCGGCTCGGCGTCGCGCCCCTCACGGCGCGCGAACAACGCCGAGGCCAAGCTGTCCAAGCTCCCCAAGCAGTACGGCGGCGCCGACCCCACGCTGTCGCGTGAACTCACCGGCGTCATCGACCAGGGCGTGGTCGAACAGCAGAACCTGGGCGACGAGTACCTGTCGACCGAACACCTCCTGCTGGCGCTGTCGGATCGGCTCAACCTCGACAAGGCCAAGTTGCTCGACGCGTTGCGCGACGTGCGCGGTTCGCATCGCATCACCTCGCAGGACCCCGAGTCGACGTTCCAGGCGCTCGAGAAGTACGGCCGCGACCTCACCGACGCGGCGCGCAAGGGCAAGCTCGATCCCGTCATCGGTCGCGACGAGGAAATCCGTCGCGTGATTCAGGTGCTGTCGCGTCGCACGAAGAACAATCCCGTCCTCATCGGCGAACCCGGTGTCGGTAAGACGGCGATCGTCGAAGGGTTGGCGAACCGCATCGTCGAGGGCGACGTGCCCGAGTCGCTCAAGAACAAGCGGCTGGTCGCGTTGGACTTGGGCGCGATGGTCGCGGGGTCGAAGTACCGCGGCGAGTTCGAGGAGCGGCTCAAGGCCGTCCTCAAGGAGATCACCGACGCCGATGGCGAAGTCATCACGTTCGTCGACGAACTGCACACGATCGTCGGCGCGGGCGCGGCCGAAGGGTCGATGGACGCGGGGAACATGATCAAGCCGATGCTGGCGCGAGGTGAGCTGCGCATGGTCGGCGCGACCACGCTCGACGAGTACCGCAAGCACATCGAGAAGGACCCGGCGCTGGAGCGGCGGTTCCAGCAGGTCTACGTCGGCGAGCCGTCGACGGCCGACGCGATCGCGATCCTGCGCGGCCTCAAGGAGCGCTACGAGGTGCACCACGGTGTGCGCATCCAAGACAGCGCGCTGGTCGCGGCGGTCGTGTTGTCGCAGCGCTACATCACCGCGGGTTCTTGCCCGACAAGGCGATCGACTTGATCGACGAGGCGGCGTCGCGTCTGCGCATCGAGATCGACTCGTTGCCGACGGAGATCGACGTGGTCGAGCGCCGCATCCGTCAGCTGGAGATCGAGCGCGTCGCGCTGGCGAAGGAGACCGACGCCGCGTCGATCGACCGGCTCGCCAAGTTGGAAGAGGAACTCGCGAACCTCGGCGAGCAGTCAACGGCGATGAAGGCGCACTGGCAGGCCGAGAAGGAAGCCATCCAGATCATCCGCTCGCACAAAGAGGAACTGGAGAACGCCAAGCTCGCCGTCGAGCGCGAGCAGGATCTCGAGAAGGCGGCCGAGATTCGCTACGGCCAGATTCCGGCGTTGGAAGCAGCCGTGAACGAGGCCACCGACGCGCTGGCCGCGTTGCAGGGCGACTCGCCGATGCTCAAGGAAGAAGTCGACGACGAAGACGTCGCGCAGGTCGTATCGAAGGCCACGGGTGTGCCCGTCACGCGGTTGCTCGAGGGCGAGGTGTCCAAGCTCATCCGCATGGAGGAGGAACTGCATAAGCGCGTTGTCGGTCAGGCGGACGCGGTGACCGCGGTGTCAAACGCCATCCGTCGCTCACGCGCCGGTCTGGCGGATCCGCATCGGCCGATCGGCTCGTTCCTATTCCTCGGCCCGACGGGCGTCGGCAAGACGGAGTTGGCGCGCTCGCTGGCCGACTTCCTGTTCGACGACGAGAAGTCGATGGTGCGCATCGACATGTCGGAGTACCAGGAGCGCCACGCGGTGTCGCGCCTGATCGGCGCGCCGCCCGGTTACGTCGGTTACGACGAGGGCGGCCAGCTGACCGAGGCGGTGCGGCGCCGTCCGTTCGCGGTGATCCTGCTCGACGAGATCGAAAAGGCCCACCCCGACGTGTTCGACGTGCTGCTGCAGATCCTCGACGACGGGCGACTGACCGACGGCCAAGGTCGCACGGTCGACTTCACCAACGCGGTGCTGATCATGACGTCGAACCTGCCGGGCGATCCGCGCGACACGTTCAAGCCCGAGTTCATCAACCGCATCGACGAGATCATCCGGTTCCGGTCGTTGGGGCGCGAGGACATGGCCGGCATCGTCGACATCCAGCTCGACCTGTTGGAGGCGCGGCTCGAGCAACGCCGGTTGGCGCTTGACGTTTCGTCCGACGCGCCGCGGCTGGTTGGCCGATCACGGCTACGACGAGGTGTTCGGCGCCCGTCCGCTCAAGCGGCTGATCCAGCGCGAGATCGGCGACAAGCTCGCTATGGCGCTGCTGGAGGGCAAGGTCACCGACGGCGACACCGTCGTGGTCGGCGTGAGCGCCGACGGTACCGACCTCACCGTCAGCGTGTAACACCCGCGCGTGCGGAAGGGCGGTTAGCGGCCGGCGGCGGCGGCGACTGACGGGTATTCCTGGGCCGGCGCGCGCAGGTCCATCACGCGCGCGCCGGCGTCTTCGACCGCCTCAATCTGCAGGGCCAGCCACATGGCGGGGGTGCGGGCGGTGGCGGCGGCGCGCAGCCCTTGTGACCGCGCCGCTCGCTCGGCGGCGCCCATCGACAGGGCGCGGTGGAGTGCGTCGGCCTGCTCGTTCACGTCGAATGGGTTGATCCCGATCGCACCGGCGCGACCGAGTTCGTCCCACGCCCCCGCTTCGCGCGACAGCACCAGCACCGACTCACGCGTTGTTGCGCTCTGCGCTTCGTAGGCCACCAGGTTGAGGCCGTCGCGGATCGGGTTGACGAACACCACGTCGGCGCGCTGCAACGCCGCGATCGACCGAGCAAATCCGTCCTCGGTCTCGAGCACGATCGGCGTCCAGTCGTCGGTGCCGTAGCGCGCGTTGACCGCGGCCACGCATTCCTCGACTTCGTCGCGGTAGATGCGATATTCCTCCAGCGCTTCCCGACTCGGGTAGTTGAGCGCCATGAAGGACACTTCGCCGCGCCACTCGGGGTGCTCGTCGAGCAGGCAGGCGAACGCACCGAAGCCGCGCAGGAGGTTTTTCGACGGCTCCATCCGGTCGACGCGCGTGATGCACATCCGGTTGCCCACGCTGCGCGTCGACCCACTCGACCTGTTCGATGAACTCGTCGGCGCGCATGACGTCGAGCACCGAGGCGTGGTCGGCGGCTGCGGGCGCCACGTAGATCGACGGCACCGGCGCGTCGCGGGTGGCGGCATGGCGACGCCACGAGTCTTCGAACGCGTAGGCCCAGCGCTGCGAGTGGAAGCCGACGGCGTCGGCTCCGGCGATGCCGTGCAACAACTCGCCGACGACGTCGGTCGGCAGGACCTGAAGGAATCCCGGCTCGACCCACGGGGTGTGACTGAAATGCGAGATACGAAGGTCGGGCCGGCGGGCGCGCAGCAGCGCGGGGACGAGCGCAAGGTGGTAGTCGTGGACGAGCACGGTGGCGCCGGGCGCGGCGGCGGTTGCGGCGGCGTCGGCCAACGACTCGTTCATCGAGCGGTAGGCGATCCACGCGTCGCGAAAGTCGGCGTCGACCGCGGGGCGCGGCACGAGATCGAACATGTGGTGGTGCCAGAACCAGAGCGCGCGGTTGGCCACGACGTTGTACGCGGCGTCGAATACGTCGGGCTCGATGCGCACAAGTCGAAGCCGGTAGCCGTCGACGGCGAGTTCGCCGTTGCAATCGGACATGCGCGCGGCGGCGCGATCGCCGTCGGTCATCGTGGCGGCTACCCACACCACGTTTTGCCCGCGGACACCCGCACCGAGCGTCGACGCGAGTCCGCCGCCGGCGTGACCCGGAACCGGCTGGGACGCGTCGTCGAGTGAATAGCTGACCGGCCCGCGGTTCGAAACGACGACCAGCTGGGCGATTGCCGTTGCGTTTGGGACTGGTGGACTCACTTCGAGCTCCTGCTCGAATCGCCGCCGCCCTCCTGTCCGTTCAAGTCGCAGCGTGATTCGTTCGAACTCGTACCCAGAAAACGAGTCCTCACATACCCGCGACCTGCGAGAACGCTTACCGGTTCCAGTGGCGGTGCTCGCCCAGCGCGGCGAAGAAGTCCTCGGGCGTGAGGCAGACGCCCGACGCGTTCGCGGGCAGACCGAGCGCGTCGACCATCGCGGAGTCGGTCAGGCCGATCGTCTTGTGGTGACGGAACGCCTCCTGCACGAAGTTCGCCGCCGTCTCGTCGGGCGGCGTCGCGAGAACCACGCCGTCGTATTCGACGGCGTCGCTGATGTGCGCCGACCGATCGATCGCAAGCCCGCTCGCCAGCTTGCCGAAGTGTGGTCCGATCACGATGACCTCGACGCCGAGCGGATCCGCCGCCGCGCGGTAGGCGTTGACCGTGCGCGCCGGCGTGTCGTCGTCGACCAGCACCGCCACCACGCGGCCTGCCACGATCGGGTCTTGCGGGCGCAACATCGACAGCGCCTCGGACACGACGCCGGGCTCGACCACGCGGCCCTTCGGCGCGGCGATGCCGAGGTGCGCCGCGACCTCTTCCGCGAGACCGGCGTCGACGTTGGCGAGGTTGGCCACCATGCGCGCCTGGATGCCGGGGCTGACGCACTTGCCCAGTTCGAAGCTGAACGCCTGCGCGACGTGCAGTTGCTCCACGGGCGACAGCGAGCGGTAGAACAACGTCGCCTGTGAGAAGTGATCGTCGAACGTCGCGGGCCGCAGCTTGATCTTCGTGGCGTTGCGTTCCATCGGCACGGGCGGGTGCGTGTAGGCCGTCGCGCCGGGAGCCGCGAACGGGCAGCCGCCGCCCGTGGAGTTGGGCGTGTACGGCGACGATGCCCACGTGCACGGCCGTCTGATGCAAACCGTCGCGGTTGTTGTCGTTGACCGGCGCCAGCGGACGGTTGATCGGGATCTGTCGAAGTTCGGTCCGCCCAACCGCGTGATCTGCGTGTCGAGATACGAGAACAGCCGCGCCTGCAGCAGCGGATCGTCGGTAATCGCGATGCCGGGCACGAGGTGGCCGGGATGAAACGCCACCTGCTCGGTCTCGGCGAAGAAGTTGTCGGGGTTGCGCGTCAAGGTCATCGTGCCGACGGGCCGCACCGGGACAAGTTCCTCCGGGACGATCTTGGTCGGGTCGAGCAGGTCGATGCCTTCGAAGGTCTGGTCGGGCGTGTCGGGCATCACCTGCACGCCGAGCTCGTACTGCGGGAAGTTGCCGGTGGCGACGCGGGCGTGCAGATCGCGGCGGTGGTAGTCGGGGTCGATGCCACCGAGCTTCTGGCTCTCCTGCCACACGAGTCTGTGCACGCCGGCGACGGGCTTCCAGTGCCACTTCACGAGCGACGTCTCGCCCTTGCGATTCGTCAGCCGGAACGTGTGGACGCCGAAGCCTTCCATCGTGGCGTAGCTGCGCGGGATGGCTCGGTCCGACATCACCCACATCAACATGTGCGTCGACTCGGGCTGGAGGCTGACGAAATCCCAGAACGTGTCGTGCGCGCTCTGCGCCTGGGGGATCTCGCGGTCGGGCTCGGGCTTCACGGAGTGGACGAAGTCGGGGAACTTGAGCCCGTCCTGGATGAAGAACACCGGGATGTTGTTGCCGACGAGATCGAAGTTGCCTTCCTCCGTATAGAACTTTGTCGCGAAGCCGCGCACGTCGCGGGCGGTGTCCATCGAGCCGCGCGAGCCCGCCACCGTCGAAAAGCGCGTGAAAGTCGGGGTGACGGCGCCGCGGCGCAAGAACGCGGCCGCGCAAATATCCTCGGCGCCGTCGGTCGCCTCGAACACGCCGTGGGCGGCCGCGCCGCGGGCGTGCACGACGCGCTCGGGGATGCGCTCGTGGTCGAAGTGGGTGATGCGCTCACGGAGATGGAAGTCGTCCATCAACGTGGGGCCGCGGTCACCCGCCTTGAGCGAGTTGTCGGCGTCGTCGACCCGCAGGCCCTGCGCGGTGGTCAGCCGATCACCGGCCTGCGCCCACGTGGGCGTCGTGACGTCGTCGACCGGATTCGGACTGGTGTGGGGGGCGACGAAACCGGCGGCGCGGGCCTCCTCCGCGCGCGCAACCGCGTTGGCTTTGCCCGCCTTGACCGGCTTGATCGGGACCGGTTGCTTCGACGCACTCGTCGGTGTGTCGCGGTTGGGCGAGCGCGCGCCGTCGGCCGCGATCGGGAAGGAGCGCTTGCGGGACTTGGGGGAGGCGGGTTTGCGGGTCGGCATGCAGACGCTGGTACCCACACATAGCTCTGGCTAACGGCGTTGCCTGCGCTGCTGCAGCCGAGCGATCTCGTCTTTGAGCGCGGCTACCTCTGCTTGCAATTCGAGGATGCGACGGATGCCGACAAGGGTCATGCCGTCGTCGGCCATCTGCGACACCTGCTGCACGACGCCGATCTCCGAACGCGAATAGCGACGCTGCCCTCCGTCAGACCGCGCCGGCGACACCACCTGCTCGACGTCCAGCCGGCGCACGAACGCCGGCTGCACGCCGAGCATGCCCGCCACCTGACCCACGGTGTACAGCGGCGCGAACTCGTCGTCGAAGGGCAGCGTCATCGCACTAGGCCCGTCACGTGGACGCGCCGACCAACTCCTCGGAATGGGTGTCGAGTGCGGTCTGGCTATCGTCGCCGGCCACGTTGATGGCCACGCGGCGGGGCTTGGCCTTCTCGGCCACCGGCACCTTGAGCGACAACACGCCATCCTTGTACTGCGCGTCGATGCGGTCGGTGTCGAGCCCGTCGCCCAAGAACAGCTGACGGCTAAAGGTGCCGTGCGGGCGCTCGCCCAGGATGAGTTCGATGCCCTCGGCGTCGCTACGACGCCGTTGCGCGTGCACGGTGAGCACGTTCTTCTCGACGGTCAGTTCGATGGACTCCGACTCGACGCCCGGCAAGTCGAACTCGACGACGAACTCGTCGCCGTTTCGGTAGGCGTCGATCGGCATGGCCGCGGGACGCGCCGGTGTCCCGAGTACCTGTTGCGCAAAGCGGTCGAGGTCACGGAACGGGTCGGTACGCATCAGCATGAGGTTCCCCTTTCTCGCTTGGGTTGGCATGGGATATCTATAAATCCATCACCCATAAACTGTCAAGTCCAGTTGCAAGTTTTTTTACCAACATTTCGGGCCACCTCCGCCGGCGTGAGTCTGCAAGAGTCCGTTTGTGGAAGTACTCAAATCGGACGTGCCGGCGGGCGTTGTGACTGGGGAGTTCGACGCGCGGTTCGAGCCGGTCGTCGACGAGTTCGTCCGCAACTTCAACCACCACGACGAAGTGGGCGCGTCGCTGTGTGTCACCCACGAGGGCGAAACCGTCGTCGACGTGTGGGGCGGTTCGGTCGACCGCGAGATGACCGCTCCGTGGGAGCGCGACACGATCTCGATCGTCATGAGCTGCACGAAGGGCGCGGTGGCGTTGTGCGCGCACGTCCTGGCGAGCCGCGGCGAGCTCGACATCGAAGCGCCCGTCGCCGAGTACTGGCCCGAGTTCGCCACCAACGGCAAAGAGTCGGCGACGGTCCGGATGATGCTCGACCACTCGGTCGGCGTTCCGGCCTTCCGCGGCGAACTCGCGCCCGACTTCATGATCCACTGGGACCAAGTAGTCGAACGCATCGCCGCCGAGGCGCCCTTCTGGGAGCCGGGAACTCGCAACGGCTACCACCTCATCAACTTCGGCTGGACCGTCGGCGAGCTCGTACGACGGGTGAGCGGCAAGTCGCTCGGCGCGTTCTTCCAGGACGAGATCGCCCAGCCGCTCGGCATCGACTTCTGGATCGGCCTGCCCGAGGAGCACGAGCCGCGCGTGTCGAACCTGATCCAGGCCACGCCACCCGAGCCGACGGGTCACGTCAGCAAGTTCATGCAGGTGATCATGGCCGAGCCCGAGTC
Source organism: uncultured Actinomycetes bacterium (assembly GCA_963769985.1). Taxonomy (GTDB): domain Bacteria; phylum Actinomycetota; class Acidimicrobiia; order Acidimicrobiales; family JACCXE01; genus JACCXE01. The sequence goes on along the minus strand of CAVYNR010000010.1, from coordinate 66,597 downwards.
GGCGACGCGCGTCGCGATGACCAACCTGTTGTCGCAGAAGACGTCAGGGTCGCGAATGGCATGCGGCCGAGATCGGCGGCGGCGGCGGCATCACCAACGCCCGCGGCCTCGCGGGCATGTACACGCCGCTGGCCCTCGGCGGCGGGGGACTGATCGACACCGAGACGCTCGAGCGCGCCCGCCGCTGTTCGGTGGCCACCAACCTCGACGCGACGCTGCAGATCGCGACGCGCTTCGGTCTCGGATTCATGCTGAGCATGGACAACCGCGACAAGTACGACAAGGACAGCGTGGTGCTCGGCGAGCACGCCTTCGGCCACGTCGGCATGGGCGGCAGCATCGGCTTCGCCGATCCGTCGAATGGCCTCGCAGTTGGCTACACGATGAACCGCATGGGCCCCGGCATCTTGTTGAACGAGCGCGGCCAGTCGATCGTCGACGCCGCGTACAAAGTCGTCGCGACCTAACCGCGGTCGTGGTCGCGCAACGTTCGATAACGGCGCGCATCCTTTGGCTCGTCCTCGTGGTGAACGGGGCGGCCGCCGGTCTCAGCATCGTCACGCCGGTCGTCGGCGCCTCCACCCGGCCCGACGGCTACTTGCCGGTGTACGTAGCGGTGCAGGTCGTGTTCTTGGTGCTGGGGTTCACGATCAACCCGCTACTGGTCGCCCGTCGAGTCCGCGCTGTGACGGCCCCGAACCAGCCGGCCACCGGGCTTGTGAGGCTGCCGCTGTATTGCTCGGTTCTCGTGATGGTCACGTGGTGCCTCGCGGGAATCCAGAACACGACGCTGCTGGCCGCGTACGGCGGGCGCGGTGTCGAGGTCGCGAGCATCGTGTTGCGGAACCTGCTCGCTGGAATGTCAGCGACGGCGGTCGTGTACCTCCTCGTCGAACGCGCGATCGCTCCTCTGTACGCGGACGCTCTCGGGGCCGACGAGCCGCGCCGGCAAAGCCGGGTGGGTCTGCGGGCCCGTCTCGTGCTGGCGTGGGTCGCCGGCTCGGCCGTGCCGGTTGTGATGTTCGGATCAGTCTTGTTCGGCCGGAGCGCGACGGAGCGTGCCGACGTGGCCGGGTTCGCATGGTTGTACGTCACGATTGCGTTGGTCTTCGGTGCCGGCATGACCATCGCGATCGCCGGGTCTGTCGCGCAGCCAATCGAAATGTTGCGCGGGGCATTCGCCCGCGTCGAGATGGGCGACCTGAGCACCACCGTCCGAGTCGACGACGGCACCGAGATCGGCCAACTGCAGGACGGGTTCAACCGCATGGTCACCGGCCTGCGTGAGCGCCAGCGGTTGCACGATCTCTTCGGTCGTCATGTCGGTGAGGAGGTGGCGCGCCTCGCGCTCGACCGCGACGCGCGCCTGGGCGGGGAGCAGTGCGACGCGACGGCGTTGTTCGTCGACCTGACCGGCTCGACCACGCTCGGCGAACGCCTACCTCCGCAACAGATCGTGGCCATCCTCAACGAGTTCTTTGCCGAAGTCGTCACGGCTGTTACCGCCGAAGGCGGTTGGGTCAACAAGTTCGAAGGCGACGCCGCGCTGTGCGTATTCGGACCACCGTTGGGCCACGACGATCACGCGGCGCGGGCCATGCGCGCCGCGGTCGCGATGCGAAGAGGATTGTTGCGCTTTCAGGAACGCCACGACGGACTCGACGCCGGCATCGGAGTCGCGAGTGGCCTGGTGGTCGCGGGCAACGTCGGCGCGGAGCAGCGCTACGAGTACACGGTCATCGGCGACCCCGTGAACTCCGCCGCGCGTGTGACCGACCTGGCCAAGACGGCCGCCGGGCGCGTGCTCGTGACGGGCGCGACGTTTGAGGCGGCCGGTGCTCCGGAGGGGTGGGGCGAAGCGGGTGAGGTGGTGTTGCGCGGCCGCAGTACCGCCACCGCCCTGTACGGACTGCGCGCCTAGCGTCGAGACATGGCCCACGTCGTTTCTGCGTTGTTGTGCGACGCCGCCACCGTGCGCGAAGGCCTGCTGCACATCCTCGGTGGTGGCATCACGCGGCTCCACCGTGGCGAGTACCCGGCGCCGATGCAGGTGACGCTGGTCGCCCAAGTCGTGTTGACGCCGGTCGAGGTCGAACACCCCCACGACGTGACCGCGATCGTGCAGACCGAGGACGGCGACGTGGTCGTGCAGGCGACCGGTCACCTCGAAGCCGGTCCGCCCAACCCGCTGCTCGAGCCGGGCGAGTCGGTAATCCTGCCGCTCATGATCGGGCTGCACGGCGTGGTGCTCCCCGGACCCGGCGGCTACAGCATCGAGATCTCGGTCGACAACGTGCACCAGACGTCGCTGTCGTTCCGTGCGGTTACGGTTCCGGTCGCGTGAAAAAACTTCCCCTCGGCCTTGCCGCGCTCGCGGCCCTTGCGCTCGTGGCCGCGTCGCTGGTCGCTCCACCCGCGGCACAGGCCTCGAGTCCGTCTTTCCTCGACGGCCTGATCCGCACCTTCGGCAAGCCCAACATCTCGCCGCCCGGCGCCAACAAATGGGACTGCCGGCCGACAGCGGCGCACCCGCGGCCGGTCATCCTCGTGCACGGCACCGGCGGGAACATGTCGGACAACATGGGCCACGTCTCGTCGAATCTCAAGCGGGCGGGCTACTGCGTGTTCGCCCTCAACTACGGCGGGCCGCCGGCGTTCGGCTACCTGTACGGGCTCGGCCCGATCCGCGAGTCGGCGGCGCAACTCGGCGCGTTCGTCGACCGCGTGCTCACGGCCACGCGGCGCGGCGAAGGTCGACATGGTCGGCCACAGCCAGGGCGGGATGATGCCGCGCTGGTACATGAAGTTCCTCGGCGGCGCGGCGAAGGTGCAGAACCTGGTCGGTCTGTCGCCGAGCAACGACGGCAGCGACGGTGCGCCGAACGAGTCGAGCGACAACCCCTTCACGCAGTACGAGCAGGAGTACTGCGCGGCGTGCGTCGACCAAGCCGGCGGGTCGGAGTTCATGACCGAACTGAACGAGGGCGGCGACACGCTGCCCGGCGTCGACTACACGGTGATCGTCACGATGTACGACGTGGTCGTGCCCTACGAGTCGTCGTTCCTCGACGGACCGAACGTGCGCAACATCGTGCTCCAGGACATCTGCCCGCTTGACTTCTCCGAGCACCTCGGCACCGCCTTCGACCCGATCGCGATGCAACTCGTCAAGAACGCGCTCGACCCCTCGACCGCCCGCGCGCCCAAGTGCACGCTCGTCCTCGGAGCGCTCGACCCCGTATAGAAGGACAGGCCCGCCACCCCGATAGAATCGGTACACGTGCCAGCGACCGTTGTAGTCGGAACTCAGTGGGGCGACGAAGGTAAGGGGAAACTCACCGACCTTCTCGCCAAAGAGATGTCGATGGTGGTGCGATACCAGGGCGGTCACAACGCCGGTCACACCATCGTCGTCGACGGCGAAAAGTACGCGTTGCGGCTCTTGCCCAGCGGCGTGCTCTACCCGCACACCACCGCCGTGATCGGCAACGGGGTGGTCGTGGACCCCGCGGTGCTGCTCGACGAGATCGACCGGCTGACCGCCCGCGGCATCGACTGCTCCCGCCTGAAGATCTCCGGCAACGCGCATCTGATCATGCCGTACCACCAGGAGATCGACGCGTTGACCGAGCGCCGCCTCGGACCGAACAAGCTGGGCACCACCAAGTCAGGCATCGGCCCCGCGTACGCCGACAAGGCGAGTCGCGTCGGCCTGCGCGTGCAGGACCTGACCGACCCGAAGATCTTCCGCGAGAAGCTCGAGGTGGTCCTCAAAGAGAAGAACCAGATCCTGGCCAAGATCTTCAACCGGCTGCCGCTGTCGATCGACTGCGCTGTGCAAGAAGTACCTCGACGACTACGCCCCGCGCATCGCGCCGATGATCGTCGACTCGGTGTCGCTCATCCACGAGGCGCTCGAGCGCGGCGAGAACATCCTGTTGGAGGGCGCGCAGGCCACGTTCCTCGACCTCGACCACGGCACGTATCCGTTCGTCACGTCGTCGAACCCGGTCGCCGGTGGCGCGTGCACCGGTGCGGGCATCGGCCCGCGTGACATCAGCCGCGTCGTGGGCATCGCCAAGCCGTACATCACCCGCGTCGGCGCCGGACCGTTCCCGACCGAGATCCACGACGAGCTGGCCGACGACCTGATCGAGCGCGGCGGCGAGTACGGCACCAACACCGGTCGCCGCCGGCGCGTCGGCTGGTTCGACGCGGTGATGATGCGCCAGGCCGTGCGCCTCAACTCGTTGAGCGAACTCGCGCTGGCCAAGCTCGACCTGCTCGACCCGCTCGACACCGTGAAGGTGTGCGTGGCCTACGAGGTCGACGGCGTGCGCCACCGCTACATGCCGCACCACCAGAGCGACCTGCACAAGGCCATCCCCGTCTACGAAGAGCTGAAGGGTTGGAACACGTCGCTCACCGACGTGACCGAGCCGCACCAGCTGCCGGCGGCCACGCTCGAGTACCTGAAGTTCCTCGTCCGAGGAGATCGGCATCCCGATCACCTACGTCGGCACCGGTCCCGGTCGCGACCAATTCGTCCACACGGTATGAAGGTCGTCGTCGTCGGTTCCGGCGGCCGTGAGCATGCGCTCGCGTACGCGCTGGCCCGGACCGCCGACGTCGTGTGCACCCCGGGATCGCCCGGCATCGCCGCGGTCGCCGAATGCGTCGACGACGATCCCGAAAAACTCGACGCCGATCTGTTCGTCATCGGCCCGGAAGCACCGCTGGTCGACGGGTTGGCCGACCGGTTGCGCGCCCAGGGCAAGCGCGTGTTCGGACCAGGCGCGAAGGCCGCGCTGCTCGAAGGTTCGAAGGCGTACATGAAAGAAGTCGTGCGCGCCGCCGGCGTGCCGACGGCGACGTTCCAGACGTTCAACGCCGCCGAAGTGGACGCCGCGATCGCGGTGATCACCTCGACCGACGGCCCATACGTCATCAAGACCGACGGGCTCGCCGCGGGCAAGGGCGTGCTCGTGACGTCCGACCGCGACGAGGCGATCGCAGATGTGCGCGACAAGTTGTCGGGCGCCACCTTCGCCGGCGCGGGCACGACCGTCGTGATCGAAGAGTGCATGGAAGGACCGGAGCTGTCGGTGCTGGCCGTATGCGACGGGACCTCGTACGTGTTGCTGCCGGCGGCCCAGGACTTCAAGCGCATGTACGACGGCGACCTCGGGCCCGAACACCGGCGGCATGGGCGCGTACGCACCGGTCCCGGGCGTAGACGTCGACGCGCTGGAGATCGGGCCGCGGTTCATCCAGCCCACGCTCGACTACCTGCGCGCGCAGGGCATCGACTACCGCGGCGTGCTCTACGCCGGGCTCATGCTCACACCGACCGGACCGAAACTGGTCGAGTTCAACGTGCGCTTCGGCGACCCCGAATGCGAAGTGGTCGTGCCCGGACTCGGAGGCGACCTCGCGGCGCTGCTGGCGTCGGCCGCCGACGGCGCGATCGACCCGTCGTGCGTCACGGGGGTGGTCGACGCGTCGGTCACGGTGATGATCGCCAGCGACGCACCGGCGGGCGGCGTGATCATCGGGGTCGAAAACGCCAATGCCCTTGAGGGCGTCGACGTGTTCCACGCGCGGACCGCGGCGAAGAACGGCGCGCTCGTCACCGCGGGGAGCGGACGGATCCTGGCCGTCACCGGTCGGGCCGCCACGCTGGCCGAAGCCCGCGAGCCGCGCCTACGCCGGGGTCACGCAAATCGACTTGCCGGGCGGCTATTACCGGACTGACATCGCGGCGAAGGTCGTCGCGCTGACCGAAGGGAGCAATGAGTGAAGGTCGCGGTGCTGATGGGGTCGGCCAACGACGGCGAGAAGATGTCGGGCGCCAAGACGATGCTCGAGCGCTTCGGCGTCGAGGTGGACGAGCACGTGATGTCGGCGCACCGCAACCCGTCCGACGTCGCCGCGTTCGCCAGCTCGGCCCGCGACGCCGGCTACGGCGTGATGATCTGCGGCGCCGGCATGGCGGCGCACCTCGCCGGTGTGGTCGCGGCGCACACGACGCTGCCGGTCATCGGCGTGCCGCTCAGCGGCGGGATCGCGGACGGCCTCGACGCGCTGCTCGCCACCGTGCAGATGCCCAAGGGCATCCCCGTGGCCACGGTGGCCGTGAACGGATCGGCCAACGCCGGCATCCTCGCGGCGGAGATCCTCGCCGTGGCCGACAAGGACCTCGCCAAGAAGCTCGAGGAGTTCAAAGCGGGCGGCGCCCGTTGATCGGTCGCTACACCCGTCCGCAGATGGCGGCGCGCTTCGACGACGTCGCCCGTTTCCACGCGTGGCTCGAAGTCGAGATCCTCGCCGTCGAAGCCTGGGCCAAGCTCGGCGTTATACCCGGTGAGGACGCCAAGGCGTTGCGGGAGAACTCACCGAAGATCGACGACGAGTTCGTCGAAGCCGTCGGCGATCGCGAACGCACCACCGATCACGACGTGGCCGCGTTCGTCGACGTCGTGCAAGAACGCGTGGGCGGCACCGCCGGGCCGTGGGTGCACTACGGCCTTACATCGATGGACGTGGTCGACACCGCGCAGTGCTACGTGCTCACCGGTGCCTGCGACGCGCTGATCGGTGCGATGGACGGGTGGGTCGCCGCCCTGGTCGCACTCGCCGAAAGCCATCGCGACACGGTGACGGTCGGACGCACCCATGGCATCCACGCCGAGCCCACGACATTCGGCGCCAAGGTGGCGCTGTGGGCGCTGCAGGCCGATCGCGACCGCACGCGCCTCGAAGCGGCGCGCGCGTCGATCGCGGTCGGTCGGCTGTCCGGGCCGGTCGGCACCTACAGCAACATCGACCCGGCGGTCGAGGAACACGTGTGCGGCGCGCTCGGGCTCACGCCGGTGCCCTCGACGCAGGTGATTGCCCGCGACCGCCACGCCGAGTTCCTCTACGCCGTCGCCACGATCGGCGCCACGCTCGAACTCGTTGCCACCGAAGTCCGTCATTTGCAGCGCACCGAGGTGGGCGAGGCGAACGAGGCGTTCCGCGTCGGGCAAAAGGGTTCGAGCGCGATGCCCCACAAGCGCAACCCGATCAAGAGCGAGAACCTCACCGGCCTTGCCCGCGTGATGCGCAGCTACATCGGTCCCGGTCTCGAAGACGTCGCGTTGTGGCACGAGCGCGACATCAGCCACTCGTCGGTGGAGCGCATCATCCTCGCCGACGCCGCGATCCTCACCGACTACGCCCTCGCCCGCGCCACCGACCTCGTGGCCAACCTCGTGGTCAACGAACAGCGCATGCTCGAGAACCTCGACGCGTCCTACGGCCTCGTGTTCAGCCAGCCGGTCTTGCTCGCCCTGGTGGCGTCGGGCATGAAGCGCGACGAGGCATACCGCATCGTGCAGCGCAACGCCATGAAGGCGTGGGAAACCCGCACGCCGTTCCGCGCCCTGCTCGAAGACGACGAGGACCTCGCCAACGCCGGCGTCGGCCAGGACGTCCTCGACGAGGCGTTTGACCTCACCCGTTCGCTCCGCCACATCGACCGCACCTTCGACGCCTTGGAGGCACTCAAGTAATGGCACGCACGCCCGTCTATTCCGGCAAAGTCCGCGACATCTACGCCGTCGGCGACGGCAAGTTCTTGTTTGTCGCGTCGGACCGGCTGTCGGTGTTCGACGTGGTGCTCAACGAGACCGTGCCCGACAAGGGCCGCATCCTCACCGGCATGACGCAGTACTGGTTGACCGAACTCGCTGACTTGGCACCCAGCCACATGATCACCTGCGACCCGGCCGAGATGGCGGCCGCCGGTGTCGAGCTCGAACCCGACGACGCCGGCCGGGCGATGCTCGTGCGCAAGGCCGACATGTTGAGCGTCGAGTGCATCGTGCGCGGCTACATCACCGGCAGCGCGTGGTCCGAGTACAAGAAGAACGGCACGATGCACGGCGCGGCGATGCCCGCGGGCATGCAGGAGTCCGAGAAGTTGCCCGAGCCGGTGTTCACGCCGTCGACCAAGGCGGAAATCGGCGACCACGACATCAACATCACCTTCGACGAGGCCGCCAACCTCATCGGGCGCGAGCACGCCGAACGGGCGCGCGAGCTGTCGCTCACCGCCTACGTGCGCGCGTCCGAACAAGCAGCCGCGCGCGGCATCATCATCGCCGACACGAAGTTCGAACTCGGCTGGATCGACGGCGAACTCGCGCTGTGCGACGAAGTACTCACGCCTGACTCGTCGCGCTTTTGGCCCGTCGACGAATGGAAGCCGGGCATCACGCCGCCGAGCTTCGACAAGCAGCCGGTACGCGACCTGCTGGCGGCGACGGGCTGGAACAAGGAGCCGCCGCCCCCGCCGGTCACCGACGACGTGGTCGCCGAGACGCGGGCGCGCTACGTCGAGGCCTACGAGATCATCACCGGTCTTTCCTTCGATGATTGGTACGGAGTCGGCTCATGACCTTCGACGTGCTGGTGGAAGTGAAGCTGCGCGCGGGCATCTCGGATCCGGCGGGCCAGACGGTGGAGAAGTCGTTGCCCACCCTCGGCTTTACCGACGTGTCGCGCGTGCACATCGGCAAAGCGATCCGCCTGTCGATCGAGGCGGCCGACGAAGGGGTGGCGCGACGCACGGGTTGAGGAACTGTGCGCGCGCTTCTTGACCAATCCTGTCATCGAGGACTCCGTGGTCACGCTGACAGAAACCGTGACTACGTGAGCAACGTCGGCGTCGTCGTATTTCCCGGCACCAACTGCGAGCACGACGTGGTCACCGCGGTTGAACGCGCCGGCGGCACTGCCGAATTGGTGTGGCACAGCGAAACCACGCTGCAGCGCGTTGATGCGGTAGTGATCGCCGGCGGTTTCGCCCACGGCGACTACCTACGACCTGGCGCGATCGCGCGCTTCTCTCCGGTGATGGAAGCCGTCAGCAAGGCCGCGGCCGAGGGCATGCCGGTGATAGGCGTGTGCAACGGCTTTCAGGTGTTGACCGAAGCTGGACTGCTCCCCGGCGCGTTGCAGAAGAACGCCGGTCTGTCGTTTCTTTGCCAAGAAGTGACGCTGCGGGTTGAGAACAACCGCAGCGTGCTGACCAACGGTGTTGCGATCGGCACCGAACTGCGTATTCCGATCAATCATTTCGAAGGCAATTACACCGTCGAGCCGGAAACGCTGGCCGAGATTCGCGCCAACGATCAAGTCGTGGTGCGATATGTCGACAACCCGAATGGTTCCGTCGACAGCATCGCCGGTGTGTGCAATACCGCCGGCAACGTGGTCGGTCTGATGCCGCATCCCGAGAGGGCCAGCCACGCGCTGCTCGGAAGCGTCGACGGACTCGTGCTGTTGCAGGCGCTACTGGCTTCGGCCGATGCCGGCCTTCTTCAAAACCGCTGAGTCGACGCCGATCTCTCGCCACGCGGCGTAGCTGATGCCTTTGGCCTTGCCGTAGGTGGCGGCCACCCTCACGAAGGCTTCTTCGAGGGCGTCGATGTCGACCGCGGGAGCCGACATCGCTTCGAGCGCGGCCTGCAGGTCGAGACGTCGCTGGATGAGCTGCAACCGCCCGACCGGGTCGGCCTCATCGAGTGCCTGGGGGATCGCTTCGAGCTGGGATTGAATCATCTCGGCGGTGCGCGGCCGGCCCCGCTTCGGCTTTGTGCTCTCGAGCGCTTCGAGATAGTCCCGCACGGCTTTTCCCTGCGCCCGACCGGCCGCGAGCGCCGCCTTATGCGCCTCGGTCATCGGTGCGCCACTGCCTTTGGGACGGGGACTCATAGGTGCAAATTACGACGCAAAAACTCGAAGAACGCAACCATCGTGCTCAAACCCCCCGAATCTGGTACAAATCTGTCCGCCTGGGGGACGGGTTATCTGGGGAACCCAACTAAGGAGACACATTGAAAAAGCAATTGCTTGCTGCCGTCGCGGCGGTCGGCTTTGTCGGGGCGCTCGGCTTTAGCTCGTCCTCGGCCACGGCCGCCACGTGTAACACCGGTCCAACGCCAGGCGCAGTCGTGACCCCCACTGTTGATGGCGGCGTCGTCTACTCCGACGGCACCACCTACGGCACCATGGGCAGCCACGGCTACATCGAGGCCAGCCCGAGTCACGCGCAGGGCTCGAGCACCGATGTCGCGCTCGAAGGCCGCGCCACCGCGACCCCGAGCGTTTGCGTCAACGGCAACCAGCTCGTCTAGCTCGAATCACAACACGCAAATGTGGACGGTCTCCCGAACCGGAGGCCGTCCACATTCGCGTCTGACGGTCGCGCTAGTCGCGGCGCTCGCCGTGTTGACGGCCGCGTGCACCACCAGCCAAGACGTCGCGGTCGACGTGGGGGCAGTCGGTCGCGTCGGGACGTCGGACGCAGTCGCCGCGACCGACCTGCCCGATCCGACCGAGACCACGACGACGACGCTCGAGCCCGGCGCCACCGTGGTTCGCAATGCCGACGGCACAACCTCCGTGTCGGTGGCGAGTTCACCGACGACCCGGCGCGAGGTCGCGGTGACGGCAACAACGACCGTTGCCGGTGGCCAGCGCGGCACCGGCGACGGCGACGACGACAACAACGGTGCGTCCATCAGAGTCGGCGCCGATCACCGCGGACGCGCAGGCCGCGCTCGACCAATACCTCGACGGCCTCGAAACCGAGAGCTACACGGCGGCGATGGAAGCATCGACGGAGGGGCCGCGTTTGCTCGCCTTCGTACGCAGCATCCTCAAGGCGAGCAACGAGAAGGCCGGCGCGTCGTCGAGCTTCGCCTACACCGAGCGCGACTACCGCGTCGACGCCGTCACGTCCGACCGCGTGACCTTCGTCGGGCGCGCGGTGCTGCGCCAGACAACCACACTCGACAGCGGCGAGAAGCGCACCGCGTCGGTCGTCATCGGCGACGTCGGCGTGCGCCGGCGCGGCGAGTCATGGCTGCTGACCGAGATGGTCTGGGATGGCGCGCCGGTGCAGTACAGCCCGTCGGGTGACGTGCAGGCCGTGAACGACGACGTCAGCCTGCGCCTCGCCGGCGCCGTCCGCTTCGCGAACGCGACGGTCGTGATCGTCGCGATTACCGCGGACAAGGAGGTCCACCTCCGCTTCACCAAGGACCGCCTCGCCGGCAGCGGCTTCAGCAACGCATCGAAGTCGGGCGCGCTGGTGACCGCCTACGGCTACTTCTCCTACCCGCGGACCGACGCCGCGCCGACGCGATGGAGCGCGGATGTCACCGTCGACGACGACCCCGCCCGGCGCGTGGCCCTGACGTTCGCATGAATGGCTCTGTCCGATTTATCCGTATTAGAGATACTTCGTCGGATATGGGCGAGCGCGATTTATGGTGTGACCCGAGGTCCGCTGGGGGGCCTCAATAAAGCTGAGGAGAAATTGTTGAAGAAGCTTCTCTTTCTGGGCGCTGTCGCGCTGGCGTCGGCAGGTATCGGCCACATGAGCACCGCGCACGCGGCGCCCGTGTGCGTGCCGGGTGGATGTCTCGGCGTCAACGACGCCGGCTACGTCGTAGTCGGTGATGGCGATGCATCGAACCCGGATCCGGCTGATGGTTACGCAGGGATCACCGGTGGCGGCAGCTTCGACTGCGGCGACGAAGGTGGCCCCTACAGCGGCACTCCCGTCACACCTGGTTGTAACCCCTCCGCTCCGTAGCCCCACGGGCGGTTCAAGAAAGGTGGGCGGCCCCGGGCGGGCCGCCCACCTTTCGCGTACGGGGTAATTCCGTTCGCTCGCTCGTACTTAGTCCGCGCGCGGCGGCAACTACGTTTGCGGGCACATGGACGCGGAGCCTTTGCACCGGGCCCTGGGGCTGACTGACGACGAACTGGAGTCGATCACGAAGATCCTGGGGCGCGAACCGAATCGTCTCGAGTTGTCCATGTATTCGGTGATGTGGAGCGAGCACTGCTCGTACAAGTCGAGCAAGGTGCACCTCCGTCGCCTGCCGACCGAAGCACCGTGGGTCATCTGCGGTCCCGGCGAGAACGCCGGCGTGATCGACGGCGGCGACGGCGTCGCGATCGCATTGCGTATCGAGAGCCACAATCACCCGTCGGCGGTCGAGCCTTATCAAGGCGCGGCCACCGGCGTCGGCGGCATCCTGCGCGACATCTTCACGATGGGCGCGCGCCCGTCGCCGTGCTCGACCCGTTGCGCTTCGGCACGCTTGACGAGCCGCGCAACCGGTGGATCTGTGAAGGCGTGGTCGCGGGCGTGTCGGGTTACGGCAACGCGGTGGGTGTGCCGACGGTGGGCGGCGAGCTCGTCTTCGACCCGACCTACGCGGAGAACCCGCTCGTCAACGTGATGTGCGTGGGCCTGTTGCCCAAGGACGATCTCGTGCTCGCCACCGCCAGCGGGGTCGGCAACCTCGCGGTGCTACTCGGTAGCTCGACGGGGCGCGACGGCATCGGCGGCGCGTCGGTGCTCGCCGAGCGCGGGCTTCGGCACGGCGGAAGAAGAAGAAGCGAAGCGGCCGAGCGTGCAGGTGGGCGACCCCTTCGAAGAGAAGCGGCTCATCGAAGCGTGCCTGGAGCTGATCCGCCGCGGGCTGGTCGTGGGCATTCAGGACCTCGGTGCCGCCGGACTGACGGGTGCGACATCGGAGACCAGCGCCAATGCTGGGCTCGGTCTTGACGTCTACCTCGATCAGATCCCGCGGCGCGAGCCGAACATGGAACCGTTCGAAGTGATGACGAGCGAGAGCCAGGAACGCATGCTCGCCTTCGTCACGCCCGAGAACCTCGACACCGTGCTCGGAATCGCCGACAAATGGGAGGTGCGCCACGCGGTGATCGGTACCGTTACGAGCTCGGGCCGGCTACGCATCCTGTCGTCGCTCGACGGTGCGGTCGAAGCCGACATGCCCAGCGGTTCGCTTACGGAGGACGCGCCGCTGCACAACCGTCCGATGGCCGAGCCCGCCGACCGCGCGGCGCGCCTCGCCGACGACCCCGCGAAGCTGCCCGCGCCCGACGACGCCACCGCCGACCTCATGGCCATGCTGTACGACCCCGCGTGGGCGTATCGGCAGTACGACCACATGCTGTTTCTCAACACCGTCTCCGGTCCCGGCGCCGACGCGGCGGTGCTGCGCCTGGCCGCGCCGGGCGTTCCCACCAGCGGCACCCGGGGCATGGCGGTCACCACCGACGGCAACCACCGCTGGTGCGCGGCCGACCCGCGCCAAGGGGTAGCGATGGTCGTGGCGGAAAGCACGCTCAACATCGCCTGCGTCGGCGCCGAACCCAAAGCCGTCGTCAACTGCCTGAATTTCGGCAATCCCGAACACCCCGAAGTGATGTGGCAGTTCTCCGAGACGATCGACGGCATGGGCGAGGCCTGCCGGGCGCTGAAGACGCCGGTCGTGGGCGGCAACGTCAGCTTTTACAACGAGAGCCGCGGCGCCAACATCGACCCGACGCCGGTCATAGGCACCATCGGCCTGATCGAGACGCTTGAGCGACGCCCGCCTGGGTCGGGCTTGGTGTCACACACGCGTCTCGTGCTCGTCGGACCCCGCAGCACCGTGCTCACCGCGTCGAAGTGGGCGCGGGAAAAGCATGGTCACGTCGGGGGCGAGTTACCCCCTCTCGATCTCGAACTGCACCTCGAGCTGCTGGAGTTCGTGCGGGCCGTCGTGGCCGATGGCCTCGTGGCCGGCGCCCACGACGTGGCCGACGGCGGCCTCGCGCTCGCCCTGGCCGAGATGGCGATCATCGGCGCCTGCGGCGCGCAGGTCGACGGCATCGACGGGCACGGCGAGTTGTTCAGCGAAGCGTCGTCACGGGTGCTGCTGGTGGTCGACAACGAGCACTTGCAAGCCTTCGAAGATCGCCTCGAAGATTCGGCGCTGCCCTTCGTCCACCTCGGCGCGTGCGCCGGCGACCGTCTCTTCGTCAGCGCCACCAACGGCATGCCGCTCGTCGACGTCGCCGTCGGCGAACTGGCCGCGGCGCGCACCCGCGCCGTGCCGACAGCTCTCGCGGCCGGAACCGCCCACTGATGCCGAGCAGCCAACTCGTCGATCGCCTGATGACCGAGCGCCCGAACTTCCACGGGAAGGGCACCGTGAGTTGGTCGGCGACCCGGGGCACGCTCGACCTGATCGACCGCGTCGTGGAGCCCGGCAACCACACGCTCGAGACCGGCGCGGGAGCCTCGACCGTCGTGTTCGCGTCACGCGGCGCCCGTCACACTGCCGTGAGTCCGATGGCGGCGGAGCACGCGGCGATCGCCGCCTACGCGAAGACAATCGACATCGACATGTCGGCGGTCACGATGATCGCGGCGACGAGCGACAGCATTCTCCCGACGCTGCCACTCGACGATCGCTTCGACGTGGTGTTCGTCGACGGCGCCCACTCGTATCCGATTCCCGCGGTCGACTGGCACTACGGCCAGCAACGACTCACGGTCGGTGGACTGATGATCCTTGACGACGTGCCCATTCCGGCGGTCGTCGGCGTGTTCGACCTCATGCACGAACTCGACAACTGGGAGTTCGTCGAGATCGTCGATTCGCGCGCGGCGGTGTTCCGCAAGACGGCGGAGCCCGAGCCCGGCGACTTCTGGCGCTACCAGCGCGCCAACCGCGCGTACCCGGACTTCTCGTTCCTGCCTCTGGGTGAGCGCTTGCGCGCGACCAACGAATCGAAAAATGTGATCGTGCGCAACTTCCTCGAGCAGCGCGCGCCCGGTCTGGCCAAGCTGGCCAAGCGGACGAAGCGGCGCCTGAAGGGTTAGCTGGCGCGCGGCTCGCGGACGATGCGCGCGCGGGCTGCGTTCGCAACGCCGACGAGGCGCCGCGGCGTGCCGTCCACCGAAGGGCGACGGAAGCCGTGGATCCGCATGAACCGGGCCATGCTGCGGAAGTGCCACAACTGGCGCACCGTGAAGAATCGCTTCGAGGTCAGTTCGCCAAGGTCGTGTTCGACCGAGGCGGTGGGCAGGTACTGCACCCTCCAGCCGAGTTCTGCAGCCGCCAGCACAGGTCGATGTCTTCGCAGTAGAGACGGAAGCCGTCGTCGAAGCCACCGAGCTCGGCAAACGCCCGGCCGCGCACGGCGAGTGCGGCGCCGAGCAACCAGTCGACGTCGACCGGGGAGTCTCTGGTCGTCCGCCATCATGTGATGACGGATCGCTGTGTGTCGCGCACCAGAGACGTAGCGGCGTGCGACGCATCGAACGTGGCCAGCAGCCGTGGGAACCGCCGGGCCGACCACTGCAGCGTGCCGTCGGGATACACGAGCCGGGGACCGACCGCGCCGACCTCGGACTGTTGGTGTCGAGGTAGTTGACGAGCTTGTCGACCGTCGCCGTCGAAGACGCGTGTGTCGGGGTTGAGCAGCATCACGTGGCGACCGGAGCTGGCGACCGCGCCGATGTTCGTGTTGACCGAGAACCCGTCCCGGCTGCGCTTGCGGATGAGGCGGACGTTGTTAGCCCATGTCGTCGATGATGATCGGCGGTGCCGTCGGACGATGCGTTGTCGACGACGATGATTTCCCGCGAGGACGTATCGTCGAACCAGGAGCAGGCTGCTGAGACACGCCTCGATGTCCTTGGCCGACTCGTGGGTGACGATGACGACGCTGACGTCCACCGGCACCGACGACGGGCGCAGGTTGTCGCCCTCGACGAGGCCGAGGTACTTCGGCCGGTCGAGCGCGTGTCGAGCCAGCTCGATGTCTCTCGATGCGCGGACGACGCTCGTTGCGCAGGGCCACCGACATCGTGCGGAACAGGATGCGGATGTCGAGCCAGAGGCTCCAATGCTCGACGTAGGAGAGGTCCATGCGCAGGCCCTCGAGACGCGGCAGCCATGAACGGCCGGCGATCTGCCACACGCCCGTGATGCCGGGCAGGAACGGCAGCCGCCACTCGAATGCTTCGGGATCGGCGGCCAGCTCGGACGGCAGGAACGGGCGGGGACCGACCAGGCTCATCTCGCCGCGCACCACGTTGATCAGCTGCGGCAACTCGTCGATCGACAGGCGGCGCAGCCACTTGCCGACGCGCGTGACGCGGGGGTCGTTCTCGAGCTTGAAGTAGGCGCCCGCGGCCTCGTTGCGGTGCAGCAGGATCGGCGAGCTGCGACTCGGCGTCCTGGACCATCGAACGGAACTTCCAGACCTCGAACAGGCGACCGTTGCGGCCAACGCGTTGCTGGCGGAAGAAGACCGGGCCGGGGCTGTCGAGGCGCACCGCGATCGCGGCCAGCGCCATCACCGGCAATGTCAGCGACGAGGGCGGCCGTGGCGGCGACGTAGTCGAAAGCCCGCTTGGCGGCCCAGGCGGGACCGTGCGGGAGACGGCGCGGCGCCAGCGTCACGAACGGCAGGCCCCGCACGTTGATGACCTCGACGTCACCGGTGAGGATCTCGGCGAGCGGCGGCATCGCGGAGATGCGCACGCCGATCGGGCGCTCGCGGCCGAGCACCAGCTCGAGCTTGTGGACACCGAACCCGACACGTCGAGGACGTGCGTGACGCCGAACTGCGCGATCAGTGCGGTGAGGTTCTCGATGCTGCCGCCCGGGAGCACCGTCGGCAGGAACCCGTCGGGCGTGGCAGTGGCGACCGGACGAACGTTGTGCGAGCCGTAGGCCGCGAACAACATCGCGGCGTCGCGTACCGCGTCGGGTTCGCCGACGAGGAGGGTGGGTTCGCCCGCGGTCATCACGTCGCCGTTGCTGCGGCTGCGCGCGAGTTCGACGAGACCGGCGATCGCGAGGCCACCGGCAATGGCTATGCCGCCGGCCCAGGCCCAGTCCTCAACCGGCGGCCACACCAGGCTGAAGCCGAGTACGGCCACGGCCATCCGCGAGATCGCCACGCGGGCCCGATGCGGGAACGTGCCGAAACGCGGACCGAAGACCAGAAGGAAAAACGCAGTGACGCCCGCCAGCACGCCGTAGCGCGGCGCGAGCAGAGCCAACAGCAACCCGGCGATAGGCGCGGCTGACGCGGTTGGCTGCGAGCCAAACCGCCTCAAAGTGCGTGCACCGGTCGTCATGGACTGGGGGTTCCTCCGTCAATTGTGCGTGTGTCGCCGATAGACGACGAGCCCTGCCCCCGGGTCGCCTAAGAACTGTTCGTTGCCGCCCCGCCGAATCCTGCTTTTTCAAGACACGCACGACGGTGATGCCGAAAAGGAAACGCACAAAAACGTAGAAACCTACGTTTCGCTTCCTGAAATGCCGACGCCCCCAGTGCGTCTCCCAGATTGTACGAGCGTTTTGCGGCGTTTCGGTTACGAAACGGCGACGAACAGTTCAATGCTTGGATTGGTCGTACCCGAATTCGCTGGGCAAAACCGCCACTTCGGCCGCCATCCAGGCCTCGTCCTCGGGCGTCACGTAGTCGTGGTAACCACCCACTTTGCCCCGGCGCGTTTTGAACGATTCGGGGTCCTCGTCGTTTCCCGGTGTGAGCGCCTCGCTCTTGAACTGGCCGGACTGCTCGAGCTTGCGCATGTTTTCGAAACGCGCCGCCTCGACACTCGCGTCGATCGTCGCGTCGTCGGTGCCGTCGATTCCGGCAAACGTCAGAACCTCGCGCAGCACTCCGTGCGGATCGCGATGCAGATCCTCATAACGAACAAGCAGCACGTCGCCGGCGTTGCCCTTGCGCGCCAACCAGTGTTGGTAGAACGCGATCACGCTGCGCAGCCCGCCGCGCTCGGCACGAATGAATTCGCCGATCGGCCGCCGCTCGATCGGGTCATCTTGCAGGTTCTTGCGCTTGGCCTTCTGGAAGTACAGCGACACCACAACGTCGCGGGGGTCGCGCGCCAAGAGGACCACCTTGGCGCGCCGATAGCCGCGGGTCGGTCGACGCAGGATCTCTTCAGGCGTGGCGCCCTGGGGGTTGCGGTCGTGGGTGAACACGATCGTCGGGATGTCGGCGCGCCCGACCGTGAGCGGCGTGACTTGCACGATCGTGTCGATCGATTCGTTCGTCATCCCGAAGCGGTGGGCGATGGCTTGGCCCACGAGCATGCGTAGCCATGTGCGTCCCGCTTTCGGGAACGACACCACCACAACGTCCGCGGCCCGCAGCACGGCTCGGTTGCGCGCCCAGCGCCGGGCGCGTCGGAGAACGGAAGGCGCCGGCACGGTCGGCGACCATACCCGCGACCGTTGCGTACGCTGCGTGGCCCGTGAAGGTGCTCTTTCTCTCACCCGCCTCTTTCGGCTCGTTCCGGAGGAGCAAACAGTTCCTCGCCCTGGCGATGGGCCGGCAGGGTCACGAGGTGGGCTACGTCGAGCCGCCGGTAAGCCCGCTGTCGGTCATTCGACAACCGCAACGCTGGCGTGACCTAATCGGTCCGTCGTTGCGCTCGCCCGCGCCGGGCGTACGCGACGTGGCAACCGCGCGTCGTGCCCGGCCAGAACAGCGCCGCCGGACAGCGCGTCAACGCCGCACTGTTGCGCCGGGGCATCAACCACCTCATGCCCGACCCGGATATCACGATCGCGTTCTCGCTCGAGTCGCGCGCCGTGTTCGGTCAGCTCGGCGGGGTGCGCGTCTTTTATGCCACCGACAGCCTCGAAGATGTGCCCGAGGGCCTCGGCGGTTCGGCGCGCAGTTGGGAGACGCGAACTGATCGAAAAGGCCGACGTGGTCGTGGCGTGCAGTCTCGGCCTCGTGCGCCAGTTCGCCGAGCGCGGTGTGGACGCGCACTACCTGCCTCATGGCTGCGACGAGAGCTTCTTCACCGCCGCCCCCGAACTGCCCGCCGAACTCGTCAACCGCCCGCGCCCGTTCGTGGGCTACGTCGGCGGCATCAACTCGCGCATCGACCCGGCTTACTCGAGGCGGCGTTGCGCGGCACCGGGAGCGGCACGCTCGTGATCATCGGCGGCACCTACGGCAGTCACCCGAGCGTCGACGACGCTGCCGGACGCTTGCTGGCTCCTCCCAATGTGGTCATGCTCGGGGAAAAGGGACCCGACCGCTGCCGGCGTATCTCGCGGCGCTTGACGTGGGCATCGCGCCCTATCGTCGACGACGCGTTCAACCGGAAGTCGTATCCGCTGAAAATCCCGCAGTACCTGGCCGCCGGCCTGGCCATCAGTGTCAACCGCTAACGGCGCCACCGAAGAACTCGGTGACGCGGTGCTGGTCGCCGGCGACCCGGCCGAGTTCGAGGCCGCGCCGTTGCCGCGCGCCGCCGAGCACGGCGCACCTGAGCGCCGGGCGGCGCGCCGCGCCGGGCGCAACCCGTCCGTGGACGCTCGTCGCCGAAGAACTCTTTCGCGCGTGTGGTCTTGTCGGTGAGCCGACGTCGTAACCTTGCCCGCCGTGCCGACGATCGACGCCCTTCTACTTCGAGCGGCAAACGCTCGCCAAGATCGCCGACGCGCACGCCGACACGTACCGCAACGCCGAACCGTTCCCGCACTGCGTCATCGACAACTTCATGCCCGAAGTCGTAGTCGAGGAAGTGCTCGCCGAATTCCCCGACCCCGATGCCATCGAGTGGAAGTCGTACACGACCGACAGTGAGGTCAAGCTCGCCACCCGCGACGACACGCAGCTCGGTCCATTCACCCGCCACCTGCTGGGCCAGTTCAACTCGTCGGTGTTCGTCGAGTTCCTCGAAGCGTCTCACCGGTATCGAGGGTCTCATCCCCGACCCGCATTTTTACGGCGGTGGGCTGCACCAGATTCAACGCGGCGGCCACCTCAAGGTGCACGCCGACTTCAACTGGCACCAAAAGCTGCTCCTCGACCGGCGCATCAACCTGCTCCTCTACTTGAACAAGGACTGGGAGGAGGACTATGGCGGCCACCTCGAACTGTGGAACCGCGACATGAAGGTGCTCGGCGACAGGATCCTTCCGGTGTTCGACCGGTCGTGATCTTCAACACGACGGACTTCGCGATGCACGGCCATCCCGATCCGCTGACCTGCCCCGAGGGCCGAACGCGCCGCTCGCTGGCGCTGTACTACTACACGAACGGTCGGCCTCCCGAGGAGCTAGCCGGCCGTCGCACACGACGCTGTTCAAGCCTCGCCCCGGTGAAGCGTGGCGCCGCGAATCCTCCGACGGACGCGAGGCGCTGAAGCGTTGGCTCCCCCCGGTCATCGCCGACGCGCTGCGCAAGCGACGCGGTTGACTTCTGCCGCTGACGATCCTGGAGGGCTGACGGTGTCGTCACCCCCCGAATCGAACTTCGGGCGCCACCGCCTGCTGCGCGGCGGCGCCACCGTGATCGCAGGGACGCTCTCGCAACAGGCCATCAACCTGGTCTTCGTCGCCATCCTCGCCCGCAAGCTCAGCGAGGGTGAGTTCGACGAGTACGCGTGGGCGCTCGCGTTCGGCGTGTTCTTCGAGACCTTCAGTGACGCCGGCGTGGACTTCGTGGTCACCCGTGAGGTCAACCAGCGAGACGAGAGCGAGCACGGCCAACTCGTCGGCACGGCAATGGCAATCAAAGGGGCGCTGTTCGCGGCGACCTTCTTGCTCGCCGTCGGCGCGTCGTTTGCGAAGCCGGAGTTCCGTGGTCCCGCGTTGGTGGTCGCGCTCGGCATGTTCGCCGGTGTGCCGGGCACCGTCGGGTTGGCGTTGCGGGCACGCATCCGCGCCCTGGGACCTGAGATCGTCACGACGATCAGCGCGCTTGCGACCGGCACCGTGTTGATCATCGCCGCGCTCAACGACGCGTCGGTGTTGGTGTTGGTCACCTTCGCCGTCGCGGCGCGGCTGACCACGTCGGCGGTGGCCTATCCGTTCTTGCGCCGACGGCTGCCGTACAAATTCCGGTTCAGTCGCGACACGGCGCGGTACCTCCTGCGCGCCGGGCTTCCCGTTGCCCTTTCGACCTTCGCCGTCATCATCTACACCCGCAGCGACCAACTCGTGCTCGGCGTGGTCGGCGAACGGGGCCAGCTCGGTGGGTACGCGGCGGCGGTGCGCATGGTCAGCTCGGTGAGCTTTCTCGCGGTGGCAGTGGGATCGATCGCGTTGCCAACCTTCTCCCACCTCGAGGCCTACCAGCGCGAGCGCCTGCGGCGCGTCGCCGAGACGGCGGTGCGCTACCTGGCGGTGGTATTGCTGCCGCTCGCAGTGGGCGCCACGATCGCCGGTGGTCCGCTGCTGGGCGTCGTGTTCGGCCGGCGGTTCCGATCCGACGGCGACGTGCTGGCCGTGTTGGTATGGGCGCACTTCTTCGCATCCAGCTGGGTGCTCGCCCGACCCATCCTCATCGCGCGCCATAAGGCGAACTACCTCTCCCTGCTGGCGCTGGTCGCGGCGGTAGTGAACGTCGGCCTGAACATCTGGTTGTTGCCCCGCTACGGCGGAATCGGCGCGGCGTGGTCGTCGCTGATCTCCTACGCCTCACCGTTTGCCTTCGCGCTGTTCCTGCCTGACGTGCGCGACGCGTTCACCGGGCCGTTGCGCGGGTGCGTGCGCCCGGCGATCGCGGCGGCGGCGCTGCTGGGGCTGCTCAGTCTCTTGCGCATCGACGTCGTGCCCGAGTTGCTGCTCCTGGCGGTGTGCACGCCGATCGCGTTGCTGGCCACGCGGTCGATAACGCTCAAAGAACTCCGCGACATGACCGGGTCGCTGATCCACAACCGATGACCCGCGTCCTGCTGGTACAAGGCACGTCGCAGCGTTACGGCTCGGACCGGTCGTCGTTCGAACTGGCGCGCGGGCTTCGCGCCCGCGGCTATGACGTCACGGTCGCGCTTTCCGAAGACGGCCCGTTGGCCGACGACCTCCGCGCCGCCGGCGTTCGGATCGCGCGCGGCAACCGGGCACGCCTCGCCTCGTCTACGGCACATTGGGGTGGCTTGTGTACGGGATGTGGCTCTTGCCGCGCTCGGTGTGGCAGGTACGACGGCTGGCGCGCCGCGCCGACGTCGTGCACCTCAACACGTCATCGATGGTGGGCGCGCTGATCGGTGCGATGTTGGCCGGTCGACCTTTGGTGGTCCACGTGCGCGAGTGGTGGGCCCACAGCCCGCGGCGTGGAACCGCTACGGTCGGCTGATCGCGCGGTTGGGCCACGGCGATCATCGCCAACAGCGAGGATGTGGCCGCGCAGTTCGACGGCCTCGGCGGCACGGACCGGATCACCGTCGTGCACAACGGCCTCACGTTCCGCGCCGCGCCGCCGCGCCGACCCTGCGCCCGGGACGGTCGTGATGACAGGACGGATCAACGAGTGGAAGGGCCAAGACGTGCTCGTGGAAGCGGTCGTATCTTGCGCGGGCGAGGCGTGGCCGTGCACGCGCGCATCGCCGGCGACGTGTTTCCGGGCGGCGACGCCCACTTGGACCGGCTCACGAAGGCTCATCGCCGACGCCGGCGTGGCCGACTCGGTCGAACTCGTCGGGTTCGTCGAGGACGTCGACGACCTGTTCGAGCGCAGCGAGGTGTTCGTGCTGCCTTCGATCCGTCCTGAGCCGTTTGGGTTGGCGTTGATCGAGGCGATGGCCCAGGCCACGCCGTGCATCGCCACCGACGGCGGCGGCCCGCGGAAATCATCCGCCGCGACGAGACGGGATTGCTGGTCGCGCCCAACGACGCCGCCGCGCTCTCCGATGCGATTCAGCGCCTGTTGGAGGTCCCCGCGCTGGCGCGCCGTCTCGGCGACGCCGCCGCCCGACGACGTACGCGAGCGGTTCGCGATCGAGCGCACGCTCGACGGCGTGGTCGCCGTGTACGACAAGGTGCTGGCGTGAGCGTTTCGGTAATCGTGCCGCTCTACAACGGCCGCGACGTCATCGACGAGTGCCTGGCTTCGGTGCCGCCCGACGCCGAATTGATCGTCGTCGACGACGGGTCCACCGACGGTGCGCCCGAGTATGTCGAAGCGGCGTTCCCGCGCGCCGGCCGATGCGCAACCCCAAGAATCTCGGCTTCGGCGCCACGTCCAACCGCGGGCTGCGCGCGGCCAGCGGTCACGTGCGCATCGTGCTCAACAGCGATGCCCGTTTCACGCCTGGCGCGATGGAACGATTGGCCGCCGCCTGCAGCGAAACCGGCGTGGGGATCGCGGGGCCGCGCCTGGTGTTCGCCGACGGCTCACATCAGACCTCAGCGGCGGCGTTCCCCACCCTGCTGTCGGTGATCTCCGGCAGCTTCCTGCTCAACGACATTGTCCGGCGTGTGTTTCCCAAGCGGCAGCTGCGGTTCGAGCTCGGGATGGCCAAAGTCGACCACGACCACGACCACGACGTCGACTGGGTAAAAGGAGCGTGTCTCGCCATCACCAGCGATTGCTTCGCCGCCACCCACGGATTCGACGAAGCGTTCTACATGTACGTCGAGGAGGTCGATCTGTGCTGGCGGGCGCGCGAGGCCGGCCTGCGAGTGCGTTACGTCTCGGACGCTCGGGTGGTGCACCTAGGCGGGGGATCGACCGGCGACCCGAGCGTGCACGCGCAGCGGTTGCTCCGCAGCGAGGCGCGCTTTTGGCGTCGCATGCGCGGCGACGCTGTGATTCCGCGGCTTCAGATGGCCCGCTTCGTGGGCGCGGCCGTCAAGATCGTTTTGCTCGCGGCGCCTGCGCTTTTTTCGCGGCGGGCGTGCGCCCGGCTCCGTTGGCAGTGGTCCGCTTTGACGACCGTGGTGCGGGGTCGCTTCCGGAATCCTTAGCGTCGTCGCGCGACCGCACGACGTGTGCGGGTACGCCGGCCGCAACCGAACGCGCGGGGATGGCTTTGGAGACCACCGAGTTGGCACCGATCACGCAGTCGTCGCCGATGTCCTTGGTGACGGTGCACATCGCACCAACCCAGACGTTGTTGCCGATCTTCACCGGATCCGAGTCGTTGCCCTGCTCCCAAATCTTCATTTCGGCATCCTCGAACCGGTGGTTGTTGTCGACGATGACAACCCGGGGCCCGAACATGCACTCCGTGCCGATGTCGATGCGTTCCACCACGCCAACCCACGGCTGGATGTTGAACATCACGTTGTCGGCGATCTCGAGGTGACCTCCGACGTCGACCCACGCATGGAAGCCTGAACGGAACTTCACGTCCTTGCCGATGTGGATCGAACCGCCCTTTTTCACCTGCAGGCGGAACGGCCAGTCAATGGTCGGGATGGCATCGGCGGTGATGTTGCCTGGTGACCGAAGTTTCGCCCACGTGAACCAAAACCAGTCGAGCAGTCGACCAACGCGGAGCCGACGGATCCAGCGGCCGAAGATGCGCATGAACATGACGCGACCCTACGTTCCTCTCGTCGAGACGATTTTCGCCGGGACCCCGGCGATCACACTGTTGGCCGGGAAGGTGCCTCGCACCACCGCACCCGCGGCCACGACGCACCCTTCGCCGACGTTGGCGCCGGCCAGGAACGTGGCCTTGGTTCCTACCCACACGTTGTCGTGCAGCACAATCGGCGCTTCGGTCGTGCCCTGCTGCTTGATGTCTTCGGTGAGGTCGTCGAAGTCGTGGTTCTGCGAATGGAACGACACGTAGGGCCCGCAAATCACGTTGGTCCCGAGCGTGACGCCGCCTGAGCAGCCCACGTGGGCGTAGTCACCCAGCGCGCTGCCCTCGCCCATGGCGAAGCCCCGGCCCATGAGCGACATGTGCGAGGTCGACGTGATCCGGCTGTAGTCGCCGATGCGACACGTGTCGCCGATGGTGACCCCGTCGCGGCCGTAGCCGTCGATGGTGCAGCCGCGTCCGATCACGGCGAAGCGGCCGAGGCGCACGCGGCCGCCCCCGCGCACCTTCGTCCGCGGCCCGATCACGGCCATGCTGCGGTGCAGCACGAGACCGCGCGTCAGGCCGCCGGCTGTACGCATGATCTGGCCGATGATGTAGCGAAGGGGAAGGTCCGGGTCGACGCGATGGGAGCGGTTGGTCTTGGCCAACAGCCACGTGACGACGCGGCGGTTACGAGCCACGGGGCGATGTTACGCGTGCGCGGCACTGCAGCCATGCCCGCGCCCATCGCCAACGCGTTCATCGTCGGGGGCGCCAAGTGCGGCACCACCTCGATGTACCGCTACCTCGACGCGCATCCAGACGCCTTCATGTCAGCAGTCAAGGAGCCGGGATTCTTCGCTCCGGACCTGCCGTGGAAGTTCGCCGAGCCCATGGTCGGCGACGCCGACGACTACGCGGCGCTGTTTGCCGGCGGAGCTGAACATCGTGTGCGCGGCGAGGCCTCGGTCGTCTATCTGCGTTCGGCGGAAGCGGCCGAACGCATCCACGCCGCCGTGCCTGACGCCCGCATCATCGTCATGCTTCGGCACCCGCTCGAGGTGATGCAGTCGCTGCACGGCTTCGTGCGCTACCTCGGTCTTCAGCCCGAGGCGGATTTCGCCGCCGCGCTCGACGAGGGCACCCACGCCGGCGGTCGTTGGTTGCTGGACTACCGCGGCGTGGTCGACTTTGCGCCGCAACTGGCGCGCTTTCAGCGGCGGTTCGCCTCCGATCAGTTGCTCGTGGTGCTGCACGACGATCTGCGCGACGACGCCCGCGCCACCTTCGACACCGTGTTGCGCTTCCTGGGCCTCACCACTGACGTCGACGTGGAACTCACCCGCGAAAACGAGACGCTCAAGGCGCGCCTGCCCGGCCTGCAACCGCGGCTTTTGGCGCCGTCAAAAGCGCTCACCACGATCGCGAAGGCCGTCATTCCCGCGGGCGCGCGCCGCCGCGTTCGCCGGCGGGCGCTGAATATGAACAGCGCACCCGCCGAGCGCGAGCCGCTCGATCCGGGGTTGCGCGCGGAACTCATGAGCGAGTTGCAACCGGGCATCGACGCGCTCGGAAAGATGACCGGCCGCGACCTGTCCGCCTGGAAATGAAAAAGCCGGGGCCCTGGGCGAACGCCCAAGACCCCGGCTTTCGCAAGAGCGTCAGTTACATGATGTTGATCGTCCACACACCGTCGAAGGTGCTCGGGATGCCATCGGCGCCCGGAAGACCGGTGCCGGCGATGTTGCCGACACCCTCATAACCCGTATACGGGCCGGTGCCGCCGAGAAGGATGGCGACGCCGTCGATCGCGCCGCCGTTGTAGGTACCGCTGGCGGTCCCGAAGAGCGTGCCGTTGCCGCTCTTGTTGGTGTACTGCCAGTTGCCCGAGTACGTCCACGTGCCGTCGGTGTTCTGGAACCAGTCGACGTCGGTGAGCACGAACGGTGGACGCGAACGCCGCGGTCTCGTCGCCGACGACGGTGGTGCCGGTGTAGGCGGTGTTGTCGACCGCGCCGGGGCTGGCGACGCCGCTATCGGACTTCTGGGTGAGTTCGCGGAACTTGACGTTGCCGCCGGCGGGCGCACCCGGAACCGGTTACCACACCTTCTGGGCGAGGAAGCGCCAGTCGGCGAACATGCAGCCGTAGTGGCCCGTGACCTGTACCGGTCCACCGCGCATGATCGTGTCGTCCTTGGTGGACTCTTCCCACTTGAGCGTGTCCGGGTTTTGCTTGCGATATCGCGTGGTCGGCGCGATGTAACCGGCGATGGTGTTCTGCTCGCCGGTGAGGATCACGTTGGCGCCCATGACTCCCGAGTCGTGCGCGATGACGTTGCCGGCGTGGGCCGGAGCCGACGCGGTGACCGGGAACAGCGAGAAGCCGAAGAAGTCGCTGTAGATACCGAGGTTGGTCAGGTTGTAGCCGGTCTGGTGGACCGAGCCCTTGATGTTGAAGTGACGCTTGAACAGGAAGTCCTGCGGGATGTCACAAGGTGGGTTGGGCGGCGCCGAACCCGTGGTCTTGGGCGGCTGCCACACCTTGTCGGCGGTGAAGGTGTAACTGCTGCCGACCTGCGTGTAGCGCCCGGCGGCGCGCACGGGCTCGCCCAACACAACGGTGTCGGCGAACGTGCCGCCCACGTACTTGGCCTTGACCGAGTCGTAGCGGAAGTACTTGGTGTCGAACTTGGTTTGGATCGAGAGCGACCCGTCGGGGTTGGCGCCGTTCATGATCGCCTGGTTGCCGAAGTTGTTGATCGGCGGCGCGATGTCGAACGAGTTGTTCACGCCTGTCCGGATGGCGCCAACGGTGCCTTCCGCCTTGAAGTCGTCGTATCGCGTCAGGCTGGCGGCGTTCGAACTCGTGACGAGTATTCCGCCCCCAACTAGTGCCGCGACAACAGCCGCGCCTACACGTGCCAGTGTTTTCATGCTCAATTCCCCAACTCTCTCGTAATCCCCAGTATTGCCCCAGTAGTAGCGCTGGCGATTCTAGCGGTATTCGAGCGTTTCGACTAGCCCCCCTAGAGTCCCGCCGTGACTTCGTATCAGCGCGGCGCCAGCCTGTGGCGTCGCCGGTGGCGACGCTGGAAGGCCACGCCGGTGCGCTACGCCCGCTCGATCGCGGCCGGTCGCCGTCAGCGCCGCCGACTTCTCGCAGGTCGAGACCTACTGCATGTTCTTGGGCTACCCGCGCTCGGGCCACAGCCTGGTGGGCTCGTTGGTGAGCGCGCACCCCGAGGCAGTGCTGGCCGACGAGCTCGACGCGTTGCGGTACATGCAGCTGGGTTTTCGCCGCTCTCAGATCTACGCGTTGATCCTGCAGTCCGACGCCGAGTTCTCCGCCCGCGGCCGGCAGTCGTACGTGCACAACTACGACGTGCCCGGCAGCCACCAAGGTTCGTTCACGCGTTTGCGCGTGATCGGTGACAAGAAGGGTGGCGCGTCCACCGCCCACCTCGAGGAACACCCCGGTTGGCTCGAGCGGTTCGAGCAACTGGTGCGCGACCCGGTGAAGTACGTGCACGTCACGCGCAACCCCTTCGACAACTGCGCGGCGTTGTACAACATGTCGACCTTCGAGGGCACGTTCCCGCAGGCCGTGGATCTGTACGTGCGTCTCGTGACCACCAACGCGGCGTTGGAACGACGCATCGGCGCGGCGCGGTTTTTCAACCTGCGTCACGAGGACCTGTTGGAAAAACCGCACGCCGAACTCGGTGCGCTGTGCACGTTTCTCGGCTTGGAGCCCTCCGACTGACTATCTCAACGCGTGCGCTGTCGATCCTGTACGAGTCGCCAAACAAGACCCGTCACAACGCGCCGTGGACGCCGGAGCTTCGCGCGAAGTGCAGGGGGCGATCGACGGAACTGCGTTCCTACGCGACTACGGCTGGGACGACTAGTAGTCGTCCCAGCCGTAGCGGCTGTTCTTGGTGAGCTGTCTTAGATAGGCAGCGTGGGAAGAGTCGGAATTTCCGGAACGTCCGTAAGCGCCAGCGTTGCCAGCAGCGGGACGTACAGGAACGACGGTGTTGCCGCCGAAGTGACCAGCTCGTAGTCCACGTAGAAGTCGGCGACGACCTGGTACATGCCGGGCGCGGCCACGATGCTCGAGAAGCCCTGGACACACGTGCACGCATCGCAGAACGCGTCCGTTTGACCGATCGAGACCAGCGTGCGCGGGCCGAGCGGCGGCAGCAGGAACAGGTAGTACTTCACGTCGAGACGATGCTCGGACGCACAACTCTGTACCGGAGCCTTGTCGTGACCGATGGCCGCGCCGAAGCCGAGGTTGAGCGGCTGCGCCGTGAGGTTCATCTTCTGAACCGACGCGGCAACGCTGTAGATCGGACAGTCGACTCCGTCAACCGGGCCTTGGTTCGTGCCGACGCGATTGAGGGCTGCGTCTGCCGGGCTCATGCTCATGGCCGCAAGACCGAGGACGGCAACGACAGTCAGCAATAAACGCTTCATATGATCTCCCCAGGGCGGTCAGCCGGGCGCTTCCCAGAACCCTTTTCGTGTAACGGGGAACGACCCTAGGACGGTTTCCTCGCGCAGGCAATCGTCCCGATAGCCTCCAAACGACGTGTCACGCCTGCCCGACCTTCTCGTAATCGGCGCGATGAAATCGGGCACGACGTCGTTGCACGAGTGGCTTGGGAAGCAGCCAGAGCTGTGGATGCTCCCGGTGAAGGAGCCGCACTTCTTCAGTGTTCATGTGAACTTTCACAAGGGTTTGCCCTGGTACAGCGCAATGTTCGCCGACGCGCCGGTTGGCTCGCTCGTGGGGGAGTCCTCAACGAGCTACACGGATCCGAAGTGGAACGAGGTGGCGGCCGAGCGCATCGCGGCCACAATCCCGGCCGCCAAATTGATCTATGTCATGCGCCATCCGATCGACCGATTGGTCTCAGATCTCCGCCATGAAATCCGTCAAGGGCGCGAGACGCGCGGCCTAAACGTGGCCATAACGGACGCCGCTGGCGGCCATGTGCGACGCAGCTGTTACTTCGCGTGCCTGCAGCCCTACATCGAACGCTTCGCGCGCGACCAGATTTGCGTCGTGCGACTCGACGACCTGCTCACCGACGAGGCGCCGGCGTGGGCGCAGATATTTTCGTTTCTCGGTCTACCGCCACGGCCGCGGCCAACATCGGTGCACAACGCGACGGCCGATCAGGTGAAGGCGGCGTGGCTGATGCGCTGGTTGCGTCGGCGTAGCTGGGGCCGCCATGTGCGCAGGCTGCCCGGTCCGATGCGCGCCGCGGTGAAATCGCTCGCGTCCGGCGTGGCCAACGACGACGCGCCGATGCCGCCGTTGCCGGATCACGTCGCCCGCGTCGTGTGGGACGACGTGGCCAAGCTCGAAGCGTGGCTCGGGCTTAGCGACCCTCTATGGAAGCGCGAAGCGGCCGCTCTCTAGGCGGACGCACCACCGGCACTTCCACCGTCTTCTCGTCGTCGTCGAGGCGGTCGACGTCACGGGTGGGCGTCATGACCCCCGCGTTGCCAGGCCAGCCCGATAACCGCCGCGCGGCGGCGATCGTCGCCAGGATCAGGAAGAACACTCGCGGCGGCGAGTGCATCGTGTACACGTCGGCCACACCGGTGTCGAGGGTCCACGCGAGGACAGAGACGAAGAGGCCCAGGCCGATGAGCTGCAGCTCCGGGTCGCGCGGGCGGAAGGTTCGATACGCGCGACAGCATGGCGGTGAACATCAGCCCGATGAGCGAGACGAGGCCGATGATTCCGGTCTCGGCGACGCGCTGAGATATACGTGTTGTCGAGCACGATGTTGCGCCGCTCGGTCAACAGTCGGTTCTCTCGCAGTTCGTCGGGCGCGAACGTGCGCGGCCCGAATCCCAAGAACGGTTTTTCCGCGGACGCGTTCGAATACCGGGCCGTAATCGGACGTGCGTCCGATGGTCGTGGGCGGCTCGCGATCGCCGGCGCCGACGAACGACAGGGCGGCGTTGCGCACGTCGGCTTGCAGGAACAGCGCCGCGACCAGCAAGACCGCCACTGACGCGATCGACGCCCGGCTTGTTTGCGTGGGAACGAGGATCATCAGTATGAAGATCGAGATCGCGGCGATGAGGTAGACGCCGCGCGACACGGTGAACAGCATCGACGCGCCGATCATCAGGACACCGATGGTCCAGAAGATCACACCCTGGCGGTCGGTGGCCAGGAAGCGGCAGACAATGGCGAGCGGCAGTCCAAGTAGGAGCGTGGCGCCGAACGCGATCGGGTGACCGATCGAGGAGTGCACGCGGTTGATGCCGGCGCGCGGCAGGCTCGATGCTTCGCCGACGTCGTTGAGGAAGTTGCGGACCTGCTCGCCGAACAGCGGCGTGAAGTACTCGTAGAGGCCTTTGCCGGCCACCTTCTCGTAGATGCCGAAGAACGCCGCGAGGACGATCAATCCGGCGATCAAACGCGTGATTTGCAGGACGCGTTCCTTCGTCGTTATCACCGACGTGGCCACGAAGTACAGGAGGGCGAAGTCGACACCGAAGAGGAAGATGCGGCGCAACGCGCCGGTCATCTCGACGGGGCTGAAGCGAGTGAGGTTCGCGACAAGCGACGCGATCATCACCACGAGGACGAACAGCACCGCGCCGTCGAGCGGCGATCGCGGTACCGGCGTGGCCACGTCGCGCCGGCGCCGCTGCGCGAACCACCCGACGAACAACAGGAACATCATGAGGCGTCCCGGCGGCACAGTGACGCCCGCAAGGTCGACGACCGGTATGGGCGTCGTCACGTAGATCGAGATCGCGGCGATCAGTCCGACCCACGGATTGCCGAGTGTGAGGACGATGGCGGCGAGGATCAACGCCACGCCCAACCCAACCGCGGCGCCGCCCGTGACCACGCCGACGGTGGCCAAGCCGAGCACAACGAACATCGCTGTTCCTGCCAGGAGCAGCTTCCGCTCGTCTAGGCCCGCCTTCTTCGGCGCGAGCCGGTAGGTCACGACCTATCGAGAGCGAAGGCGATGACGATCGCGGTGATAAAGCCGATCACGGCGGCCGAGATCAGCGTGGTCGGCACCGACGCCGCGTGCTTGGTGACACGCGGCGCTTGCAGCGTGATCGCCCGCGGCGGTTCGAGCTTGCCGCCGCCGCCGAGGTTCTCCAGGCTGGTGGCGAACCGATCGTTGATCGACGTCGCGATGCGCGCCGACTCTTCGGCGTTGTCACGCGTGACGTCGAAGTTCAGCACCAGCGACGCGGTCTCCTGGGTGATCTTGATGTCCTTGCGCAGGTCGTTGAGCGAGTCGGTCAGCTTGGCGTCGCTAATCGCGGTCCGCAGTGCGGCGTCGCTGGTCGCGATGTGCACGTAGGTCGGCATCAACTCGCTGATCTTGCGAGCGGTATCACGCGGCAGTTCCGTGGCGTTGATGTTCGGCTGCGCGATAAGGACCTCGGAGTGCGCCACGAAGCGGTCGCCCTGACCCAGAAGAGTGGCTCCCGCGATCGCAACGGCAAAGACGACGCCGAGAATGATGAGGCCGATCCATCTCCCTAGGACTCCGGTGATGAATCGAAGACCGGACGCGGTCTCATTGGTGGTTGTCACGAGGGCCCCTCAAGCGTTTAGGAAAGTGGCGGACGATTGAAAATGCGAGCGCCCGCGTGCCGCCCCAGCGAGACCTGAGCGCTCCTGTTTGCTGCACCTGCCCCCGTTTGCTGCCGTCAATGTAGGCACGAAGGTGCCTCGAGCGGCGGATTGGCCGCGGTCATGCCGGCTTGGCCGCCACCTTGCCAACCTCGCGCCGCGAGATAACCCGAGCAGGAACACCCCCGACCACTTCGCCGTCGGCGACATCCTTGTTAACTACGGCACCGGCGGCGATCACGCAGTCGCGGCCGGTACTGACTCCCATGGTCACGGTCGACTTGCTGCCCATCCAGGTATTCCGGCCGAGAAAAATCGGCGCTGAGGTGTCGTTTTCGGCCGCATAGAAGGGGCCGTCGGTCCCGTCGTGGTTGTGGCTCACGTCGATGATCGAGCAGAACTCGCTGGTGGACGTATAGGTATCGAGCGTGACGCCCGTCGACACGTGCACCATGTTGAAGTAGCTGATCTTGTTGCCGCCGACGCATCGCAAGGTGCCGCCGGTGATGTTGAGCATCGTGCCGCGGCGGATCTCGACCGCTTCGCCGAAGTCGAGCGTGCCGCCCACCAGACGGATCACGTTGTCGCCCATCAAGCGGTTGCCCTTGCCCATACGCACGACGTTCTTGGTGCCGGGGCCGATCTCGACGCGCACGCGGGGCCGGATCTCGATGTCGTTGGCGATGTCGAGGTCGAGGCTGGCGCCGGCGGCCAGCGCGCGCAGCCGGAGCGACGCGATGAACCGCGCCCGCTTGAACCGACGCTTCAACTTGCCGACCTGTCGCACGACGTTGCGCATTTCGACGAACCTACTTTCGGTTTAGCGACCGGAGTGCCGCCCTGCGGACCTCACTCCGATCCCGACGCGGGAGCAGAAGGTCGAGACGGATGGCCGCCTCGCCAAGTATCCGGTGACCCAACCCCGCCCCCGCGAGGAACTGCCGCAAGCCATAGAGAAATTCGCCGTCGAGCTTGCCCGACGGCATCTTCCGCGTGGTCACGCCCATGGTGTGGGTCACGGTGGCGTCGCCGACGCCGAGCACGTGGCGCCCCTGGCGGTACTTGGTGCGTTGGATCTCGCCATCCTGGAAGAAGTTGAAGTACCACTCGTCGAACGCGCCGGCGTCGAGGAACTCCTCGCGGCGCACCAGGAAGCACGCCGCGCCTACGCCGATCGTCTGCACGATGCCGGGTGGGTCGGGCAGGTCGAGCATGTTGCGGTAGCGCATCATCGGGCTGCCCACGAGGCGGTCGAGACGTTTGCCAAGCCGGGTGAAGCAGAAGAACGTCACGAACCCGCCCGGGAACCGCCGCCAGAAGTTCTGCCGCGTGCCGTCCGGGTTGAGGAACCACGGCACGGCCCCCCACGCCTCGGGGTGGGTGTCGAGGATCGTCGCGAGACGATCGAGCGTGCCCGGGTGAATCACGACGTCGGGGTTGAGGAACAGCACGACCGCGCCGCCGCGCCTCCTTAGCCCCCACGTTGGCGGCGTGCGTGAAGCCGGTGTTGGTTCCGAGCTCGATCACGCGGACGTCGCCGCGCCGG
Source organism: uncultured Actinomycetes bacterium (assembly GCA_963769985.1). Lineage (GTDB taxonomy): Bacteria > Actinomycetota > Acidimicrobiia > Acidimicrobiales > JACCXE01 > JACCXE01. Next base: position 33,239 of record CAVYNR010000010.1, on the reverse strand, counting down.
TTGAGGTTGGCGACGGACTCGTCGACCGACCCGTTGTCGACCACGATCAACTCGAACGTGCGGAGACCGGCACCCGCCGCAACCGAGTCGAGCGCCAGTTCCTGGCAGTCGCTCGTATTCCACGAGACGAGCACGACAGAAATGTCGGGATCAGCCGAGTTCGGCAAAGAGATCCTTCAGTTTGTTGGTCTCGACGAAGAGATTGAAGTCGCGCTCGACGCGCCGTCGCCCGGCCGCACCGAGTTCGTTGCGCGTCGCGACGGAGAGACCAGCCATCTTCTGGATGGCGGCGGCGAGCTCGGCGGGGTTTTCGGGCGGCACCAACAAGCCAACGGTTTCGTCGACGACCTCAGGCACGCCGACCGTGTCGCTGGCGATCACGGGGCGCCCGGCGGCCATTGCCTCTTTAATGACGACCGGCATCGAGTCGCGATCGCCGGTGTTGTCGATGCGGCACGGCAGCACGAAGACGTCGGATTCGGCGAGGCGTTGCGCAACCTCCGGTGGATCGAGTGCACCGGCCAGCGTCACGCGATCGCCGAGCCCGAGCACGGCCGTGCGCGCCGCGAGGTCGTCCTGGAGCGGGCCGCGTCCGATGATCTCGCACGTCACGTCCACTCCCGCGTCCCGAGCGACGGCGACCGCCTCGATCAAGTCGTCGAACCCCTTCTTGGCCACGAGCCGACCGATCGTGACCAGCCGCAGCGGCCCCCCATGGTCGAGCGCCGGCGGCGCGTCAAAGGCGGCAGGGTCCACGCCGCAGTAGACGAGCGCGAGCCCGTCCGGGTCAACCGTAGGGAAGCGTTCGACGATCTGGTCGATGTTGTACTTGCACACCGTGACCACCCGGTCGGCCGCCGCGATCCGCAGGTCCAGACCCCGGTTGCGCAGGTAGATGTCGCGGGCGTGGATCGTGAAGGAGAAGGTGCAGCCCGCCAGCCGGGCCGCGGGCAGCCCCGCGCAGGCCGGTTCGGTGGCGAAGTGCGCATGCACATGGGTAACGCCGTCCCGCCGGAATGCTGACGCCAGCCAGCCCGACCACAGCAGGCCCCGGACCATTGTCTTGGACCGGCTCTTGACGGCGCGTCGCAGGTTGATCGCCGTGACCCCGGGTCGTCGCACGGCCCACTTCGCGGCGTGCCACCACAACGCGGCGCCGCTTGGGAGGTAGCGGATCTCGTCGCGGGCCATGGCGGTGGGCCCGACGGTGTCCGCCGGCGGGTGAAATACCGAATACACGGCCACTTTCACGCCCATGCCACCGAGCGCCGCGCGTTCGTTCTCGATGAACGTCTCGGAAAGCTGGGGAAAGGCTTGGAGCACATATCCCACGCTCTGGACAGGCCGCGTCACCCGTGCGACCCTACTGACCAGTCGTGTAGGTGCTCGTCGTCCACAGGTGTACGATTGGCGGACTGATTTCGGTCTGGGTTTGGCAACAAACCCCTGAGCTGCGGGAGCAATCGGTGGTCGCATCACCGCACGACGTCGAGAACGACGCCATGCTGGTTCTTGCTGCCCAAGGTGGCGACGCCGAAGCGTTTTCCGAACTGTTCCGCCGGCATTATCCGATGGTCCGCCGGGTGTGCGCCAAGAAGCTGCACGACCTCGGCCAGGCCGACGAAATCGCCCAAGCCGCATTCGTGCGGGCGTACGAACGCCTCGAGAAGCTGGGCGGCGAGCGCCGTTTTGGTGCGTGGGTGCAGGTCATCGCCAACAACATGTGCATTGACCACATGCGCGACCAGCTCGCACTAGCCCGAGCGACGATCCCGTCCAGGGCGACGCCGCGCTGGGCCCCAACTCGCCCGAAGACGCGGTGCTGCGCTCCGAGCAGGCAGTCATGATTCAGAAGGCGCTCGCCAGCCTGCCCGATCGCCAGCGCGACGTGGTCATGGCCCGCGATGTCGACGGGCGCCGCCCGCCGGAGATTGCGGCCGCGCTCGGATTGTCGCTCGGCGCCGTCGATTCGCTGCTGCTGCGCGCCCGTTGCCGTTTGGCCGCGTCCGTGCAGTCACTGTCGGCTGAGTCCGGCGCCGCCAGCATGATGACCACCGCGGCCGTTTCCGCCGTCGGCGGCGGCGTCACGCAGATCGGTCCGCTCACGCGCTTCGCGCAGATGGTCGGCGACGCGGTTGCCGGTGCCTCGTACCACGTCGCGGCCGCGATGGGCATGGTGCCCGGCATGCAGTCCACCGCGGCGCACGTCGGTCCGGTTGCCGCCGCTGGTCTCCTCTCCTTGGTGCCCGGCACCGCCTCTCACACGCCGGCGGTACCGCCAGTCGCCGTGCCGATCACGGCGTCGGTTCCGCCCACCGACACCGGCCACGTCTTGCCAGTCACACCGTCGGCCAGCGACGCCGCCAGCACCGCGACGTCGCCTCTTCGCGCCGGTCGCCGGCGACGTCACCAGTGTCGATGCAGGAGTGGCGACGCCGGTGCCGACCACTGGCGTGGTGGATTCGCTCACCGCAACGGTCGGACACGTCGTTGATCGAACCGGCGTTGGCGGTCTTGTCGAGGGGACCCTCGGGAACGCGGTTGCGCCGTAGCCCTCTGGCCGCCTGACATCATGGACATCTATGGCTGAGCCGCAAGACGACTCGCTTAACGACGACACCCTGAAAGAAGCGTGTGGCGTGTTCGGGGTGTACGCACCCGGACGTTCGGTTTCGCACCTGATCTACGACGGTCTGTTCGCGCTGCAGCACCGTGGTCAGGAGTCAGCGGGCATGGCCGTGTCCAACGGACGCGGCGTCGAAGTCACCAAAGACATGGGTCTGGTGTCGCACGTCTTCAACGAGTTCAGCCTCGCCGCCGCGCAGGGCCATCTCGGTATCGGCCACACGCGCTACTCCACCACCGGTTCCTCGTCGTGGCACAACGCGCAGCCGATCTATCGCATGGTCGGCGATACCGGTTTCGCGCTCGGTCATAACGGCAACCTCACGAACACCGTGTCGCTGGTGGAGTCCTCGGGGATGCTGCCTGGGACGGTGTCGAGCGACAGCGATCTCATCGGTGAGCTCGTGAGCCGCGCGTATCCCGTCGAGGAATCGGTCGACGGTCGCGACCTCGAACGCGCGATGGCCGAAGTCCTGCCGCGCCTCGAGGGCGCGTTCAGCCTCGTGGTCATGGACGCGAGCCACGTGATCGGCATCCGCGACCCCAACGGGTTCCGGCCGCTGTGTCTTGGCAAGCTCGAGACCGGCTGGGTCATCGCGTCGGAATCGCCCGCGCTCGACATCGTCGGCGCCCACTTCGTGCGCGAGATCGATCCGGGCGAGATGGTCGTGATCGACGCCGCCGGCATTCGTTCTATCCATCCGTTCCCGCCCGAGCGCATCTCGCCCAAGCTCTGCCTCGTCGAGTTCGTGTATTTCGCCCGTCCCGACGCGCAGCTCTACGGACGCGAAGTGCACGGTGCGCGCCGACGCATGGGCGAGCTGCTCGCCGAGCAGTCACCCGTCGAGGCGGACATGGTGATGGGCGTGCCCGAATCGGGCGTCCCCGCGGCCGAGGGCTACGCCAAGCGCTCCGGTATTCCTTTCGGTCAAGGCCTCGTGAAGAACCGCTACATCGGCCGCACGTTCATCGCCCCCGATCAGGCGAGCCGTGACGTGGGAGTGCGCCGCAAGTTCAACGCGTTGAAGGACAACGTCGCTGGCAAACGGCTCGTTGTCGTCGAGGACTCCATCGTGCGCGGCACCACGACGCGGGGCATGTTGAAGATGTTGCGCGAAGCCGGCGCGACCGAGATCCACCTGCGCGTGACGCTGCCGCCGTGGAAGTGGCCGTGCGTGTACGGCATCGATACCGGCACCAAGGCCGAACTGCTGGCGGCCAACATGTCCGTCGGCGAGATCCAGGACTACCTCGGCGTCGACTCGCTCGGGTTCTTGCAGCTGGACCGCTTGATCGAAGCCATCGACGCGCCGGGCGCCGGCTTCTGCACGGCGTGTGTCAGCGGCACCTATCCGATCCAGCCTGACGTGGCGCTGTCCAAGGGCGCGTTAGAAGCGATACGTGCCTGAGAAGGACAAGGAACGTCTCACCTACGCGGGGGCGGGGGTCGACATTGCAGCGGGCGAAGAAGCGGTGCGTCGCATCCGCGACCACGTGCGCTCCACGTTCCGACCTGAGGTCATCGGCGACATCGGCGGCTTCGGAGGGCTGTTCGCGTTTCAGCAGGGGCGCTACAAGCACCCCGTGCTCGTCAGCTCGACCGACGGCGTCGGCACGAAGGCGCTCATCGCGCAGGCCGCCGGGCGCTTCACCACCATCGGTGTCGACCTCGTGGCGATGTGCGTCGACGACCTCGTGTGCCAAGGCGCCGAGCCGCTGTTCTTTCTCGACTACATCGCCGTGGGTCAACTGAATCCCGATCACATCGACCAACTCGTGTCGGGCATTGCCGAGGGTTGTCGCGTGGCGGGCTGCGCGCTGATCGGCGGCGAGATGGCCGAGCACCCTGGCGCGATGAAGGCGGGCGAGTTCGACCTCGTCGGCTTCGCGGTGGGTGCGGTCGAGCGCGACCGCGTGATTAGCGGTGCCAACGTCCACGCCGGTGACATCTTGATCGGCTTGCCGTCGCCCAACCTGCGCTCGAACGGGTACTCGCTGGCGCGCAAGGCGTTGTTGGAAGTCGACGGGCGGTCGCTTGACGACGAGGCCTATCCGGGCGCGCGTCACTCGCTGGCCGATGAGTTGTTGTCCCCGTCGGTCATCTACGCACCGGCGATCCTCGAACTGCTGCGGCACGTCGACGTGCACGCCGCCGCGCACATCACCGGGGGCGGCATCGTCGGCAACCTCAATCGCGTGTTGCCGGACAAGTGCGACGCCGTGGTGCAGCGTCGGATGTTCGAAACGCCGCGCATCTTCAGCGAGATCCAGCGCGTCGGCGAGATCCCCGACGCAGAAATGGCGCGCGACGTTCAATCTCGGCCTCGGCATGATCGTGGTCGTCCCTCCGACCGACGTGTACAAGGCGCAAGACGTCCTGCGCGCGTCCGGGCATATGGCGGTGCAGGTGGGCGAGATCGTCGACGGCGGCCACGGCAAGGTGCACTTGTCTTGACCGACGTGAAGGCGGCGCTGGTCGAGCACCTGCTGAAGCATTCGGTGCGTACCGGCGACTTCACGTTGAAGTCCGGCAGGAAGAGTCCGTACTTCATCGACTCGAAGCAGACCGCGTGTCGTCCCGACGGCATCCTGTTGGTGGCTCGCGCCGTTCTCGAACTGGTGCCCGCCGATGCGACGGCGATCGGTGGCCTCACCATGGGGGCGGACCCGGTTGCGTTCGCGACCGCGACGTATGCCGCGACCGTCGGTCGATCGCTCAAGGCGTTTTCGGTGCGCAAGGAAGTGAAGGATCACGGTGGCGGAGGGCGCATCGCCGGCGCGCTCGACGCCGGCGACCGCGTCGTGCTCACCGAGGACACGGCGAGTCGCGGCACGTCGATCCTCGAAGCCGCCGAAGCGGTGCGCGAAGCCGGTGCCGAACCGATCCTGATGTTGGCGCTCGTAGACCGCGGCGGCACCGCGGCCGCCATCGCCGCCGCCGCCGGAATCCCTTTCGCCGCCGTAGTAACCGGCCCCGACCTCGGCTTCCCGTACGACAGCTAAAACCTCCGCTTCTCAAGAAGCGAAGGGGTTAGTAGGTGAGGAGGGCGCGGAGGGCGGTCGTGATGTCGTCGACTTGGGGGAGGACGGCTGCTTCGAGGGTGGGTTCGTAGGCGACGTGGGTGTCGATCGCGGCAACGCGGCGGATGGGGGCGTCGAGTGACTCGAAGCAGTGTTCGCCGATCCAGGCCGCGACCTCCGCGCCGAATCCGCACGTGATCACGTCTTCGTGCACGACGAGGCAGCGGCCGGTGCGCGCCACCGAGGCGGCCACCAGTTCTTGGTCCCACGGCAGGATCCAGCGCAGGTCGATGATCTCGACCGAGCCCTCCGCCGCCACGGCGTCGGCGGCCCGGCGCGTCTTTTCGAGCGTCGCGCCATAGGTAATGACGGTGACGTCGTCGCCGGCGCGATCGATCGTGCCCTTGCCGAAGGGAACGAGGTAGTCCGCGGGCGGGAACGGGTCCTTCGTGTAGGGCTGGCGGAGCAGGTGCTTGTGCTCGAGGAACATGACCGGGTCGTCGGCGGCGAACGCGGCGCGCAGCATGCCGGCAGCGTCGCGGGCGCGTGAGGGGAACCCGACGGTCAATCCCGGCACGTGGGCGAAGATCGACTCGCCGCATTGCGAGTGCCAGATCGCGCCGCCGGTCAGGTAACCACCGATCGGCACGCGCAGGACCATCGGCACGGTGAACGCGCCGTTCGATCGCCACCGCACCGTTGCCGCCTCGGTCTTTATCTGCTGCACGGCGGTCCAGATGTAGTCGAAGAACTGCACTTCGGGCGCGGGCTTCAACCCGCGGATCGCCTGACCGACGGCGCGTCCGACGATGTTGGCTTCCGCCAGCGGCGTGTTGAAACAGCGGGCGCGTCCGAACTCGCGCTGCAACCCGAACGTGGTGCCGAACACCCCCCCTTTTCCTTCGACGTCGCGCAGCACGTCCTCGCGCGCGTCGCCGACGTCTTCGCCGAACACGCGGATGCGCTCGTCGGCGGCCATCAACTCGTGCAACGTCTGCTTGATCGCTTCGCCGAACGCGACCACGTCACCACCTTCGGTGGTGGGGTCATAGGCCCGCTCGGTCAGGCTCGGCAGGTCCTTCACGTGCTTGGTGATGTCGGCGGGGTCGGGCCGCGGTGCGGCGGTTGCCTCCTTGGCGGCGTCGGCGACGGTCTGGAACGCCTCGTCGCGCAAGGCCTGCGCTTCGTCGGGACTCAACACGCCGCCTTCGACGAGTTCGGTCTCCATCAGAAGGATCGGGTCGTGCAGCGCTTCGTCGGCCAACTCAGCGGCGGAGCGGTACTTGCTTTGCGTGTCGGCCGCCGAGTGCGAGTACGGACGGGTGACGTTGGCGTGGATCAGCGCCGGGCCCACCCCGGCGCGCACATGCGCGATGGCTTCGGCGCCGCGGGCGCGCGACTCGAAGTAGTCGCGGCCGTCGAAGCGATGGACGGCGAGGCCGCGGAATCCCGCGACGAGTTCGGCCACCGGCGCCGGCGCCTGCTCGCTGGCGGGGACCGAGATCGCGAACCCGTTGTCGGCCACGACGTAGAGCACGGGGAGGTGCTCGACGCACGCGGTGTTCAGGCTCTCCCAGAACTCGCCCTGCGACGTGGCGCCTTCGCCAAGGCTGACGTAGGTGAGCTCGTCGCCGTGCGCGACGCAACCGGGAAGGTCGCGCCGGCCGATGTAACGCGCCGCCTCAGCCGAGCCGACCGCGGGCAGGCACTGACTTCCCGTCGCGCTCGACTGCGTCACCACGTTGAGGACTTTGTGACCCCAGTGACACGGCATCTGCCGCCCACCCGAATTCGGATCGAGAGCAGAACCGACGGCCTCGTACAAGATTTCAACCGGCGTCATTCCGAGCGCGAGCATCAACGCGCGGTCGCGATAATACGGAAAAAACCAGTCGTAGGACGCACGCAGGTTTCGTGCCAGGCCCAATAACAACGCCTCATGGCCGGCACCGGAAATCTGAAAAAACACCCGGCTTTGCTTCTGAAGGGCAATTTCGCGGTCGTCGAGGCACCGAGAGATGTGTGCAGTCCGAAGATCGTCGGTCAATTGGCCGATAGGGAGACCTCGAAACGAATCGGCAGTAACCACGCGCCCATCCTTACGCACATAAACCGCGATTAGGAGTGTGTGACTAGTCCGGTCGGGTATCGCGAATGGGCACTACGCGCTATCGACCGCAACTAGGTCAATACGTACCGTCATACCCATCACGCACGAACCAACGAAAGGCGACTCCGTGGCTCAGGTCTACGCACAAGAAAAGCTGCTCACACCATCCGAGGTAGCAGCGATGTTTCGGGTCAACCCCAAGACAGTGACCCGTTGGGCGCGGCCGGCCGCATCAACGCAATCCGCACGCTCGGCGGCCATCGTCGCTTCCGCGCGGCTGAAGTGGTCGCCGCTCTGGCGGACATGGAAGAGCACATGAAGGAGGGCTAAGCCCTTTCGTCTCGCAACCTTCGGTTGCTCGACGAGCCTCATGTTGACGGCCTGACGGCCGGCGTTTTCTTGCTCCGGACCGGCCAAGCCGGATCCTGAGCGCCCGTCGCCGACCGTTTACGTCTTTCTGCTTCTCGCTGCTTCGCAGCTCGTGTCTTTTGATTTGTGGATGCGCTAGGTGTGCCCCGTAGGTTTTGGGGGTGGCAACGCCTAACGCTTCGTATTCGGTTCGCATTCGTGTGGAGTTGCTCAACACGCCTGGTGCGTTGGGGCTGTTGGCTACCGCGATTGGTGAAGCTGGCGGCAACATTGCCGCCCTCGACATTGTCGAAAGTGACGCCACGCACATTGTCGAAGACGTCACCGTCTTCGCGATCGACGAAGACCACGTGGCGAAGATTCGCGACGCAGTCGAAACCGTCGACGGCGTCACGGTGCGCAACGTGCGCGACCGCACCTTCTTGATGCACGTCGGCGGCAAGATCGAAGTGAAGTCGAAGGTTCCGCTCGTCAGCCGCGACGACCTTTCGATGGCGTACACGCCGGGCGTTGCCCGCGTTGCATGGCCATCGAGGAGAACCCGGCCGACGTCCACAAGTTCACGATCAAGCGCAACACCGTCGCCATCGTCACCGACGGCACCGCCGTGCTGGGACTCGGCGACATCGGTCCGCACGCGTCGCTGCCGGTGATGGAGGGCAAGGCGATGCTCTTCAAAGAGTTCGCCGGGATTGACGCCTTCCCGATCTGTCTCAACGTCCAGTCCGCCGATGAACTGATCGAGACGGTGCAACGCCTCGAGCCCGTCTTCGGCGGCATCAACCTCGAAGACATCGCCGCGCCGCGCTGCTTCGAAGTCGAGGAGAAGCTGAAGGCGTCTCTCGATATCCCCGTGTTCCACGACGACCAGCACGGCACCGCCGTGGTGGTGCTCGCGGCGCTGCGCAACGCGCTCAAGGTCGTGGACAAGAAGATGGAAGACCTCAAGGTGGTCATCGCCGGCGTCGGCGCCGCGGGAGTTGCCATCACGAAGATCCTGCAGGCGGCGGGCGTGCCGAACGTCATCGGGATCGACCGCAAGGGCGCGATCTATTCGGGCCGCGGCGAACTCGACGCTTCCAAGCAGTGGTTCGCCGAGCACACCAACCCCGAGATGCGCCGCGGCGCGATCCACGAAGTGATGCCGGGCGCCGACGTGTTCGTCGGCGTGTCCGGGCCCGGCCTCGTCACCCGTGACGACCTGCGCGTGATGCACGACGACGCGATCGTGTTCGCCCTCGCCAACCCGACGCCCGAGATCCTGCCCGAGGAAGCGGCGGGCCTGGTCGCGGTGATCGCCACCGGCCGTTCGGACTACCCGAACCAGATCAACAACGTGTTGTGCTTTCCCGGCATCTTCAGGGGCGCACTCGACGCGGGCGCGACGACGATCACGGAGAACATGAAGTTGGCAGCCGCCGACGCGATCGCGCGCACCGTGAGCGACAGCGAGCTGTCACCGAGCTACATCGTGCCGAGTGTGTTCAACAAGAAGGTCGTCGAGTTGGTGGCGGCCGACGTGGCCCAAGCGGCGCGCGCCGACGGCGTCATCCGTCTCGGACCCGAACACCGCTGATGGCGCTTGTCGATGCGGTTACGTTCGATCATTGGAACACCCTCGTGTTCGAAGACGGCGACATGGGACTCAGTCATCGCCGCGTCGACGCGTGGGCCGCACGCCTCGCCGTCGAGGGCCACGTCCTCGAAGCCGACGACCTGAACTCCGCGTTCAACGCGACGTGGCAGGAGTTCGTGAAGGACTGGCACTCGGGCGTGCAGCGAAGCGGCGAAGACGCGGCCGTGCACGCGCTGAGCATCCTGGCCTTGCCGATCACCGACGAGGTGCACGCCGAACTGATCGAACTGTTCGTCGGCGCGGGCAACGGCGTGGACTTCGGGGTGACCGAAGGCTTAGAAGACGCGCTGCGCACGCTGCAGGAAAACGACATTCGTATCGGCATCATCTGCGACGTCGGCTTCACGCCTGCGACCACGTTGCGCGACCACCTCGAGCGCCGGGGCCTGCTCAAGTACTTCGACGGTTGGTCCTTCAGCGACGAGGTGGGCTACTACAAGCCCAACCCGCTGATCTTCGACCACGCGCTCGGCACCGTCGGCAATCCGTCGCCCGATCGGGTGGCCCACATCGGCGATCTGCGCCGCACCGATGTGGCCGGCGCGCTCGGAATGGGGATGACGGCGATCCGGTACACGGGCGTGTTCGACGATCCGCCCGAGAACGGCCCCGAGGCAACGCACGTGCTGGCGCACTACGACGATTTGGCGGCCTTGCTCGGCCTCTGACGCGCGTGTTTGGCGCCCGCATCAGACGGGTACGAACGCGCCCGTGGCGCAAACAGCCGGTGACGGCTGCACACTGGGGCTTCGGGCCGAGACGGGAAGTGGAACCATCGTCGTCGCCGTCGAAGGCCAGGTCGACGCCACGATCACCCGACGGATCCAGGACGCGCTGCAGCCCCTATTTGCCGCCAAGGGCGCCAAAGTCCGGGTCGATCTGACCGCCGCTGACGCCCCGCCCGAGGTCGCCCGAGAGATCCGTCGCCGCTTCGCCGCGGCGTAGCAAGCCGCCGCGGAGGCTGAACGCGAACGCCGTCGCAACCGTCGCCGCGCCGGCGAAGCCGATCCCGACCCGCGGGTTCCACTCTTGACTGATCCAGCCGACGAGCGGTCCGCCCACCACCGTCGTCCCAAGTCCGAGCAGGCTGTACATCGACATCACCCGGCCGCGAAACGACGGCAGCGAGAGCGATTGCATGTGCGAGTTGGCCAGCGCTCCGAAGTAAACGGCCAGCGCGCCGGTGGGGACGAGGGTTGCGATGACCAGCGGCTCGTTCGGCGCCACCGCGGTGAGAAGCATCGACGCTCCGAGGGCGATCCCGCTGAGCAGCACGAGCCGGCCCGATGTGCGCGCACGATGCGCCGCCGTTAGCGCGCCGATGACCGTGCCGACACCGAGAACGGCCATCAACAATCCGGCGAGCCCCGCGCCGCCTTCGAAGGTGCGATCGGCCAGCAGCGTGGTGAACGTGGGGAAGTTCCACACGAGCGTCCCAACGACGCCAAGCACGATGATCGTCGGGCGCATCTCCACGATCGCCCACGCGTACCGGAGCCCTTCTTTGACCCGCGGCGGCTCGGCCGATCGGTGGAACGCCAGCAACTCGGCGCGCCGCATCATCAACAGTGACGCCACGACGGCGACAAACGACACCGCGTTGCCGAAGAACACCCACGACACGCCGAATTGCGCGATCAACACTGCCGCCAGTGCGGGACCGGTGATGCGCGCCGCGTTCAACACCGCGCTGTTCAGCGCGACCGCGTTTGGCATGTGTTCGGGCCCAACCATTTCTTCGACGAACGCGTTATGCGCCGGGTGATCTACCACCGTCACGAGGCCGAGGCCGAACGCGATCGCGTAGACCGACCACACGTTGGCGACGTCGGCCAGCACGATCAGCCAGAGTGCGATCGCAAGAACCCCCGCCAGCGACTGGGTGATTATGAGAAGGGTCCGCCGATCGAAACGGTCGGCCATGACGCCGCCCCACAGTCCGAACATCAGCACCGGAGCGAATCGGACGGCGAAGGTGCCACCGACGGCGGCGCCGTTGTGCGTCAACTGAAGCAGCAGCCACGCCTCGGCCATGATCTGCATCCACTCGCCGACGTAGGAGACCAACTGGCCGAAGAAGAACAGCCGGTAGTTCCGCGTGTGGAGGGATTCGAACGTGCGTCGAAAGGCTGTCTCCACTCGTTGATCGTACCGGCGACGAAATTCGCAGGCTGCGGGTTAAACGCGCTCGGCATCGTCTTGTCGTGGACGTCGCCGAGCTGCGCCAACGAATTCAAACCGAGCGCGCCGAGCCGCGCTCGGCCGGGCTCTCGTACGGCTCGCGTGTGTCGCTCAAGCATCGCTACGTCGCCAGCACCGTGCCGAAGGCCGGTTGCAGCACGCTGAAGCTTGCGCTGCATCGCTTCGAGACTCCCGAGATCGAACTCGAAGGGTGGTGGCGGGTGCACGACGACTGGGAAGGCCGACAGTTGCTCAGCCATCCGACCGACGCCATCGTCGAGATGCTCACGTCGCCTGACTGGCTGCGCTTCGCCATCGTGCGCAATCCCTACGACCGGCTCTTGTCGGCGTGGAAGTCGAAGCTGGGCCCGGACGGGGACAAGAACTACGCGGCTCTCCGAGCCGAGATCCGTGAAGCGTTCGACTACCCGGTCGTCGACGGCAAGCGGGTCGGCGTCGTCGCATTTCGGGACGCGGTCACGCACATGATCACGCGACATCCCACCAACCCGTTCGACGACCATTGGACTCCGATGGTCGGCGTGATGTGCCCGGACGTCATCGACTACGACGTCATCGGCCGATTCGAGAACTTTGCCGCCGATCTGCGGTCGATCCTCGAGCGGCTGCACGCGCCGCCGGACGTCGTGGCCATCGCCGACCAGATCCATAACCCGACGTACAAGTCGCCGCTCGCCGAGGCCTACGACAAGGCGCTCGCCGACCAGGTCTACGACTTCTACGAAGCGGACTTCGAACTGTTCGGCTACTCGAAGGACAGCTGGCGCTTCATCTAGGTTGCGTCGCCATGACCAGCACAGGGCGCCGGACCGGGCCGCTCGCCGGCGTCCGCATCATCGAGTGCTCGATGCTCGGACCGGGCAGCATCACCACCCACCTCGCCGACCTCGGCGCCGACATCGTCAAGGTCGAACCGCCGAGTGGCGACTACATCCGCGAGATGACCTGGCCGTGGGTGGAGGGCGTGTCGTTGATGCACCTACACATCAGTCGCGGCAAGCGCTCGATCGTGATCGACCTCAAGTCCGACGAAGGCCGCGCCACGTTTCTTGATCTCGTCAAGGGCGCCGACGCGGTGGTCGAAGCGATGCGTCCCGGCGGCCTCGACAAGCGCGGTGTCGGCTACGACGCCTGCAAGGCCGTCAACCCTCGCATCGTGTTCTGCACCATCTCCGGCTACGGCGCCACCGGTCCGTACCGCGATCTGCCGAGCCATGGGATCGCGTACGACACGTGGGCCGGACTCGTCGACGTCGAGGTCACCGACGAGGGCTTCACGGAAATGCCGGCGCATCCCAACGTCGGCATCAACGTCGGACCGCTTTTCGGCGCGCTCGGCATCCTCGCGGGCATCACGCACGCGCGGGCGACGGGGCAGGGGTGCAGCGTCGAAGTCGCGCAGTCCGACGCCGCCGCGGTGATGGACTGGCTCGGGCCTGAGACCTACCGCGCCTACGAGCGGCCGGAGTCCGAAGTGACGGGTAACAAGAGCGACAACTACGAGCGGCGCGAACCCGGCACCGCCGGGATGAGCGGCGGTGTCCGCTACCAGATCTACGAAAGCGGCGACGGTCACGTGCTTTTCATGGCGTCGGAGCAGGCGTTCTGGAAGAACTTTTGTGACGGCGTGGGTCGACCGGAGTTGTTCGAAGCCCATCCCGGTTCGCGCTACGCCGACCACGCTCGCGGCAACCTCGAACTGCGCGCGCGAATTGAGGGAGATCTTTCGCACGAAGACAACCCAGGAGTGGATTGCGTTCGGTATCGAGGTCAACACTCCGATCGCGCCGGTCAACACCACCAAGACAATCGCCGATGACCCGCAGTTTCAAGATCGGCTGCCGTGGATCCCGACCGAACTCGTCGGTTGCGAGCAGATGCCGACCCCGTTGAAATTCGACGTGGAGTTGCCACGACCCACGATGGCGCCCACGCTCGGTCAGCACACCGAGGAAATTCTCGCGGAACTGCGCGGCGACGAAACGGCGTGAACGACCGGGTCTACATCCACGAGTTCATCGACATCAGCGGCCACAACCGCGCTGCGTATATGCACCACATGACGGCGAACTGGAGCCCGACCGCGCAGGTCGAGCGTCACCAACTTTGCTACGGCGTGTGGTCGTTGCTGGGGTCGACCGGCGCGTGGCCACAAGTGGTCAACATGTGGGAGGAGGAGGGGTGGGCTGGGCTGGCCGACTCCTTCGAGATCGAAGCGGTCGGGGCCGGCGCGCAGGACCCGAAGCTGGAGAAGTGGTGGGCGGCTGCGGCCAAGCTTCGCCGCGGCGGTTTCGACCGGATCATGGTGCCGGCACCCTGGACCCCCACGATCGAGGAGCTGTGTGCGGGCGGCGTGCGGGGTGTCGCGTACGCCCACGAATTGGTGAAGGTGCGACCGGGATCGGCCGCGGAATTTCTCGAACGGGCGCGTGACCTGGCGGCTCCGGTGCTCGCGACATATGGCTGGCAACTCGTCGGCGCGTTCACGACCGCCATGGCCGACGACGACGAAGCGCTGCTGCTGTGGGCGCTGCCGACCTGGCGGGCGTGGGCCGACGGCGAGACGGCGCACACCACCGACACCGCGGTGGTCAAGTGGCGCGACGCCGCTCGCGACATCGTGACGAGTTGGCACCGGATTTTGCTCGTCGACGCGCCACTGTCGCCGATGCGCACGGGGCGTCAACCTTCCGTCTTCGACCGCACAGATTGGGAAGAGGACTAGCGGCTAGGTCCAGGCGACGACCGGCCCGGCGACGTCGAGCAAGGAGTCGGGGATGGTGAGGTCGTCGTCGAACACGACCACGTTGACGCCGTCGAGCGCGAGCGGCGACGGGCTCAGGAACGTGACCACCTTGCCGCGCGCCGCGGCGTCCTCGGCGCGGCGTTCGGTCGATCCCGGTTCGGTCGACGCCGGCACGACCACGCTTCCCGGCACGGTCGTGGCCCACGTGCGCGCGACCCAGAAGCCGAGCAGGCCGGGCGGTGCGAACACGACGCCGTCGGCGGGCAACGCGTCGTTGATCGCCTGCAGGCGCGCCGCGGGCGACGCGGGGTCGCGGTACATCGGCTGTAGGACCGCGGCCAGTTCGGTGTACAGGCGCGGCCGCGTGGGCTTCCCCGGAGGTTGCGTCCAGCTAGCCGCGAACGCGTTCAGGTCGGGCACGGCGATGTCGACCACCTCGGCCCGTCCCGCCCACGGCGTTCGTGTGACCTCATCGGAATCGAGACCGCACGTGACGAGCAAGTCAACGTCCGCGAGGCCCGCCAACTCGAAGTCGCGTTCCTGCAGCCCCGCGGTGCCGCCATGGAACGGGTCGTCCCACCGAAACGCGCCTTTCGCGCCCCACGTGTTGACGGCGGCCGTGCCGATTTTCTCGGCGAGGGCGCGCAATCCGTCGAGATTGACCAGCACACCGGGCCCGACGAGTAGCCCCGTCGGACGGTCGTCGTGGGTGCGCATATAGCCCGTTCTAGCCATAGCGGGGCCGTCACCGGGGTCGAAAGGAAACACATGCGCTGCGCACCGATGCTGCTCACGCGGGGATGACGGCTGCGAACGACTTCCTGCAGTACGCCAACGCGATCGCCTTCTGCGCGCTGACGTTGGCGTGTCTCCGGCAATGGCGGCGTCACAGTGACACCAGCATCGTGTGGGCGGCTACGGCTTTCGGAACGCTCGCCGCGCTGAGCGTGATCGGTCTGGTACTGAAGGAGCCGTCCGGCTCAACGTCGTTGTTGCTGTGGCTCATCAAGGGCATTCTCGTGACGCTCGCTGTTGTGCCCGTTCTTGCTGTACCGCTTTGCCGCCGCGTTCGAGAAGCCCTCGCGGCGCGTCGAGTGGGTCGCCCGGTTCGTTACCGGCGGTGTGCTGCTCTGGAGCCTGTCGATACCGAGCCTCCCGATGCCGGGCGCTCCCATATCGGTGTGGTGGACCCTCTATCGGTGGGCCTTCCTCGGGCAGTGGACCGTGCTCTTTGCGTTTGTCGCCATGCGCTTGTGGGGCGGAAGTCGGCACGAAACGAGCGTGGCGCGCCGTCGCATGCGCACGCTGGCCCTCGCGGTCGGAGCGATGAACGGCGCCTTGTTGATGAGCGGGTTCGTGCGTGCGCCGTCGGAGTCCATGACCTTCGCAACCCAAACAGTGTTCCTCGTGTCGTCGATCCTGTTCTTCGTGGGGCTGACCCCGCCGGCGCGGCTGGTGCGCATGTGGCGCCGGCCCGAGGAGTTGGCCATCCAAGCCGCCATGGGCGCGCTCTTCCGAGCGGAGACGCCTCAGGAGTTGGCGGCGCTGCTGTTGCCGCGCGCGGCCGAACTCGTGGCTGCACGCGGCGCGGCTTTGTTCGACAAGTCCGGGGAACTGCTCGGCAGCTGCGGCGTGATGGGAACGTCGCAGGCGGACGTGCGCCGCGTACAAACGCACACTGGCGACCTGCTGATCTGGACGAGTCCGTACGCGCCGTTCTTCGGACCGGATGAGTTCGCGTTGACAGAGTCGCTCGGCGCATTCGCCGACATCGCCATGGAACGCTTTTCGCTCGCGGAGACATCGCGGAAGTCCGTCGACCGGTTCAAGTCGCTGCTGGAGTCGGCGCCGGACGCAATGGTGATCATCGACCAAACCGGTCGCATCGTGTTGGTCAACCGGCAAGCCGCGTTGCTCTTCGGGTACGCCGCGGGCGACCTGGTCGGTCAACCCGTCGAAGTGCTCATCCCCCAGCGCTTCGCGCACACGCACGCGGGCCATCGCGCCAACTTCGCTGCGGAACCGCGGACCCGCTCAATGGGACAGGGATGGGAGCTGTATGCGCTCCGCGCCGACGGCACGGAAGTGCCGGTCGAGATCAGCTTGAGCCCGATCGACGGTGACGAAGGACCACTGGTATCCGCCGCCATCCGCGACATCACCGAGCGCAAGCAACGAGCAGACGAACTGGCGTTGGCACTCGCGCGCGCTCAGGAGGCGTCGCTGCTGAAATCGACGTTCCTGGCGAACATGAGCCACGAGATCCGCACACCGATGAACGGCGTAATGGGCATGGTCGGGTTGCTGCTCGACACCGACCTGAACGCAGAGCAGCGCGACTACATCGAGACGATGGCGGACTCGGCCGAAGCGTTGCTGGCGATCCTCGGCGACATCCTTGATCTGTCGAAGATCGAGGCGGGAAAACTGACGCTCGAAGACGCTCACTTCGACCTTCGCACCGCGATCAACGCGGCGATCGTGCCCCAGGCACTGCGCGCGCAGAGCGACGGTGTCGACCTGACGGTCGCCTTCGACCCGGCACTGCCCGAGGTTGTGCGAGGCGACCGGCTGCGGTTGCGCCAGGTGATTTCCAATCTCGTCACGAACGCGGTCAAGTTCACGCACGCAGGCGACGTGGCCGTGCACGTGCGACCAGACGAGCGCGGTATTTACGTCGAAGTGGTCGACACCGGCATCGGCATCACCACCGAGCAACAGGCGACGTTGTTCCAACCGTTCATGCAAGGCGACGCGTCGACCACACGTCGCTACGGCGGAACGGGGCTTGGTTTGGCGATCTGCCAGGAGCTCGTGGAGCTCATGGGCGGCGAAATCGGCTTCGCGAGCCAGCCCGGCGTTGGCAGCACATTCTGGTTCAGGGTGCCGCTGACCGAGGTTCCTCGTGACCGGTTCGCCGGCATGGTCAAGCCCGACAGCGCGGGAAGCGCGTCCGGATCGGGCCGCGTCCTGGTGGTGGAAGACAACGCTGTGAACCGAAAGGTGGCCGTTGCTTACCTCGACCGGCTCGGATACACCGCCGACACAGCCGAAGACGGCGTCGAAGCGCTGGAGGCGATGAGCGTGCGGCGCTACGACGTGGTGCTTCTGGACTGTCAGATGCCGCGGATGGATGGCTACGAAACCGCGTCCACGGTGCGGCTGCGCGAAAAGGACCGTCACACGCCGATCGTGGCGATGACCGCATCCGCGATGCCGTCGGACCGGGAGCGCTGCTTGAGCGCCGGCATGGACGACTACTTGTCGAAGCCACTCGATCGCGATCTGTTGTCCGACGCGATGCGGCGTTGGACCGCCGTGCCCGGCTGAACCAACATTGGTGGTCGGGGACGGCATCGATCCGTCGACCTCACGCTTTTCAGATGGCCTGACCGGGTTTCCACAACGGCGAGCCTGGGCTGGGGAAACCGGTGTTGTCGCTGGTAGGACCACGAATTTCGAGTGTCCGCGACTGACCGCCTCGACCGACGATTGACCAGAAAAGTCCATCGCTAGTGGCACGCTTGTGGCACACGAGGGCCCTCGCCCGGCGCCCCAGCAGGGTGCGTGATCCGCGCTGTTGTTCGAGCTCTCGAGCCGCGCTATTTGCCAAACCGCACGAAGCGGGCACGCGTCCGAGCGACGCCAAAAACAGACACCGCTGTTGCTCGGTTCGATCACGAACGGTCTCACCGTCGCCCGCGCTACCGACGTGTTTGGAACGCGTCGGCGCTGAACGGACACAACGGAGTTCGGGACCCTCAAGTGCGCGCGAGGAAAATCGAGGGCAAATCTCAACTTTGGCACGGATGGGCCGATGGGCCTACCTCGCGCCTGTAACTCCGCGTCGATCCTTCCTCCCTCGGAGTTCTCCATGCGCAAGCTGTTGTGTCTGTTCGTCGCGGTTGCCGCCCTCGTGGGCCTCGCGGTCCCCGCTGTCGCCGACGGAGACGGCGGTGCCTCTGCGAGTGGCGACTCGTTGTCACCGTCGCCCCCGGCCGGCACGGAGATCGTGTCGCTACGCACGGAGCGGTCGGCCACCTTCACGACCGTGGACCCTGAGAAGGTGGAAACACGCTTCTATGCCGGGCCGATGTTTTTCGATGACGACGGCACGTGGCGAAAGATCGATTCCCGCCTCGTCGACAACGGTGACGGCGGCGTCGAGGTCCGTGCCAACGACTTCGACCTCGATCTAGCACCCAACGCGACCGACGACCAGATCGCCCGTTTCGAACTCGACAACACACATGCGGTCGGGTTTGGTCTGGATGGAGCTGTCGCGGGCCAGGCCAGCCGGAGCGGTGCGACACAGACGATCGATGGCGTGGCGCCCTCGGCGTCGCTGCGCCTCAAGTCGATCTCGAGTGGCTTGAAGTTCGACATCGTCCTCGGCGCCGCCGACGCCGCGACTTCGTACGTCCTTCCCTTGACCACGACGAACCTCACGCCGAGCATCGACGCTACCGGCGGGGTGAACTTTGTCGACGAAGTCGGATCGGTCCGCCTGTCGATTCCGCATGGGTACATGGATGACAGCGCGCAAACTCCCGCGGGCGTGGGCGCGCACTCCGACGCGGTCACGTACAGCCTCGTCGAGATGGATGGCGGAGCCACGGGGCTCAAGGTCGATCTCGACGCGGCGTGGGTAACCGACCCCGCACGGGTCTTCCCGATCGTTGTCGATCCCGACATCGCGGTTGCCAGCGACGACACTTACGTGCAGTCGCCGCACACGAACAACTTCTCCAGCGAGCCCGATCTCAGGGTGGGGTATTCCGCGGCGAGTAATTGCAACACGGCCGGTGGCCAAAACCTCACGGCTCGCTCGTTCATGCACTTCCCGAGTCTCGGCTCGCTGGCGGGCCAAACGATCACTGGCGCCAGCTTGTACTTGTACGAGAACCACTCCTACAGCTGCGACACATCGCAAGTGGTGAGCGCGTACCGCATCCAGTCCGGCGCTTTCCCTGGCAACCTGAGCTGGTCAACGGCACCGGTGCTCGGCCAGCTGCTCGGCAGCAAGGCTTTCGCGCACGGCAACACCTGCGCCGCTGACTGGGACGGCATCCCGCTCGACATCGCATCCATCACGAACATGGCGAACAACGCGTCCGGGTGGGAGAACAACGGCATCGCCATCAAGGCGAACAACGAGACAACCAATGCCGGATGGAAGAAGTTCTACTCCGCCAACCAAGGGACCAATCCGCCGCGCCTCACCGTGACGACACTCGTGAACCGGGACCCGATCGGTAATTACGACGGCATCACCGGGGGTCAAGGCCGGTTCCGAGTGACCGGGTGGGCTTTCGATCAGGATGCGCCGTTCACGTCGATTCCGGTCGCGGTCTACATCGATAACGTGCTCGACCAGTGGTACCAAGCTGATTCCTACCGTCCCGATGTACCGCCGGTAGTCCCCTACACGTCGAACTACCAAGGGTTTGACGAGTGGATCGTCACAACCGCGGGTGTTCACAACGTGTGCATCTACGCGATCAACTCGCCGAGCGGGAACAACCCGCAGCTCGGTTGCAAGTCGGTGACCGTGAACGCGCCAATCGCGCCACCGGCTCCGACGGTGTCCTCGTCGACGCATTCGTCGCAGACGCAGTGGTATTCGAACAACGACCCGCTGCTCAACTTCGCGGCCATCGACACGATCTACGGCATCAACGGGTACTCGTACAACATCGACTTGGTCTCCAACACGACTCCCGACCAGACGTCGGAAGGCACCGCCACCAGCCGCCAGTACGGGAACCGGCCTGAAGGCACGAACTGGTTCCACGTCCGCGCACGCAATGCAGCGCAGCCCAACCAGTGGGGCGCGACAACGCACTTTGCCGTCAAGATCGACACCGTCGTGCCAATTGCGCCCGCCACCGTCACGAGTAGTTCGCACACCGTGAACTCGCCCTCATCGACCCGTGGCGTCAACGTTGCCTGGGCGGCGGGCATCGACGCGACCTCCGGTATCAAGGACTACGTCTGGACGTTCAACACGTCCCAAACCCAGAGCGCGGACGCCGCGACCGACCCGCACACGACGAGTCCCACGGCAACCTCTGGTTCGCTTTCGGACGGGGCATGGTGGTTCCACGTGCGCGCTGTCGACAACGCAGGCAACGTCAGCCCCGATACCGCGTTCGGGCCGTTCCTGATCGACGGCGCGGGCCCGAATGCCCCAACGATCAGCTCGTCAACTCATACCGAGAACACCTGGGATCCCGACCGCGACGCAGCCTTTACATGGACTGTTCCCGCGGACAGTTCGCCGATCACGGGCTATCGCATCAAGTTTGACGATGCACCGACGACGGATCCCCTCAACACGGACACGACCGTGACGGGCACGACTTGGCAGCAGAACGGCATGACCGACGGCGAACACTATTTCCACGTTCGAGCCAAGGACGCCGCCGGTAATCTCGGCGCAACTGCGCACTTCCGAGTAAGGGTCGACGGGAGCGCCTCGCCAGCGCCGACTATCACCTCGTCGACGCATCCCGACGAAACGCTCATGTACGAGGAGAACGATGTTCAGCTCGCATGGAACACGCCGGCCGATCTCAGCGGAGTAGTCGGCTTCACCTACACCCTCGACCACGCCAACAACACGGACGCCCCGTCGACAGGTGCCGCTCTGACGACCAACAAGAGCTACACCGATCTCGAAGACGGCGACTGGTGGTTCCACGTCCGAGCCCTCGACGCCGCTGGCAACTGGGGCGCCACGGACCACTACGCGGTGAGCATCCACGAGTTCTCCGAGGCGGTGAACGCGCCCGGAAGCGACACGGTTGGAGCCGGGAAGTGATCGACCTGCCCGCGGTTCCGGACCTTCCGGACGTCGTCGCACCGCCCGGCGCCGGGGCGCTCCCGGATCTCTTCCCGCACACGGCTTCTTCACCCCGATCCTGTCTTCGACGGGCCGATTCTCCCCAACGATAACCCCGCCGACGCCGTCACCCAGCTGGCTGCGTCCTTCGTTCCGCCTCTGCCCCCGACGCCCAACCCGGTCGCGCTCCTTAGCGACGCTCTGACGACTGTCAAGGCCGTCCCGATGCTGGAGACGCTTATCCCTGTCCCGACCGTCGCGACCTACACCGTCCAGACAACGTCGTACGAGGACGGTGTCGCCACAACGCACGACGACGAGTTCCCGGTTTGTGTCCCCACGGACTACTCCTCGACAGGGTCCGCCCTGCCCCTGGACGCGGATCTCCGAATCAACCTTTGCGTTGACCCTCCGACTAGTTCGACCACGACCATCAACTACCAGCTGGACGCGCTTAACCCCGGTGTGCGCGCACATGTGAAGGTGACCTACAACGCCGTGATCAAGGAACTGGTGGCTTAAAACCGAGGCCAAGGACCAGGGATCGCTCGCCGTGGCCTCGGCAATGGATAGCCGCCGTCGAGGCGAGCCCGCTGGTCGGTCCCGGTCGGCCGCTGCGGTGGGACGGCGGCCTGCTCTACCTCGAGCGCTACTGGCGCCAGGAGGACCAGGTCTGCCGCGACCTCCTCGCCCGCGAGGCGCAGCCCGCCCCGGCCGTCGACGTCGATCGGCTCCGCGCCGGCCTTGATCGGCTGTTCCCCGGCGACGCTGATGATCAACGACTTGCCGCGGTTGTCGCGGCCACGCGCTGGACCACCGTGCTCGGCGGCGGACCCGGCACCGGGAAGACCACGACGGTCGCCCGGCTGCTGGGCCTGCTGCTCGACCAGCCCGGTCCTCGCTGCGGGTCGCGCTCGCGGCGCCGACCGGCAAGGCCGCGGCCCGGCTGCAGGACGCAGTGCAGGACATGGCGGCGACGTTCGACGCCGCCGACAAGGATCGGCTCGGCACGCTCACCGCGTCGACGCTGCACCGGCTGCTCGGCAGCCCCGGTCGGGGCACGCGGTTCCGCCATGATCGCGACAACCGGCTGCCGTCGACGTCGTTGTCGTCGACGAGACCTCGATGGTTTCGCTGACCCTGATGGCCCGGCTGATCGAGGCGGTCCGGCCCGACGCCCGGCTGATCTTGGTCGGCGACCCTGACCAGCTCGCGTCGGTGGAGGCCGGCTGCGGTGCTGGCCGACCTGGTTGCCGGGCTGACTGCTCGCGCACCGTCGGCCCGACCGCAGTCGACACGGTCACCCGCTGGTGCCGGCTGCCGCGTCGGCGACGGAGGCGTGGCGGCACGGCGTGGTCCTGCTCGGGCGTACCTGGCGGTTTGGCGGCGCGATCGCCGGCTCGCGCACGCCGTACGAGGCGGCGATCCCGACGCAGCACTCGCCGTCCTCACCGGCGGCACGACGACGTGTCGTTCACCGACGCGGTGTGCGCGATGACGTCGTCGCGGCGGCGACCGCCGTACGGGCCGCCGCGGAGGATGGCGACGTAGGGGAGGCGCTGGGGCTGCTCGGGGGCACCGGCTGTTGTGCGCCCACCGCAGCGGACCGTACGGCGTCGAGGCGTGGACCGCGAGATCGAGCACTGGCTGGCCGAGACCCGCGACGGTGCGACGGAGGGGGAGTGGTACGTCGGGCGGCCCTTGCTGGTCGCGGCGAACGACTACGCGCTCAGCCTGTTCAACGGCGACACGGGCGTGGTCGTACGTGAGCCGGACGGTGGCGTCCGCGTGGCCTTCGCGCGGGGGCCGGGTCGGTGACGTTCGCGCCGAGCCGGCTCGCAGACGTGCAGACCGTGCACGCCATGACGGTGCACCGGAGCCAGGGACCAATTCGCGCGTGTCTCGCTCGTCCTGCCCGACGAGGCGTCGCCGCTGCTGACCCGCGAACTGCTCTATACCGCGCTGACCCGGGCGCAAGATCATGTCCGCGTGGTCGGCACGGCGGCCGCGTTCCGGGCTGCGGTCGCCCGACCGGCCACCCGCGCGAGTGGCCTCCGCGAACGCCTATCCGTGATCATTGCTAGCGGTTCCTGGCCTCACGACCTTTGTTGCCCTCGTGAGGGCACGAAACCGCTTGTAAACGTGATTCCGGACCGTACCTGAACGTGGAGTCACCGGAGGAGGTGTGTATCCGGGCGTGATTGGGGGAGGCAGGGTCGGTGGCGACGGCGATCTCGCGATCACCCGAGGAGGTCTCGCCCGTGATCGCGTAGGCCGTGCCGTCGTCCGGCACGATGATCGTCACGTCTCCGGAGGACGCTTCGAGGTCGATGCTGTCTGGCGAAGCGTCGAGCGCCACGTCGATGTCGCCGCTGCTGACGTGGATCTGCACCGACGTTGCGGTGAGCCGGTCGGCGTGGACGTCGCCGGAGCTCGACCGGGCGACGACGTCCCCGCTCACGTCCTCGAGGACGATGTCACCCGATGACGCCTCCGCGTCGATCGAGCCCACGATCGAGCGCAGCTCGATGTCACCGGAGCTGGATCGGACCACCATGTCGCCGGTGAGACCCTCCATGATCACGTCGCCGCTTGACGCTCGCACGTCGGCGATCAGGTCGGCCGGAACAATCAGCTCGTACGAGACACCGCACCGCCCGAACGCAAACCACGGGCAGTCGCCGGTGATCTGCAGCGTCGTGCCGCTCACCTGCTCGTCGTAGTCGGGGCCGACGAAGCTCTTGCGACCGTCCGGATCAGCTCGACCTGCTCCACGTCGCCGGCCCGGACGATGAGGTCGCCATTCTCGAGGTCCGCCGACAGTGAGCTGATGTCGCCCGCCAGCGCCACCTCCTCGGTCTTCGTGGAGCTGGTGACGGCCGAGACGAGCCACATCACGCCGAACAAGATGAGCAAGATCGACAGCGCCATGCCGGCGGTCTGGAACGGGTTGCGCCGGCGCGGGTACGCCGTGACCGGGGGGCGGGTGGCTTGGTACTGAGCCTCTGTTCCGTACGACATGACGGTGGGAGTCCTCGTCTCTGGGGAGGGAGTACGGCCCGCCCGACTCTACGAACCGCACCGGCCTCAGACCACCCGGTTGGCTGGGTGCACGGGGTGGGGCTGGCCGGTGCTCGACGCCGCAACGCGGCAGGCGTCTGGGCGGCCCAGGGCAAGGCCCTCGGGCAGCGAGTGGGTGGTGAGTCGGGCCGCCGGTCTCGTTCGGCCAGCGACCGGCAGCCCGACGTCCTTGGGGGTGTCGAACCCAACCCCGTGGAAGCAGTCTACTACGGAACGTAGTCAACCACTACTCTCTGTAGTCCAGTCGACGACACCGTCGACCCCAGGACATCGCCGCCGCGAGCGGCTGGCCGGCATCCTGTCCGCTCGATGGGCGTCGCGCCAGAGTGTGACCACCTTGCTGCGTGACGGTGGATGGCACGATCGCCCAGATGAGGGAGCCCGAAGCACCGAACGCGGAGATGCGCAGGCACTGGTCCGAGGTCGCCGGCCCCAGGTGGGTGCGTGAGCGGGAGCAGCACGACGCGGTACTGCGGCCGTTCCTCGCCCCGCTTCTGGTGGCGGCCGACGCTCGTACGGGTGAACGAGTGCTCGACGCCGGCTGTGGGTACGGCACGACCACGCTCGAGCTCGCCGCTCAGGTGGGTCCGACCGGCCACGTCGTTGGCGCGGACATCTCAGCCCCGATGCTCGCCGAGCTCGAGCGTCGGGCCGCCAAGCCTGACCGGGCGGGGCCAGCTTCCGGTCGAGACGCTCCTGGCCGACCTCCAGGTGGCCGAGTTCCCCGGCCCGTTCGACCTGATCGTGAGCAGGTTCGGGGTCATGTTCTTCGACGACCCTGCGAAAGCGTGGCGAAACCTGCATCAGGCCATGCGGCCGGGCGGGCGGCTCGCGTTCGTGTGCTGGCAGCGACCTGAGGACAACCCCTGGTCACGCGTCCCGGCGATGGCAGCGCTCGCGGTGTCACCGACCGACGTCGACCCGCCGGGATCGCGCGATCCGGGTCCGTCGTCGCTTGCCGAGCCGTCCTGGGTCGAGGAGTTGCTCGGCTCCACGGGGTGGCGGCAGATCCGGCTCGTCGACCTCAGTCCGATCGTGACGCTCGGTCGCTCGCTCGACGCTGCGATCGACCACCTCCGCGGCACCATGATGGTGTCAGGGGCGATCGAGCGGGCCGGTGAGGCTGCCGTGCTCCCGGCTGTCAGGAGAGCCCTCGAGCCGTACGTGGAGGAGGACGGCGCCGTCAGGCTCGGGAGCGCAGTCTGGCTGGTCAGCGCGACGAGCTGACGACGGGCTACTCGTCGCTCTCTTCTTCCTCGGCCTTCGCTTGAGCGCCTCGAGTCAGCCTTCGACATCGAGGACGCACCCTCGATCCCGGCGTTCCTCGCCTGGCTCGAGCAGCTCGCTTTGGTCGCCTCGCCCGGCTCTCCCCGAGGTGCTCCGCGCGCAGATGCGCGAACGCCTCTCCGAGCTCGATCAGCCGCTTGGCGCTCAGCTGCTGGCGAAGGCCGGGAAGAACGGTCGACTCCTCCTCCTCGACGTGGTGCTTCACCGCGTCGATGAGCTCCTGGAGTGCGCCTCGAACCCCGCGTCGCCCGGCGTCCATGCCGGCCAGCTTCTCGAGCATCTCCTCGGCCTCGACGTGCTCGGCCTGGCTGTGCTCGACCTCCTCGGCCTCGCCTGCCTCGTCGCGAGCGGCCGGGTAGACCTCGGACTCCTCAGCCCGGCTGTGCGCGATGAGCAGCGCGGTGACGGCCGGCAGGACCAGGGCCGCTATCCGGCTCTTGCTTGAGCCGGTCGAACATTCGCTCAAACTCCCGATGGTCGTCCATGATCATGTCGACGACGTCAGTCATTGGTGTTCCTCCCGCAGCCAGGGCCCGCCGCCGGACGACCGGCGAGGGTGTTGCCGGCCCGGTACCCCGGCGCGGGCAGGCGAATCGTTGCGTTGCCAGATCAGTGCCGAGCGGGCGCCGCCTCACCCGGCCGCGCGCGCGGCGAAGAAGTCACGCTCGGCGGTCGTCCGGGCGCAGGAGGCGGCGCGGATCCAGGCCCGCCGTGCCTCGGGCTCCTGGCCAAGCCTGGCGTGCATCTGTGCTCTGGCGGCGTGTCGTACGATAGCTGTCCAGCCGGCCCACCGAGATCACCTCGTCGAGGTCCGCCAACCCCGCCGCCGGTCCATCCGCGTACGAGATCGCGACGCACCTCCCGAGCGCGATCGTGGGGCTCGGTTCGATGGCACAGTCCCGTAGAGCGCCGCCACGAGCTCCCACCGGTCGCTCGAAGGTCGGTGCAACCGCATGCTCGGCCGCGATCGCGGCCTGGAGCGCGAGCGGACCCGGCGCGGGCACGTCGTTCGCGAACCGCTGCAGTTGGAGACCCTCCTCGATCAACGCACGGTCCCAGAGCGCACGGTCGGCATCGGCCAGGACGACCTGGTCGCCGTCCTCGCCCAGCCGGGTCGCGGCCCGTGCCTCACTGAGGAGGACGAGGGCTAGGAGGCCCGCACTCTCGTGGTCATGGGGTCGCAGCGCGTGCAATGTCCGGGCCAGCCGTACCGCTCGCTCGGCCAATCGTCGTCGCGGAGATGATCACCGGCCGCAGCGGTGTCGCCGAGCGTGTAGGCCAGATGCACCACGCGGCGCACCGCGGGGAGCCGTTCGTCGACGGCGCCGTAGTCGGGCAGCTCGATCCCGGTACCCGACGTGGCGACCCGCTGCTTCGCGCGGGTCAGTCGAGCGGCCATCGTCGCCACCGGGACGAGGAACGCGCTTGCGATCGCCGCGGTCGGTGCGCCGCACCCAGCCGGAGCGTCAGCGCGACCTGCGCCTCCACGGCCAGCGCCGGGTGGCAGCACAGCACGACGAGCCGGAACTCGTCGTCTGGCACCGCCACCGCGTCCACCCCCCGCGTCGGCCCCGTCCGCCGTCCAGTCGGTCGACGAGGCGATCTCGGCCAGCCGCGTCCGCAGCGCGGAGGCCCGCCGGATCTTGTCGATCGCCCGCCGCCGAGCGGTCGTCAGCAGCCATGCCTCGACCGAGTCGGGGACCCCGCGCTCCGGCCAGGTCTGCAGTGCGAGGACGAATGCGTCGGCGGTGGCCTCCTCCGCGATGTCGAGGTCGCGGGACAGCCGCATCGTGCCGGCCAGCACACGACCCCAGTACGCCCGTTGCGCCTCGGCGGCGACGAGCGCGACATCGGCCGGCAACGTGCTCAGGCGTTGAACTCCCAGATCGGACGTACCTCGATGTAGCCGTACGGCGCGGGGCACAGCTTGGCAGCCGGCGGCCTGTGCGTCGTCGGCTGCCTCGATGAGGTAGTAGCCGCCGAGGACCTCCTTCAGGTCCGGTGCTGGGTTGTCGACCACGGCGACATCGGGCGTGCGGGTGTTGCGCAGGTAGGTCGCAGTCGCCGTCGGCTGGAGCGCCTCGCCGCCGAGCACACTCGCGCCAGCGTCGGCGACCGCCTTGGAGAAGTCGTTGTGCATCTCCATGACCTTGGCGAACTGAGCCTCGTCGGCCCCGGTGTAGGAGTCCTCGGTCTCGGTGATCAGCATCAGGTACTTCGGCATCGTGCTCGTCTCCTCGTCGTCCGGCGCGGCCCGTTGCCGCTCCGTCATCGCCCAGACGTCCAGGCGCACGGCAATTCGACAGCCGACCATGAGTATGTTCCACGGTGACAAAGAAAGGCATCGGATTGGTCGAGCGGGGCCGGGCATTGGTAGTCGGCCGCGGGTCGCTTCCGCGGAAAGTGCGCTGGCGACGGCGGGGGGATGTGGGCTGGGCTTTGGTGGTCGGCCGCGGTGAGGTTTCCGGGAAGTGGGCTTGGGGTGGGGGGGGGGTGGGGGGCGGGTTGGGTGGTCGGGCCGGGGTTCGTTTCGGGGAAGGGGGGTTTGGGTGGGGGGGGGGTG
Source organism: uncultured Actinomycetes bacterium (assembly GCA_963769985.1). GTDB lineage: Bacteria > Actinomycetota > Acidimicrobiia > Acidimicrobiales > JACCXE01 > JACCXE01. The sequence continues at coordinate 4,755 of CAVYNR010000010.1, read as the reverse complement.
GGGGCGGGTTTTTGGTGGTCGGCCGCCGGTTGCTCCCGCGGAAATGCGCCAGCCGCCACCTGACGGTGCGTGAACTACTGAGGGTGATCGAGTTTCCAGAGCCGTTCAGTGGCACCGGAGGGTCTGTAGCGGGAAAAGTGGGAGAAGTGGCCCACCCTCGAGGGGTCATGCTGGGCCACTTCTCCAAGTCTGATGCCTCTGCACCTGCTCGCGGCTCAATCGAACCAAGGGGCACGAGTTGTCCGAGTACGGCGCGTAACCATCGACCCGCAGCCGACCGCTGAGCCCAGCCCGGATCCGGCCGCCGTCGCACGCGCTCTTCCCGAGCAGCTCCCGCAGTCGACCGTCGAGCCCAGCCCGCATCCCTCTCGACGTCGCCGGCGCTCTTCCCGAGCAGTTCCCCAGCCGACCGCCCACCCCGGCAGATCGCCTCCGTCCGCAGTCGCGCCCTAGCGCTGACGAGCGAGCAGGCGGCCGGCGCACAGCGTCCGACGCCGGCGGGGCGCCGGCCCGCAAACGTCGGATCTTTGTGCGTCTGGTGGTCAGGGCGTGAGCTTGGTCCACCAGCGGCGGTAGCGGCGGTAGACCTCGGGCTCGTGCGGCTGGAGAAACGCGCCAGCCGCTCGGCCTCCGCGTCGAGCTCCGCTGACACCTCGCTCGACAAGCGTCCGAACGCGTGCCGGCCGATCGTGGTACGGCCGTCCACTGCGACCGCTCGCCAGAGGCCGGCCACCTCTCCGTCGACGAGGAACGTCGGGAGCACGTCCCCGTTGGTGCGGATCACCGAGCTTGGTACGCCGGCGGGATCAGTCGGGCCCGGTCCTCGTACGCGAGCAGGACGCTGTCCCACATCGGCAGGTACCGAACCGGGGCCGGCACATCAGGATCGGGGAACAGCCCGTCCGGCACGATCGAGGAGCTCGCGCCCATCGTCGTCCAGGAGCACCCGCAGCGCCGGCCGAAGCCGGTCGATCGAAGCACGCAGCCGCGGCCGCCCGAGTCGCGTGAACTGCGCGATGTCACCGATCGTGGCCGGGCCGAAGCCGGCGAGATAGCGCCGGACCAGCGTGTCGAGCGCGACGTCGGGGTCGACCTCAGGGACGGCGATCCAGGACCGCGCGGCGACGAACGCCGGTCGCCGCCCGTACGACCAGGTGGTCGGTCCCGCCGCTGGCCGGCTGCATGCACGAACGGCGTCATCCCGCTCAGCACCCACCACCAGTCCCGGAGGTCCAGCTCACCGGCCAGCTCGGTCAGGTGCTTGGTCAGCGCCTGGTTCGACTGTGGGCGTTCGGCGTACGCGAGCGCTTGCTCGACCAGCTCATCGACCTGCGCGGGTTGGATCCCGCGGGCGCCGAGCCCGAGGCTCAGGCGTTGCTGCCGGAACGAGGGCGCGTGTGCGGTCCAGAAGACCGGGTAGTCCGCCGCCGTGACCAGGTGCAGCGTCATCCGCATCAGCGATGCCTTTGACCACGTGGTGGCGACCCGATCGCCGCGTCGAGCGTGTCGCGTCGAAGTCCGACCAGCCGGGTCCACAGCGCGACGTACGGCGAGGCTGGCTCCTGTGCCTGGAGCCCGACGACTTGGCCGATCGCAGTCGACCGGGTCGAGGCGGGCACGGGCGAGCAGGAGTTGGCGGGCGAGCGTGGCCCGGTTGAGGTCCGGCGGGGGATGTCGTCGCTCGTCGCCTGGGCGGTCCGCCGGGTTGGGGTGGCCAAGGCGATCCATCCGGCCTCGCGCTCGGCCTCCCGCCAGCCCCAGCCACGCCTTGGCCACCCCCAACCCGACCGGCCTTGGCACGCTCGGCCCCGGAGCAGGCGTCCTCTGGCAGCGGCTCGCCGTCGGCGGTGCCGTACTCCACGGTGATCAGCCACGGCCGGGTGCCGTCGGGATCGTCGAGGTTGCGGGCCAGGCCGATCAGGAACCCCTCCTCGGCCGGGGCCTCGAGCGTGGTCACCGCGCCGGCGTCGTACTTCGTGATCGCGAGGATGCAGTCGTCGGCCACGCTGTGGATGCCGGTCACCTCCACCAAGACTGCGCCCGGCGGTTCCTCGAGGTTCTCCCCGCCGGGGAAGTAGTCCTCGAGGTTGCGGATCTGTTGATCGAGGACGTCCGGGTGGTACACGTTCGCGATTGCCGTACGCACGGTGTCGTCGACCTCGCCGGCGTTCTGGTACGCGACGAGGGCTGCCTGGTAGTCGTGGAACAGCGCGGCGAGCGTGGCCTGGACGTACTCGACCGTGTAGCCGGACGAGTCGGCGGGCAGCGGCGGCTGCTGGACCGGACCGTCGGAGGGCGGGGTGTCCGACGCCGAGGAAGAGGCAGTCGCTGGTCGTGCCCGGGTGCGGTCCCGCTCGTGGTCGCTCGGTGTCAGCAGTGTCCGGGTCGCTGCCGCCGCACGCGGTCGTGACGAGCAGCAGTGCCCCGAGAACGCACCGGCCCGGAGGGGGGCAGACGGCGACCGGACGCGGGACGGACGGGGGACGGCACGACGAGTGATCCTGTCCGGCCGGTCCGACCAATGGCAAGGCGGGTCACCGTCCACATCCCCCGGAAGCGGGCAGGTTTTCCACAAATCGGGGCCGCCCCGGGTCGCCGCCCGCGGCGACGAACCTGCAGCATGACGTCTGTCCGCCCGCGAGCCCTCCCCGGATCCGACCGACGGGCCGATCCTGCGGCTTCGCTCACCCACCGACGTGTGCGAAGCCGTGCCCTACCTCGTCGGCTTCGAGCCGACCGAGAGCCTTGTGGTGATCTCGCTGCGCGGCTCGCGGCAGCGGGCCGGAGTGATCGCGCGGCTGGACCTGCCCGACCCCACTGCCGCGCCGGCACTGGCCGCGATCGTGGTCGACCACCTGCAGCGCGACGGCGCGCGCGGCGCCGTCGTCGTCGCGTACACCGAGGCGGCGCCCCGGCAGCGGATGTCGCCGCGCGAGCGGTGCTGGACGCATGCGAAGCGCGCGGTATCGGAGTGGCCGAGGCGCTGCGGGTCTCGACCGGTCGGTGGACGTCGTACCTATGCCGCGGAGGCGTGCTGCCCGCCGGCGGGACTCCGTTGCGCGACCGGCTCGACGAGCCGAGCGCACGTGGCCGCGGCGATGACGCTGGAGGGCCGCCAGGTGCTCGCCAGCCGGTCGGCGCTGGAGGGTTCGATCGCGCCGGTCGGCGGCCTCCTCGCCGCCGCGATGCGGGCGCGGCTCGAGGCCGAGGTCGACGCGTTCCTGCCGCGGCTCGCGGGCCGCGCGTCGCAGCGTACGCCGACCACACGGTCCGCCTCGTCCGAGACTGGGTCGACCGACTCGCCAGCGGCGAGACGCTGACCGTGGACGACGCGGCACGCATGCTCATCGGCCTGCTCGACCGCGAGGTGCGCGACCGCTGTTTCGGTGGTGGCATGGGCGCCCTGGTCGTCCGAGGGGAGCCGCCGCTCACTGCGAGGCGCTCGACCTGTGGCGCGAGCTGGTGCGCCGCGCGCTGCTCCCGCGGACGGCGGCGCCGGTGGCCACGCTCCTGGCCGCCTGCGCCTATCTCGACCACGGCGACGGGGCGCTGGCCAACGTCGCGCTCGACCGCGCGCTGACCGACCAGCCGACGTACGTGATGGCGCAGTACCTGCGCGCGCTGCTCGACGGCGGCATCGCCCCCTCGACGGTGCGCAGGTTGGTGGCGGAGCCGGAGCCGAGGACGGCACCGCCGACCGAGCGGCGGTGCCGTCCTTGACTGACCGAGGGGCTACTCCAAGACACCCGGCGTCGCCAGGTCGCCTGGCTTGATCCGCACCTTCTTCTTCGAGGCCTTGCAGTTGTTGTCCTCGTTGTACTCCGAAGGGACTCGGTGGCATCCGCGCAAGCGAGCACGAAGTACTTGCCCAGCAGGGTGGAGCCCTTCACGGTGACCTCGGTGCTGCCCTCGGACACCTCGCCGTGCTCGAACTCGCCACATCGCGCGATGCAGCGAACACGATGTCCTCCGCACTGAGCGACTTGTTTCGGGAGAGGTAGTACCGCGTGATGGTCGGGAACGAGTCGTTGGTCCCGACGTTCTTGGCGGTGTCGGTCACCTCGAACTGGTCGCCCCTGTCGCGGTTCTTCGGCGGGTTCGACACGGCGGTCGTCGTGAGGTCGGGTCGCTGGTCAAGCGGATCGTGTCGCTCATCGATGCCGAGGCCTGGCCGGCCTGGTTGCGGTATTGCGTGAGCACGGTCTTGATCCCATCGCCGCCAGGCAGCGTGACCTCGGAGGCCGCACTGAAGTCGACCCACGGCTCGGTGTCCATGATCCCGTCGACGCTCACCCGCATCTCGTCGAGCCCGGTCTGCGGGTCGGAGACCTGGTGCTGCAGGGTGACGTCACGGATCTTGGTCTTGCTCGCCCCGTTGTTGATGACCACCCTCCCCGCTCGGCGCCGTCGTGTCGGCGTGGACGGTGTAAGAGCCAGAGCCGGCGTTGTTGATCAACACGAATCCGTATGTGTCAGCGACCGGAGCCGTGAACGTCAACTGCTCGGTGATGCCCACGCCCGCCGCCCCGTCGAGGTGGCCGCCGCCTCGGAGCGGCTTCGCACCCACGTCGTGCTCGTGCCGGCGTCGCTGGCCATCAGGAACGCCTGGGGGCATCCTGCCCCGTTCGCGGGCACGACTCGGATCCCAAGCGTTTCGCCGGCGCTCAGCGCAATGTCGCGCACAGCCACGACGTCCAGAAGCTCGTCATCGAGATCATCGAGGTGCCAATGCCGAGCGTGCCGCCGTTCGCACGA
>CAVYNR010000009.1:0-134993 GCA_963769985.1 uncultured Actinomycetes bacterium | reverse complement strand
GCAGTACTGGGCGCACAACGTGGAGGACGTGGCCGTCGACGCCGGCACCGGCCGGCTGCTGATCCCGCCCTACATGCGCCCCTATGCCCAACTCGAGGTGGGGGAGCCCGTTCTCCTGACCGGCGCGATCACCCACATCGCCATCTGGAACCCGGCGCTGTTCGAGGAGCGCATCACCGCCGTCGCCGAGCCCGGCTTCACGAGGGAAACGAAGAAGAGGAACAAGTGAGGCATGGGCAGCCTCCCGGCTGGAACCGTTGGAGATCTCCACTCCGCCCGCTCCTTCGGCGGCAGTAGGGGCACACATCCCTGCGCCTTCCCCCCGCCGGAGGTTGCCGATGGAATGGTCAAAAAAAAACCCCAGCCGGGGGGTTGCCGATGAGTCGGTCCTTCGCACACGTCCCGGTGATGCTCGCCGAGGTCGTCGAGCTGTTCGCGCCCGTGCCCGAGGGAACGGTTGTCGACGCGACGGTCGGCGGCGCCGGCCATGCGGTCGCGATTCTCGACTCGCGCCCGGAGTTGTCGCTCGTCGGGCTCGACCGCGACGAGGACGCGGTCGCGGCGGCGACGGACCGGCTCGCCCCCTACGGAGAGCGCGCCCGCGTGCACCACGCCCGCTTCGATCGCCTCGGTGCAGTCATCGACGCGGAGGACGCCCGCCCGGTCAGTGGCGTCCTGTTCGATCTGGGCGTGAGTTCGCACCAGCTCGACGAGGCCGAGCGAGGCTTCGCATTTCGCCACGACGGTCCGGTCGACATGCGCATGGATCGCACGCAGAGTTTCAACGCGGCCACGCCGCTCAACGAGGGGCATGTCGACGAGATCGTGCCGCGTGCTGCTCGACGGCGGCGAGACCCGCTGGGCCAAGCGCATCGCCCAGGCCATCGTCGGCGGCCGGCCGATCACGACCACCGGTCAGCTGGCGGAGATCGTGCGCTCGGCCATCCCGGCCGCGGCCCGGCGCAAGGGTGGCCATCCGGCGACCCGCACGTTCCAGGCTTTGCGCATCGCCGTCAACGAGGAACTGGCGTTGCTGCCGGAAGCCATCGACGACGCCATCGCCGCGCTTGCACCGCGCGGCCGCTGCGTCGTCTTGTCGTATCACTCGGGGGAGGACCGCATCGTGAAGGAGCGATTCACTTTTGCCGCCACCGGCGGCTGCACCTGTCCGCCCGGCTTGCCCTGTGGTTGCGGGGCGAGCCGACGGTGCCGCTGCTCAACCGTGGCGCTCGCAAGCCCTCGGCCGACGAGCTCGCCGCAACCATCGCGCCGAGAGCGCACGCTTCCGCGCCGTTCGAGCGCCTCGACGATGCGGCGGTGGCGTGATGGTCGCCCGACCCGGATGATCTGCGCAGCTCTCCGGTCGCGCCCGTCGCGGCCGGCTGCACCGTCCGTCGCCCGCGTCCGCGTCGCCGGCGTGCGTCGCGCTGTCGTCATCGTGGCGTTGCTCTTCGGCGTCGCGTTGCTCTTCGGTGTCGCCGCCTCGCACGTCGTGCTCGCGCAGAACCAGGCAAGCTCGACCAGCTCGACGAAGCGCGCCCGGGAGGCGCAGGCCACGTACGCCAAGCTCCGCTACGAGGTTGCGCAGCTCGAATCGCCGGAACGCATCGTCGCTGAAGCACAAGAAAGGCTTGGGATGATCTCGCCGGTTGAGGTCACCTACGTGAACGCGCCGCCATCGCCCGTGGGACGACTGGCGCCGGCCGGCAACGACGCCGCGGGCACTCGTCACCGACCTCCCACCGGCGATTGGCGGCACTGAGGCTGAATTGGCCGGACGGTGACGACGCGGCGCGCGCAGCCGGTCGTGCCCGAACGGGCGGTGCGCCGGTACCAGACCGGCCGAGGCCGAGCGGTCGGCCGGCGCTCCTGACGGTCGGCGTCGTGCTCGGGATCGTCGCTCGTGGTCGTGGCGGCCGGCTCGTGACGTCAAGGGCTTGACCACGATCGCTACACGGCGTTGGGCGTGCGTCAGCGTGTCCGGACCGTGTCGCTTGCCGCCGCGCGGCAGCATCCTCGACCGCAACGGGCGCGACCTGGCGCTGTCGCTCGACCGTACGTCCATTTGGGCCAACCCCCGGGCGGTCGTCGACCCGCTCGCCGCCGCGAAGGCGTTGAGTCCGGTCCTGCTGCTCCCGTGCCGACACTTCAGACCAAGCTCACGAAGGCAGGCAGTTTCGTCTACCTCGGCCGCAAGCTCGACGACGCAACCGCGAAGGCGGTTACCGCCTACAAGCCTCCCGGGCGTTGTTCACGCCGCCGAGCCGGCGCGGATGCTGCCGCCGCCGACCTCGCCGCGCCCCTGCTCGGCAAGGTCGGACTCGACAACAACGGTCTCACGGGTTGGAGCAGCAGTTCGACGTCAGCTGGTCGGTCGGCCGGGCAAGATCGTCGTTGAACGCGATCCGGCGGGCGGCGCATCGCATCGGGTCAGCAGAGGCTCGAACCGAGCGAGGCCGGGCGACGACCTGGTGCTCACGCTCGACCGCGGCCTGCAGTTCGAGACCGAGCGCCTGCTCGCCGACCAGATCATCTACACGCGGCGAAGGGCGGCTCGCGCTCGTCATGGCGACCGGCCACGGGCGACGTGCTGGCGATGGCCAACCTCGCGCGCCGAGAAGCCCGGCGGCCCCGTCGTGCAAGCGGACCGCAACACCGCCGTGACCGACGTCTATGAGCCCGGCTCGGTGAACAAACTGATCACGATCGCGGCCGCGCTCGAGGACGGTGCGGTGACACGGACCGACCGCAAGCTCGGTGCCCGACCGGATGAAGGTCGGCAACCACGTGTTCTCCGATCACGATCCACACGCGCCGAAGTCGTGGAGCCCGACCGACATCATCCGCGAGTCGTCGAACATCGGCTCGATCATGATCGGCCAGCGGCTCGGCAAGACGCGCCTCGACGACTACCTCAGCGACTTTGGTTTCGGCACGAAGACCGGGCATCGGCTTTCCCGGCGAGACCGCCGGCCTGCTGCGGCCGTCGGCGAAGTGGTACAGCACCGACATGGGCTCGATCCCGATCGGGCAAGGCGTGTCGGTTACCGCTCTGCAAATGCTTGCGGCGTACAACACGGTCGCCAATGGGGGCAAGTACGTTGCGCCGCGCCTTGTGCGGGCCACGATCGACGGCGAGGGCATTGCCACCCGTCGGCCGAGGCCCGCTCCCATCGCGCCGTGTCTGTTCTCTACGGCGAACGCGGTAACCGCCATGCTTGAAGAGGTGGTGAAATCCGGGACAGGCACGCTGGCACAGATCCCGGGTTACCGCGTCGCCGGTAAGACAGGCACGGCGCGCAAGCCCGCTCCTGGAGGCGCCGGGTACATCGACGGTGCGTACGTCTCCAGTTTCGCCGGGTATGCGCCCGCAGAACGTCCGGCGATCACCGCGATGGTGATGCTCGACGAACCCACCCCGATCTTCGGCGGCCTTGTCGCCGCGCCCGTGTTCGCTGACCTGGCGCGCGCCGTGTTGCGCGAGTTGCGCGTGCCGCCGTCGATCGACCTGATGGGCGTCGTGCCGTCGCAGGCCGCTATCGGCAAGCAAGTAACCCGCGGCGATGGCGACGTGCCAGCAGCGCCGTCAACCTCATCGAGCACCGCGTTAGTGCCGTGCTGTTCGAAGAGGTAATCGGCTCGCTCGACGTCGTCGGGGTTGCCGGCGATGGCAACCCCGACATCACCGGGGTCACGCACGACTCGCGTCGTGTCGGTCCCGGGACCCTCTTTTGCTGTCTGCCGGGTGCCGTGACCGATGGTCACGATTTCGCGGCGGCGGCGGTCGCTGGTGGGGCGGCGGCGTTGCTCTGCGAGCGTGCGCTCGACGTGGCGGTGCCGCAAGCGGTCGTGCGCGACGCGCGACACGCGATGGCGGTCGCGGCGGCTACGTACTGGGACTTCCCGGCGCGGTCGCTTCGCATGGTCGGCGTCACGGGTACGAACGGCAAGACGACCACTGTGTCGATCATCGCCGCCATGCTCGCGGCCAATGGATTACGCGCGGAGTCGATCGGCACGCTGCGTCCCGGCGCGCCGCACCACGCCCGAGTCCACCGACCTCCAGGCCACGCTCGCATCATTGCGCGACGACGGCGTGCACGCCGTCGCCATGGAGGTGTCTTCGCATGCACTGGTCGCCGAACGCGTCGACGCCATCACGTTCGACGTCGCCGTGTTCACCAACCTGAGCCACGAACATCTCGACTTCCACGAGACGATGGACGACTACTTCGCGGCGAAGGCCGAACTCTTTCGTCCTGCTCGCGCCGCCCGTGCCGTTATTTGCATCGACGACGAGTGGGGCGCCCGCCTCGCCGGACTGGCCGAGGATCGCGGAGTTCACGTCGTGCGTTGCTCCGTGCGCGACGCGGTCATCGAGTCGATCAACGGGCCGACCACGATGCTTCGCTGGCACGGCGCCGTCGGTCGCCTACACCTGTCGGGCCTCCACAACGTCGCCAACGCGGTAATCGCCGCGAACGTCGGCGAGTTGCTCGGCCTGTCGGCCGCCGAGGCGCTCGACGGCATCGCCACGCTTGAAGCAGTCTCCGGTCGATTCGAATACGTCGAAGCCGGCCAACCCTTCAGCGTGATCGTCGACTACGCCCACACACCGGGAGCGCTCGAGGTTGCCCTTGAGGCCGCACGGGGAGCGATTTCGGGTACAGGGCGCGTCACGGTGGTCGTGGGTTGTGGCGGTGAGAAAGACCGCGCGAAGCGCCCGTTGATGGCCGCGGTAAGCGAATCGCTGGCCGACCGGGTGGTCCTGACCTCGGATAACCCGAGGCACGAGGACCCGCGTGCGATTCTTGAGGAAATGGAAGCGGGCCTGCGCGACCCCCAGGGGGTCCTCCTCGATCCTGATCGCGTGCGCCGCTATCGGGCACGCGATCCGCGAGGCCGCGCCCGGCGACGTGGTGTTGATCGCCGGCAAGGGCCATGAGACGACCCAACAAATCGGCGACGACTTCGTCGAGTTCGACGATCGCGTTGTGGCCCGGGATTCGCTCAGGGAATTGGGTTACGACTCCTAGTGGTCGCGCTACTCATCGCTGGGGCGGTCTCGTTGGCAGTGCCGTTGCTCGGTATGCCGCTGTTCATGCGGCTGCTCGCGACGCGCGGGATCGGCCAGCCCATCCAGGAGGACGGCCCCGAAACCCACCTGGTGAAGCAGGGCACGCCGACCATGGGCGGCGTGATGATTGTGGCCGGTGGCGCGCTTGGCTACATGGCCGCCCATATTCGTAGCGGCACGATCTTCACCTGGGGCGGGTTGCTCACCATTGGAGTGGTTGTGGCGGCCGGGTTCGTGGGCTTCCTCGACGACTTCATCAAGGTGAAGAACCAGCGCAATCTCGGTTTGCGAGCGCGCACGAAGATGATCGGTCTGCTGATCGTGGGCCTCACGTTCGCGGTGCTCGCTATTCGGCTCGCCGATGTGCACACCACGTTGTCGTTCACGAGTTGGGACAGCCCCGGCATCGGTCTCGGTCGCGTCGGCTGGTGTGTGCTAGCGGTGTTCATGATTGCGGCCACGACCAACGGTGTGAACCTGGCCGACGGTGATGACGGACTGGCCGCCGGATCGGCGGCGCTGAGTTTCTCGGCCTTCGTGGTGATCGGTTTCTGGGAGTTTCGACACGTCGAGTACTACCAAATCCCGCAGGCGCTTGACCTCGCGTTGATCGCCGCCGCCATGTTGGGCGCGTGCACGGGATTTCTCTGGTGGAACGCCGCGCCCGCCAAAATCATCATGGGTGACGTGGGAGCGCTGGCCATCGGCGCCGGGCTCGCCGCGCTCGCGCTGGTCACCAGCACGCAGCTACTCCTGCCGATCATCGGTGCGCTCTACGTGGTCGAGACGCTGTCGGTGGTGATCCAAGTGACCGGTTACAAGCTCACGCGGCAAACGGATGTTCCGCATGGCGCCGATCCACTACCACTTCGAACTGGGCGGTTGGCCCGAAACCCACGTCACCATCCGGCTGTGGATCGGCGCGGCGATGTGTACCGCACTGGCGCTGGGCATCTTCTACGCCACGTTCATCACGAGCGGCGGCATCGACTGATGCGGTATTTGGTGGCGGGCCTCGGCCGCACGGGCGCTTCGGTCGTGCGCATGGCGCGCTCCGACGGTGCCGACGTGATGGGCTACGACGACAACGAGGACGTGGCGACGCGGGTCAGCTCGGAACTCGACCTCGCCGCCGGATCGACCGGAGCCTTTGTCGACTCCGTGCTCGGCGACGTCGACGAGGTCGTCGTGAGCCCGGGGTTCCCGTTCCGCCACCCCGTGCGGGCCGCCGCCGCCGCCCGCGGGGTGCGCGTGGTGGGCGACGTCGAAGCTGGCTGCCGCGCGTACCGCCACGCCGATCCTCGCCGTAACCGGCACCAACGGCAAGAGCACCGTGACCCGGCTCATCACCGAGATGCTCAACGCCGACGGGCGCAAAGCCGTCGAGGCCGGCAACGTCGGCTATCCGATTCTCGACGCCATCAACGATCCGGCCGACTTCTACGTAGTCGAGGTGTCGAGCTTCCAACTCGCCGACACCGACGCGTTCCATCCGATCGTCGCCGTGTGGACCAACCTGTCGCCTGATCACCTCGACTGGCATCCCGACGTAGAGCACTACATCGCCTCCAAGGCGCGGCTCTTCGCCAACCAAACCGAGGCGGATGTCGCGGTCGTGAACGCGGACGATCCCGTCGTGATCGACGCGAGTCGCGGCATCGCCGCTCGCGCGGGTCACCTTCGGGTTCGACGGCGGCGACGCCCACGTGGCTGGAGGTCGACTCGTAGGGCCACAGGGTGACGACCTAGGAGCGGTTGCCGATATGGCGCGCCCGTTCCCGCACGAACTCGCAGAACGGGCTTGCCGCCGCCGCGGCCGCCATGGCGGTGGGCGTCAGCGCGGACGCCTGCCGCGGCGTGTTGGCTGATTTTCCGGGGCTCCCTCACCGGATCCAACTGGTAGGCCACATTGGAGGGGTGCCGTGCTTCGACGACTCCAAGGCCACGACGCCCGCGTCGGTCGTCTCCGGCGCTGCGCGCGTTCCCGTCGGCAGTGTTGATCGCCGGAGGAAAGAACAAGGGCCTCGATCTGTCGGTGCTCGCCGAAGCGTCCGACCACGTGCGCTCCGTTATAGCCATCGGCGCCGCCGCCGACGAGATCGCCGCCGCGTTCGACGGATACCGCCCTGTGATCAAGGCGGCGTCAATGGACGACGCGGTGGCCGAGGCGATCGCCGTCGCCGAATCGGGCGATGCCATCCTGTTGTCGCCCGCGTGCACGTCCTGGGACGTCTATCGCGACTACGCCGAGCGCGGCGACGACTTTGCCCGAGCCGTACGCGAACGGGCGGCGCAGCGTGAAGACCGAACGCGACATCGTCGCCAAGGCGAACGCACCGGGGGGTGATCCGGGCCGGCCGCTGCTGATCGTCGTCGGCGCGTTGTGCATCGTCGGTCTCGTCATGGTGATGTCCGCGTCGTCGGTCAACGCGCTGCGCAACTACGGCTCGTCGTGGCACTTCTTCATGCGTCAAGCCATCGCCGTGGCGTTGGGCGCCGGCGCGCTGTGGGTCACTTCGCGCGGTCGACTACCACTACTGGCGCAGGTTTGCCGTGCCGGCGCTGCTGCTGGTCCTGGGGCTGTTGTTCCTCGTGCTGGTTCCTGGTGTCGGCCAGACCGCCTACGGCGCGCGTCGATGGCTCGGCGCCGGCCCGCTGCAATTTCAGCCCTCGGAACTCGCCAAACTCGCGCTTGATGTTGTTCGGCGCCGACGTGCTCGCGCGCCACCCACCGTCACGCGAGGGCCCGATACCGCTCTATGTCGTCGGGGGCGCGACCGCTGCTCGTCTCGTTGCTCGTCATGGCGCAGCCGGACATGGGAACGACGATGGTGATCGTCGGCACGGTTGGCGCGGTCGTGGTTCTCGGCGGCATCCCGTGGATGATGCTCGCTGACGACCGTGGCCTTTACCGCCGTTGCCGGCGGCGCTGGTCGCGTTCTTCGAGCCCTACCGTCGCCAACGCCTGCTCGCGTTCACGCGATCCCTTCAAGTCCGCGACCGTGGGCGGCTACCAGGTGGTGCAGTCACTCGTCGGGTTAGGCGCGGGCGGCGTGCGCGGCGTCGGCCTGGGCGCGAGCCGAGCCAAATGGGGCTTCCTGCCCAATGCGCACACCGACTTCATTTTCGCGATCATCGGCGAGGAGCTGGGACTGTTCGGAGGCGTAGGCGTCGTCAGCCTGTTCGTGGCGCTGGCCGTCTACGGCATGCGGGCCGTCGAGCCGCGCACCCGACTTGTTCGGCGCACTCGTAGCCGGCGGCATCACCGCATGGCTCGTCGGCCAAGCGGCGCTGAACATGGCCACGGTCGTCGGAGCGCTTGCCGGTGACAGGGGTGCCCCTGCCCTTCGTGTCGCTCGGCGGCACGTCGACCGTGTTCGGCATGGCGGCGGCCGGGGTCGTCGTGAACATCGCTCGTCAGCGCCGCGTCGCGCGGCACGCGGTGATCGAGCTCGGTCGACCGCAGCGGATCCACGTCGTCGGAGTTGGCGGCGCCGGCATGTCGGCGATCGCGATTGTTCTCAACGCCATGGGTCACACGGTTAGCGGATCCGACCTGCGCGACAGCACTGCGCTTGAGCGCGTGGCGGCTGCAGGTGTGGCGACGAAAGTCGGACACGACGCCGTCCGAGGTGGCGGGAGCCGACGCCGTCGCGGTAAGCACCGCGATCCGCGACACGAATCCCGCCGTGGTCGCGGCGCACGAGCTCGGCATCCCGGTGTATCGCCGCGCCGAGGTGCTGGCGGCGATCTGTGCGCAGCGGTCCACGATCGCCGTGGCGGGCACGCACGGCAAGACCACGACGTCGTCGATGCTGTCGTTGATCCTCGTCGAAGCCGGTACCGACCCGTCGTTCATCATCGGTGGCGAGGTGAACGAGATCGGTGGCGGCGCCGTGTGGGGCACGGGGGAGTGGTTCGTCGTGGAAGCCGACGAGAGCGACGGCACGTTCCTCGAGCTGCCACGCGCGGCCGCGATCATCACCAACGTGGCGCCGGATCACCTCGAAACGTACGGCGGCTACGACGAATTGCGCGACGCGTTCGCGCGGTTCGCCAACGAGACCGATGGTCCGGTCGTGGTCGGAGACGGGCCCGATCTCGTCGAACTCACCGCCGGTGCCGCGAACGTGATGACCGTCGGCACCGATCCGGGTTGCCGGTATGTCCTCGAAAACATCGAGCGCGAACGGGCCGCCGTTCGGTTCGCCTTGCGGCGCGGCCAGCGGACGATCGGTCGGTACTCGGTGCCCACCGCCGGGCTGCACAATGCCCGCAACGCCGCCGTGGCGGCGGTGATGGCGCTCGAACTCGGCGTCGCGGTCGACGCAACCCAGCGCGCGCTCGGCCGCTTCGCTGGCGTCGCCCGGCGTTTCCAGTTCCGAGGTACGCAGCGCGGCGTGGACTACGTCGAGGACTACGCCCACTTACCCGAAGAGGTCGAGGTCGCGATTGCCGCCGCGCGCGACGGCGGATGGGACGCGCGTGGTCGTCGTGTTCCAGCCGCATCGGTATTCGCGCACGCAACAGCTCGCACCCGATTTCGCGACGTCGTTCGACGGTGCTGACCATGTGGTGATCACCGACATCTACGGCTCAGGCGAAGCGCCGCGTCCGGGCGTTACCGGTCACCTTGTGGTTGACGCGGTCCGAGCGGCGCGGCCGAGTCTCGGTGTGACCTGGTTGCCGGGTCGCGCCGATCTCGCCGCCCACCTGGCGGGCGCGATGAAGCCCGGCGAGTTGTGCCTCCTCCTGTCGGCCGGCGATCTCACGTCGGTGCCCGACGAGGTCGCGGCAATCCCATGAGCTCGCCGGCGGTTGCGGCCGCGGCCGCCGCCCTCGTTGGACTTGCCGAACGTCGACGCTCCGCTCGGGGCTCGTACGACCTACCGCGTGGGCGGCAACGCGTCGCTGTTCGTGACGGCAACCACTGATGATGACCTCGCGCCGCGTGCGCGCCGCAGTCACCGACACCGGCGTCGACGGTCGTAGTGGTCGGCCGAGGCTCGAACATGCTCGTCGCCGACGCCGGCTTCGACGGGCATCGCGCTGGTTTTGGGCGACGGGTTTGCCACCGTGTCGACCGACGCCGTCTGCCTCCACGGTCACCGCTGGAGGCGCGGCGGCCTTCCCACTCATGGCCCGGGCGGCGTCGCAGGCCGGGCATCGGCGGGCTCGAGTGGGCCGTGGGTGTCCCAGGATCGGTGGGCGGCGCGGTGCGGATGAACGCCGGCGGCCACGGGTCCGACGTCGCCGCGAGCCTGATCGCGTGGGCGTTTGTCGATCTGCGCGGCGGCCCCGACGGCACGCGCACGCAGGACGATCTCGACGCGCGCGTATCGCACGACGGCGGTCGGAGCCGCCCACGTGGTGACGTCGGCCACCTTCCGCGGCGAACCCGTGGAGCCCGCTGTCGCTGAAGCGCGCCATGGCGGAGATCGTGCGTTGGCGCCGTGCCAACCAGCCTGGCGGACAGAACGCCGGCTCGGTGTTCACGAACCCCGACGGCGACAGCGCCGGTCGGCTCATCGACGCGGCGCGGCTGCAAAGGCCTGCGCGTCGGCACGGCCGAAGTGTCGACGAAACACGCCAACTTCATTCAGGCTGACCCAGGCGGCCGCTCCAGCGACGTACTCGCGTTGATGGACGAGGTGCGCCGCCGCGTCGCCGACGCGACTGGTGTCGAGCTCACGGCCGAGGTTCGGCTCGTCGGATTCGACGAGGCATCGGCGTGAGCCCGCGCGTTCGAGTCGATCCCCGCGTGGCCAAGCGCCGTCAGGCCGTTGCCCGCGAGCAGGGACGGCGCCGGCTGCGGATCCTTCTCATCGCGGCCGCCGTCATCGCTTTCGCCGGCGGCGTCGTGGGCATCTTCCGCTCACCACTCCTCGACGTCGACCGCGTCGACGTGCTCGGCGCGCAGCGAGACCAGCGTCGCCGCGGTGCTGCACACGACGGGCTTGTCGAGCCAAGGGCACGCGATGATTGCCGTCGACCGCTTCGCGTTGGCGCGCGCGCGTGGAACGGCTCCCGTGGGTCGCGACCGCTGACGTGTCGCGGAAGTGGCCGAACGTGGTGCAAGTCACGATCGTGGAGCGCACCGCCATCGGCGCGGTGGCCGTACCGGGAGGAGTCGCGCTGCTCGACGTCACCGGGCGAGTGCTCGCTACGGCGTCGACGCCGCCGGCGGGCGTGATCGGTATAACGACGACCGATCGCATTCCCGGCCCTGGTGCAACGGTCACTGGTCCCGTCCGGGATGCGTTGCGGATTTTGCACGGCATGTCGTCGACGTTGGCGACGCAGGTGGAAACGGTTCACCGTCTTGCGGGCGCACCGCCGACCTTCGATGTGGATATCGCGGGAGCGGTCCTGATTCGCCTTGGCGGTGTCGACCGACTGAGCGAAAAGCTCGCCGCGGCGGAGGCAGTGCTCGGACAGCAGCGTTCGCCCGGCACGGTTATCGACGTGCGGGTGCCGCGTTCTCCGACCGTCACCCACCGCGTTATCCCCAACAAAGGTTGACCCCGGGCGCATCGCGCCGCTAATGTCTCGACCGCCACGAGAGCTTTACATAACACTGACTCTAACGTAGAGGTTTAGTGTTAGCGGGGACTCCGGGGCATTTCTCTCTATCTGCAGGAGGAAACCGGACACATGCCCGGCGCAACCCAGAACTACATCGCCGTCATCAAAGTTGTCGGCATCGGCGGCGGTGGCGTTAACGCTGTCAACCGCATGATCGACGCCGGCCTCAAAGGCGTCGAGTTCATCGCGATCAACACCGACGCGCAGGCCCTCCTGATGAGCGACGCCGATGTGAAGCTCGACATCGGCCGCCAGCTCACGCGTGGCCTCGGCGCCGGCTCCGATCCGGAGATCGGGCGTCAGGCGGCCGAGGAACACCGCGACGAGATCGAAGAGATGCTCAAGGGCGCCGACATGGTGTTCATTACGGCGGGCAAGGGCGGCGGTACGGGTACCGGCGGTGCGCCGGTCGTGGCCGAGATCGCCAAGGCGATTGGGGCGCTCACGATCGGCGTAGTCACACGGCCGTTCGGCTTCGAGGGTCGTCAGCGCGCCGTGCGCGCCGAGACCGGCATCCAGAAGCTGCGCGAGAAGGTCGACACGCTCATCACGATCCCCAACGATCGGCTGCTCACGGTCTCCAACGACAAGACCTCGATGGTCAACGCGTTCAAGGTCGCCGACGAGGTGCTGCTCCAAGGCGTGCAGGGCATCACCGACCTGATCACCACACCGGGGCTCATCAACACCGACTTCGCCGACGTGAAGGCGGTCATGAGCAACGCCGGCACCGCGATCATGGGTATCGGCACCGCGTCGGGCGACGACCGCTCGACCGTCGCCGCGCGCGCCGCGATCACCAGCCCGCTGCTCGAGGCTTCGATCGAGGGCGCTCGGGGCATCCTGCTCAACATCAAGGGCGGCAGCGACCTGGGCCTGTTCGAGGTGCAGTCAGCGGCGGGCATCGTGCACGAGCACGCGCACCCCGACGCCAACATCATCTTCGGCACCGTTGTGGACGACTCGATGGGCGACGAGGTGCAGGTGACCGTTATCGCCGCTGGCTTCGAGCGCTGGGACGAAAAGGGCGGCCGGGTTTCCGAATCCGGTCGCGGCGGTCTGGGGCTCAGCTCGCGCGACGACTTCGACGATGAGGGCGACGACGACGAGTTCGACGTTCCCAGCTTCCTCAAGTAACCGTTGTTGGCGATGCGGCTCGGTCCCGCCGAGATCCGCTTCACCAACGCCGACGATGGTGACTTCGCGCCGCCGGCGACCGCAGATGATGCAGACCTCCTGGCTCGCCGCGCCCGCGTTGTCGACGCACCGTGGACCTGGTTGCGCCAGGTGCACGGCCGCGACGTGATCGTCGTCGACACAGCCGGCGAGGGCGTTGGTGCCGCCGCTGACGCGGCGATTTCCGTCACCCCGCTCGCTCCCGTCGCCGTAGTCACCGCGGACTGCGCGCCCATCGTGTTGGTCGACGACGCCGGTGCTGCGGTGGGCGTCGTGCACGCCGGATGGCGCGGACTGGGCGACGGCGTCGTGCAGGCGGCGACCGACGCGATGCGCGCAAGGGGCGCCACAACGATCTCGGCCGCGCTCGGTCCGTGCATTCACGCGGAGTGCTACGAGTTCGCCGAAGCTGATTTGGATCGGCTCGCTCAGCAGTTCGGCGACTCCGTGCGCGGGACCACCCGCACAGGCGCACCCGCGCTCGACGTGCCCGCGGCGGTGCGGGTCGCGGTAGCGCGGGCGGGTGCCGATCTCGTGTTCGACGCGCACGTGTGCACGTCGTGCGCGCCTGGGTACTGGTCGCATCGCGCCCGCAACGACGCGCACCGGCAGGCGACCGTGGCGTGGTTGGCGTGACGATGATGGTCGCGGCCGACGAATACATCGACACCGTGCGCACGAACGTCGCGGTCGTCCATGAACGCATCGAGCGAGCTGGCGGCAATCCGGACGCGATCACGCTCGTCGCGGTGACCAAGGATCAGCCTGCGCAAGCGGTCGAGGCCGCCATTGCGGTGGGGCTCTACGACATCGGCGAAAACCGCGTCGACGCGCTTGTCGAGCGCGCGGCGGTGCACGCGGGCGACGAACGGCTGCGCTGGCACTACCTGGCGCCGGTCCAGCGCAACAAGGTCACGAAGCTGGCGCCGCACGTCGCGCTGTGGCAGTCCGTCGACCGCGCCGAGGTCGGAACCGCGATCGCGCGTCACGCTGCCCGGCGCGGCAGTGCTGGTGCAGGTGAACCTCACCGACGACCCACGTCGCGGGGGCGCCACGCTCCGCGACGTACCGGCGCTAACGAGCGAACTCGCCGGCCTGGGCCTGGTCGTGCACGGCCTCATGGCGGTCGGGCCACTCGGTGGTGCCGCCATGGCGCGCGAGGGCTTTGCGGCCGTCGTGGCCACGGCCGACGAACTTGGATTGCCGGTGCGTTCGATCGGCATGACCGATGACCTGGAGGTTGCAGTTGCCTGCGGCTCGACCATGGTCCGAGTTGGAGCCGCGCTCTTCGGCGCGCGGCACAAGTAAATGGCGCGCCGCGGGCTCGCGGGCCGCGCCGCGTAAAGTGAACCGTTCGAGGAGGATCTGATGGGCCGCCTGCAAAAAGCGATGTCGTTTCTCGGTCTGGCTGACGAGGACTACGACGATTTTGAGCCGTACGAAGAACCGATCCCTAGTGGACCGGTCCGCGTCGGCCGCACCGCCGACCCCGATCCCGGGGTGGGCGGCATTCGACCGTTGGGCACGCGTGACGAAGGTGTCACGCCCATCCCCAGCGGTGTCGTGCCCCGCCCCGTGGTGCGCCCCGTCTCTGCGCCGAAGGGCACAGCGCGGGTGCACCTCGTGATCGTGACCCAGTTCACCGAGGGTGCTGAAGAGATCAGCGCCCACGCCCGCGAGGGCGACATCGTGGTGGTCAATCTGCAGAGCGTGCCGCCTGAACTGGCGCGCCGGTTGATCGACTTCATGTCGGGGATTGCGGCGGCTCTGGGCACACGGATGGAGAAGGCGGCGAAGAACGTCTTCTTGCTGCGCCCCCGTGACGTGGAGATGCCCGACGACGAGCGAGCGCGGCTACAAGACCGCGGCCTCTTCAACTGATTCGTATTCAGTGAACCCAATCGCACAACTCATTCAGCTCTACGGCTTCCTGATCTTTGGCCGCATCCTTCTCAGCTGGTTTCCGATTTCGCGGGGCGGCGCGATGGAGGCCATCTACAACGTCTTGCACACCGTGACCGAGCCGGTGCTCGGTCCGTTGCGGCGAGCAATACCCCCTATGGGCGGCTTCGACTTTTCGCCGATCGTCGCCATCCTCGGCCTACAGCTTCTAGCGAGCGTCGTCCGGGGGTAACGTCAGGTTCACGATGGACCTGACGCCGGAAACCCTCCGCTCAGCGACGTTCCGCGACAAGCTCCGCGGCTACCACCCTGACGACGTCGACGAGTTTCTCGAGTCGGTCGCCCGAGGTCTCGAGGTTCTCCTCGCTCGCCTGCGCGACGCGTCCGAGCGGGCACGCGCCGCTGCGGCGGCCGAGCCCGCGGCTGACACCGACGACGCGGTAAGGACCCTTGCGCTCGCGCAACGCACTGCTGACCTGGCGATCCACGAAGCGAAAGCGGAGGCCGAGCGTCTCCTGAAGGCGGCGGACCAGCGCGCCAAGAAGGCGATCGGCGACGCTGAGGAGACTGCGATCAATCTCGCAGAGCAGGCCCAGGCCGAGCTGCGCACCGACTTGGAAAAGTTGCAGGCGGCGCGCGATCAGCTGTTCTCCGAGGTCAACACCATGAGTGCGTGGCTGCAGGGCGAACGCTCCCGCATCCGCCGTGCCCTCGTCGAAATCGCCGACAAGGTGGAAACCGTGCGCGAGTCGAAGGACGCGCCGCCGCAGCGACCCGTTGCGCCCCCCGCGCCGCCCCGCCAGAAGATCGAAGAGCAGCGTGGACGTCGTGAAGCGCAGGCCGCGATGGGCGTGGTGCCCCCCGCACCCACAAGGCCGGCGCCGCCCAAGCCCGCACCACCCACGCCCGCGCCACCCACGCCGCCGCCTTCAGAAGCCCCGAAGCCGCCGGTCACGGCCGCGCCCGCGGCGCGCACGACACCACCGCGAGGCCAACCAGTTCTCACGCCACCGGCCGCCGCGCAGCCCGATCCGTCGCCCGCCCCCGAAATGCCTACCTCTGGCGACGACAGTGTGTTGGCACGGGCCCAAACGGGGATCGAGGCAGAAGTCGAAGAGATGGATGACGATCCATACTTCGCCGAACTCCGGCGCGCGATGACTGACGACACGCCGCTCGGACCGCGCGATGACGAGTGGCAAGCAGAAGACGATTCGAATTCGCCCCAGACCGGACGTAGCCGGTAAATCAGGTCTGCCGACCTGAGCGCACTACAGTCGGCGCCGACCGCGCCCTACCTCGGAGGATGCTCTCGTGGTGCTTCTTGTAACAATCGGACTTGTAATTGTCAGTGCAGTGACACTGGCCTTGGGCTTTGCCCAAGACACCGTCGGCCTTATTTACGTCTCGATTGGCTGCAGCATTCTCGCGGCGGTGATTTTGATCATCGCGGGCCGAAGCACCGGCGCCCCCAAGGTGGCCACCGCTGGTGGGCCAGCCACACTTGATGTCTCCTCAGCGGACGAAGGCTTCCCGATCGCGGAGTACGACGAACTACTCGTCACCGAAGTGGTTCCGCTGCTCGGCTCGCTGAGCGTTGCCGAGCTCCGCGTCGTGCAAGCGCGCGAAGAGGGCGGCAAGGCGCGTGCGAGCGTGCTGCGTCGCATCGAAACCGAGATCGAAGATCGTGAGTCGCCCGCCGCGTCAGGTGAGCCGACTGTCGCGACCCCGGTCGTGTCACTCGGTGCCGACGAAGAGCCGTTCCCGATCGAGGACTACGACGACCTACGCGCCAGCGAAGTGCTTCCGTTGTTGCCGCAGCTCTACGCCGACGAGCTCGAACTGGTCGCCGACCGCGAGCGTTCCGGTGCCAACCGCGGCGCCATCCTCGACAAGATCGACGACTTGCTGGCCGCTTCGAGCCCGGCTCCTACTGCCGCGGTGAAGACCGTTCCGGCGAAGAAGAAGGCGCCGGCGAAGAAGGCGCCCGCGAAAAAGGCCCCCGCGAAGAAGGCACCCGCCAAGAAGGCACCCGCCGCGAAGGCCGCTCCGGTGAAGAAGGCAGCGACGGCCAAGAAGGCCCCCGCGAAGAAGGCGCCGGCGAAGAAGGTTCCCGCCAAGAAAGCCCCCGCGAAAAAGGCTCGCTAAACCTTCTCGATTCTGAGTTCACCGTCGCCAACGTCGACGGCAATCGCTAACATTTCTGCGCCGATCCGTTCGGCGTCGACCATCAGGTCGGCGTCGCCGCTCGTGAGCCACAGCCGAATGCGGTCGCTGATTTCGAGACCGGTGTCTTTGCGCAGCGAGTTCACGGCATGGATCAAGTCGTTGACGCGGCCCTTCGCGCGCGAGCTCGTCGTCGATGGTGGTGTCAAGCGCAACCGACACGCCGTCGCTGGCGGAGATGACCCACCCTTCCTTCACCGTTGCCTCGACGAGCACGTCGTCGGGACCAAGGTCGTGGCCGGCCACGCGGAATCCCCCGCCTTCGAGCTGCTCGAACTCACCAGCGTCGAGGGCCTTTCGCGAACTTGCCGATTTCGGCACCCAAGCGCGGCCCGAGCACGGGCAGATTCGGCCGGACGCGTAGTTCGGTGGCCTCGATTGGTCCGAAGGTGACTTCCTTGATGCGTAGCTCGTCGGCGATCTCCTGGGCGAAGCGCTCGGCGCGCGGCGCGCCGTCCACGACGAGACGCGGCAGCGGCTGACGGTTGCGCAACTGGCGACTGCGCGCGCGCCTGGCGACCGAGTTCGACGACCTGGCGCATCTCGGCGACGTCTTCGAGCAGCGCGTCATTGGCGGCCGCGGCTGGTGGCCAGCCAGCCAAGAAGATCGACCGAGGTGCGGTCTCGACGGCTCCCGCGACGAGGTTCTGCCAAAGGTGCTCGCTGATGAACGGCATTACCGGCGCCACGACACGTAGCGCGTTCGTGAGTGAGAACCACAGCGTGCTCAACGCGACGTCATCGCCGGACCAGAACCGCCGGCGCGACCGGCGCACGTACCAGTTCGACAGGTCGTCGACGAACTCGTCGAACGCATCGCAACACGTTGGTCGACAGGAAGTCGTCGTACGACGCGGTTGGTCTCGTTCACCAGGCGATGCGTGCGCGCGACGAGCCACTCGTCGAGCGGTTCAAGCGTGCCCGACGGACCATGGTCGAGTTCGTCGTAGTCGGGCGTGAACGCCGCAGATGTTGGCGTACTGAATGAAGAAGGCGACGCTGTTCCACAGCGTGAGCAGCTTGCGCTGAATCTCGTAGCCGGGGCCGAAGCCGAACAGCAGGTTCTGGTTCGGCGGCTGTGCGCTGAACTGCCAGCGCATGACGTCGGCGCCCATGCGCTCGAACGCGTCGGGCGCTTCGATCATGTTGCCCCACGAGCCGTGCATCTCTCGGCCGGTCTCGTCGAGCATCTTCTCGTAGCCGAGCACTTTTCGATACGGCGCCTGGCCGGTCAGCACGACCGACATGAACAGCTGGCTGTAGAACCACAGGCGGATCTGCTCGCGCATCTCCGACACCCAGTCAGCGGGGAACCACTCCTCCCAGTAACCGTGGTTGGGTAGGTCGGCGTCGGTCAGGCCCTTCGCCGCGCCGGTGGCGTAGCCGCCTTCGACATACAGCGGGCTCTCCCAGCCGAGCGTGGAGAACGGCACGATGCCGGCGTCGAGCCACACGTCGCCCACCTCGGTGATGCGCTCCACCTGCTGGCTGCAGCTCGGACAGTTGATGAACACGCGGTCGATCCACGGTCGTCGCAGCTCTTCGAGGCCCTCGAGCGGCGCGGTTGCCAGCTCGGCCAGCTCGGCTTTCGAGCCGACGACGGTGAGGTGTCCGCACGAGCAGGGATAGAAGGGCAGCGGCAGGCCGTAGTAGCGGCGACGCGAGATGTTCCAGTCCGCCATATTGAACAGCCAATCGTCCATGCGCTTGCCCATGTAGTCGGGCGTCCACTCGACGGTGTCGTTGGCGTCGCGCATGGGTTGACGGATCTCGTCGACGGCGATGAACCAGTCGTCGGAGATGCGGAAGATCAACGGGGTGTGGCAGCGCCAACACTCGGGGTAGCGGTGGCTGATCGTGCCCGCGGCGACGAGCAGGTCGCGGGTGCGCAGGTTGTCGATGATGTCGTCGGCCGCTTCGTGGGCACCGCGCCCGGCAAGCCACCCGAAGTCGGGATAGAAGCGGCCGGACTCGTCGACGGGCATGACGACCGGGAGATCGTGGAGCTTGCCGAGCTCGAAGTCCTCGGTACCGCAGCCCGGCGCGATGTGCACGATGCCCGTGCCTTCGTCGAGCGACACCTCGTCCCACGCGATGACGCGATGTTGCCACCGCGTTGTCCGCGCAAGTCGTCGAACGGACCTGCGTACCGCCACCCGACGAGGTCCGATCCGCGCATGGTTTCGACGAAGTCGGCGTTGGCGTCGCCGCGGGCGACCGCCATCCAGTCGCCGTTCGATTGCCGCCCGTAGTCGGCGTCGGCTCGCACGGCGGCGGCGACGTTGGCCGGCAGCGTCCAGGGCGTGGTCGTCCAGATGACGACCGCTTCGCCCGGCCGGTCGAGCAGCGGGAAGCGGACCGACAGCGACGGATCCTCCCGGTCGATGTAGCTACCGGCGAGTTCGTGCGCGCGAGATCGACGTGCCGCACCGCGGGCACCACTCGGTCGCGCGGTGGCCGCGGTAAAGCCACTCGCGCTCGTGGACGATCTTGAGGAACCGCCAGATGTATTCGATGTTCGTGTCGGAGAACGTGAAGTAGTCCGTTGCCCCAGTCCATCCACTGGCCGAGCCGGATCGAGCCCTTCGTCAGCTCGGCCGCGGACCACTCGACGACGGCGCGGCATTTCCGTGCGAACTCCTCGAGGCCGTACTCCTCGATCTCGCGCTTGGAGTTGAGCCCGAGTTCACTTCTCGACGCCGACTTCGATCCAGAGGCCTTGGCAGTCGAAGCCGTTCTGGTACCGCTGGTGGAAGCCGCTGCAGCGCCTTGTAGCGCTGGAACACGTCCTTGAGCGTGCGCCCCCACGCGGTGTGCACCGCCAGCGTCTTGTTCGCCGTGACGGGCCCGTCGATGAATCGGAACTTCGGGCCGTCCGCGTTCTGGGCCCGGAGCGCGTCGAAGGTGTCGTCCCGGTCCCACAGCTCGAGGATCGCGAGCTCGAGCGCGTTGTGGTCCGGTTTGTCGGGCAGCGGCGAAAACATGAAGTGCACGATTCTACGAGGGCGTACGGTCTGCCCCTTATGGTTGAGGACCTGTTCGACTACACCGCCGGCGACGAACGAAGACGACGGCACCGCGGTCCTCCGGCTCCACGTGCAGCCCGGCGCCGGCAGCACCGCGGTCGTGGGTCGTCACGGCGACGCCGTGAAAGTGCGCGTGGCCGCGCCGCCTGAGGGTGGACGGGCCAACGACGCCGTCGTCGTGCTCATTGCGGCGACCTTCGACGTGAAGCTCGCGCAGGTCTCGCTGCTCAGCGGGGAATCGAGCCGGGCCAAGCGCGTCCAGATCGACGGCATCGCCGAAGACGAGGTCGAGCGTCTGCTCGAACTGGCCATGGATCTGGCGACAAAGGCGGAAAACGGTAGGGAGACGGAATATCCCGGAACCGCATCTGTTACCCTCCGCCGCTCCCCACGCAGGGGAGGGTTGGAAGGAGGCGCGTATGGCTACGGCAAAGAAGGCGGCGCCCGCAGTAAAGAAGGCGTCGAAATCCGCGGCCAAAGCGCCGGCAAAGAAGACCGCCCGGCGGCGAAGAAGGCTGCGGTCAAGGCTCCAGTGAAGAAAGTCGCTCCGGTAAAAGCGAAGTCGGCGCCGGCCGCCAAGGTCACCGCGAAGAAGGCGCCGGCCAAGAAAGCGGCCCGGTAAGGCGCCAGCGGCGAAGGCGGCTCCGGCCAAAGCACCGGCAAAGGCGGCGCCGGTCAAGCGCGGGAAGGTCGTGCTCGACAAGTGGCAGCTGAAGCAGAAGGAACTGCTGCTCTCCGAGAAGGCGGAGTACCTCGAGCAGGCGCGGCTGCTGCACGACGAGGCCGACGAGCTGATGGCCAACGCCGAGCCCGGCGACGTGCAGTTCGACGACGAGTCGGGCGAAGGCGGCACGCTCGCCATCGATCGGGAGCGCGACCTCGCGCTGGCGTTGCAGGCGATCAGCATCACCGAAGAGATCGACGACGCGCTGCGCAAGCTCGAGCGCGGCAACTACGGCACGTGCGAGACCTGCGGCCAGAACATCATGAAGGCGCGCCTCGAGGCGTTGCCGTACGCGCGGCAGTGCATCGCATGCAAAACCGGCGGCCTGTCACGCCGCTAGCGGCGGCCGAAGAACTTCCCGCGCTACCGCGGCGCGTTAGCGCCGCCATCGTCGTCGCGGTCGCCGCAGGGTCGGTGGTCGTCGACCAGATCGTCAAGACGGTCGCCGAGCACGGACTTCGCGATCGCACCGTCGACCTCGTCTTCGGCGCCGAAGCTGTTGCTGACCTACAACTCGGGCGCGGCGTTCAGCGTCGGCGCGGGACGCAGCGGCGTTTCACCGTGCTGGTGTCGGTGACAATCACCGCGTTGATCGTCGTACGCCACTGTGGCTGCGCCAGCGCCCGCTGCAGGCGATTGCGTTCGGCCTCATCATCGGCGGCGCCGCCGGCAACCTCGCGGACCGGCTCTGCCGCGACAACGGCGGGCGCGTCATCGACTTCATCGAGATCGCCGACTGGTGGCCCGTCTTCAACGTGGCCGACATCTCGTTGTTCTGCGGTGTCGCGCTGATGCTTCTCGTTGCCTTCCGCAGCGAACGGGCGCAGCCGTGAACGTCGACGTCACCTGACACGCTGGCGGGCGAGCGGCTCGACCGCGTCGTCTCGTTGCTCGACCGAGGTGTCGCGTCATGCAGCGACGGATCTGCGTGGCCGCGGGCGCCGTGAGGTGAACGGCCGCGTGATGCACCAAGAGCAGCGCCCGTGTCAACGCCGGCGACGTCGATCGACGTCGACATGCCGCGACGATTCGACCCGTCACTGACCCCCGAACCCGACGTCGAGTTCGCGGTCGTGTACGAGGACGCCGACATCATCGTGATCGACAAGCCCGCCGGCCTCGTCGTGCATCCCGGCGCGGGCCGCACCACCGGCACCCTCGTGCACGGACTCGTGGCGCGGTATCCCGGAAATCGCGGCGGTCGGCGAAGCCGATCGTCCTGGCATCGTGCACCGACTCGACAGCGGCACTTCCGGGCTGATGGTGGTGGCGCGCACCGAAGACGGCGCGCGCGGTGCTGGTCGACGCGCTGTCGCGCCGCGAGGTCACGCGGCAGTACCGCGCGCTGGCGTGGGGTGAGGTCGAAGGCGACGACGGCGTGATCGACGCGCCGACTCGGTCGCTCCACGCGCGAGCGCACGAAGATGGCGGTCGTCGCCGACGGGCGCGAGGCGCGCACGCGCTATCGCGTGCTCGAACGCTTCACGCTCGCCCGTCCCGCTGACCCTCGTCGAGTGCACGCTCGAGACCGGGCGCACGCATCAGATCCGCGTGCACCTCGCCTCGATCGGCCACCCGGTCGTGGGCGACACGCGCTACGGCCGAGCCCGCCCGGCACTCGCGTGCGCAGCGTCCGTTCCTGCACGCGGAGCGTCTCGCGTTCGCGCACCCGCGCACCGGCGAGCACGTCGAGTTCGACTCGGCATTGCCCGCCGACCTCGCGACGGTACTCGCGGCCGCTCAGCTAGACGAGACAGGGATCGACGGTCGTTGCCGCGGGCGGCGTCGACCATCTGAGCGAGCGTGTAGCTGTCGAGATAGCCGCGCATGTGGCGGCCGACGTCGGCCCACACCTCGAGCAGGATGCACTGGCCTTCGTGGTCGCACGCGCCGTTCGTGTGCGGCTCGCCGAAGTCGCCGGCCACGATCGGTCCGTCGACCGCGGCGACGATCTGGCCGAGCGTGATCTCCTCCGGAGTACGCGCGAGCACGTAGCCACCGCCGACGCCGCGCTTGGAGCGAACGAGCCCGGCGCCCTTCAGTGCCAGCAGAATCTGTTCGAGATACGGCTGGGGGAGTCCGGTGCGTTCGGCGATGTCACGCACGGACGTGGGCCCGACGTCGTCGTGCAGCGCGAGGCTCAGCAGCGCCCGGCTGGCGTAATCACCCCGCGTCGACACCTTCACGACCCGTAATCGTAGGACCGCAGCACCCGGCTACCGTGGCTCGAGCCATGTCGACCACTGACGAACCGACCTCCAGCCCCGCCGTCTCGAAGTCGTCGAGGACACGCCGCGCCCGACGGCGGCCTGCCGACACCACCGAAACGGTCAATCAGCCCGCCAAACTGATGCGCATCGGGTCGATGCTCAAGCAGCTGCTCGACGAGGCGCGCGCCGCGCCGCTCGACGAAAAGGCCCGTATCCGGCTGCGCGAGATCTACGAGACCTCGGTGCACGAACTGGCCGAGGGCATGTCGCCGGACCTGCAGACCGAACTGGCCAGCCTGGCGCTGCCCTTCGACGCCGAGACGCCGTCGGACGCGGAACTGCGCGTCGCCCAAGCCCAGCTGGTCGGCTGGCTCGAGGGGCTGTTCCACGGCATCCAGGCCACGCTGTTCGCTCAGCAGATGGCGGCGCGCAACCAGCTCGAGGACATGCGACAGAACGCCGTCGGCCCCGGCGAAGCCCCCGACCGCCCCGGCACCTACCTCTAAGTTCGCTCCCAGAAGACTTCGACCTCGGTGTCGTCGGGGTCCCAGCAGCGAAACGAGATGTAGTCCTCGCCCGGACGGAAGTCCTGCACCCCGGTCGTACGCACGCCCGCCGCCCCCAGCGAGTCGTGCTTGGCCAACACGGCCGCGGCGTCGTCGAGTCCGAACCCGACGTGGAACCCGTCCGGCAGCGGCTGGTGGTCGGCTGCGGGGATCAGGGCGAGCAGGAACCCGGCCTCGTTGCGAATGAAATACCCACCCTCGGCCTCGAACGCGGGTGCGAATCCGAAGTGCCCTTGGTAGAAATCGCGACAAGCGACCACATCGCGCACTCGCAGGTTCACGTGGTTGAGGTTCACCCGCGAAGCATGGCGCGGATTGCGCTACGGTCGCAGGAAGTAATCACACGCGTGTATTTCGTCCACAGGAGCCTGTGGACAAGCCGGAGGCTTTCGTGGGCTCGTCGTTCACCCACCTGCATTTGCACACCGAGTACTCGATGCTCGATGGCGCGGCGCGGGTCGCCGACGTGGTGCGCGCCGCGGTGGCCGACGGGCAGCCGGCGATCGGCATGACCGACCACGGCAACATGTACGGCGCCATCGACTTCTACGAGTCGTGCCGCAAGGAGGGCGTCAACCCCATCATCGGGTTCGAGGCCTACATGGCCGGCGAGAGCCGGTTCGACCGACCGCCGCGGCGCGGCCGAGTCGACGACACGGGCGGCGACGCCGGCGACGGCAGCCAGAAGCTCTACTACCACCTGACCCTGCTGGCCGAGAACAACGCCGGCTACCAGAACCTGCTCAAGCTCTCGTCGCTGGCGTTCCTCGAGGGCTACTACTACCAACCCCGACTCGACTGGGACCTGCTCGAACGCCACCACGACGGCGTTATCGCGACGTCGGGCTGCCTCGGCGGTGTGGTGCTTGCAAGCGCTCCTGCACGGCGACGTGCGCGGGCGCGACCAAACTCGCCGGTCGCCTGCAAGACATCTTCGGGCGCGACAACTTCTTCATCGAATTGCAGGACCACGGCCTACCGGAGCAGCAGCGGACCAACCCGCTCCTGCTCGACATCGCCAAAGAGATTCAGGCGCCGCTGCTCGCGACCAACGACGGGCACTACACCGACCGCGCCGACGCGGCGTCGCACGACGCGCTGCTTTGCGTGCAGACCAACGCCACGATGGACGACCCCAACCGGTTCCACTTTCACGGCGACGAGCACTACTTCAAAAGCGCCGCCGAGATGCGCCAACTGTTCTCCGACCTGCCCGAGGCGTGCGACAACAGCCTTTGGATCGCCGAGCGGGCCAACGTCACGATCGACTTCGACCGCGCGGAGCTCCCCATCTTCCCGCTGCCTAACGGTTTCGGATCCGACGACGACTACTTGCGCCACCTCACCTACAAGGGCGCGCGGGAGCGCTACGGCGAAGCGCTCCCCGCCGCGGTCACCGACCGCATCGACTACGAGCTGCGCGTCATCTCGAACATGGGGTTCTCCACCTACTTCCTCGTGGTGTGCGACCTGATCCGCCACGCGCACGAGCGTCGCATCCGCGTAGGACCAGGCCGGGGCTCGGCCGCCGGGTGTTGCGTGGCCTACTGCCTGCGGATCACCGATCTCGACCCGATCCGGTTCGACTTGCTCTTCGAACGCTTTCTCAACCCGGGACGCCGCGAGATGCCCGACATCGACATGGACTTCGACGAGCGCTACCGCGGCGAGATGATCCGCTACGTCGCCGACACGTACGGCCGCGATCACCTGGCGCAGATCGTCACGTTCTCCACTATCAAGGCGCGGGCCGCGGTGCGCGACGCCGCCCGCGTGCTCGGCTATCCCTACGTCGTGGGCGACAAGATCGCCAAAGCCATGCCGCCGCTGATCATGGGTCGCGACACGCCAATCGGCGCGTGCCTCAAGCTCGACCCGATGCACGAAGACGGATTCAAGATGGCCAGCGAGCTGCGCACGATGTACGAGACCGACCAGGACGCCCGCAAAGTCATCGACGTCGCCAAGGGTCTTGAGGGTCTGCGCCGCCAGGCCGGCATACACGCCTCGGCGGTCGTGATCAGTCGCAAGCCGCTCGTCGAGTACTGCCCGGTGCAACGCAAGCCGGAGTCGGGCGTCGATCCCGCCGATGCCCCGATCGTTACCCAGTTCGACGGCGACGCCATCGCCAAGCTCGGTCTGCTGAAGATGGACTTCCTCGGTCTGCGCAACCTCACGGTGATCGAGAAGGCGCTCGACGTCATCGAGATCAACACGGGTGTCCGACCAGACATCGACGCCGTTCCGCTCGACGATCCCGAGACGCTCGCCCTGCTGCGAACGGGGGAGACCATCGGTGTGTTCCAGCTCGAAGGTGGCCCGATGCGCGCGCTGGTGCGCTCCCTCGCGCCGACCTCATTCGACGACGTGTCCGCGCTCCTCGCGCTGTACCGGCCCGGGCCGATGGCCGCCGACATGCACAACGACTACGCCGATCGCAAGAACGGCCGCAAACCCGTCGAGTACCTGCACCCGGAGATGGAGGAACTGCTCGGCGACACGTACGGGCTCATGATCTACCAAGAGTCGATGATGCGCGTGGCGCAGCGCTTCGCCGGCTACTCGCTCGAGGAAGCCGACAACTTGCGCAAGGCCGCCGGCAAGAAAGTGCGGGCGATCATGGCGGCCGAGCGCGAGAAGTTCATCGCCGCATGCGAGAGCACCGGGTACGGCGCCAAGCTCGGCAAGGAACTGTTCGACATCATCGAACCGTTCGCCGACTACGCGTTCAACAAGAGCCACACGTACGCGTACGGCCTCATCGCGTGGCAAACGGCGTGGCTCAAAGCGCACCATCCCGTCGAGTATTTCGCCGCCCTGCTCACGTCGGTGCGCGACGACAAAGACGCAACCGCGAAGTACCTGTCGGAGTGCCGCACGCTCGGCATCGAGGTCCAAGTGCCCGACATCAATGTGTCGGTGGCCGGCTTCGGCGCCCGCGATCGCATCATTCCCTTCGGCATGGCCGCGATCCGCAATGTCGGTGAGAACCTCGTCGCCATGATCGTGCGCGAGCGTGAAGAGAACGGTCCGTACGTCGACTTCTACGACTTCTGTCAGCGCGTCGACCCGACCGTGTTGAACAAGCGCTCGGTGGACTCGCTGATCAAGTCGGGCGCGTTCGACTCGTTGAACCATCCGCGCCAAGGCCTGTGCCTCGCCGCGGAGTCCATCATCGATCTGATCCTGCAGCGGCGCCGCGAACGCGACGTCGGGGTCATGAGCCTGTTCGACGCGGTGGACGACAACGGCGACATGTCGTGGGACGACACCCGCCTGCCGATCCTCGACACCGAGTTCGACAAGATGGCGCGGCTGGCCTTCGAGAAAGAGATGCTCGGGCTGTACGTCTCGGACCATCCGCTGAAGGGGGCGGAAGCGGCGCTGCGCCGCCTCGTCGACGCCGGCGTCGCCGAAGCGCGTGAACTCGAGGACGGCGCCGTGCGGGTCGTCGGTGGCGTCGTCACGTCGCTGCGCCCCCGCTACACCAAGCGCGGGGACCTGATGGCCACGTTCATCCTCGAGGATCTCGACGGAGCGATCGAGGTCATGGTGTTTCCGAAGACGATGCAGGAGTGGGGTTCACTCCTGGCCGACGACGCGATCGTGTGCGTGAAGGCGCGGGTCGACAAGAAGGAAGACGAACCCAAACTCACGTGTCTCGAGGTGCGCCGACCTGACATTTCGTTCACCGCGGCGACGGAATTAGAAATTTTGTTGCCGGCGGGACTCGTCACCGACGCGGTGGTCGCCGAATTGAAGCGAATGTTGAAAGAACACCCCGGGGACGCTGCGGTTGTGCTGCGAACGGGCGAGCAGCGCGTCCGATTGCCGAGCGAATTTCGCGTCGATCCGGGCTCGCGATTGCTCGCAGAACTGCGCGTATTGCTCGGTCCAAACGCCATCGTGTGAACGAGCACCCGTTTCACCGCATAAACTGTCGCGATTGACTGAGCGGTCAAGTTGGTCTGCCGCCGAGGAGAGCACGAGGTCCATGGCGATCGAAGTCGCGACAAAAGACTGCACCGCGTTGAGCGATGCTGAGCTGGCCGAACTGGCCGATATGTGTACGGGAGGGCCCGCCGGATACGAAATTGGCGTGCTGTCCAAGCACCGTGAGGACTGGGTCCTCGTAACCCAAGCGCGCGAAAACGGCAAGTTGCATGGCTTTGCCTTCTGCACGCTGGAGCGGATCGGCGGCACCCCGTGCCTGTTGATCGGATTGGGCTCCGTAAAGCGGTCGGCCAAGCGCGAAAGCGTGCTGAAGGCGCTGATGGCCAACATGTATCGCCGGGCAGTGCTTGCGTTCCCGGACGAGGACGTGGTCATCGGCACCAAGTTGATCGACGCCGGCGCGTTCACTGCGTTCAAGGGTCTCGATGGGGTTTGCCCCCAGCCTGATCACAAGACCAGCGGTGAGGAGCGGGCGTGGAGCCGTCGGCTCGCCAAGCGCTTCGGCGCCGAAAACCGTGTTGATGACCGCACGTTCATCGTCACCGGCGACAACGTCATTCCCGGTGTGCTCGATCACGAGTCACTCAAACCCGAGGCGCTCAACAAAGACGTCGTCTCGTACTTCGCGCCCTTGGCGACTGATCGCGGCGATTACCTGATCGCATTCGGTTGGGCCATGGCCGAAGATCTCGCAGGCGGCAAACTGCCGAAGTAGTAGATCCACCATCTCGTTGCTGGGACGGGTGAATCTAAGGACAAATGAAAACGGCACTAGTCCTCGGCGGTGGGGGCATGGTTGGTCTCGCCTATCACGCGGGCGTTTTGCGTGCGCTCGATGTGGAGGCGGGGTTCACGCCCGACGACGCCGATGTCATCGTGGGCACCTCCGCCGGCGCGGTTGTCGGCGCTTACCTGCGCACCGGCATGACCACCCACGACATGTGGCTGCTGGCCCGCGGCGAACACCCGGACTACGGCGCGTTCGGCTCCACCGCGGACACGCGCCCAGAACTGTTCGCACCCACGTTCAATGGTCCGGTCGACGTGCTGCGGCACCTGATCGGCTCCGCCTACGTACTGGCGCGTGCGATCTCGCCCTTCCCTCTCCGTGCTCCCGCATTGTTGAAGGCGGTGTTTCCGGGCGGGCTGTTCACGATGGAGGAAGGGCGACGGCGCTTTACCGAGGAGTTGCCCGCCGAATGGCCGGAGAAGTCGCTGTGGGTGACGACCGTCGACATCAACACCGGCCGACGGGTCGTGCTCGGTCGACCGGGCTCGCCGCGGGTCGACTTGCCGCGCGCCGATTCTCGCGAGCGCCGCTATTCCCGGCATTTACTCAGCCGGTGCAGGTCGGCCGGCGCAGCCTTATCGACGGCGGCGCCCATTCGACCAGCAATCTCGATCTCGGTGTGCAGGCGGGCGCCGACCGGATCATCGCCGTTGTGCCGCTGGCGTTCGACACGGCGACGCCGCCCGGGCCGCTGGGCCAGATCGTGCGCCGCGTCCCGGCTCGGCAGCTGTCGTCGGAGGTCGCGTTAGCTAACCGCCGCGGCGTCGAAGTGCTGATGTTTCGCCCCTCAGCGGCTGAAGTGCGCTCGCACGGCATCAACCTCATGCGAGCCGACGGGCTCGAACGCGTCGCCGAGCAGGCATACGAGGAGACCGTGAAGGCGCTGGCGACCGAACGCTTCGTCGGTGCCTTCTCCGAAGATGACGCCGCGTAGGGGCCTCTACGCCGGCAGGAGCGCCAGCACGACCTTGTAGCAGTGTCCGAGGTAGGGGGGGCTCAGCGTCACCAGCAGTCTCCGCTTCGCCGTAACCGCGCCGGCCTTGGCGGTGACCGCGGCGGCGGCCGAGGCATCGGTGCAAGGCAACTCGTGGACGACACCGCGGAAACGGAATCGCACGATCAGGCCGTCTTCGGTTGGCACGAGCACGACCGGACCCCGCGGTTGGACGATCGTCATCGACGGGTGATCACCGGCCAGAGTCCAGTACGGAACCGCCGGACCGGCGAAGCCGAGTAGCTGATCCTTTTCCGGGTGATGCAGCGGCGTGAGCAGACGTTGGGCCCGGCGCCCACGCAGCCGACCGAGCGCGACCGGAACGTCCGCCAGCTCAACGCCTTCGGGCCGCGACGGATCCGGTGGCGCGGGGTTGGCCACCGTGCGCGCGGTGACCACGTCCAGCGGCCGAAGCCGGATCGGTACGACGTTGGACGACGCTGGGTCCCACGTGGCCCACACCAGCCCGCCGGTGTCGAGGTCGATGCCAGCCGCCTCGCCTTCTCCAGGCGCGAGAAGCAGCAACCGCAACCGGGCGCCAGCTGGCGCGACGGGTGTACGGAGGACGGGATGACGCGGGCTTTGGACGGCAGCCACCGACTCCATGGTCGCGGTGGTGAAAGTCCTGGTGGTGGATGCTTAGGACGGAGCGAGGCGGGCGGCGAGTTCTTCGGGCTCGCTCACCGGCATTTCACAGACGTAGTCGCGGCACACGTACGCGTTGCCGGCGCTACGCCCGTCCCACAGCGGCGACGCAAACGGCTCGCCCCACGCCAGCACGGTCAGTGGCCGCCACGCCGACCGGTACGCGTCGACCAGCGCCTGCGCGGCGTCGCCCCGCCCGGGGATGACGACCTCGGTGGCTCCGACGGCGAGGAGGTGCGCCACCACGGACGCATGACTGAAACCGGCCGGATGCGCCCCTATGGGCAGGCCGGCCACGATCGCCGATGCGTGCTCGGTCAGGCGCTCGTTGCCGGTGAGTGCGCCGAGACGAGCCAGTGCGAGCGCGCCAACCGCATTCGCCGACGGTGTGGCGCCGTCAAAAGTTTCCTTGGGATTGGCCACGAGAGCCGGGGCATCACGCCCCACCGTGAAGAGTCCTCCGTCGGTGCCGTCCCAGAACAGATCCAGGAGGGCATCGGCCGTGGCGACGGCCTCGTCGATCCAGCGGGCCTCGCCGGTGGCCTCGCTCAAGCCGCGTGAAGGCCTCGACCAGCCACGCGAGATCAGCGGCCACCGCCAGGTTCTTGGCGCCCGCCTCGGCCTGCCACGCGCGCATCCACCTCCCGTCGGCCCGGCGAAGGTTTGCGAGCAGGAACTCGGCGACGGCCGCGCCGGCGTCGATCCAGTCCGTGCGGCTGAAGGCGCCGCCCGCCTCGACCAAGGCGGCGATGAACATCGCGTTTGTCTCAGTAATGACCTTGTCGTCGCGCAACGGGCGGATCCGCTTCTCGCGGGCGTCGAAGAGCTGGTCGACCGCGGTCTTGATGGTCGGTGGGACCGTCGGGTCGGCGCCGAGGCGGCGGTGAAGGATGTTGCGGCCTTCGAAGTTGCCCGCGTCGGTCACGCCGTAGAACGCGCAGAAATCGTCGACCAGCTTGTTGTCGTTGACGACGGCGGCGATCTCGGCGCGGGTCCACGTCTGGAACAAGCCTTCGTGGCCTTCGCTGTCGGCGTCCTCGGCAGACGCGATGCCACCTTCGGGCAACAACAGGTCGCGCAACACGTAGGTGACGGTGCGGTCGACGACCTCGGCGTACCACGGGTTGTGCGTGACTTGCGCGCCGTGCGTGTAAACCCGCACGAACCCGGCCTGGTCGTACAGCATTTTTTCGAAGTGCGGCACAAGCCAGTGGTTGTCGACGGAGTAGCGGGCAAACCCGCCGCCGAGGTGATCGTGGATGCCGCCGGCGGCCATCGCGTCGAGCGTGGTGACCGCGGCGCGGCGGGCGCCGTCGTGTCCTTCGAGCGCGCCCACTAGCAGCGCGTCGAGCATCGACGGTTGCGGGAACTTGGGCGCGCCGCCGAAGCCGCCGAGTTGGTCGTCGTGGGCCGCCAACAGCATCTCTACGGTGGCCGGGAACGGATCGACCACGTCCGCGTGTGCCTCGTGCAACGACACCACCGATGTTTCCCGAAAGCCGCCCGACGACCGCTCGCGCACGGCGGCGGTTATCTGTTCGGCTTGCTCCGTGACTTCGTCACGCTTGTTGAGCCACGCATCGCTCACCGCATGTAGGACTTCGGAAAAACTCGGCATGCCATGGCGACGCGTGGGCGGGAAATACGTCCCCGCCCAGAACGGCTCGCCTTCGGGGGTAATGAAGACCGTCATCGGCCAGCCACCTCGACCCGTCATCGCCTGGACTGCGTCCATGTAGACGGCGTCAACGTCCGGTCGTTCCTCACGGTCGACTTTGACGTTGACGAACAACTCGTTCATGAGCGCGGCCGTGGTGTCGTCTTCGAAGCTCTCGTGCGCCATGACGTGGCACCAGTGGCAGGCGGCGTAGCCGACCGACAGCAGGATCGCCTTGTCCTTCGCGGCGGGCTTCGGCGAACGCGTCGTCGCCCCACGGCCACCAGTCAACCGGGTTGTCGGCGTGCTGGCGCAGGTACGGGCTCGCTTCGGACGCGAGGCGGTTAGACATCGTGGAAGATCGGATCCATGGCGAACGAAAGCCTAAGTTGCCGCTGATGGATCTACGACTCGACGGAAAAGTTGCCGTGGTTACCGGGGGATCGCGTGGCATCGGTCGTGCGATCGCGACGTCGATGGCCGAATCGGGCGCGCGGGTGATGATCTCGTCGCGCAAGGCCGACGATCTCGAGATCACCGCGAAGGAAATCGGTCACGGATGCGAATGGTTCGCCGCCAACGCCGGCAATGAGGACGAAGCTGCGGCCTGCATCGCTGCGACCGTCGAGCGGCTCGGAGGCATCGACATCCTCGTGAACAACGCCGCCACCAACCCGTACATGGGATCGATCCTCGGCATCGACGAGAGCAGGGCCAACAAGACCGTGCAGGTCAACCAGTGGGGCGTGCTGCGATGGACGCAGCTCGCGGTGGAAGCCGGACTCGGCGAGCGTGACGGTGCGTCGGTGATCAACATCGCGTCGGTCGGCGGCATGTCGGCTGGCGGCGCGATCGGCTGGTACAACGTGACGAAAGCGGCGGTGATCCATCTCACCAAGAACCTGGCGCTCGAACTGGGCCCCAAAGCGCGTGTCAACGCCGTGTGTCCAGGACTCGTGAAGACCGACATGGCCAAGGCGTTGGTGGAGGCGGCGGGAGAGCGAATGGCGCGCAACCTGCCGATGAAACGACTCGGCGAACCGGTCGACATTGCCGCGGCCGCCACTTTCCTGGCGTCCGACGCCGCCAGTTGGATCACCGGCACGACCCTCGTCGTCGACGGCGGCGCACTCCTCATGGGCGGCGGCTAAAGCTCGCGGCGGCGTACCTTGCCTGAGGTCGTGCGGGGCAACGTGTCGACCAGCACCAACTCGCGTGGAGCGGCATAGGCAGGGAGCGTTTCCTTGACCTTGTCGCGGAGCGCGTCGAGCGGCGGGGGAGTGGCACTGTCGGCTGCGACCACGTACGCGACCACGCGCTCGCCCCACTCCGGGTCAGGCCGGCCCGCGATCGCGAGTTCGGCGACGCCCTCGACGCCCTCGAGCGCGCGTTCGACCGCCGCAGGCCACACCTTTTCGCCGCCGGTGTTGATGACGTCTCCGATGCGGCCGTCGACGGTCAGCAACCCATCGGTTAGAGACCCGGCGTCGCCGGTGGCGAACCACCCGTCCACATCTTTGGGATCCGATCCGTCGCGGTAACACCGCAACAGCATCGGGCCGCGCACGTGGACCTCACCGTCGACAACGCGTAGCTCGGCGCCCGCAAGGCAGCGGCCGTCGTAGGCGACGGCGCTGCCCGTCTCGGTCATTCCGTACGTGCGCACGACATTGGCGGGGAAGGCGTCCGGAGATGCCGCACCGCCAAGGAGGACGCGACGAAAGCGCGAGAGGTCGCTGCGGCGCGCCATCGTCGGGACCATCGACACCAGCGTGCAGTCGGGCTCGTCGTGGAACGTAAACGGCGTGTTGGCGGCGAGCGCTCTGAGCACGACCGACAGCCCGCCGATGTGCGCCAGCGGTAAGCAGGCGAACCACCGGTCGGCAGGACCCGCGCCGAGCGCGGCGTTCGATGCCCGCGCCGATGCCGCGATTGCATCGTGGGTCAGTACCACCGCCTTCGGCTCGCCCGACGTGCCCGACGTCGCGATGACAAGCGCGTCGCCTGACTCGACCGGCGCGTCGAGGGCGAACGAATCGACCACCGCCCGACGCGCCGCCGCCGGCAGGCGCGGGTCGATAGGCGCAACCGCGTGGCCTTCGGCCCAGGCGCGCCGCATCCCGTCCACGAATGCATCGCCCGCGGCGTCGATGGCAACGAGACGCGGCACGACAATTAGCGTAAAGGGCGTATGCCAGACAGCTCTGATTCCTCTCGGCCTGATTGGCTCGCCTCAGGCGACTACAACGACATCCGTTACGAAACCGCCGAGGGGATCGCGAAGATCACGATCAACCGGCCCGAGGTGCGCAACGCGTTCCGGCCACAAACGCTGGCCGAGCTGATCAAGGCGTTCCGCGACGCGCAGGATGATCCGACGGTCGGCGTCATCATCTTCACCGGCGAGGGCGACATGGCGTTTTGTTCCGGAGGCGACCAGCGCGTGCGGGGCAACGACGGATACATGGGCGACGACGACGTGGCCAAGGCGGGCATCGGCCGGCTGAATGTCTTGGACCTGCAGGTGCAGATCCGACGGTTGCCCAAGCCGGTTGTCGCCATGGTCGCGGGCTTTGCTATCGGCGGCGGGCACGTGCTGCATCTGGTGTGCGACCTCACGATCGCGGCCGACAACGCACGGTTCGGCCAGACCGGGCCGAAGGTCGGCAGCTTCGACGGTGGCTACGGCTCCTCGCTGCTGGCCAAGCAGGTCGGCTTGAAGAAGGCGAAGGAGATCTGGTTCCTGTGCCGCCAGTACGACGCGGCCGAGGCCATGGAGATGGGCCTGGTCAACACCGTTGTTCCGTTGGCCGAGCTGGAAGCCGAGACGGTCAAGTGGTGCCGCGAGATGTTGGCGATGTCGCCGCTGGCCCTGCGGATGTTGAAGGCGAGCTTCAACGCGGCCGACGAAGGCATCGCCGGCGTGCAGCAGTTGGCCGGTGACGCCACGCTGCTGTTCTACATGTCCGAGGAAGCACAAGAAGGTCGCGACGCGTACGTGCAAAAGCGCAAGCCCGACTTTTCGAAGTTCCCGCGCCGGCCTTGAACGACTCGACGGCCGGGATAAAGAGATGGGTCGCGGGGGCGCGGCCACGAACGCTGCCCGCCGCGATCGTGCCGGTCGCGGTCGGAACGGCGGCGGCATACAACGCAGATGGTGACGTCATCGTGTGGCGCGCCGCTGCCGCGTTAGTGGTGTCGCTCGGCGTGCAAATCGGCACGAACTATGTCAACGACTACGCAGACGGCAAGCGCGGCACCGACGACGTCCGCGTCGGTCCGGTCCGCCTTGTCGGGCAAAAATTGGCGACCGCCGAAGCGGTGCGCAACGCCGCGATCATTTCCTTCGCCGTTGCCGCGGGCTTTGGACTCGCGTTGTGCGCAGCTGCGGGATGGCAACTCGCGTTCGTCGGCGCCGCCGCGATCCTCGCGGGGTACTTCTATACAGGTGGCCCAAAGCCCTACGGCTACGCCGGGCTGGGCGAGGTCTTCGTGTTCATCTTCTTCGGCTTGGTAGCGACGGCCGGTTCGACCTACGTGCAGATCGAGCGTGTCACCGTTAAGAGCGTGGCCGCCGGTGCTGCGCTCGGGTTGTGGGCGATGGCGCTGCTTGTCGTGAACAACCTGCGCGACCGCGTCGGCGACGCCGCGTCAGGCAAGCAGACGCTCGCCGTTCGAATCGGCGACAAGCACACGCGCGTGCTGTACACGGCGTGCCTCATTCTTGGCGCCGCCATCGCATGCGGCCTGAGTTGGGGGCTCGTCGTCCTGGCCCTGCCGCTTGCGGCTGCACCGATCAGGCTGGTTCAGCGTGGTGCGACCGGACGCGACCTCGTGGCCGTGCTTATGAAGACGTCGACGCTGCAGATCGCAGGAGGCGTGTTGCTTACCGCGGGGTTGCTGGTTCGTTGACGAACGAGTCCACCGCACCGACAAAGGCGTCGGGCGCCTCGAGATGACAGGCGTGACCGCACCCGTTCATCGACGCCACGTGGGCGTCGGGCAAAGCCCTGGCCATCCGGTCGGCGACTTCGCTGAACTTGGTATCGAGCGCTCCGACCACGAGCATCGTCGGAGCGCGGATCTCGTCGAGTCGGTCCCACAGCGGCTCCTGGGCGCCGGTGCCGAGCGATCGAAGGCTCGCCGCCAATCCTGTCACCGTGTTGCTCCGACGCGCATCCATGCCGGCGCTGTCGTCGGGCAACGTGGCGAACAGAGGCTGCGCCAGCCATTTGGCGAGAAACCGTTCGAGT
Source organism: uncultured Actinomycetes bacterium (assembly GCA_963769985.1). Taxonomy (GTDB): domain Bacteria; phylum Actinomycetota; class Acidimicrobiia; order Acidimicrobiales; family JACCXE01; genus JACCXE01. Next base: position 99,208 of record CAVYNR010000009.1, on the reverse strand, counting down.
CCGTCGCGCTCGAGTTCCTCGGCCAGGAGTTCGTCGGCCGCGACGCGTTCGATCCGACCCGCAGCCGATTCGATCCCCGGCGTCGCGCCGACGAGCACGAGTCGCTCGACGAGATCCGGGTGGGCCAACGCCACGTGAAGCGCGAGACGTCCACCCATCGAGTAGCCAACCCACGTGCCCTTGCCGCCCTCGGCCGCCAGCAGATCGGCGGCCTTCCACAGGCCGAGATTCGTGTCGTGATGCGTTCCGTGGCCGGGCATGTCGAGGGCCACAACCTCGTGACCGAGCGCGGCCAAGCGGTAGCTCACGGCCTCCCACGACGCGGAGGTCTGCGTGAATCCGTGGACGAGAACGAGGCGGGCCACCGCGCATGACCGTACAGGCCGAGTTCTGCGCCACGGTCGTCGACGAGTGGATCCGCGGCGGGGTTACGCACGCCGTCATCGCGCCGGGAAGCCGCTCCACGCCGATGGCGGTCGCGCTCTCCGCGCGGTCCGAGCTCGCGGTGCGCGTGGTGCTCGACGAGCGATCGGCCGCCTTCGTGGCCCTCGGCGCCGGATTGGCTACGGGACGTCCGGCGGTCGTGCTCACCACCAGCGGCACCGCGGCCGCCGAACTGTTGCCGGCGGTCGTGGAAGCGCACCACGCCCGCGTCCCGCTCCTCGTCGTCACCGCCGACCGGCCGTGGGAGGCGATGGACGTGCGCGCTCCGCAGACCATCGACCAGACGCGGTTGTTCGACGGCCTGACGCGGTTCGCGGCCGCGCCCGGCGTACCCGACGACGCCTCGGCCGGCGCGTGGCGGTCGCTGGCGGCGCGGGCGTTGCTCGATAGTCGTCACCACCCCAGCGGTCCAGGTGCGGTACACCTCAACCTCGCCTTCCGTGAACCGCTCCTGCCCGACGCGGATGTGTCACCACGGCCCGGCCGCACCAACGGGGCGCCGTGGCATGCGTTCGACGCCGCGCCGGCCGGGCTCACGCCGCTGCCATTGGCGGGCCGCCGCGGCCTCGTCGTCGCCGGTGCCGGCGCGCCGAGGGTCGGCACCTTGCACGGGTTGGGGTGGCCGATCCTGGCCGATCCACGTTCGGGAGCGCGGGTTCCCCATCGCCTCACAATCGCCGCCGCCGACGCGTTACTCCGTGTGCCCGGCTTCGCCGACGCGCACCGCCCCGACGTGGTCTTGCACGTCGGGGAACCATGGGCGAGCCGGGTGCTCAACGAGTGGCTCGCGTCGTGCGACGCCGAACACGTCGTCGTGGACCCGTGCGGCGCGTGGCCCGATCCCCAACGGGTCGCGTCTCGGCTGGTGCGTGGCCCGGTCGATCCCATCGCCGAAGATCAGATGGAGGACGGCTGGCTGGAGGCGTGGACCAGCGCCGAGTCCAACGCGCAACGCGCTATCGACGCGGTCCTGCAGTCGAGTGAGCACGCGACGACAGCCTCGGCGGCCGTTCGCACATGCGTCGCCGCCCAACCCGACGAAGCCATCCTTTTCGTGGCGTCGTCGATGCCGATCCGCGACCTGGAGTGGTTCGGCGCGCCGAGGCTCGGATGTCGCGTGCTTAGCAACCGCGGCGCCAACGGCATCGATGGCCTCGTCTCCACATCGTCAGGCGTTGCGTGGGCCACCGGCACGCCGGTGACCGCGCTGCTGGGCGACTTGGCGTTCCTGCACGACATCGGCGGTTTGCGCGTTGCCGACGAACTCGACAACCTTCAGATCGTTGTCCTCGACAACAACGGCGGCGCGATCTTTGACTTCCTGCCCCAGGCGACCAAGCTGGACGCGGCCACGTTCGAGCGGCTGTTCACTACACCCCACGGCCTCGAACTGCGTGCGTCTCCGGGCGTGCAGATCGTGCCGGTCCCGGGCTCGGCGGTCGAGACCCACCGCGCCATCCACGCCGCCGTGGCCGCTGCGTTCAGCCCCTGATGGCTTCTTGAAGCGCGGGATTTCGGGTTAGGGACGGACGAGGGCGGCGAGAAGCGCTTGCAGTTTGAGCTGGCTCTCGACCAGCTCGGCGGTGGGGTCGGAACCGGCGACGATGCCGCAGCCCGCGCGCAGCACGGCGCGCGTGTCGTCGATCTCAGCGCAGCGGATGCCGACCCACCACTCGCCGTCGCCGCGGCCGTCGACCCAGCCGACGGGGCCGGCGTACCGACCGCGTTCGAGGCCCTCGTGCGCCGCCAACCACGACAGAGCCGCCGCGCTCGGCTGGCCGCCCACCGCGGCGGTCGGGTGCAACGCCGAGACGAGGTCGAGCACCGAAGATGGCGCGTTGTCGGCGAGGCGCCCCGAGATGCGCGTGCCGAGGTGGGTCACGTTGCGCAGCGCCACGACGCCGGGTCCGTCGGGAACCTCGAGCGACGCGCAGAACGCGCGAAGCGCGTCAGCGACACCGTCGACGGTGAGGCGATGCTCGTTGCGATCCTTGTCCGACGCCAAGAGCGCGGCCGCGGCCTCCGCGTCGGCGTCGGGATCACCGACGCGCGCCGTGGTGCCGGCGAGGGGATACGACACGACGTCAGCGCCGCGGCGGCTGATGAGTAGTTCGGGGCTGGCGCCGACGAAACCGTCGATCGAATACGTCGCGCAGGACGGATAGAGATCGTGCAGGCGGCGCACGACGTCGGCGACCACGATCGGTCGGTTGGCGGTCACGTTGACGGCGCGAGCCAACACAACCTTCTCGAAGGTTCCGTCGTCGATGGCTGTGCCGGCGTCGCCGACGAGATCGCACCAGTCGGCGTGGGACAACGACGGCGTGAGGCTGAAGGCGTCGGGACCGAGCGCGGGGTCGTCGTCGCTCGGGGTCGGTCCGACGCCGTCGGCGGCCAGCCACACTTCTTCGGGCACCACCAGCGAGGCGGTCACGTGCCGGTTGAACGGAAGCGCGCCGATGGCGATTGCGTCGCCGTCCAGCGCGGCGAGCGCCTCGCCCACACGATCGCCGATCTCCGACGTGTTGATCCCGCCGGGAAGATCGATGCGGGCGCGGATGCCGCGGCCGATGAGCCCGCCGTCGCGACCACCGAGGAGCACGTAGTCGTCGTCGCGCAGGCCGGCCAGCAGCTTGGTGTAGTCCACTAGCGGGCCCGCCGCGCGGTGATCAGTTGGGCAATACCACCGGTCAACGCCCGGCGCTGTGGGTTCACGAAGCCGCCGCGTTCGACAAGCGCGAGCAGCTCGGGCGTGGGCGGGAGGTAGGCGACCGAGCGCGGGAGATACCGGTAGGCGGCGCCGTCGGAGATCAACCCGCCGATGAAGGGCACCACCTTGCCGAAATAGATGCGGTGACCGAAGGCGAGGACCGGGTTCGTCGGAGCCGACACTTCCAACAGCGCCAGCGAACCGCCCGGACGGAGCACGCGCGCCATCTCCGCCAGGCACCGATCAAGGTCGACAAGGTTGCGTAGGGCGAAGCCGCACGTCACGCCGTCGACCGACCCGTCGGGCAAGGGCAGGAACCGGGCGTCGGCCTGTACGAGCGGCGCGTCGGTGCGGGCGTTGGCGAGCATTCCCGCCGACAGATCGAGCGCGATCGGCGCCAACCCGAGCCGTTCCAACTCGCGGCAGAGATCCCCGGTTCCCGCGGCGATATCGAGGACACTGGAACCATGTCCGAGGCCGAGCGAGTCGATGGATTTGCGACGCCAACCGACGTCGAGGCGGAACGTCAGCAGCCGATTCAGCAAGTCGTAGCGGGGCGCGATGGCGTCGAACATGGCGCCCACGGCCTGCACTTTCTCCTCGCCTTCGGGCAGGGGTGGCATAACCCGGGGCACGTGCCGACACTAGGTTGCCCCCCAATGATTCGTCACTTTGCCGGAGGCGCTGGATAGCTCGTGGCTCACACGCGGGGGAAGCATTCGAAGGGGCGGCACTGGCAAAGCCGGACCACCAATCTGCGCAACGGACTGAAGATCGGATCGATCCTCTTGGCCGCCGTTGGCATGGTGGCGGTCGGCATCAAGTTGACGCCGACCGATCACAAAGACCTCGTTATCGGCAAGTACTCGCCGCCGTCGACCACCACCTCGCCGACGGTCACGCTGCCGCCGCCCGATCTGAGCGGCGCCACCACCATCCCCGTCCCGCGCGCATCGAGGTCGCTTCTCGGCCCGAACGGCCAGGCTTACGGACGGGCGCTCGCGTTCCACAGCAACATCCCGATCAAGCAAGGCCTCGTCTTCTTCCTCGTCGTCGGATCTGACGCGTGGCCTGGCCAGAACCTGCACAAGACGCGGACGGACTCGTTGCACGTAGTCGCCGTCGACCCCGCGACACGCTCGGGGACGATGGTCGGTATTCCGCGCGACACCTACGTCAACATCCCCGGCAAAGGCGAGGCCAGGATCAACACGGCGATCGCGAGTGGCGGACCGCAACTGATGATGGAAACGGTGCGCCAGTTCACTGGCCTCCCCGTCGAGTACTACGCGCTCACCGGCTTCCAAGGCTTCTCCGAGATCGTCGACGACCTGGGCGGCGTCGACGTGTATGTGCCGCGCAACATGAGCGACAAGTACTCGGGTTCAAATTTCGCCGCGGGCTATCACCATTTCAACGGCGAACAGGCCTTGGCCTTTTGCCGCGACCGTCACACCGGTTACGGCGACTTCACCCGTTCGGAGAATCAGGGCCGGCTCATCCTCGCGACGCTGGCGAAAATGCGCACCGAGGTGGGAGACGACTCCGGGCTCCGCCGATGGATCTCGGTGCTCGCGGCGCACGCGGAACTCGACGTGCCCGCGTCGGAGTTGGACGGCTTGGGCGCGCTCGGGCGACGCCTCGATCCGGCGTCGGTGAACAACGTGGTGATGCCGGGCAAGGTTGGCACGGCCTCGGGCGGCCAGTCTGTTGTCTACGCCGGCGAAGCAGCCGCAGCCATGTGGGGCGACCTGCGCGACGACGCCCGGCTCTCGAACGCACCACCGCCGGCTCCGGAAGAAGAGACCACCACCACGATCGAAGAGCCGACGACGACGACGTCGACGACCAACCCGCCGCTACTCGGCGGCGGCGGTGGCGACGACACGACGACCACGACGACGACCTCCGCCCCTTAGCCGCGTCGAACACGATCCGCGCCGCCCGCGTCTTCGACGGGGAGCGCATGCTCGACGAGCCGGCCGTCGTTGTGATCGAGGGCGGCACGATCGTCGCCATCGGCACGACGGCACCGGGCGGGGGATCGGAGGTCACCGACCTCGGCGACGTGACGCTGATGCCCGGCCTCGTCGACGCCCATCAGCACCTCGTCTTCAATTGTGTCGGCACGCTCGAGGAACAGGTCGTCGGCTACTCGGATCAGGAACTTCTGGACCGGGCGAGGGCCAACGCGGGCAAGGCGTTGCGAGCCGGCATCACGACGATCCGCGACCTCGGCGACGCCAACTTCGTCACCCTGGCGCTGCGGGACGATCCGAGCCTGCCAACAATCCTCGCCGGTGGCCCGCCGTTGACCGCCGAGGGCGGCCACTGCTGGTACCTCGGTGGTTGTTGCGCCGATACCGCGGCGCTGGTCGAGGCCGTTCGTGAACGCAAACGACGCGGATGCGATGTCGTGAAGATCATGGTTACCGGCGGATCACTCACGCCCACGTTTCCGATGTGGGAGTCGCAGTTCACTGCTGAACAGGTCGCCGCGGTCGTGGTCGAGTCACATGCGCTCGGCCTGCCGGTAGCGGCCCACTGTCATGGCATCGAGGGAACGATGAGCGCGGCGGCCGCGGGCGTCGACACGATCGAACACTGCTCGTTCTTTACCGACCACGGCTCCGAGTTCAACCAAGCGCTGATCGAACAAGTCGTGTCCTGCGGCGCGGCCGTCTCGGCAACCATGGGCATGCTGCCGGACCACGCGCTTCCGCCGACATTTGCGGCCAACATCGGCACGGTCATCGACATCGTTCGCCATTTACGCGAACGCGGCGTCACCGTGGTGGCCGGTACCGACGCCGGCATCAGCCCCGCAAAGCCCCACGACGTTCTGCCGTACGCGGCGAAGCACCTCGCGATGATCGGGATGTCGAACCTGGAGATCCTCACGGCGCTCACCGCGACCGCGGCGCGAGTGATCGGGATAGGCGATCGTAAGGGCCGCCTGGCGCCCGGATACGACGCCGATCTGCTCGCCGTCGGGGGCGACCCTGGGGCGTCGCCCGACGCGCTGCTCGATGTGCGCGGCGTGTGGCGCGGCGGCGTCGCGGTCGCCTTGTAGCGACCGCTAGGTTCGCCCGATGACCTTTCCGATCACGTTTGGTGTGTTCATGCCGCAGGGCTGGAAGATGGAACTCGCCGGCATCGACGGCGCGGCGGCGAAGTGGCAGACAGCGGTCGACATTGCCGTGAAGGCCGAGGAACTCGGCTTCGACTCGCTGTGGGTGTACGACCACTTCCACAATGTGCCCGTACCGGCGCACGAGGCGGTATTCGAATGCTGGACCACGATGGCGGCGATCAGTCAGCGCACGTCGCGCATTCGCCTTGGGCAGATGGTCGGCTGCAACAGCTACCGCCAACCGTCGGTGCTGGCGAAGATCACCTCGACGCTCGACGTGATCAGCGGAGGGCGGCTCGATTGGGGAATTGGTGCGGGGTGGTACGAAAACGAATATCGGGGGTACGGGTTCGAGTTTCTCGCACCCAAAGATCGCATTGGCATGCTGCAGCGAGTGCGTCGAAATTGTCCGTTCGATGTGGACCGAACCGGAGACCACCTACGACGGCAAGTACTACAAACTTGACCGCGCCAACTGTGATCCCAAGCCACTGCAACAGCCGCACCCCCCGATTCTCATCGGCGGTGGCGGGGAGCAACTCACGCTGCGCGTCGTCGCCCGCGTCGGCGACCGGTCGAACTTTGGCGGCAAGCCCGCAGAGTTCGCCCGGAAGTGCGAGATCCTGAAGGACCACTGCAAGGCCGTCGGCCGCGACTACGACGAGATCGAGAAGACGATCTCCGGCGAAGTGATGATCCGCGAGACCGAAGACGAGCTGCGCGCCATCGGCACGAAGTCGCTGTGGGGCGAGGAGTTCGACTCGTGGCAGGCCGGCAACCTCATCGGCACACCCGAACAAGTCGCGGAGAAGATTCAGGCCTACATCGACCTCGGTGCGACGAGCTTCATGCCCTGGACGTCGGACTACCCGTCGACTGAGTCCATCGAACACCTCGCCGGCGTCGCCAAACAATTCAGGTAATGAACGCTGACAGCTCGATCACGCAGCGCATCGTGGACGCCGAGCCGATTACGGCGACCGGGGCGTCGGGCAACAAGCTTGAGCGAGTGCGTCTGGACGACGGCACCAGGCTGATCTGTAAGCAAGTGTCGCCCGAGTGGGACTGGATCTCTCGCGCGACGCGCGACCACGGACGCGCGCTCACGATGTGGCAGGCCGGTGTGTTCGACCGGATCCCGGGCTCGGTTGATCACACGGTGGTCGGTGTGGAACCTGTCAGCGACCAGACGTGGAGCATTTTCATGCGTGACGTTTCCGACTCGCTCGTCGATCCGGAGGCGTCGATGGATCGCGCCGCACTGTTACAAGTGCTGGGCGCGCTGGCAGACCTGCACAAGGAGTTCTGGGGCGACGATATCCCTGGGTTGTGCTCCCTCGAGGATCGGTATCACCTGTTGTCGCCGGCGACGGCGCAGCGCGAGACGGCCGCCGGCCACCCTGTTGGCGAGACGATCAGCCGCTGCTGGGAGGCATTCCGGGACTTCGTGCCCGGCGATATCGCCGATGCCATCGTCGCGCTTGCGCACGAACCAAGCCGCCTGGCCGCTGAGCTCGACCAATACGACAAGACGCTGGTTCACGGCGACGTTCGGTTCACCAACTTGGGCCTCATCGACGACCGGATCACGCTGGTCGACTGGGGCGAACGGACCGGTTTCGCCCCCGCAGCCGTCGAGCTGGTCTCGTTTCTGATGTTCGACGGCCCCCGCATGTCGGTTCCTCTCGACGAGGTGGTCGCGGACTTCGCCGCGCTCTACGGCGACCGCATCGACGACAGAATGATGCACTTGGCCTTGATCGGCGGGATGGTGCAACTTGGGCCAAACCCAGTGTTGAACTACGTGCTGTCCGGTGACCAGGAAGACAAGTTGGCCGGGGAGCATCAGTTGGCGTGGTGGATCGAGAAGACGTCGAGCGCTTTGGAGGTGTGGTCGCCCCTCTGAGGCTTACTTGAACCAGATGCGCACGTAGTTGCGACTCTGGTCGTGCACCAACAACGCGAAGATCGCGATGTCGAACAGCAGGTCGACGAGATCGAACTCGAAGTGGGCTCACTCGGTAGCGCACGCAGATGATCGTCTTGGCGATGAGAGGCAATGCGGCCACGGCAACGCCGAGGTAGTAGCCGTTCTTTTGTTCATTGGCGATGGCGTAGCCGGCGTACGCACCTCCGACGGCGATGAACAGGCGACCGAAGTTTTCGATCGTTTGGGCCTGCGAGCCGGTGTCGGCCAGCGCGGCGCCGATCCCGGGCCCGTTGCCCAGGAAGACGAACACCGCCCCCGCGTACAGCATGAAGACGCCGATCTGAAGGGTCTGCGGCAGGCTCTGGTTCGTCCAGCGACGGGTTTGCACGCCGGTCATTGTGTCAGTGCCGGACCCTCTTCTTGGGCGCACTCACGGCCGTGCCTCGATTGGCGAGCTGGCCGCAGGCGGCGTCAATGGCGGTTCCGCGGGTCTGGCGGACGGTCGCGTTGACGCCGCGTTCGCGCAACGCGTCGGCGAACGCGTACACGGCGGCGCGCGTTGAGCCCTGCACGAGATAGCCCGGCGTCGGGTTGAGCGGGATGAGGTTGACGTGGGCGCCGAGCGGCACCGCGAGCTCCGCCAGTTCCTCGGCGTCGGATACGCGGTCGTTGACGCCGGCGATGCACGCCCACTCAAAGCTGAGCCGTCGGTTGCGGTTGCCGATGTAGCCGCGGCACGCCGCCAGCAGCGCCGCCAGCGGATAGCGACGGTTGACGGGCACGAGCTCGTTGCGCAGGGTGTCGTTGGCGGCGTGCAGCGACACCGCAAGGCCGACCGGCAACTCTTCACGGGCCAACCGGTGAATGCCCGGGACGATACCGACTGTCGAGATCGTGATGTGGCGCGCCGAAAGTCCGAGCGTCGGTGTGCATCCGTTCGACCGCCGCCCACGTGGCGTCGTAGTTCGCCAGCGGCTCGCCCATGCCCATGAACACCACGTTGGACAGCCGACGGTCGCTTCGTTTCGCCTCGCCCGCGGCGCGCACGACTTGCTCGACGATCTCGCCGGTCGTGAGGTGACGGGTGAAGCCGGCTTGGCCCGTCGCGCAAAACCCGCACGCCATCGCGCAGCCCGCCTGCGACGACACGCACACGGTGGTGCGGCCGGGATAATGCATGAGGACGGTTTCGACCGCCGCGCCGCCGTCGAGCCCGAACAGCCACTTCACCGTGGTGCCGCCGTCGGCTTCCTGGCGCGTCGCCTCGTGCAGCGACGAGGCGAGTGTGGCGTCGCCTGCCAGCTCGCCGCGCAGGGCCTTGGGCAGCGCGGTGATCGTCGTCGAGCGTCGGCGAACTGTGTGTACAGCCCGTCCCACACTTGCCGGGCGCGGTACGCGGGCTGGCCCGCCAACACGGGCAGCGAGGCCAGCTCCTCGAAGCTGAGGTCGTGCCGTGGTCACCGGCACGCCCCGACTCTGCCAGAGTCTTGGCGTGGCGATGACAACCGACAGCACCATCACCGGGATATCAGCGGCGGTTCGGCACGCGCCGCCATCTTCGGTGTGAGCGACGGCCTGGTCTCCAACGTGTCGCTCATCCTCGGCGTCGCCGCCGGCGCAATCCAGCGGGATCGGTGGTGCGCCTCGCCGGGCTGGCGGGTCTCATCGCTGGCGCGTGTTCGATGGCGGTGGGTGAGTACCTGTCGGTCAGCGCACAGGTGGAGCTGACCGAGCGCGAGTTGCGCGTCGAGCGCCATGAGCTCGCGATGCGGCCCGCCAAGGAGTGGGCCGAACTTGTCGCGCTCTACGAGTCGCGCGGCGTGAAACCGGAAACGGCGGAGGAGGTGGTGACGGCGTTGATGGCCGATGCCGATCAGGCACTCGAGGTGCACGCGCGTGAAGAATTCGGCGTCGACCCCGAGCAACCTCGGTTCACCCATCGGTGCCGCAGTTGCCGTCGTTCACCGCGTTCATCGTCGGCGCCTTCATTCCGCTCATCCCATGGCTGCTCGCCCACCGCAGCAGCGACGGAGCGGTGATTGCTTCGATGGTGCTGGCCGCCCTCGGTGCGCTCACCGTCGGTGTGGTGCTGGCCCGGTTCACGGGTCGTCCGCCTTGGCGGGTCGCCGCCCGGCAACTCCTGCTCGCGACCGCGAGTGCGGCTATCGCCTACGGCGTCGGCGCGGCCGTCGGTGTCGGCGCCGCGGTCTAGCGACGGATGGGAAAGCCGCGTTCAGCCGCGGGCCGCGCCCGGTCTCGCGAACGAACGGCTAACGGTCGCGTATCCGGACGCGATTTGCGCGCTTGTGCATGACAATCCGTTTCAGCTTCTCGTCGGCGACGATCCTCTCGGCGCAGAGCACGGACGAGATGGTCAACAAGGTGACCCCCGGGCTGTTCGCGGTGTATCCCGACGCGGCGTCGATGGCGACGGCGGCGCCGGCAGCAGATCGAGCCGCTGATTCAGAACCTCGGGCTGTTCCGCAACAAGGCGCGAGCCTGTCGGGAATGGCGGCGGCATTGATGGAGCGGCATCGCGGCGAGGTGCCGACGTCGATGGAGGACCTCACCGCGCTTCCTGGCGTGGGCCGCAAGACCGCGAACGTCGTTCGGTCGGTCGCGTTCGGTCTGCCGGGGCTGCCGGTCGACACCCATGTCGGTCGTATCTGCCCGCCTGCTCGAGCTGACCGACGACACCGACCCGGTGAAGGTCGAGCACGAACTCGGCGCGATGTTGTCGCCCGCGACTGGGGCGACTTCTCGCTGCGGATGATCCTGCACGGCCGCGCCATCTGCATCGCCCGCCGCCCCAAGTGCAGTGCCTGCGTGCTCGTCGACTTCTGCCCGTCGGCCGAGCCGTCGAAGGCCTAACAGCCCAGGCCGCGCGAGCACGGCACTCCGCGAGACTTTCATGCCACGAGATAGCTGCAAAAGGGCCGGATCTAGCCCGGCGTACGACCATCTGGTGGCATCAAACGCGACCTTCGTCGACGATCTTGGTGAGGCGCCGCACCCCCGTGGCCAAGGACCGCTCGACCTCATAGAGGTCGACGGCTGTATCGACGTCTCCTTGGGCGTCGCGGTCCTCGGCCAGCGCCGCGATGCGCCGCCGGACTTCGTCGAACGTCGATGTAAGCGAGGACAGTTCGGGATCGGCCACCACGTCATATTGCCTTAGGGGTCAACCCGGCCCTGCCCGTAGACTGGACCGCTCATGTTGGCCCGGATCGATCTGCGCGGCGCGTCCCTCGACGGACTACGTACGACGCTGCCCCGACCGACGGCCGCGACCGCGCCACCCGCCGCCGCCGTTGCCGCGATCCTCGAGGCCGTTCGTGACCGACGGCGACGACGCCGTGCGGAGCTTCACGAAGGAGTTCGACGGCGTCGACGTCGACGAACTGCGGGTACCCGACGCCGATCTGCAAGCCGCGCTGGCGTCGACCCGCCGCTGCTGCGCGAAGCGCTCGAAGCCGCCCGCGCCAACATCGTCGGCTACCACCGCAGCCAGTTGCGCGACGACACCCGGCACGAGTCCGACGGCATCGTGCTTCGCGAACTGTTCCGTCCGGTCGACCGCGCCGGCGTCTACGTACCGAGCGGCCTCGCGCCGCTGATCTCCACGGTGCTGATGACCGCGTTCCCGGCGCGCGTCGCCGGCGTTGCCGAAGTCGTGCTGTGCGCGGCGCCCGGACCGGACGGCAAGATCGACGAAGGCATCCTCGCGGCGGCGGCGTTGGCCAACGTCGACGAGGTGTACGCCATCGGTGGCGCGCAGGCGATCGGCGCGATGGCCTTCGGCACGGACTCGTTGCCGCCAGTCGACGTGATCGTCGGGCCCGGCAACATCTACGTCAGCGAGGCAAAACGCCAAGTGGCGTCGGCCGGCCTCGTCGGCGTGCCCTCGTCGTTTCCCGGGCCCTCCGAAGTGGTCGTCGTGGCCGACGAGACCACGCCGCCCGATCTCGCCGCCATTGATCTCATCGTGCAGATCGAGCACGGCCCCGACGGGCTGGCGTGGCTGATCACGTGGTCCGAAGAGGCGGCCGAGCGCATCCTGACCGCAGTGACCGGTCTCGTGGCCGACGCGCCGCGTCGTGACGTGATCGAAGCCAACCTTGCGGCGAACTGCTACGTGGCGCTGGTCGACGGACCGGACGAAGCCGCATCACGGTCGCCAACGCCATCGCGCCCGAGCACTTGCAGTTGATGTCGGCGGATCCCGAGGCGTTGCTGCCGCTCGTGCGGCACGCCGGCGCGGTGTTCTGCGGCTCTTTTGCGCCGGCAAGTGTGGGGGACTACATCGCCGGTCCGAGCCACGTATTGCCGACCTACGGCTCGGCACGGTTCGCGTCGGCGCTTGCGCGTCGACGACTTCCTGCGCGCCGTCCACGTCGTGTCCCTCGACGAGGCCGCGCTCACCCGCGTCGCGCCGCACGTGGCCGCGCTCGCCGAAGCCGAAGGACTGCCAGCGCACGCCGCAGTCCGTCCGGATGCGGAGCCACCGCTGAGCGGTCGAAGTCAGGCCCGACCTCGGGCTCATGCAGGGGTACCACTCGGCCCAGGTAGAGGTCGACGTGCGCCTGAACACGAACGAATCTCCGGAGGGCCCGCCCGCAGAGTTCGCGGCAGCTCTCGCAACGTTCGTGGCCACCGCCGCGTTCCACCGTTATCCCGACCGCGCCGCGACCGCGCTGCGCGCCGCCATCGCCGATCTCCACGGCGTGCGCCCGGATCAGGTGTTTGCCGCCAACGGCTCCAACGAGGTGTTGCAGTGCCTGCTGCTCGCCTTCGGCGGGCCCGGCCGTAGCGCGCTCGTGTTCGAACCGACCTACGCGCTCCACAGTCACATCGCGAGAGTCACCGGCACGAAGGTGATCACCGCAACGCGCAACGACGACTCACACGCTCGACGCGCCGCACGTCACCGCGGCGGTTGGCGCGGCGGATCCGACCGTGGTGTTCCTGTGCTCGCCCAACAACCCGACGGGCGTGATCGAGACGCCCGAAGTGCTCGACGCCGCGCGTCGCCGCGTCGAGCGGACTCGTCGTCGTCGACGAGGCCTACGGCCAGTTCTCGTCGTGGTCGGCCATTGACCGCGTGAATGACGACGACCGGATCGTCGTGGTGCGCACGTTCTCCAAGACGTGGGCGATGGCCGGTATGCGTCTCGGTTACGCCGATCGCGCCAGCCTCGGTGGTCGAAGCGCTCGAGGCAGTCGTGCTGCCGTACCACCTCGACGTCATCAAGCAGGCGGCCGGCGTCCTCGCCTTGCAGTACGGCGACGCCATGCAAGCGCGTATCTCCGCGATTGTGGAAGAGCGCGGGCGCATCACCGCTGCGCTCGGTGATCTGCCGGTCGAGTCGTGGCCCTCGCAGGCGAACTTCATCCTCTTCCGGCCACAAGAACGCGACAGCGTCGCGGTGTGGCAGCAGTTGGTCGACGCGTCGGTCCTCGTGCGCGACTGCTCCTCGTGGCCGGGCCTCGAAGGATGCCTGCGCGTCACCGTCGGAACCGCCGACGAGAACACCCGTTTCCTTACCGCCCTCACGAGAGGCCTTGGCATGAGTCGTACCGCAACGCGCAACCGCGAGACGAAGGAAACAAGAATCAACCTCGCCGTCGACATTGACGGTGACGGATCAGTCGCGGTCGAAACTGGCCTGCCGTTCTTCGACCACATGCTGAGCCAACTCGGCAAGCACAGCGGCATGAATCTGTCTATCGACTGCAAGGGTGACCTGGAGATCGACGCCCATCACACGGTGGAAGACGTCGGCATCGCGTTGGGCGAAGCCGTTAAGGAGGCGTTGGGCGACAAGGCCGGGGTCCGGCGCTTCGCGTCGAACATGGTGCCGCTGGACGAAGCGCTCGTGGAGGTCGCGCTCGATCTGTCGGGTCGCCCGTTCCTTGTGTACGAGGTCGACTTCGCCTTCGACGATCGGAATCTGATCGGCACGCCCGGCTTCGATCCGCAGCTCGTCGAAGAGTTCTGGCGTGCGTTCGCCATGGCGGCGATGTTCACGCTCCACATCCGCACGCGGAGCGGCAAGAACACCCACCACATCATCGAGGCCACCTTCAAGGGGGTGGCGCGGGCGCTGCGCGACGCCGTGCGTGTGGAGGGAACGGCGGTGCCGTCGACCAAAGGGACCTTGTAACAACTTATGGATCTGTATCCGTCGATTGACCTTCGGGGTGGGCGCGTCGTCCGTCTTGTACAGGGCGACTTCGCGCAGGAGACCGACTACGACCTTGATCCGATCGCGGTTGCGCGCGATTTTGCGGGTCAGGGCGCGCCGTGGATTCACGTCGTCGACCTCGACGCCGCGCTCGGAAATGGCCCGGTGAATCGCGCGGTGGTGGCGGCGATCGCAGACGCGGTCGACGTGCCCGTGCAAGCCGGAGGCGGGCAAACCGACGACGCGGCGCTGAAGGACGGCGTGCAACGGATCGTGCTCGGGTCGATCGCAGTGAAAGACCCGAGTGTCGTCGACCGACTTGCCGCGGCCTGGCCCGAGCGGGTGGCAGTCGGGCTCGATCGCGCGCGACGGCGAAGTCGCCGTGCGCGGGTGGACAGAGTCAAGCGGCCAGTCAGTGGCGGACCTCCTGCGCCGGTTCGACGCCGTCGGCGTCGCTGCGTTCGTCATCACTGACATCGGTCGTGACGGGTTGCTCATCGGTCCCGACACGACTGGTCTGTCCGCCGCTCTCGCGTCGACAAACGTCGCATTGATTGCGTCTGGCGGTGTGGCGTCGCTCAACGATCTGCGGGCGCTCGCGAACCTGGAGGTGGACGGGCGACGCCTCGCCGGCGCCATCACCGGACGCGCGGTGTACGAGCACAAGTTCACTGTCGCCGAGGCTGTCGCGATAACCCGCGAGAACGTCACGTGATCGGCATCATCGACTACAAGGCCGGCAACGCCCGCAGCGTGCAGTACGCGTTGACGCGCCTGAACGTGAGCGCCGAACTAGTGACCACGCCAGCCGAGATCGCCTCCCTCGACCGCATCGTGTTGCCAGGCGTCGGTTCCGCCCAGGCCACGATGGACTTTCTGCACACGAGCGGTTGCGGCGACGCCCTGCGCGAGCGGGTGCGCGAAGACCGCGTCCCGTTCCTCGGCATTTGCGTTGGACTACAGGTGTTGTTCGAACACAGCGAGGAAGGCGACGTTGCCTGCCTGGGTTGGCTGGGCGGGAACGTGCGGAAGTTCCCGTCGGGTCAGCTACGCGTGCCCCAGATCGGATGGAACGAAGTCACGGTTCGCGCCGATGACGCTCTTTTCGAGGGCTACAACTCGCCCAAGCGCTTCTTCTACTTCGTGAACTCGTACTTCGCTTCACCCGACGACGACGACGCCGGCGTGATTGCCGCCACCGCCGAGTACGGCGACGACTTCACGGCCGCGGTCCTTGCGGGCAACATCATGGCGACGCAGTTTCACATCGAAAAAGCGGACCCGACGGTCTTGAACTGCTCCGGCGTTTCAGCGAGTGGACCCCGTCGTGTTGACCAAGCGCCTTATCGCGTGTTTCGACGTAATCGATGGACGAGTCACGAAGGCCCGCCGCTTCGAGGACAACATCGACGTGGGCCCTGCCGATGAGATTGCGCGCGACGTGTACGCCGGCGGCATTGACGAGATCATTTTCTACGACATCCTCGCGAGCGCCGAACGGCGCGCACCCGATATCGACGCGGTGCGACGCGTCGCTCAAGAGGTGTTCGTTCCTTTCGCAGTGGGCGGTGGCGTGCGTTCGATCGAGGACATGCTCGACGTGCTTGACGCGGGCGCAGAGAAGGTCAGCGTCGACTCAATGGCGGTACGCAACCCCGACATCATTCGGGAAGGAGCCGTGGCGTTCGGTCGTCAAGCCGTGTTGCTGAGCATGCAGGTGAAGCGGCGCGAGCCGTCTGCCGAATTGCCAAGCGGTTACGAAATCATGATCGACGGCGCGCGCACCGCAACTGGCATGGACGCGGTTGAGTGGGCCAAGCGGGGGACAGGCCTCGGCGCGGGCGAGGTGTGCGTCAACAGCGTCGACTGTGACGGCACTCACGAGGGCTACGACCTCGCCATCACGAAGGCAATCGCAGACGCCGTCGACGTGCCTGTGATTGCCTCCGGCGGCGCCGGACAGGTATCCCACCTCGTGGACGCCTTTCGAGATGCGGACGCGTCGGCCGCGATCATCTCGTCATTGCTGTACTCGCCGCGAATGGAACGCAACAGTTCCGTGCGGGAACTGAAGGACGGACTCGTCGACGCCGGCGTGTTCGTTCGTCCGACGCCCTAGTACTCTCGACCGCCGTGCCCGACGCAAAGCAAGCGATCACGATGCTCGCCGACCGCGTCCTCGTACAGGTCCCCGCCGCCGAGGGTGAGCGCCGGAGCAGTTCCGGCATCGTGATTCCCGCTACCGCGCAGGTGCCGAAGCGCCTGGTTTGGGCTGAAGTCCAGGCTGTGGGTCCCCACGTTCGAACCATCAAGGCCGGCGACCAGGTGCTGTTCAGCCCTGAAGATCGCTACGAGGTCGAGGTCCAAGGCGAGGACTATCTGTTGCTGCGCGAGCGCGACATCCACGCGGTCGCTGCGGACCGCTACGAAGGCGCCACGGGGCTCTACTTGTAGCGACCGGCTGATCTTCACGTGCACTTATCGGGGTGATCCGGTGCCGCTCACGCAGAATCACCCCGATAAATGCACATGAAACGCACACTTAGCCCGCGCAATTCCGTGCGGGCGCTCGCGAACCCAGCCTCTAACCTTGGCCGATGCCCGTCGTAACACCGATCGCCGCGCGCGAGGAGGACCTCGCCAACGTCACCTACAACGCGGACGGCCTTGTCGCCGCCATCGTGCAGGAGCACGGTACCGGCGCCGTGCTGATGCTGGCGTGGATGAACGAGGCTTCGCTGCGCAAAACGTTGGAAACGGGGCGCACGTGGTTCTGGAGCCGCAGCCGGCAGGAGTACTGGTGCAAGGGCGAAACCTCAGGCGACCGCCAGTACGTGCGCGCCGCGGCGTACGACTGCGACGGCGACACGCTGCTCATCACGGTCGAACAGGAAGGCGTCGGCGCGTGTCACACCGGCGCGTTCAGCTGCTTCTTTCGAGACTTCGGTGATGCAGCCGAGTAGGGACGCCTTCCACGCGCTCGCGGCCGATCACACCGTTGTCCCCGTCTGGCGGGAGATTCTCGCTGACCAGATCACCCCGGTGGCCGGCTTCGCCCGGCTGGTCGGCGACGGACCCGGTTTTCTCTTCGAGTCGGTGACCGCGAACGGTGGGGGCGCTGGAGCTTCGTCGGGCGCGACGCGCGCGCCACGCTTGTCGCGCGCGAGGGCGTGATCACCGTCGAGGGAACGCTTCCGGCTGCGGTCCCGTTAGACGCCGGGATGCTCGCCGCGGTTGAAGGCGTGCTCGGTTATTACCGCTCGCCGCAACTCGAGGACCTTCCCCCGCTGCACGGCGGCATCGTCGGGTACCTCGGTTACGAAGTCGTGCGCGAGGTCGAGCACCTGCCCGACGCGCCGCCCGATGACCGCGGCTTGCCCGATGCCGCCATGTCCATCATCGGATCGATAGCGGCGTTCGACCATTGGAAGCAACGGGTCGTGCTGCTGGCCAATGCCTTCGTCGAACCCGGCGCGTCGGCCGACGACTTGGACGCGGCGTACGACGACGCGGTCGCACGCGTCGAGCGCATGCTCGCCGACGGCGCACGAGCGCTGGACGAACCGGTGTTTGACCCTCCGGCCGAGACCGATCCGCTGCCCGACGTCGCGCGGACAGTTTCCAAGGAGCGCTACACCGACATGGTCGCGGTCGCCCGCGAACACATCCTCGCGGGCGACATCTTCCAAGTCGTGCTGTCGCAACGGTTCGATCTCACGCTCGACGCCGAACCCTTCGACATGTACCGCAGCCTGCGTCAGGTCAACCCGAGCCCGTACATGTACTTCATCCGTCACCCTGAGGTCACCGTGGTCGGGAGTTCACCCGAGCCCATGGTGCAACTCCTCGACGGACGCGTGATCAGCCGGCCCATCGCCGGCACGCGTCGCCGTGGCCGCACTGAGGCGGACGAGCGGCGCATGGCGGCCGAGCTCACCGAAGACCCCAAGGAGCGAGCCGAGCACGTAATGCTGGTCGACCTCGCCCGCAACGACGTCGGGCGGGTCGGCGTCTTCGGCACCGAGAAGGTCGACGAGTTCTTCACGCTCGAGCGCTACAGCCACGTGATGCATCTCACGTCGCAAGTGTCGGCGGACCTGCGCGCCGGGGCTCGGACCGATCGATGTGCTGCGGGCGACGCTGCCCGCCGGCACCGTGTCGGGAGCGCCGAAGGTGCGGGCCATGCAGATCATCGACGCGCTCGAGCCGACGCGCCGCGGCCCGTACGCGGGTGTGGTCGGCTACGTCGACTTCGCCGGGCAACTCGACACCGCGATCGCGATCCGCACGATGTTCGTTGCGCCCGACGGCCGCGCCAGCGTGCAGGCCGGCGCCGGCATCGTGGTCGACAGCGACCCGGCCTCCGAAGACCTGGAATGCGCCAACAAGGCGGCGGCGCTGCTGGCCGCGGTGCCCGCGGCGCGGCGCATGACGGCTCAACGCAAAGCCGCTGCGCGACCATGAACCCGTGAGTGCGCCCGTCGACACCGTGGTCGTGGAAGGTCCCGACGCCGCGTCGTACCTGCAGGGTCAGCTCAGCCAGGACGTCGAGGCGCTGCATCCGGGCGAAGAAACGTGGTCGTACGTCTTGGCGCCCAACGGCCATATTGACGCTTTCGTGCGCGTCCGTCGCACCGGCGCCGACGCCTTCGAACTGGAATCCGACCGGGGATTCGGCGACAGCGTCGAAACGCGTCTGCGTCGGTTCCTGCTGCGAACCAAAGCGACCATCACCCTGAGGCCGGGAGAGGGAGTTGCCGACGAGACCGCGGAAGCCGAACGCATTCGCGCCGGACGCCCGCGGATGGGCGCCGACATTGACGAGCGCAGCGTGCCCGCCGAGGTCGGCTGGTTGGACAAGGCGGTGTCGTTTACGAAGGGCTGTTACACGGGGCAGGAACTCGTCGCCCGCATGGACAGCCGCGTGGCCGAACCACCGCGACGCCTCGTGCGCATCACAAGCGCGTCGCCCGTGGCGGCGGGCACCACGATTGTCGTCGACGGCGCCGAGGTCGGTGCCGTGACAAGCGCGGCGCCGTCGGGCGAGGGCGCGGTCGCGCTGGGCTACGTCAAGCGCGGCACCGCGCTGAGCGGCGAGGTCGCGGTGGGAGGGCAACCGGCGACGATCGAAGGACCCGCGGATGCGTGACCACGCGATGCGAGTGGCTCTCGTGGTCGCCCTCGGTCTTCTCGCCGCGTGTTCCGACGGCCCGGGCGAACTACCCAAGGTGCCGACGTTCAAACGGGCGGCCACCACGACGACCGACGTCGACTACGCCAACGTCGGCTTGCGCGGCGTTACCGGTCGTTCGGCGACGACGGTCGCGATCGGTCCTGGCTCGGCGACCATCACCGGCATCGTCCCGGCGGCGACGGCGCGGTCGCGGGCGTCGGTCAATGTGGAGCGGATCGTCGACGGTGGATCGGCGTCGGTCATCGTGCTGACCGCAGAGGACGGAACGTGGACAGTGCCCTCGGTGTTGGGCGGCCGCTACCGCATCCGCGCGTGGAGGGCGCCTGACCTGGCGCAGACCGTCGCGACCGGTGTGTTTCTTGGCGCGAGCGAGACGAAAACTGTCGACCTCAACGTCCACCAAGTCGACTCGCTGTCGGTGCTGTCCTCGCTGGCGCCCGATCCGCCGACGCTCGACCGACCGGGAAACCTTGTCGTGCTTGTCTCCCGCAAGACGGTCGGCGACGACGGCGTTGTGCGGGCAACACCGATCGAAGGCGTCCGCCTCGACTTGATCGGAAGCAGCGGGTGGCGGGTTTATTCGTCGAACCCCGAGACCACCGACAGCAACGGGCGCGCCCAGTGGCTTGTGCAGTGCCAGCAGGAGGGTCGCCAGCCGCTGGCCGTGTCGGTGTTCGGCGAACAAACCGTGCCCCTCACGATCAACGACTGCGTCGACCCAGTCGTCGTGGAAACGACCACCACGACCGACGAGTTCGGCAACCCTCCGCCCGAGGAGCCGTCCACGACCACCACCACGTGCCGCCGCACCACGCCGTAGCTGACCCGTCGCCGCGTACGCTACGTCCCACGATGGCCACGTATCTGGACGACATCGTGGCCGCGCACCGGGGATATCCGGAGCCAACGGTCACCGACAGCGACCTCGCGGCCGCGCCCGCACCGAGGGGATTCGCGGCCGGGTTGCGGGCGGCGGAAGGGCTCGCGGTGATCGCCGAGATCAAGCGTCGGTCGCCTTCGATGGGCGACCTCGCACCGAATCTGGATCCAGCCGCTCTCGCGAAGGCGTATGCCGCGGGCGACGCGAGCGCGCCTCTCCGTGCTGACCGACGCCGACTACTTCGGAGGTTCGGCGTCGGATCTGCAGACGGCGCGCGACGCCGTCGAGTTGCCGGTGCTCCGCAAGGACTTCACCGTCTGTGAAGCCGACGTGCGCGCCGCGCGCGGCCATGGGCGCCGACGCGGTGCTGCTCATCGTGGCCGCGCTCACGGACGACGAACTCCGCCGCTTTCACCGCGCTGCGGGCGAACTCGGCCTCGACGTGTTGGTCGAAGTGCATGACGAACGCGAGCTCCTACGTGCGCTCGACGCTGGCGCGCAGATCGTGGGCGTAAACCAACGGGATCTACACACCTTCGCCGTCGACCACGATCGGGCGCTGCATCTCGCGCAGCAGATCCCGGCCGATGTCGTGCGGGTGGCCGAGTCCGGTGTGCGCCACGGCGCCGACGCCGCCCGGTTGCACGACGCGGGCTATGACGCCGTGCTCGTCGGCCAGACCTTGGTTACCGCGGGCGACGCCGCCGCGACCGTGCGGAGCTTGCGATGTTCGTAAAGATATGCGGGATCACCAACGAGGACGACGCGCTCCTCGCTGTCGCCATGGGCGCCGACGCCCTCGGGTTCGTGTTCGCCCCATCGACGCGGCAAGTCACGGCCAGTGCGGTGGCCGACATCGTGAAGCGCTTGCCGAACGACGTGCTCACCGTTGGCGTGTTCCGCGACGAAGCCCCCGAACGCGTCGTGGAGACCATCCATCGAGCCGGATTGCGCGGCGCCCAACTCCACGGGCACGAGACGCGAGAGGCCACATGGTGGGTAGGCGAGCGCATTCCGTTTGTGATCAAGGCGTTCGTCGCGGGCGACCGCGGCGTGGCCGACGCCAGCGGCTATCGCGCGCGTCGGCCGATCCTCCTCGACGCACCGTCGCCCGGTTCGGGCAATGTGTTCGACTGGAGGCTGGCTGACGGGGTGCCCGACCGCAGCCGGCTCATCGTGGCCGGCGGTCTCGACTCCAACAACGTCGCCGCCGCCATCGCGGCCACGCATCCGTGGGGTGTCGACGTGTCAACCGGCGTCGAGATCGAGCCCGGCCGCAAGGACCCGCGGCTGTTGCGTGCGTTCATCGCGAATGCGCAGGCTGCCTTCGCCAAGGAACCGACGCGAGCAAGAGGGCGGCCCGGATCTGTACGACTGGGCCGAGGACGGCGACATATGACCACCCAACCGAGCGGGATGGCCGAGCCGTCCCCGAGGGCCGCTTCGGACGAATTCGGTGGTCGGTACGTACCCGAGTCCTTGATGCCAGCGTGCCTCGCGCTCGAGGCCGCCTTCCGGGAGGCGTGGTCGGACCCCGCCTTCATCGAGGAGTACCGGTCACTCCTGCGCGATTATGCCGGGCGGCCCACACCGGTCACCGAGTGCGCACGCCTGTCCGAGGAACTCGGCGTGCGGGTGCTGCTCAAACGCGAGGACCTCGCTCATACGGGCAGTCACAAGATCAACAACGTGGTCGGTCAGGCCCTGCTCACGCGCCGCATGGGCAAGACGCGCATCGTGGCCGAGACCGGCGCCGGTCAGCACGGCGTGGCGACCGCGACCGCCGCCGCGCTGTTCGGTCTCGAGTGCGTCGTCTACATGGGCGAGGTCGACGTCGAACGTCAAGCCCTCAACGTGTTCCGCATGCAACTGCTCGGGGCTGTTGTCCGGCCGGTCGGATCCGGGAGCCGCACGCTGAAGGACGCGATCAACGAAGCGATGCGCGACTGGGTCGCCAACGTGGAGAACAGTCACTACTGCCTCGGGTCGGTGATGGGACCGCATCCGTATCCGTGGATGGTGCGCGAGTTCCAGCGCATCGTGGGCGAAGAGGCGCGCGGACAAGTGCAGGCGATCCTCGGTGCCGACCCGGACGTCGTGGTGGCGTGCGTCGGCGGCGGCTCCAACGCCGCCGGCACCTTCGCCGGGTTCGTCGACACCGACGCGCAACTCGTCGGCGTCGAACCGGCTGGAGGCGCGGCCATCGGCCACGGCGTGCCCGGCGTGGTGCACGGCAGTCAGTCGATGCTGCTGCAGGACGAAGACGGACAGATCACCGAAGCGCATTCGATCAGCGCCGGCCTCGACTATCCCGGCGTCGGACCGGAGCACGCGTACCTCGCGTCGATTGGACGCGCGCAATACGTGCCGGCGACCGACGACGAAGTGCTCGACGCGCTGCAGCTGCTCGCGCGGACCGAAGGAATCATCCCGGCGTTGGAGTCGGCGCACGCCATCGCGTGGGTCGCGGCGCGCGGCGCGTTCGGGCGAGCTGGCACAGGGCACGACGGTGCTGGTCACGTTGTCGGGCCGCGGCGACAAAGACGCCGAGCAAGTCATGAAGATCCTCGGCCCGCAGTTCGGCCACGACGCATGACAACCCCGTCACTCGAACCGACCTTGCGGCAGCGGCGCGACGAAGGTCGTCGGCTGCTCGTGCCCTACGTCACCGGGGGGCTTGGCGGCACGGCGTGGATCGAGTCGCTCGAGGCGATGGCGGCGTCAGGCGCCGACGCGATCGAGATCGGGTTCCCGTTCTCCGATCCGGTGATGGACGGACCGACGATCCAGGAGGCGTCGCAGAAAGTCGCTCGACGCGGGCACGACGCCGGCGAAGATCCTGGCGTCGCTGCGTGGGGTCGACATCGGCGTGCCGCTCGTAGCGATGACGTATTACAACCTCGCGTTCCGCATGGGCCACGAGCGATTCGCCTCCTCGCTGGTCGAGGCCGGCATCACCGGTGCGATCTTGCCCGACCTGCCGCTCGAGGAATCCGGCGAGTGGGAGGCCACCGCCGCCGAGCACGGCGTCGCCCCGGTGCTCCTCGCGTCGCCTGTCACGCCCGACGATCGGCTCGAAGCAGATCGCCGCGCGCTCGCGCGGTTTCGTCTACGGCGTGTCCGTGATGGGCGTGACCGGCGAGCGAGGTGCGATCGCCGCAACCGCCGCGGATATCGGCGATCGGCTGCTCAGCCGTCACCGATACGCCAGTGCTCATCGGCTTCGGTGTATCGACTCCGGAGCAGGCCGTGGAGCTGTCCGAGCACGCCGACGGTGTCGTCGTGGCGTCCGCGTTGATGCGCCTGTTGCTCGACGGAAAGGGCGCCGATGCGGTCGGCGATGCCGTGCGCGCGATGCGTAATGCACTCGATGCCGCTCCACACCGGTAACCTGCGTCTCGGAAAGCTGTGGAAACTGAAACGGGGAAGCGCCCCCGACCCCCGAAACGTTTGCGAGCCTTGGGGTCGACGAAGCGCTCGTAGACGCCCTCGCAGAGACGGGCGTGATCTCGCCATTCGCGATTCAGGGCCTCACGATCATGGACGCGTTGGCCGGCCGCGACGTGTGCGGTCAGGCCAAGACCGGTTCAGGCAAGACGCTGGCGTTCGGATTGCCGATTGCTGCAGCGCACGGCGCCCGGATCGCGTCCCGCACTATCCGCGCGCGCTCGTGCTTGTTCCTACCCGCGAACTCGCCGTCCAGGTCGCTGAGGTACTCACGCCGCTGGCGGGCGCAGTGGGGCTCAAGCTTCGCGCCGTCTACGGCGGTACCGACCTCGACGCTGATATCCGCGCCTTCAACGACGTGATCGACGTCGTGATCGCCACGCCCGGTCGGCTCATCGACCTCGGCAACCGCGGCGAGATACACGTCAGTGACGTCGGCACGATCGTGCTCGACGAGGCCGACCGGATGGCCGACATGGGCTTCCTGCCGCAGGTCGAGTGGTTCCTGCGTCGGATGCCGCAAGCGCATCAGACGTTCCTGTTCTCGGCCACGCTCGACAACGACGTCGACCACCTCATGCGCACTTACATGCAGAACCCGGCGGTCCACACCGTCGAGAGCCGCACCGTGACCGTCGACGAGATGATCCATCGGTTCCTGCAGGTGCACGAGATGGACAAGGCAAAGGTCGCCGCCGCGATATCGCGCGGGGCATTCCGCACGCTCATCTTCACGCGCACTAAGCGCGGTGCCGACCGCCTGGTCGCGGACCTCAAGACTCACGCCGTCACCGCCCAGCCCTTGCACGGCGATCTGAGACAGAGCGCGCGCGAGCGCGCGCTGCAGCAGTTTTCCGACGGCAAGCTCGCGGTGCTGGTGGCCACTGACGTCGCCGCCCGCGGCATTCACGTCGACGGCATCGACATCGTCATCCACTACGACCCGCCCGAAGATCACAAGACCTACATCCATCGCTCAGGACGAACCGCGCGCGCGGGCGAGAGCGGCGTGGTCGTCACACTGGTGCTCTGGAACCAACAACTCGAAATCGAGAAGCTGCAGAAGCGCATCGGTGTGAACCAGCCGATCCCTGAAGTGTTCTCGAACGATCCGCGGCTAGCCGATCTGGCCGGCTGGGACCACGGGACGAGCTACACGCTGTCTAGCGAAAACGCCTGAAGTACCAGTTCTTGTCACGCGCGTGCGCGTGAAAGTGATCGGGGATTTGTCGCATGTTGCGATCGATCGACCATTCCTCGCCGACGAACATCGCATCGGCGACGCGCGTGAGCTCGCGCAACATGTGATCGACGTCGGCTTCCGGGGGCTCGGTGCCGTGGTGGCGCCACACCACCATGGGGATGTTGCACACCTCGCAGTCGGCGATCCAGCAGACGTCGTCCTCGTGGTGCCACTGCGTCATCCGCGCCGCCTCGCACAGATCGCACTCAGCCACTATTTCTTCTTTCGCTTCGCTTCCTTGGCGTGGGCTTCCATACGCTTCTGCATGAGCTGACGGCGTTCTTGCAGCTCGCGGTGGGTTATCGACTGCACTCCCTCGCCGAGGCCGAAGCTGTTCTTGACGCCGGTGAGGTCGATGTCGAAACGTCCCGGTTCGAGTCCGATCTGCGCCGCGATCGACTCGCCATGGCGGGTCGCCATATGTTCGGCAACGTGCGCGATCTCGCCGAAAATGTCGACGTCGGGCGCCAGGGTCGCGAGCGCCGCGTCCAGGAACAACATGTCCTTGATGAACAGCATGAGTTCTTTGGGCAGGCGCGCGCCGTAGCCGAGCAGCTTCTTCACGACCTCGCGCAACTCCTCGAGCAGTTGCTCGGGCGTGATCGACAGGGGATCGATGGGCGGACGGTCGAGGCCGAGATCCTTGATAAGCGTCGGGACGTCGGTGCCCTCGGGCAGCGCGCCGAGGTCGATGAGCGCGCCGAGCTGCCCGGTGAGGTCGTTCATGGTGGCGCCCACGACCATGCGCAAGAACGCGAGGCGACGCTTCTCGTCAAGCCGACCGGTGATGCCGTAGTCGAGCAACGCGACGCGCCCGTCTTCTTGCACGAGCAGGTTGCCGCCGTGCAGATCGCCATGGAAGACGCCGTACAACATCGCACCTTCGAGAAAGCACACCATGCTGGCGCGCACGACGGCTTCGGTGTCCACACCGGCGCGCTTCATGCCTTCGACGTCGTCGAAGCTGAACCCGTCGAGGCGCTCCATGACGAGCATGCGTCGGGTCACGAGCACGGGATGGGGGCGCGGTACGACCATCGCGCGTTGACCGGTGGCCGCAAGCACGCGGGCGACGTCGAGCATGTTCTGCGCCTCGAGTCGGAAGTCGAGTTCCTCGACGATCGTCTCGGCGAACAAGTCGACCAGCGCCGGAGGGTTGGCCAGCGCCGCGATCGGGATGCGACCCACGAGCACCGGAGATATCCACGCCATCGCCGCCAGGTCCTTCTGCACCAGCTCGGACACCGTCGGGCGTTGGACCTTGACCACGACGCTCTCGCCGGTCTTCAAGTTGGCGGTGTGGACCTGGGCGATCGACGCGGCCGCGAGCGGGGCGATCGAGAAGTTGTCGAACACCGCCTCGAGGGGCTTGCCCAGTTCGGCTTCCACCACGCGGCGCACGGTGTCGAATGACTCGGCGGGCACCTTGTCGCGCAGATATCGGAATTCCTTCACCAACTCCTCAGGGAAGATTCCTTCGCCGGAGGAGAGGATCTGGCCGAGCTTGATGTAGGTCGGGCCGAGCTGCGCGAACGCGACGCGCAGGCGCCGCGACAGACCGGCGCGGGCGGTATCGGGGTTGCGGCGCTTGTCGACGTACTTCCACCCGAGCAGCGCCTTGCCGAGGTGCCAACCAGTGATAGCGGCGCGCCGAATCGGCGGAATGCGGCGGCGACGCACCAGTGCCGGCACCTGCGCCGCGACGCGGAGACGTAACTCGCCGATGCCGTGCTGCCAGACCATCGCCCCTTCGGGCATGACCCACGGCCCTTGATCCGAGAAGGCACCACGTTCGAGATCTGGCGCTTTCACGACGTGAACGCTACGCGTGAGACCCGTTCAGGAGAAAATTGATGCCTGCCACCGGGCCCGGCGCGTCGCCATCGGGCATCATTCTCCGACTGCTGATCTTGGGGGACGCATGGGGCTCGATATTCGACAAACCTTTTCTAAAGCACGCCAGCCGTTCCAGTGGCTTGTGCTCGCGGCGCTGCTACTTCTCGTCCTGCTCGGCGTGGTGTCGGGCGTGGTCTTCGCGGCTGATCACCCGCGGGGCCTGGTGCGCGTGGCCGGTTCGCTCGCCGTCGCCGGCCTCGTCGTCTCGATGGTGCTGGGCATTCTCGGCTCGCGCGTGCCCAAGCGCACGATCATCGAACTCGACCTCACGAAACCGATCGAAGAAAAAGGGAGCACCTCGCCGCTGAGCCGGTTCGCTGGCGCAAAGCCGCTCGCGATGCGCGAGCTGGTCGACGGGTTGGAGCGCGCCGGGCGCGACAAGCGCGTCGCCGGCCTGTACGCGCGCATCGAGTACCCCGCGTCCGGTGCACTCGCGGATGAGTTGCGCGACGCGGTAGTGGCGTTTCGAGCGACCGGGAAGTTCGCGGTCGCGTGGTCGGAGTCGATGGTGTTGCCCGGCGGCTACTACGTCGCCGCCGCGTTCGACGAGATCGCCGTCCAGCCATCGGGCGAGGTCAACGTCACGGGGTGGTTGGCGCAGACCATGTTCTTGCGGGGCGTGTTCGACAAGCTCGGAATCCAAGTGCGGCTCGGCCGGCGGCACGAATACAAGAACGCCGTCGACCGGTACAACGAGAAGTCGTATACGGCCCCGCACCGAGAAGCGAGCGCGCGACTGGCGGAGACGCGTTTCGAGCAACTCGTCGACGCCGTTGCAGCGGGACGGAATATGACGCCGGACGCGGCGCGCGACGTACTGATGAAGGGCCCGTATCCGGCGCATGACGCGCTGGCGAACGGGCTGATCGATCGTCTGGCCTATTACGACGAGATCGTCGAGGCGGTGAAGGAACGGGCGGGCAAGGGATCGAAGCTGCTGTATCTGGCCAAGTACGCCAAGCGCACGAAGCGTGGCGCGAACCGCGGACAGACGATCGCTTTCATCCACGCGGTAGGTGGTGTTGCGTCGGGCAAGGGCGGCGGATTCAACCCAATGACGCAGGGCTCAAACATGGGGGCTGACACCGTGGCGGGCGCGCTGCGAGCCGCGGCGAAGGAAAAGAGCGTCAAGGCGATCGTGCTTCGCATCGACAGCCCGGGCGGCTCCGCAGTGGCTTCCGACACGATCTGGCGTGAAGTGATGAACGCCAAGGCCAAGGGCAAGCCGGTTATTGCGAGCATGGGCAACGTGGCCGCCTCCGGCGGCTACTTCATCGCGATGCCAGCCGACCGCATCGTCGCCAGTCCGGGAACCATCACCGGATCGATCGGGGTATTCGGCGGGAAATACGTCGTCGAGGAAATGCAAGAGAAGCTCGGCCTGTCCACCGACGAGGTGCATGAGGGCGAGACGGCCACGATGCAGTCCTTTTCGCTGGACTACTCGAAGGCCCAGTGGGCGAGACTCGAGAACAGTCTCGACCTGATCTATGACGACTTCACGGAGAAGGCGAGCCGCGGCCGGGACATGCCGTTGGCGCAACTGCAGGATCTGGCGCGTGGTCGTGTGTGGTCCGGCGTCGACGCAAAGGCGAACGGGCTCGTCGATGACCTCGGGGGGCTGTCGACGGCGCTGCGAGTCGCTCGCGAAGCCGCAGGCATGAAGCCCGACGCGCGGCATCAAGCTCAAGGAATTCCCGAAGAAGAAGGGCGCCATGGCGCGCATCGGGTC
The DNA here is from genome assembly GCA_963769985.1 of uncultured Actinomycetes bacterium. Classification (GTDB taxonomy): domain Bacteria; phylum Actinomycetota; class Acidimicrobiia; order Acidimicrobiales; family JACCXE01; genus JACCXE01. The sequence goes on along the minus strand of CAVYNR010000009.1, from coordinate 70,414 downwards.
CGGAGCGGATGCCAGCGACGAGGAGGGCGGCGCGTCCGCCGCGATGGGCGTGGCTGACGTTGTGGCCGCGCTCAACCTCAAGGTGCCTGGAGCGGCGGCCGCGGCGTTCTACGACGCGTGGCGCCTCGTGCAAGGTGGCGCGCTCACGATGGAACCCCCACCCGAACTGTTCTGACGGCTCAGGCGGTGGCGTTAGCCGCGATCTCGGCGAGCAGGTCCGCGATGTCGTCTGGATACGAGACGGCAGGCGAATGGTCGAACGGCCGCTCGATGACGTTCGTCGCTCGAGCCGCCCATCGCCGTTGCGCCGCTGGGTCGATGCACTGGTCCTCGCTGCACACGATGTAGGTCGACGGGACGGTCTCCCAGCCGACGCGGTCGAACGCGATCGATCGGTCGAGACCGATCGACATCGGCCGGCGTTCGCGGCGCCAGACATCACGGTCACGTTCGCTCGCGTGCGCGAACGCACAGCGGGCCCCGACCTCGGCATCCATCTCGATCCGTCCGTCATCGCGAAGCCGGATGCCGGCGGCGAACTCGGGCATACGCGCGGATGTCGTGGTCTTCTGGAACGACTCTCCGGCTTCGGGCATGAAGGCCGCCACGTAGACGAGGTGCGAAACGTTGGCGCGGCCGGCCGTCGCTCCACTGATGACGGCGCCGCCGTAGGACTTCCCGACAACGACGACGGGACCATCGATGGCGTCGATCAACTCGCCGACGTAGGCCGCATCGTCGGCCGGGCCGATCGACGGGTCCGTGGACTTGCAGCTGGGCAGATCGGCGCCCACCCAAGCGACGCCCCGTGCGTCGAGGCACGGCGAGAGCTTCCAGTAGACCCAGTCGCCATTCCACGCGCCGTGCACGAGCAGAACCGTCGCGGAAGCCATCAGGGCCATCCTTGCTCAGATCGGACCTGCACTAGCCGGGCACGACTTCGCCGCGCGGGGCAACGCCCCATCCGAGCTGATCGAGCATGGCAATGAAGTTGGTCCCGAGCCAGTAGTCCACGACCATGCCATCGTCATCGAGTTCCACCGCGAGAACCAGCGACGCGGTCAACGCCTTGTGCGTCGGCTGCGTAACCATGAGCCACGGGCCGCTGTCATGGGTGCCGCTCATGTCGATGAAGGCGACGACCCGGCGATCCTCGACGAGGGTCCAGCGCACTTCGAAGCGCAGATCCGAGAACGCTCCCAGAAGGGATCGCAACGTGCCATCGATCTGCGGGTTCTTGGTGAATCGCGGGATGGCGTTGGCGTCGCGCCCGTTGATCACCGTCTCTAACAGGTCGGAAACGCGCTCCCGGCGCTCCTCATTCGTCATACCGTCCAGCCTCGCACGCTCCGGATGCGTGGCTTTCGAGCGCGGCGATCACGGAGGTCGAGTCACTGATCGACGCGAAGAGCAACTGAAGAACGAGCAAAGAAGCATCGTGGTTCGATCGAGGCAAGTCTGCACCGATCGGTTCTGCGGTGCAGTCTTCGAGCACAAGGCAATGAAAGTCGCGGAACATCGCGTCCCGGACCGTCGACTCGACGCAGACGCTCGTCGTGGCGCCGACGACCAGGAGAGTCGACACTCCACCGCCTCGAAGCTCCGCCTCGAGGCCTGTCCCGAAGAACCCGCTGTAGCGACTCTTGTAAATGATGGTGTCGCCCGGCTGAGGTGCGAGGGCTGCGACGATGTCGGTGTTCCACGTGTCGCGGACCAACACACGGCTTGGTCGCCCATCGGGAGCGGTCGTTTCCTCGCCTACTCGTAGCGGTGCGTGCTTGATCCAGGTCGGAGACTTGGGATAGCCCGAATCGGCAAGGTCCGGCGCGAACGCCATCTTCAGGTATGCGATCGGTATGTGGACCGACCGCGCGGCGGCGAGCAGGCGCCGTATGGGGTCGACGATGGCCCGGATCCTCGAGATGTCGATTCCAGCAAGGTCGAACATCCCGCCGGGGCTCGCGAAGTCGTTCTGCATGTCGACGACGATGACGGCCGACCGGCTTGGAGCGAGTTCGACCGGCGCTGGCCGCGCTCCAACGGTTACTGCTCGCTCGTCGGTCATCCTGGCAACCTCCTCGCCACTTTCGTGCTGGATCGTACGCCCCGTCGGCGTGCAAACGCCGGGTACCGTGCGTGCATGCTCAAGCCCGGTGACAAAGCGCCCGCCCTCTCGCTCACCGACCAGCACGGCAAAGTCCGCAAGCTCAGCGAGTTCAAGGGCCGCAAGGTGCTCGTGTACTTCTATCCAAAGGCCGACACCCCCGGCTGCACGCAGCAGTCGTGTGGGATGCGCGACATCCTCGGCAAGATCGGCGACACCGCCGTGCTCGGCATCAGTCCGGACAAACCGGCCAAGCAACTCAAGTTCGACGAGAAGTACGGACTCGGGTTCCCGCTGTTGGCCGACGAGGACCACGCGGTGGCCGAAGCCTTCGGCGTATGGACCGAGAAGTCGATGTACGGCCGCAAGTACATGGGCATCCTGCGTTCGGCGTTCCTGCTCGACGAGAAGGGCAAGATCGCCGAGGCCTGGTACAAGGTTTCACCGAAGGACACGCCGGCGAATCTCCTAAAGGCTCTCGGCTGACGCTTAGTCGCCGTCGTTCACCGACACCCACCAAACCCGGCCGGGCGCGTCTCCGGGTGGTCCCACGAGTATGTACATCAACGCCCCACTAGAGACCCGTACGTCGCACTGGTACTGGCCGTTGGGCTGGTTCGTGCACGTCGGCTCGCCGAGGGCTGTCCCGGCGCTCACTGCCGCGTCGACCTGATCAGCGGGAGCGAGTTCTCGCATCGCGGCGGCGTCCCCGCGCCGCCAGGCGTCTATGAACGCACGGGCGGCGGTTCCGTCCGGATCCGCGCTCCCGGCAACCGTCGTGGTCGTAGTGCTGCCAGCGTCGCGTGCGGAGCCGTCTTGGTCCCTATTGCATGCCGCCGCCATCAGCAAACAGCCGACTGCGACCACGCGGACGAGCGAAGTTCCGACAGCGTGCATTAAGGGCACGCCTTCATTCTCGGCCTACGCGGCCGATATGGGAAGGGTGAACAAACGCGCCCGCATCATTCCGTTCGCGCTTGCGGGCATCGTCTCCGGTCTCGTCGTCGCGCCGGGGATGGCGTTCAACAGCTTCGCCCACGGAACCGACAGCTGCGGTGAAATCCGGCTGAAGATTCTCAACCGGGACATCTCGCGGCAGCTCGACGGCAACCGCAAGTGTCGGATCGAGCAACGCACGCATCTCAGCTAGGCGGCAGCGGTTCACGCAGTCGTCGAATCAGCGCGTAACCGGCGGCGGCGACGCCCGCGATCGCAAGACTCAGGAGCGCGACGACAAGCCCGTTGCTGCTGTCGGAATCGTCGTCACTCGGCGCTCGCGTCGTGCTGGTGGTGGACGACGACGAGGTAGTTGTCTCCTCGTCCTCGCCGAAGACGCCGTCGAGGTCGACCGTCGTGGACGTCGTAGGCGCCAGCGTTGTGGTCGTAGGCGCCAGCGTTGTGGTTGTGGGCCGAAGAGTGGTCGGCGGCTGCGTAGCGGGCGGGGTCGTCGCCGTCGACCCGCGCACGATCACCGTGCCGTGCATGTCGCTGTGAATTTCGCAGTGGTACGGGATGTTCGCGTTGGCGGTCGGAAACGAAACAGACGTGTTGCCGTTCGCGGGAAGTGGTCGGTCGAAGCTGTCGTCGTCGGCGGTGACCGTGTGGGCGAAGAGGTCGCAGTTGTGCCATGTGACGCTGTCGCCGGCATCGATCACCGTGATGCTGCCGCCCTCCGTGTCACACCCCGAGCCGTTCACGAAGCTGTGGTCGGTACCCGTGCTGGCCGCGTGCGCAAGAGCAACGGCCGCACGAGCCGGTGTCGGCTGAAGCTGGAGTCCCATCGCAAGCACCGCCGCTAGCGCGAATAGGACTCGCTTCACGTGGGCGGCGGGTTCGTTGTCTTGTTTTCCGCTTGGTACTTGCGCACGGCGCCGACGATTCCGGCGACAAGCGTGAGCCGCCGCACCCACTTGAGCAGCGTGCGGATCTTCGACTTCTTGACGGATGCCTTGGCCACGCCGAAAGACTACGTCGGCGAGGTGCGACTAGTCTTCGGCGCAGAACTGTCGCCGCTTGCGACCGCTTTTGCGCCGAGAACGATTCCATCTGTCGCCCAGTTTCGAGTGCAGCGAGTGCCCGAGGCGGGATTCGAACCCGCACGCCCTTGCGGGCAATGGATTTTGAGTCCATCGTGTCTGCCTGCTCCACCACTCGGGCTGAAGTTCGAAAAATGTAGCCGTCGCCCTACGACAGCAACTCCCGAATGAAGGGGTTGGTCAGTCGTTCGCGGCCGATGGTGGTGGTCGGGCCGTGGCCCGGCAGCACGGCGGTTTCGTCGTCGAGGGGCAGGATCTTCGACTCCATCGACTGCATCAACGCTTCGAATGATCCGCCCGGCAAGTCGGTGCGCCCAATGGAGCCGGCGAACAAGTGGTCGCCCGAAAACAGGATCGGTGGCGCGCCTTCGAGTTGGAGGGTGAGACAGACCGAACCCATGGTGTGGCCGGGTGTGTGCAGCGTCGCGAATGTCATGCCCGCGCCGCGAACGACCGTGCCGTCGTCGAGCGGCTCGATGATCTCGGGCGGACGCAGGTCCAGTCCGGTGCCCCGCAGCGTGGCGCCGAATCCTCCGCTGGTGCCGACCGGATCCATCAGCATGTGCAGATCTCCGTCGTTGATGTAGACGGGCACGCCCTTCGGATCTTCAACGCCGGGAGCGGTGCGGGCGACGGTGCCGATGCCGCCGACGTGGTCGACGTGACCGTGCGTGCCGAAGATGGCCACGGTGCGCATGCCGTGATGGGTCAGCCGCTCGATGATCGCCGCGGGATCAGGCGGCGCGTCGACCAGCACGCACTCGCCTCCCGCGCCTTGTGCGGACACGATCCAGCAATTGGTGTCGGCCAGCCAGAGCGGGACACCTTCGATGAGCGGTGGCATCAGTGCGCGGACACCTTCTGTCGATATTCGGTGATGAAGGCGCGAAGCGCGTCTTCGTCGATGCGATTGCAACTCATCTTGTGAAGCCAGGCCGTCGCGACGATGCGTGCGGGCAGGGCGCGGTTCGGTGCGACGGTGACGTGGTCACCGGCAAGGGCCGCGAGTTTTGGCACCGTCGACGAAGACACGTTTCGATACTGCACCAGCACGTGTCCCTCCTCGAGCAGGCTCACCTGTACGGGCCGTTCGATCCTGGCGGTAAGCGCGCCCGTTGGATGCGTGCCCGGGCTGTGCGCGCCCGAAGTCGGCGGGTCGCTGAGGTACGCCGGTTCCGCCGCGCCGGGCAACAGGTGCTGGGAGCTCAACGGGTCGATCCGTTCGGCGACGGGAGCCTCGCACGGAGAAACCTTGCTCTCGTCGGGCGCGACGAGGCGGTAAACGGCAAAGCCGATCAGGATGCCGGCGACGACGAAGGCGGCAATGCGCCCGCGTGCGTAGGCCGGGGAAGTCATCACGGCGGTCAACCTACCGAAAGGCCGTAGACTTCCTCGCGCATGACGCGGTCTCTCGTAGAGCGGCGCCTCACCGACGTCACCAACCGATTGCGTCAGGCACGCGAGGAGTTAGCGATCGTCGAGGAGCAGTACGCCGCGCTCGCCGACGCCGCCGATGAAGCACGTATTCGTGCGGTTGTTGCCGAGACGCCGCTCGCCGAGAAGGAGTTCCGGGAGGCACAGCGTCATGCCGACGCGATGGGTGCCAGTCGCCGCGAACTCGCCAACCGCATCCAGGATTTGCAACGATCCCAAGACACGCTGCTCGACCGCATCGTCATCTGACCGCTCGCTAGGAGTTTCGTGCCCATCCGTGTCGTGATTGCTGAAGACGAGGCCATCATTCGCCTCGACCTCAAAGAGACCCTGGAAGAGGAGGGTTATGAGGTCGTGGGGGAGACGGGCCGCGGCGACGAAGCCGTCGCGCTCGTGCGCGACCTGCGGCCTGATCTCGCCATCCTCGATGTCCGCATGCCCGGCCAAGACGGGCTGTCAGCCGCGCGTGAGATCACCGCGGAGCGTTTGGCCGCAGTCCTCGTGCTTACGGCATACAGCCAGCGCAACCTGATCGAAGAGGCGCGTGACGCCGGCGCCTTGGCCTATGTCGTCAAGCCCTTCCAACGCAGCGAACTCATCCCGGCGATCGAGGTCGCGCTCGGCCGCCACCGCGAAATGCGCGCGCTCGAAGGCGAGGTCGCGAACCTCGAAGAGCAGCTTGAGACCCGCCGTCTCGTCGATCGCGCGAAGGGTCTTCTGATGGACGACCACGGCATGCGCGAGGCCGACGCGTTCAGCTTCATTCAGAAGACGGCAATGCAGCAGCGCGTGACCATGAAGGTCATCGCCCAGCAAGTAATCGACAGCGAACTCACGCCGTAAGTAAGGCGAGCGCTACCGCGGCGGCGGTGGCGACGTTGAGGCTGTCCACGCCCTTCGCCATCGGGATGGCGGCGACGACGTCGGCGGCGCGCCGGGTGGCATCGCTTAACCCGTCGCCCTCGTTGCCGACGACGAGCGCTATCCGCTCCGCCCGAACAGTCCGGAGGTCGACTGGCGCGTTGGGCGACAAGGCGACGGTGGTTACACCGTCGAGCCGTTCGAAGATCTCGTCCAACGAGGCGCGGGCGAAGGGCACTCGGAGCGTGTGACCGAGCGACACGCGAATCGTCCGTCGACTGAGCGGATCGCACGTCGTGGGATCGATCAGCAGCCCGTCGACGCCGAACGCGGCGGCGTTGCGGAACAACGCACCGAGGTTCTCGGGATCGGTGACGGTTTCGGTCACCACGAGTCGCGTCGCGCCGTCCACTACCGCGTCGACCGTGAGCGGGGTGCCTCGACGGGCGCACGCGGCCACGCCGCGATGCATGTGGAAGCCGACGGTGGTGTCGATGAGTTCCTGCGGTGCGACGAGCACGTCGCCCGGGAACGCGTCGAGCAGCTCACTCGCGGCGTTCCACGAGCCGCTCCGCGATTAAGAGCGAGACCGGTTCGTAGGGCGAGTCGAGCAACGCCTCGACGGCGAATCCGACTCTCGACGATGCACAAGTCGTCAGTGCGTTCGTCGGCGCCGTACATGCCCATGTACGGCGCGAGGCGTGGGTCGTTCGCCTCGACCAGGTGCACCGCGCTAGTCGACGGTGACGTAGATCTGCGACGTGAGCGACGCGCCCAGCGCAACCGACTCGCCGTCGACATCGATCGTCAACGTGCCGTCGGGGGCGCGGGCGGTGATCGAGGCTTGCGCGCCAGGACGCAGGTTGGCGGCGTCCAGGTATTCGAGGGACTCGGTGTCGATCTCGACGCGCTCGGTGACGCGCGTGAGGTGGGTTTTGTCGCCGACCGCGCACTGCGACAGCGGCACCTGCGCGGCGCTGCTGGGCGTCGTGCCCGGGATGGGGTTGCCGTGCGGGCACGTCGTGGGATTGCCCAGCAGCGCGACGAGTCGCTCTTCGACTTCGTCGGAAATGACGTGCTCCCAGCGACAGGCCTCGAGGTGGCTCCGCGACCACGGCAACCCAATGACGTCGGTGAGGAGCCGTTCGGCGAGGCGGTGCTTTCGCACAACGCTTTCCGCGCGGCTGCGGCCGGCGGTGGTCAAGGTGATCGAGCGGCCGTCGATCGCGATGTAGCCCTCGTCGCGCAACCGATGAATCATTTCCGAAACCGATGCGGGCGTGTGCTCGAGCCGTTCGGCCAGCCGGGCCTGAATGACCGCGATGCCCTCTTCCTCGAGCTCACAATAGCTTCGAGGTACTCCTCTAACGGCGGGTGGAAGCCGTCACTCATGGGGACAGCCTAAGTGGCGAAGGACCCCACCGCGTTCAGAGTCGCTTCGGCCAGCTCCCGGCGCACGATCACCAGATCGGGCATCCAGGTCGATTCCTGCCCGTAGACGAGGGGCGAGCCATCGATCCGGGAGCAGTGCAGCCCCGCGGCCAAAGCGACGGCGACCGGTGCGGCCGAGTCCCATTCGTACTGGCCGCCCGTGTGCACATAGACGTCGGCCTCACCGCGCACCACCGCCATCGCCTTCGCGCCAGCGGATCCCATCGGAAGCAGCGTCCCGCCGAGTGCGTCCACGAGCGACTGCGACCACGCCGGAGGCCGGGTTCGGCTCACGAGCACCACCGGGGCACGATCGCCGGTGTCGGGGACCGACGGAATGTCCGCGGTGCTCAACGTCAATGTCCATGCCCGGCAACGCCACGGCACCCGCAACCGGTTCGCCACCCACGACCAGCGCGACGTGGACCGCCCAATCGCTGCGGCCAACCTCGCCGAACTCGCGCGTTCCGTCGAGCGGGTCGATGATCCAGAGGCGCTCGGCGATGAGACGAGCCGGATCGGCGACGGCTTCCTCGGACAGGACTGCGTCGTTGGGCCGACGCTGCGCGAGTTGTCCCGTCAGCCACGAGTGCGAGGCCGCGTCACCGGCGTCTTTGACGTCCTTGGGGTCCTCGCCCGCCTTGAGCCGCTCGCGCAATTCTAGGAGCAGCCGACCCGCGCCGGTAGCCAGCTCCGCCGCCAGTGCGTGGTCGGTCGCGTCTACCTGGGCCGGCGCCATGGGCGAGCAAGCTACACACCCACCTAAATTGACTTGCGCGTTCGGCTATTCGAGAGCGCCAAAAATTCTCTCCGTCCGGCTACGCCGGCCGGAACACCGAGCGGTATTGATTGGTCGGTGCGCCTACGGCGCACCTCCGATGTCATACCCACGGGGTACCGTCACGGCCGTGGCGCGTGTGCTCCTGCTCGACGGCAACTCGCTGGCCTATCGCGCGTTCTTCGCGCTGCCCACGGACATGGCCACCGCCGCCGGTCAGGTCACCAACGCCGTGTTCGGCTTCACGTCGATGCTCATTTATGTAGTCAAGGAGCACCAGCCCGACGGCGTGATCGTGGCGTTCGACCGGCCGGAACCGACGTTCCGCCATGGCATGGTCGACGCCTACAAGGCGGGGCGCGAGGCCGCGCCCGACATCCTCCGTCAACAGATGGGGCTCGTGCGCGAGGTCCTCGACGCGCTGAAGGTTCCGATGATCGAGGTCGCCGGGTTCGAGGCCGACGACATCCTCGCCACCCTGGCCACGCAAGGGCGCGATCGCGGCGACGAGATCATCATCGTCACCGGCGACCGCGACGCGTACCAGCTCGTCGAGGATCCGCACGTGCGCGTGCTCTACAACAAGCGCGGCGTGTCGGACTACGCGCTGTACGACGAGGCGGGTATCGAAGGCCGCACCGGTGTCCACCCGACCAAGTACGTCGAGTACGCCGCCTTGCGTGGCGATCCGTCCGACAACCTGCCGGGTGTCCCCGGCGTCGGCGAGAAGACGGCGGCCAAGCTCATCAACACCTACGGCGGCATCGACGGGATCTACGAACACCTCGACGAGCTCACGCCGAAGCTGCGGGAGAACCTCGCCGCCGCCGAAGACTCGGTACGCGCCAACGTCGAAGTGATTCCGCTCATCCGCGACGTCGAGCTCCCCGAGATCACCGGGACCGAGTGGGGCGGGTGGGACGAGACGCAGGTGCGCGATCTCTTTGCCTTCCTCGAGTTCCGCACGATGATCGATCGGCTGCTGGAGGCCTTCGGTGCCGACGGGCGCGGCAGCGCGGCCAGCGGGGCTACCGCGACGGAGATGGCTCCAGCCGCTCCGGGCTTCGACGTGACCACCACGAGCGTCGCCACTGCGAAGGATGCGATCGCGCTCGCGAAATCGCTGACCAATGGCGTTGTAGTCGTGGGCGAATGGGAGGCTCGCGCGGGTCGCAGCCCCCTGACCGGTGTTGCGCTCTGCGACCCGTCGAGCGAGAACGCTGCTTCGTGGCTTCCCGGCGCCGTGCTCAAGGACCCGAAGGTCGCGTCGGCCTTCGACACGCTGTTCGCCGCGGAGAACTCGGTGACGGCTCCGGACGCCAAGTTGCTCATGCGCTCGTTCGCTCCGCTCGGTATCGACATGAGGGGCCTCGCCCTCGACGCGGAGATCGCGGCGTACCTCGTCGACCCGAGCCAGTCGACGTATCAACTTGACGAACTGGTGTTGCGGTATCTCGGCATCACGCTCGGCGCCGCCGCCGAAGCCTCATCGCAGGGCCAGCTCGCACTCGAGGACTCGGGCCCATCGGTGGCCGACGCCGCGGCCAAGCGTGCGGTCGCGCTCGCACGTCTGCGCGCACCGTTGCTGGCCGCGCTCGAAGCGCGCGGCCTCACGAAGTTGTACGACGAGATCGAGCGGCCCCTCGTGCGCGTACTGGCACGGATGGAGATCGCCGGCATCGCCGTTGACCGGCCGTGGCTCGACGAGCTCACGACGTCGCTGACCAAGCAGTGCGGCGAGCTGGAGACCGAGATCCACGAGTTGGCCGGCGGACCCTTCAAGGTGAACAGCACCCCGCAGCTACGCGAGGTGCTGTTCGACAAGCTGGGCCTGGTGCCGTCCAAGCGCACCAAGACCGGCTTTTCGACCGATGCGGCGTCGCTCGAGAAGTTGATCGACCAGCATCCGATCATCGCCAAGCTCCTGCGCTGGCGGGAGGTCGAGAAGCTGCGTAACACCTACGGCGAGGCATTGGCGGCCGAGATCGCGGAGGACGGACGGATCCACGCGTCGTTCAACCAGACGGTCGCTCGCACCGGCCGGCTGTCGTCGGAGTCGCCCAACCTGCACAACATTCCGGTGCGTAGCGACGAGGGTCGCCAATTCCGCCGCGCGTTCATACCCGCGCCCGGGTGTCGGTTCCTCGTCGCCGACTACAACCAGATCGAGTTGCGGGTGATCGCGCATCTCTCGGGCGATCCCGGACTCACCGAGGCGTTCAAGAACGGTGACGACATCCACGCCACCACCGCGGCGCGCATCTACAACGTCGAGCCCGGCGACGTCACAGTGGCGCAGCGATCGAAGGCGAAGATGGTGTCGTACGGGTTGGCGTACGGCATGGAGTCCTACGGCCTGGCGCAGCGCCTCGGCATCCCCGTCGACGAGGCGTCGGTCATCCTCAACGCCTACTTCCTCGCGTTCCCGGCGGTGAAGGCGTACATGGACAACAGCGTCGCCGAAGCGCGCGACCGCGGCTACACCGAGACGCTGTTCGGTCGTCGCCGCCCGATACCGGAACTGTCGTCGCCCAACTTCCGGATCCGTCAAGCGGGGGAGCGGCAAGCCATGAATGCGGGGATCCAAGGCTTGGCGGCCGACATCTTCAAGGTCGCGCTGGTCGCATTGGACCGGGGCCTCGACGCCGAGAAGTTGTCGTCACGCGTCGTGCTGCAAGTGCACGACGAGATCATCCTGGAGGTACCCGAGGCGGAAGAGGCCGCGGCGGAGGCAGCCACGCGCGAAGGCGATGCGCGACGCGGCGTCGCTCGACGTGCCGCTCGAAGTGAATCTCGGTTGGGGTGCCACCTGGGCGGACGCCAAGTAGTGAGCCCGCCCGGGGAATCTCACTGGTTTGAGCCGCTGGCCGACCATATGGGTGAGGCGTACCTGCGGTACTCGTTCACCAAAGGCACCGACAACGAGGTGGCATTCATCGTCGAGCACCTCGGCCTCGCTCCGGGCCAGCGCGTGCTCGATGTTGGCTGCGGCCCGGGGCGCCACGCCCATGCGCTCGCCGAACGCGGGATCGAGGTGGTCGGCGTCGATATTGCCCAGCGATTCGTCGACATCGCCAACGCGCAGGCGCCGCCCTGCGCCACATTCGTGCGCGGCGATGCGCGCGCACTCACGTTCGACGCCGAGTTCGACGCGGTGATCTCGCTTTGCCAAGGCGGCTTCGGTCTTGCCGGTGACGAGGACGGCGAGGTGATCGCAGGCATGGCGCGCGCCGCCAAGTCGGGCGGCCGCGTCGCCTTCAGTGCGTTCTCGGCCTACTTCCTCTTGCAGCACCTCGAAGCGGCCGACACGTTCGACGCCGCCCGCGGCGTCAACACGGAGATCACCGAGGTGCGCGACGCCAACGGCGAGCCCCTTGCGGCCGAACTGCACACGAGCGTGTTCACCCCGCGCGAACTGCGCCTGCTGTGCGCGGCGCACGGATTGACCGTGAACAACGTGTTTTCCGTAACACCGGGGGCGTATGCCGCGAATCCGGCGGATGTGGGCCATCCCGAGTGGCTGGTCGTCGCAACCCGGTGATCTAGTACTATCCACAGGCCTGCATTTGCCATTTGGTTCTCGCGTGGGCCTGTCCGGAAAGCCACCCCTACCTACCTATGTCCGACACATTGCACGACGAGTACGTCCCGAAGCAGATCATCCTGAACGACCTCGAGGGCCTTTCCCTCGAAGACGCCATGGCCGCCACGATCGTCGAGTTTGAAGACGGCGATCTCGTCACCGGCACCGTCGTGAAAGTCGACAAGGACGAAGTCCTCCTCGACATCGGATTCAAGTCCGAAGGCGTCATCCCCAGCCGCGAGTTGTCCATCCGTCACGACGTGAACCCGTCGGAGATCGTGAGCCTCGGTCAAGAGATCGAAGCGCTCGTGTTGCAAAAGGAAGACAAAGAAGGGCGCCTCGTCCTGTCCAAGAAGCGCGCCCAGTACGAGCGCGCGTGGGGCGATATCGAAAAGATCAAGGAAAACGACGGCATCGTCGAGGGTCCGGTGATCGAAGTCGTCAAGGGCGGCCTCATCATCGACATCGGCCTGCGCGGCTTCCTTCCCGCATCGCTGGTGGAGCTGCGCCGCGTGCGCGACCTGCAGCCCTACGTCGGCAAGACCATTCAGGCCAAGATCATCGAGCTCGACAAGAACCGCAACAACGTCGTGTTGTCGCGTCGGGCGTGGCTGGAGGAGACGCAGAAGGAGCAGCGCGAAGAGTTCCTGTTCAACCTCAAGCCGGGCGAAGTTCGTACCGGTGTCGTGTCGAGCGTCGTCAACTTCGGTGCCTTCGTCGACCTCGGCGGGATGGACGGTCTCGTGCACGTCTCCGAACTGTCGTGGAAGCACGTCGACCATCCCGGTTCGGTTGTGGCCGTGGGCGACGAGATCACCGTGCAAGTGCTCGAAGTCGATCTATCGCGCGAGCGCATCAGCCTGTCGCTCAAGGCCACGCAGCAGGACCCGTGGCAAGAGTTCGCAACGGCGCACAAGGTGGGCGAGCTCGTCTACGGCCGTGTCACCAAGCTCGTGCCTTTCGGCGGCTTCGTGCAGGTCGGCGAGGGCATCGAAGGCCTGGTGCACATCTCGGAGATGGCGCTCCACCACGTCGATCTGCCTGATCAGGTGGTCACGCCGGGCGACGAGCTGTGGGTGAAGATCATCGATATCGACCTCCAGCGCCGCCGCATCAGCCTGTCGATTAAGCAGGCCGCCGAAGGCGGGGAAGTTGCCGCCGAGTACCGCGAGCACTTCGGTGATCACGCCTACGACGACGCCGGCAACTACATCGGTGCGGACTACGCCGTGGGTGAGTTCGAGCCCGAGACCGACAGCCAAGCGGCCTGGGCCGACCTGGCGGCGGTCCCGGCAGCCGGTGAAGCGCCCGCGGACGACGCCGTGCCCGCGGAGGCCGAAGCACCAGCGGAGTAGACAGCGGAGCGAGTTACTCGCTCAGCTTGATGACGCGGAGCTCGCCTTCCTCCGGGCGACCGCCGCCTTGGCCACCCGTGGCGACGATGTTGTTGAGCAACTTGCCGCCCAAACGCGAGCTGCCGCCGGTGTCGTGGATTTGGAACGCGCCGAAGCGCTCGCAGTACAGCTCGTAGGCCACCGGCGGTGAGGCGGCGTGGCAAACGGGATCGCGATGACGCATCCGTGGACCACGCCGTTCGTGCACGCCGAGTTACCGGCGATCACGGACTTCGCGACGTTGATGCCGTGGTCGCCGTTGAGCAGGTCCCAAAGGCCGGGTGTTGGATAACTCGCCGTCGCGTTCTCGGACAGGCCCTTGAACGCATTCCCTTGGCCACAGCCGATCGTGGTCGGGTCCTGAAGTTCGTAGATCGGTCCGCCGTTGGCGAAGATCGCCGCGGGGTTCATCTTGTTATCCGGGAAGATGATCGGCACCGCCTGGCCATCGCCGAGCGACCGCGGGTCCGTGTCACCGGTGGCGCACAGCACGAACGGCGAGTTGCCGGAACGCAGCCCTTGGATCTGCGCGGCGGCGCTCGCTCGGGCGGTAAACGTCTGTCGTCCGACTGCTTTCATGAACGATGTCGGCGACTCCGACGCGACGGTCACACGCACCGCGGTTGCTTGCGCTTTGAGAATCACGGCCTGGTTGGTGTTGGTGGTCGGGCACGGGCTCGTCACGACCAGCACCTCATCGGTGAGGTTGCACTGCACGAGCGTCGCCGACGCGCCGTTGGCGACCGCACTCGCGACCGCGGCTGTCCAAATGGCGGACTCGCCACCGACTGCGAGGCGATCGAGGGCGCGAGCGCCGGCCATCGCGGCGGCGTCCGCCGCGTTTTGCATTTGCCGACGCTGCGCGAAGGCCCGTCCGCCGTCCACGACTAACCCGGTGACGGTGAGCGTCGCCACCATGCTCACGGCCACGAGCATGATTGCGGCCCCTCGCTGGTCACGCTTGCGGAAGAGGGTCATGGTGTCTCCTTCTTAGAAGATGTTCGAGATTGTGCGGCTGCCGGTGGCGGTGTTTCCGGCGCTGTCGACGAGGCTGGTTGCGGGCGAGAACGAGAACGGGGCCGAGTCCGAACCGGTGCCGAGGCCCGTGCAGAGCAGGGGCGTGCACAACAGCGGGGCGAGAATCGTGACCACCACGTTGGTGCCCGACTTGGTGATGAGGGCGGCCACCGCCAGCGAGGAGGTGCCGTTCGTGTTGTATCCGTTGGAGTTCGTCAGCTGCGGGCCGGCGGTGATGCCAGGAATCTCCACCGAGTCGTTACCGTTTCCGGAGGGGTCGGTCTCGATGACGGTGGTCGCGCCGAGCACCGTGGCGATGGGCTCGCTGAAGGTGAGCGTCAACGTGTCGAGCAGACCCATGCGGCCGTTGACCGACCCCGGCGTGTCGGTCAGCCCTACGAGGACCGGCCGCGCGCCATCGCTCGTGGTCGTCGCGCCGAAGGTGGCCTGGTTGCCGAAGATGTCCCGCACGCCCGTGGCGGACGCCGCAAGCGCGACGGTCATCGACCCGGGCGCGCTGTTGACCGTCGAACCACTCAGCGTGAGCGTTACTGTCCGCGCCGAAACCGTCGCCGACGCGATCGTGTTCGAACCGGTCGGGCTGTTGGCCACGGTGAACGCCGCGGCGGCGACCGTCTGCTGGATGTCCTCGTCGAAGGTCAGCTGCAGCGTGTCGATGATCCCGTCGCTGTTCGCGTCGGTCGCGCTAATCGGCGGGACCAGCAGCGGTGGGTTCGGGTCGGGTTCGGGGACGAGGCTGGCGAGGTCGGGCCGGCCCGCGATCACCGAACGAGCAATCGAGGTGTGGCCACTGTCGCTGACGAACCGCGTGGCACCGATGTGCTTCCATCCGACGGTTACTTGCACTACGTCGACGTCGGGTTTCACGACGCCTTTCTCGCAGGAGATGATCGATCCGGTCGCGCTACCGGCACGACACACGACGCTCAGAGTCACCGTCGACGTTTTGACCAGTCCGACGAGCTTGTCCATAACTGCGTCTTTGATCACGTTGTAGTTCGTGCTCGGACTGGCGGTGCAGCGCGCGCTGACATGGTTGTCGGCGCACTCGTACCGAATGGACGCGACCCGCACCCCTTCGCGGGCGGCGTTCGAACCGACCGAGTTGCCGATCACGACCAAGCCCACCTGGGCGGAGCCGATCAGAAAGAGCACGAGCAGTGGCGCAACGATGGCCAACTCCACCGCCACGACGCCGCGCGAGCCCCGGAAGCGTTTCAACCCTGCACCGTGACCTTCACCGTGGCCTTAACGGGAGGGTTGCCCCAAAGTGCGCGCGCGATGGGTGAGACGAACGTGAACGGTGCGGTCGCGGTCACAGACACGGTTTGACCAGGCTGAAGCCCGGCCGGGCTCGCGGCACTGAATGTCTGACATGCGGGGGAGACCGCCGGTGAGATGGTGATCGTGAGATCTGCGCCTTCGTTACGGGCGCGGGCGGTGATGTTGTTGGGGTCGAGGCACGTGACGCCGGTCGCCTGCTGCGTCGGGAAATACTGCGCGTAGGCCGCGCCTTCGCGCGCTCCTGTCTTCGCGCGGTTCCAGGTGGCGAACAGGCGGGCGCCGTCGATCGTGCCGAGGACGAGAATCAGGAGGAGTGGCAACGCGAGAGCGAACTCCACCATGGCCGCGCCCCGCGAACGATTCTTCACCTGGTCCTTATCGACCGTGCGAGACAAATCTTGCGTTGATCTTCAGTCGCGCGCTTCGCGGGTCGATGGTCTTTGCAGGAGGATCACCATGCAATCGCGCCGCACGTTCATAGTCATCGCTGCCGTCGTCGCCGGACTCCTGTCCGCGACCGCCGCATCTGCGTTCCTTTCAGGGTCGGATCAACGCGCCTATAAGGGCGCGACGCTCGTCAAGGTCTTCAAGGTCTCTAAGGACGTCGCCAAGGGGTTCTCAGGCGATGAGGCGATTGCGGGTGAGTTCATCAAGGCCGATCGCATGCCCCAAGAGTTCCGCCCGGGCACTGCGCTCACCGACATCAACGCGCTGCGCGGCAAGGTGGCCGTAACCGGCTTGTCGGCAAATCAGGTGGTGGTCGACGGGATGTTCGTGGATCCCCGCGTTGCACAGGTGACCGCGGCCCAGCGCATTCCCGCGGGTCAAGTGGCGGTGACCGTGTCGGTGGACGAGGTGAAGGGCGTGGCGGGCCTGCTCGTGCCCGGCGATCGAGTGAATCTCATGGCGTTGGTCGACGGAGCCCAGCGCACGCTGTTCCAGAACGTCCAAATTCTCTTCATCGGCTCGACCGCCGCGCCTGAGGCGGGCGACACGCAAACCGTCGCCAATCCCGGCAGCGGCCTGATCACGTTCGCGGTCCCGCAGGACGCGGCGGCCAAGATCGCTTTGGCGGCGACGCAGCCCGGTGGCCTCTATCTCACCCTCGTTCCACCCGATTACAAGCCGGGCGACGTTCCGGGCGCGACGACCGGGAGTCTGTTCTCCGGCCCACTGACGCCGTACGGGCCGTAGCCGTGCTCCGCCGCCCTACCCGGGACAAGCCACCGGCGCCGCCGCCTGTCTTCTCTGCCGCGCTGCATATCGCGGTTGTCGACAGCGGCGATGTGTTGACAACGCGTCTCACCGAACTGTTTGCGGACCTTCCGGTCGTCCATGTTGACCATGTCGACGACGCCATCAAGGGTGCGATCGGCCCCACCGTTGTCGTAATCGGCCCTGATGCGATGTCGGAAGCAACGCTGCTGCGCGTCGAGGAGCTACGCGACATCGCGCCGGCGCCATCGCTGTGTGTCGTGCTCGCCGTGGCGCGCATGTCGACGGGAGTCCTGCGGCGCGCGTTGCGCGCCGGCATCAGCGACGTCGCCAGCGCCACCTCGGATGAGGAGCTCACCGACGTGATCCGACGCGCGACGTCGCGGGTCAAGCAGGCGCTGCCGTCTGATGCGATCGCGGCCGCACCGGGACGGATCGTGGCGGTGTTCTCGCCCAAGGGCGGCGTCGGCACGACCACCGTGGCGGTCAATCTGGCCAACACACCCAGGTCGGACGGGCGCCCCCACGTCATCGTGGACGCTGACCTGCCCTTCGGCGACGTCGCCGTCAGCTTGGGCATCGATCCCAGCTCGAGCCTCGCGGACGCCACGGGACCCGACCTGGACCTCGTACGGCTGCGGTCGCTCTTTTCGCACCAGGAAGGCCGGGACGTATTGGCGCTGGCCGCACCGGCGGACCCCGCACGCGCCGAACTCATCACCGCGGCCGACGTCGTCCGCACCCTTGAGTTGTGCCGCCAGTTCGCCAGCCTCGTCGTGGTCGACACGGCGTCTGCGTTCGACGACGTAACGCTCGCCGTGCTGGAGGTTGCCGACGACATCGTCCTGGTTGCCGGTACCGATGTGGCGAGCGTGAAGAACGCTCGGATCGCACTACAAACGATGCGGCAACTCGACGTGGCGTCGGACCGGATTCAGCTCGTGCTGAACCGCGTGCCTAGCCACCCCACGCTGAGCGTGGCTGACATCGAGAAGGCGCTTGGACACAAGGCGGCCTGCATCGCGGAGGACGCCGCCGTCACCAAAGCGTCAGACCGCGCCACCGCCGTTGTCGTCGAGCGCCCGCGGGCGGCGGCGAGCCGTGCACTCGCCCAGCTGGCCGAACGCCTTGGCCTCAGTTCCGCCTCCGCGCCAGCCGCGTAACCCGAGGAGCCCCTCACATGTCGTTAACCAACCGGTTGTCCCACATCGACGGCGGCGAGGCCGTCGGTCGTGACCCTCTCGTGGACGCACTGCGCCAGCGCATTCACCGCCAACTCATCGAAGAGCTCGGTCCGGTGCTGTCTGACCGCGACGTCGATGCCGCCGACCTCCGGCGCCGCGTGGAGGAGTCCTTGGGCAGCGCGCTCGACGCCGACCGCACGCCGCTGTCGGCCGCCGACCGCAAGGAACTGTTGCGGGAAGTATCCGACGACATCATCGGTTACGGCCCCCTCGAGCGGTACCTGTCCGACGACACCGTCACCGAGGTGATGGTCAACGGGCCGGAGCACGTGTACGTCGAGCGTGCGGGACGGGTTACTCGCGTTCCGTCCGGGTTCGTCGACGACGCCCACGTTCGCCGGATCATCGACAAGATCGTCGTCCAGGTGGGCCGTCGCATCGACGAAGCCAACCCGATGGTCGACGCCCGCCTGCCCGACGGCAGCCGCGTCAACGCCGTCATTCACCCGCTGTCGATCGGCGGGCCCTTCCTGACGATCCGCAAGTTCGCCGCCGACCCGTTCCAGGTCGCCGACCTGATCGGCTTCGGGACGCTGTGCCCGGAGGTCGTGCCGCTGCTCGACGCCTGCGTGAAAGGCAAGCTGAACATCGTCGTCTCCGGCGGTACCGGCACCGGTAAGACGACGCTGCTCAACGTTCTGTCGTCGTTCATACCCGAGGACGAGCGCGTCGTCACGATCGAAGACGCCAAGGAACTGCAGCTTCGCCAGGAACACGTGCTGCCACTCGAGGCCCGGTCCAGCAACATCGAAGGCAAGGGCGAAATCACGATCCGCGACCTGTTACGGAACTCGTTGCGCATGCGCCCTGACCGCATCGTGGTCGGCGAGTGTCGCTCCGGCGAAGCCCTCGACATGTTGCAAGCGATGAACACCGGTCACGACGGCTCGCTCACCACCATCCACTCCAACAGCCCACGCGACACGTTGAGCCGGATCGAGACCATGACGATGATGGCGGGCTTCGACCTGCCGATTCGTGCGATCCGCGAGCAAATGGCCTCGGCGCTCGATCTCGTGGTGCATCTTTCCCGGTTGCGCGACGGCACCCGCCGCGTCACCCACATCACCGAAGTGCAGGGGATGGAGGGCGACATCATCACGCTGCAGGACATCTTCCTGTTCGACTTCGCGGCCGGGGTCGACGAGGACGGCCGCTTCAAGGGCATCTTGAAGCCGACGGGGATCCGTCCGCACTTCAGCGAGAAATTGGCCCTATCGGGGATCGCGCTTCCGGCGTCGGTCTTCGGTTCTTCCACCATGCCCAGCGCGCGCAGCCGCAGCGCGCTTAGTCGCCGATGAAGCGGGTTCGTCTCCTCGGGGTGGCTCTCGGGCTACTCGTCGCGGTCGGCACCGCCGCGCCCCACGCCGCGGGCCGCCGACGCCACGGCGCCCGCCACCTTGCTCGTGCGCAGTCTGGACACCACTGAGTGGCCGAAGGTGACCGCCACCGTGCAATTCAGCGGCACCGACACTCCTACGCCGAACGAACTCGTGGTGCGCGACAACGGCAAGATCGTCAAGAACACCGCCGCGAAGCGGCTTGCTGACACTCCCGCACCGATCGGCGTGGTGCTTGCGATCGACACGTCGGGCTCGATGCGCGAGCGCGGTCGGATCGACGCCGCGAAGGCCGCCGTCAGGTCGTTCGTGGCCGCGCGTGGGGCGACGGAGGAAGTCGCCGTCGTGGCCTTCTCCGACCTCGCCCGTGTCGTCCACGGCTTCACGCCCGATGGCCAAGCTGCCGCGACC
Organism: uncultured Actinomycetes bacterium; assembly: GCA_963769985.1. Lineage (GTDB taxonomy): Bacteria > Actinomycetota > Acidimicrobiia > Acidimicrobiales > JACCXE01 > JACCXE01. The sequence continues at coordinate 50,261 of CAVYNR010000009.1, read as the reverse complement.
GTCGAGGGCCTGACTGCGTCGGGCGAAACCGCGTTGTGGGACGCGGTCAGCGTCGCCGTCGGCCTCTTCGCCGATCGGCCGGATCTGCAACCGAACGTAATCGTGCTCTCCGACGGTGAAGACACGGTCTCTACGCAAAGCGCCGATGCGGCGCGTGCCGCCGCGATCGCCGCCCACGTGGTGGTCAACACCGTCGGAATCGCCGGAGCGGGCCTCGACAACGGTGGACTGGCATCGCTGGCGAGTACGACCGGTGGCCTGTCGTTGACCACGGATGGTGCCGACGGCCTCACCGGGCTGTTCACCGCGGTCCGCCGCAGCCTCACGCAGCAGTTCGAACTGACGTGGAAGGCCGCCAACGCACAAACGACGGACTTCGCGATCTCGGTAGGCGGTGCGGTCGTGACCGGCAGCGCGGCCGCCGGCGCCTACAGCCGTGGCGCAGAGACGCGACCCGAACTGATCCCGCCGCCCGGCGTGCTCGGCCGCATCGGAGCCGGCGCGGGGCGCATCCTCGCTGTCGGTTTCGCACTGCTGGCCGGCGCCGTCCTCGTTCTGGGACTCGGTTTGATCCGACGTCGCCCCGGACTCGACGATCGGATCCGCGGCTACGGCGGCGGCGCCGACGTAGCTAAGGAGCGCCAGGAAGAGGGCATCAAGACGCAGGTGTCGACCTCATTCGTCCAACGCGCGGTGGAGGCCACCGGCCAGGCGGCGGATCGTCACGGACTGCTCGAGTGGGTCGAAGCGCGACTCGACGCGGCGCGCATTCCGGTACGTCCGGCGGAGGCGTGTTTCTTCACGCTCGCCTTCGCCGCGTTGGCATGCGTCGGCGCGTGGATCGCCAAGGGTCCGGTCGGTGGATTCCTGGCGTTGGCTCTTGGTCTCGCCGTTCCGGCCGCCGCCACGTCGTTTCTGGCGCGCCGCCGGCGGAAGAAGTTCGTCAAGCAGCTGCCCCAAATGTTGCAACTGCTCGGCAGCTCGCTGCGCGCGGGCTACTCGTTGTTGCAGGGTTGCGAGGCCGTGTCGCAGGAGATCAACGACCCGATGGGCGCGGAGCTGCGCCGTGTGATGGCAGAGGCGCGGCTCGGTCGACCGGTCGACGAGGCATTGGACGAAGCCGCGATTCGTATGGGCAGCCCCGACTTCTCCTGGGCCGTCATGGCTATCGGGATCCAGCGAAACGTCGGCGGCAACCTCGCGGAGCTGCTTGACACGGTCGCCGACACGATGACCCAGCGCGATCGGCTCCGCGCCGAGGTGAAGGCGCTCACCGCCGAAGGCCGCGTCAGCGCACTCGTGCTCGGGTTCATGCCCCCGGGCCTGGCGGTCGCCATGGCCGTGATCAGCCCCGGCTACCTCACGCCCCTGTTCACCAAGTCAATCGGACAAGCCCTGCTCGGCGGCGCCCTCCTGGGCATGCTGGGCGGGTTCGTCTGGATGCGCAAGATCATTCAGATCGACATGTGATGCTCACACAGCCCGCAGTTCTCGCTCTTCTCAGTGCTGTCACGATCGGCGCGGGCGTCTGGCTTCTGCTCACGTTCCTGGCCGACAGGACCGAGAAGCAGGCCGCCTTGCGACGCATCGGCGACGTCGAGGCCGTCGACGAGCGCGCCGTGCTGCTCGCGGCGTCTCGTCGCGATCGACTCGTCGCGCCAGCGTTCGAGGCCCTCGCGAGCGGCGGCCGGCGGCTCACGCCCGCGGGCTACCGCGACAAACTCGCCAAGCAACTCGAGGCGGCCGGGCGTCCGGATCCCGAAGACCTCGACCGCTTTCTCGCAATCCGGGTCCTGACCCTGATCGCGGCGCCGATCATGGCGCTGCTCGTGCTCAAGTTCTACGGCCGGACCATGGCCGGCTTCGGTATCGCCGGTCTCGTTGCCGCCGCCCTTGTGCTGGTGCCGAGCAGCCGTGTGAGTCGGGAAGCGGCGAAGCGTCAGAAGGCGATCGCACGCGCCCTGCCGGACGTACTCGATCTTCTCGTGATCTCGGTCGAGGCCGGGCTCGGGTTTGAACAGGCGTTGGATCGCACGGTGTTCGCGGTGCCCGGGCCCCTCACCGACGAGTTCGCTCGCATGCTGGGCGAGGTGCGGGCCGGCGCTACGCGCGCGCGATCGCTCCGTGATCTGGCCGACCGCATCGACGTCGACGAGGTCCGCCGGTTCATTCTGGCGGTGCTCCAGGCCGACAAGTTCGGCGTGTCAATCGGCCGCATGCTGCGCAACCAGGCCGACGAGGTACGGGTGCAGCGGCGCCAAAAGGCGCAGGAACGGGCGCAGAAGGCGCCTGTCAAGATGTTGGTGCCCATGGTCTTTTGCATCTTCCCCGCGATCTTCGTCGTGATCATCGGCCCCGCCATCCTGAATATCTCCGAAAACTTCACATGACCCGGCGGTCGTCGCCGACGATCGACCAATTGGTCGTAGCGACGTTCGCATTGCTCGGAGTCGGTCTGGGCGCCCGGCCCATCGGGGACAACTCGGCGTTCACGCATCTGCGCACCGGCATCGACATGGTGGCGCACGGCCTCATCCCTGCCATCCCGCGGACCGACCCTTATTCCTTCACCGCCTACGGCGACCCGTGGGTCGTGCAGAGCTGGCTCGCCTCGGCCGGCGTTGGTTGGGCCCACCGCCTCGGTGGCGGCGGCGCCGTGATCGTGTTGAACGCGATCACCATGGGGGCGCTGGCGTGGCTCATCGCCTGGCTGGCTCGTACCGGCCGACCCGCCACCACGGTGGCTGCCGCATTCGGCGCGCTGGCCATCGGCTTCCCCTTCTGGGCGCCGCGGCCGCTCCTGGTTGGCCTGTTGTGCCTCGGCCTCACGATCCTCGTAGTCGAGCGCCGGCGGTCGCCGTGGTGGCTGCTTCCAATTGTGTGGGTATGGGTCAGCAGCCACGGCTCGTTCCCGCTCGGCCTGGCGTGGCTCGGTGCGACGTGCGTGGGAGCGTGGTTCGACCAGCGGTCGCGGATCGAGCGAGCGACCGAGGGCCCGCCCTGGAGGTATCTCGGGTTCTTCGTGGGTGGCCTCGCGCTCGGCGCGGTGAACCCGCTCGGCCCGCGGCTGCTGTCGTTTGCCGCGTCGGCGCTTGCCAAGCGTGACGTGTTCGCCAACATCGTCGAGTGGCAGCCCGCCGACTTCCAAAGCCAGGAAGGCCTCGTGTGCCTGGCCGGCATCGTCGTGTCCGTCCTCATCGTGGCCCGACACCGCGTTGGGTGGCGTTACCTGCTGCCAACCGCGGGATTCCTCGGTCTCGGCCTGCTGGCTCAGCGCAACCTTGCGCCCCTCGGGATCGTGATGGCGCCCACGCTCGCCGCCGCGTTCCGTTCGGACGCCCCCGTCATGTCGAGCGCGTTCTCGCTCAACCGAGCGATCGCCGGGTTCCTTGCCGCGGTCGCGCTCGTGCTCGTGCTCAGCGGCGTCAACGGTCCAACGCTGCGCGTCGGCGCCTACCCAGTCGACTCGATCGACTGGCTGCAGGCACAGGGACGGTTCGCGCCCGGTCGGCACGTGATCACGCCTGACCACGTCGGCAACTACATCGAGCTGCATCTCGGGCTCGAACGCGCCGTGTTCATCGACGACCGCGTCGACATGTTTTCGACGCAGGTCTCGAAGGACTACATCGCGTTGTTGCACGACGAGCAGCGCGCGCTCGACGTCCTCGACAAGTGGAAGGCCGACACGGTGTTGTGGACGCGCGACAGCTCGCTGGTGCGGCGCATGCTGGCGACAAGAGAGTGGCGCATCGTGCATCGCGAGCCGCGCTGGGTCGTCCTGGAGCCCTCGTCGCCGTAGTTCACAGAATGACCCGAACGGACTATGGAGTTTCGCTCACGATTTCCGATTGGGTGAGGGAGCCGCACCGAGGAGCGGGCGGACGATAAGGAGCTCACCCACAATGGAATTCATCAACTTTTTCAACACGTGGATTGCCAGCTTCGTGCGCGCCCACTTCGGTCGCAGCGAACGTGGCGCATCCCTCGTTGAGTACGTGCTGCTGGTGTCGCTGATCGCGGTTGTCTGCATCGCCGCCATTGGCTTCTTGGGCCGTTCGGCGTCGAGCAAGTTCGACACCGTTGGTTCCAGCATCGCCGGCTAACCATCCCCACGAACCTTCGAATGAAGCGGCCTCTCCGGGGGCCGCTTCTTCGCGTCAATAGCTCGTCACGAAATGACCCAAACGGGCTATGCGCCGCATGCCCAGTGAGCCGATAGGTGAGTACCGCACCGAGATCGGGCGGATCTAAAGGAGCGGATCACATGGAACTCGTCACATTTTTCAATACGTGGATTGCCAGCTTCGTGCGCGCCCACTTCGGTCGCAGCGAGCGTGGCGCATCCCTCGTTGAGTACGTGCTGTTGGTGTCGCTGATCGCGGTTGTGTGCATCGCCGCTATTGGCTTCTTGGGCCGTTCGGCGTCGAGCAAGTTCGACACCGTTGGTTCCAGCATCGCCGGCTAACCAGCCACTTCCACCAAGCAGTACGCAGACAGCGGCCCTTCTCCCCGGGGGCCGCTGCCGCGCGTCCGGACGCTGGTTGAGCTGGTAGCAAGCGCCCGCCTTTCGCGCCGCCGGCGCGTCGCCGTCGAGCGGTCGATTGCCATCAAACCGTTGTGATCGCGCTCCGAATCGACGAAATCGCAACGGTTTGGCGGCGACGAACGCCTTGCCGGATGCGACAGTGGTTCCCGGCAACGCGCTCAGGGCGGGCAGATCGTGCACGAACCACGGGAGTTTCCGGAGTACGGCGAGCACTTCGCCACGTTCTGGCTCGATCCGCACGGGTTCGTGCTCGAGGCGGTCTGTCACGCACCCGAGGTCGACGTGAAAGGCTGAGTCCCGATGAGTGTTGGGGAACGCACAAAGAGCGCGGCGCCGGAACGCTCGCGCCGTGAGGAAGCGGCGATCGCCGTCTTCGGCACGTGGATGATCTGTGGGCTCTTCCTCGACGGGTGGGCGCACGAAGCCGATCGACCCGAGACGTTCTTCTCGCCATGGCACGGCATCCTCTATTCAGGGTTCGTCGCGGCGATTGCGTGGTTCTCGTGGGATGGCTGGCGCCACCCGCGCGAGGCGCAGGGGCCGGCCGATCGCATGGTGACGATCGGACTGATCGTGTTCATCGTTGGCGCGATCGGCGACGGCATCTGGCACGAGGTCTTCGGTATCGAGGTTGACCTCGAGGCGCTCGTGAGCCCTAGTCACCTCGCGCTCTTCATCGGCGGGTTCCTGATGGTCACCTCTCCGGTGCGCGCCGCCGCGGCCGACGTGTCATCGGAACGCAGCCCCGTGTTGAGCGACTGGTTCCCTCAGGCCGTCACGCTCACGCTCTCCACCGCGCTGGTGTTGTTCTTCACGCAGTACCTGTCGGTGTTCGAGAACGTGGCCGGCCACTCGCACGACGGTTTCGCCCGAGAGTTCCGCGAAGTCGTCGACCTCGCATCGATCCTCGCGTCCAACCTCATCCTCGTTGTCCCGATGCTGTTTGTGCTGTGGCGCTGGCGGCCGCCGTTCTGGACGTTCACCTTGCTGTTCGCCGGCTCGGCCGTCCTGTCCAGCGGACTCGAGGGATTCCGAGAGATCGAACTGGTCATCCCGTTCGCGATCGCCGGGCTCGTGGCGGACGCCGCCACGTCACGAGACGCGAAACCGCTGGTCATCGTGAGCGCGAGTGCCTTCGTGCTGTGGGGTGGGTTCTTTGCGGTCGCGGACATGAGTTACGGGATCTCATGGTCGCCCGAACTCTGGGCGGGCGCGATCGTCCTTGCAACGGGAGCCGCGGCGCTGCTGGCGAGCCTGACGCGCCCGCCGGTTACTCGCCGCTAGACAACCTGATCGTCCCCGCGTCCGAAGATGAATAGCCGCACCGCGTATGCGCCGCGCGTAAAGACCACGACGACGCGGTCTCGACCCTCGACGTGTGCCGACACGCCTTTCGAGCCGGGGACACCGAAAACCGCGAATCTCGTCAGAGGTTTCGACGCGTCGACTGCCGTTCCCGGAGCGTGCCGCTCCGCGAACGCGTTGGCAGCGGCCGCATTGGTGAACTGATGCAGAATCTCAACGATTTCGTTCTCGGCACCGCTCGTCCAGTACCGCTGAGATCCCGCGACGAAATCGTCCTCCGTGAGCAGCCGCCGCAGGTCGCTCGGTTCGTCACGGACGGCCTTGTCGAAATCAGCCGGACCTGTGTCGGCGACATCGTCTGGCTGACGCCGGTAGTCGTCGGGCACGTTTCTGAGGAGCAAGACTTCGAGGCGCGCCGCTGCCGCCGAAGTTGTTGACTTACGCGTCCCGTGCGCCGACTCCGACTGACACGCTGCCGCGACCAGCAGGAGAGCCGCTGATGCGCCGAACACGAGGCGCCGTCGCGTGGACATGACCGCATGATGCCGGAGTCGAGCGAGCGTGATCGGCACTTATGCGCTCCCTAACCGGCGTTTCGGGGCAGCCCGCGGCACTCTCCATATGCCGCGAGCAGATCGCCGGGCGAGGGTACCGATGTCCGGGCGGCTCGTTGTCAGAATGCAGTGATGACCGAGACCGCTTTCTTGCAAGCTGAGATCGAGTACCTCGCGAGTCAGTCCCTCGCCCGGCTCGCCACCGTCGGCGCCGACGGGCAGCCCGACGTCGTCCCCGTCGCCGTCGAGTTCGACGGTGCTGGGTTCTGGATCTGCGGAGCCGGCGAGGCAGTGCTGCGCACCAGGAAGATCCGCAACGTGGAGGCGGGTCGCCGCCAGGTCGCGCTTGTCGTCGACGACCTCGTCTCCATCGAGCCCCTCATTGCCCGCGGCATCCGCGTCTACGGCGTCGCCGAGCCGCCCGTGGAGCGCGTCGGAATGGTCGGCCCCGGCTACTACATGCGCGTCACGCCCACTGTGTCGTGGAGCTGGAACATGGATGGCGAGCCAGCCGGCGACGAGTGGTATCCGACTCGTCGCGCCATCCACCGAGCCACCTGACCGGGGGCGACCGCTCGACGTCCTTGCTCAGACGTATCAAGCGTTAGGGGACAGCTCACCGCGCCGCTTGCGATCCGCGAGATCGGCACTTATGCGCTTCGTGGCGCCTAGAGCGGCCGGCCGAAGAAGAAGAAGTAGTGGCTTCGAGTTAGAAGCGTGTCTTTGCACAGCGTGATGCTTGAACTGTCATTCAGATAACTCTCCTGGAGGTCGAGCACAAGCGTCTCGCCAAGGTTGCCGACTGCTTGTAACGAGACCGTCGTGGTGACGTCCTCGCCGACATTGGTCGGGTCGCCGTCCCAAGGAGTGTGAGGAAAGTCCACGAGGGGCGAACCACCCCAGACGTTGAGCCGGAAGTAGTGCTGACGGTTTGGTATCCCTTTGTTCACGTTGGCGAGTCCGTAGCTGTGAACCATCGCGTTGCGGAAGCCGTACAAGGCCGCTGCTTCCGACTCCGTCTTCCCGTGCTGTTGAAGAATTTGCTCGAAGCCAGACGCATAATCCTCCGGCTTCGTCGTCCACTTGAGGACCTTCCCGATTTGGTCGATTAGCGCGAGGTAGCCCATCACGCCGAGCCAGGTACCCAGGTGCGGCTCGTCAATCACATCGCCCTCGTCATCTCGGCCCGTCGCACGATGGGCGTCACTCAGGAGTGCTTCGAGAGCGGACCTCACCTGAACTTGTTGCCCGTGGATCTCTACATCAACCGGAAGGAACAGGTACAGCTTGACGAGGTCATCGACGGTTGGGCTTTGCCCCTTGTTCCAGGTGCGGCGGACCGCTGCTTGTAACTGGTCGGCAGGAAGCCGAAGGCGCATCTAGATCCACCACTCGAGCCTGAACGGCTGGGCGTAGTCCTCAGCGTTCTGGTTACAGGGCTGCCAGTGGCTGCCGAGCGACATGAAAACGCCGCGGGGTCGCAGTTCGTTGTCAGGCACTGGTCCCAGTGTGCAGCAGATCGAGAGTGCTCGCGATCGGCACCTATGCGCTCTTTAGCTCGCGCTCCCCGAGAGGTTCCCGAAGGACCGCGGTGAGTGTGCGGTCGTAACCCATGTCGTCGCAGGCTCTAGCCCACGGCACGAGAGGCTCGTGACGCAAGACGGTCACGAGGACGCTCCGATCCGTTTCCCGGACGCGCAGTGAGTACGTCGGGTTGCACTGGCTCGGCCTATCGACCGGCTTTCGCCCCGTGAAGCTCACTTCAACGCGCTTGCGGGCCGAGCGCGGCGAACTGTCGCTGCCGCCCCGTTCTGACGAACGCGGTGCGGTCCGTATCCGCGTGTGTCGACGCTGTGACCGCGGCGAGCACGAGCAGGACTATCCAGAGAAGTGCGATGTTCCGCCGCCGTTGCACTCGACTCCCCTTTGCCGCAGCGTCGCGGGGAGAGGTTCGGTCAATCGTCACTGAGTAATCGTCTCACCTAAACCGCTGCACTGGATCGGCACGTCTGCGTGCCCTGACGCGTTTCGTGTGCACTTATCGGTGTGATTTCGCCGTGCAGCCACGCGATCACCCCGATAAGTGCACGTGAAACGCAATGCGCTCAGAATGCCGGATACCGAGCGGCGGTCCGACTCGCCGCCGGAGACTTGTCCGCAGGAGCATTTGTCGCTTGTCGCTCTAACGGCGGCACGTATGCCGGCGCCACCGTCGTTGACGCGCAACAGCGGCCCCGGAGGGCCGCTGTTGGCAGGAGGATGTTGGCTGAGCTTGCTCGGCTAGCCGAGTCCTGATGCGATGCCGCCGGCGGACGGGAAGAGGATGACCACGAGGATCGCCGGGAAGATGAAGAGCACGAGCGGGAACATGATCTTCACCGGCAGCTTCGCCGCCCGCTCCCGTGCCCATTGACGGCGACGGTTGCGCATCTCGATTGCCTGCGTGTGCAGGACGCGACCGATCGGCATGCCGAGGGCGTCGGCCTGGGTGAGCGCCATGATGAACGTCGACAGCTCGGGCACGTCGGTGCGGTTGCGCAGGTTGACCAGCGCCTCCCTTCGACCGAGACCGAGCTCCATCTCTTGCAGCGTGCGGCGGAACTCTTCGGCCAACGGCGAGTCGAAGTGCCCGCACACGACGTCGAGGGCGGCCTCGAAACCGACACCGGCTTCGACGGAGATGGCGAGCAGGTCGAGGCAGTCGGGCAGGTCCTTGAAGATCGACGTCGAACGCTCGGTGGCCTTGCGCTTCACGATGACGCTCGGAATGAGCACGCCGATGGCCGTGAGGAAAACGAACACCAGCAGCGCTTGACCGGGCTTCGGACCCGTCGTCATGAATAGGAGCGCCGGTGACGAAGCCGATGCCGCCGAGCACGAGCTGCAGCGTGAGCATTTCTTCAGGAGCGACGCGATCGGTCATGCCGGCGAGCATGAGGTCACGACGGGTCTTGTCGAGAACGCCGACGGGCGTGATGCGGCGAAGCTTCGGCCCGACGCCGCTGCGAAACGAGGTGGCCGCGCGCTTGAGGAACGGCTCGCGCAAACGACGCACGAACTCGTCCTCGAGATCTTCGGGGTCCTCGAGCGACGCCAGATAGTCCACGGCCGAGTTCGGCGCGAAGAACCGGTCGTAGGCACCAGCGGCCAAGATCACCGCGCCGCCGGTTGCCAGCACGATGGAAAAGATGGTGAGGGAGGTCATGTCAGATCTCGATTCGGACCATTTTGAGGATGATGCCGACACCGACGCAGATGGACACACCGGTGAAGGCCAGGGCGATGAGGCCGGCGCCGTGGAACAGAGGCGCCGCGTAGCCGGGGTTCATCGTTTGGATGGCGAGGATCAGAAAGATCGGCATCGCACCGAGGATCCAGGCAGAGATGCGACCTTCGGCGGTGAGCACGTCGACTTCGCGCCGCACCTCGTCACGGGCCCGGATGAAGTCGGCGAGCGTGTGCAACAGGTCGGCCAGCTTGCCGCCGACGGTCTGCTGGATGCGGATCGCCTGTACGACCCACTCGAGATCGGCGATGCCGACGCGCTGCGCCATGCGATCGAGGGCCTCGACGAGCGGTGCGCCCAGACGAACTTCGAACACGACCCGGCCGAACTCGTCGGACAGGGGCGGGTCGGCCTCCTCACACATCATCTGGATCGCCCGCAGGAACGTGTGCCCGGCGGAGAGCGACGATGCGATCAGCGACAGCGCGTCGGGTAGTTGACGGGCGAGGCGCTTGCTGCGCCGTTTCGTGCGAATCGACGGGTACTTGGCCACCACTGCGACGGCCACGACCGCCATGACGGCGCCCAGAATCCAGCTCGCCGTGATCGTGCCGAGCAAGAGTCCGCTGACGACCGAGACGCAGACGCCCACGATGGCGTACTCGCCGGCGCGCAACGGGATCCGCGCCCGCTCGAGTGATGCGGCGAGCGCGCCTTGCGCGTCAACCTGGGCGACGAGACGGCCCGCCAATGACACGGCGCCGCGCGTGAGATTGCCGATGTCGAGCGGGGAATCGTCGCCGTCGATGTTGATCTTCGTGCTCGAAGCGGTTGTCGTCCTGGCGGGCGAGGTCGAGGAGCGACTCCATTGCGGCGTCGCGCTCACGACCGCGCAACAGCATGCCGACGACCACCGCGCTGAGACCGAATCCGATGACGAGCGGGAACAGGAACGCAATCATCGGGCGATCTCCTCGCGGGTGATGGCGTGCTCGGTGCCCGGGCCGGGAAGCGACGGACCGGTCAGGCGGGGGCGCGCCGCGCTCAGCGCGGGCGACACGGGGGGCGCCGCTAACGGCGCGGGCGACGCGGAAGACCGTCGACGGTAGGTCGACGCCCTTTTCGGCGATGCGCTCGGCGAACCGCGGACGCAAGCCGGTCGGCACGACGTCGCCTGACACACCGTTGGGCCCAGGGCGGTGCTTGAACACGTCCTGAAGCAGGATCGTGTCGCCTTCCATGCCCTGTACTTCGGTGATGGCGGTCACGATGCGCCGACCGTCGGGGAACCGCTCGAGCTGCATGATGACATCGACCGCCGCGTTGACCTGCTCACGGATGGCGCGCACCGGCAAGTCGAAGCCAGCCATGAGCACCATCGTCTCGAGGCGGGAGAGTGCGTCGCGGGGGTTGTTGGCGTGCACGGTGGTCATCGAGCCTTCGTGACCGGTGTTCATCGCCTGCAACATGTCGAGCGCCTCCGCGCCGCGGCACTCACCGACGATGATGCGGTCGGGCCGCATGCGCAGCGCGTTCTTGACGAGGTCGCGGATGCGGACCTCGCCCGCGCCTTCAGCGTTGGACGGACGGGCTTCGAGCGAGACGACGTGCGGCTTCTGCAGCTGCAGTTCGGCCGAGTCCTCGATCGTGATGATGCGCTCTTCCTCGGGGATGAACGACGACAGCACGTTGAGCAGCGTCGTCTTACCGGTGCCGGTACCGCCTGACACCAGGACGTTCAGCTTGCCCCGCACGCATGCGTCGAGCACGAGCGCGACGTCGACGGTGACCGAGCCGAACGCGATCAAGTCCTTGATCTGGAACGGATCGGTGGCGAACTTGCGAATCGTGAGCACGGCGCCGTGGACCGCGAGCGGCGGGATCACTGCGTTAACGCGGCTGCCGTCGGGAAGCCGGGCGTCGACCATCGGTGAGCCTTCGTCGACGCGGCGTCCGACGCCGCCGACGATCCGGTCGATGACCTGGCGGTAGGCGGTGTTGTCGGCGAAGCCGAGGTTGGTCTGCTCGACCATGCCGGCGCGCTCGACCCAGATCTCGTCGTACGCGTTGCACATGATTTCGGTGACGGTCTCGTCAGCCAGCAGGGGGTCGAGCGGCCCGTAGCCGAGCGTGTCCTGGATGATCTCCTCGACGAAGCGCTTGCGCTCGAGCGTCGGAATCTTGGTGTCCTCACGGCTGAGGATCCCGTCGAGGCACGACTTCACCTCGCGGGCGAGAGCGTCGCCGTCGAGGCCGGCCATGCGCGGGGCCATCTCGGCGAGGACGAGCTCGCGGACCTTGCGCTTCGATGCCTCCCAGCTGGGTGACGTCGCCGCGCGCGGAGCGCGTGCCCGGCTCCCGGAGCCGTTCTTGACGGCTCGGACATGCGTCGGGGTTGCGACTTCCTTCTCCGACTCGTCCTCGAGTGCGGCGAGCTTCTCTGAAAGTTTCATGACGGCTCCTACTGGCTCAGCGCGACGTTGGACGGGGACCGGTGCAGCAACCGCCGCCAACCGGAGGTGACGACCGACGTGGCGGCGTCGTTGACCGACGGCCCACCCACGAACTCGCTGAACCCGGTGACGATGCGCTTGCTGATTTCGGCGGTGGGGCTGGCGGCCACTACGGGCATACCGAGGTTGATCGACTTGCTGACTTCTTTGGCGTAGGGCAGCACGGCGGCGAAGCCCTGCGGGAACAGCTTCGTGACCTGCTCGACGTTGATGCCGACGTCGGTTTCGGCCTTGTTCAGGATGAGGCGAACGTTGTCGGCCGGGATCTTCAGTCGGTCCATCGTCGACAGGAACACACCCATGTTGCGGACGCTCGGGAGGTCGAGTGTCGCGACGGCGTACAACGAGTCGGAGAGGTCGAATGCGGCGAGCACGACTTCGGACAGATACGGGGGCGTGTCGACGATGACGGTGTCGAAGTTGTCGCGCACCGCCTCGATGATGCGAGTCACGTCGGGAGGCTCGATGCGATCGGCCTCCGATGGATCACGCGGCGCCGCGAGCACCGCGACGCCGGACTCGTGGCGAACCACATACTCCTCGATGCACGAGCTGAGGTCGCCCGAGTCGGCTTCACGCTGCAGGGCGTCGCAGATCGTGTAGCGAGGACGAAGGTGCAGGGTCGTGCTGACCTCGCCGAATTGGAGATCCAGGTCGACGATGCAGACGCGATGGTTTGGCTGGCGAGCCAGGAGGTAGGCGAGGTTGGTCGCGAGGAAGGTCTTGCCGCAGCCGCCGGTGGCGGACGCGAGCGTGACGACCCGACCACGCTTCGGTGCGCTGGGCTCGAGCGCGGCGCCGCGAACTCTGCACCGCGGCGCCTCCGGGCTCGCTGCGTCGTGCCAGACCGATGGCCCGGTTGAGCGAGTGGCACGAGCGTCGCGTCGTCGGCTGGTAGCTGCACCATGTCGACGGCGCCAGCGCGCACGATGTCACGCACGGCCGCTGATGGACGGCGCACGAAGGCCAACACGATCACCAGGTTCGGGCAGTTGTCGTGGAGCAGCTCGAGACGCGCCAGACCCGAACGGGTGACGACGCCGGGGCCGGCGACGAGGATCGTGGGCCGGTCGCCGTCCTCGAGCAAGTCGACGACGTCGCTGACCCGCAGGCAGGCGACGACTTCGGACGGCTCTTCGAGATCGGGTGCGACCTCACGCATGCGATCGGCCAACTCCGTTGTCCGATCGATAACGATGATGCGCGCGCCGGGCCCGGGGATGAGGCCGTGCTCGGTCTCAGGCAGCATTACGCGGGTTCCTTCCGACGGTCGTGAGCTGGCCTTGGCCGTCACGGGCGAGGGTGAGGTACGACGCTTCGAAGCTCTGGAGGTAGACGATCTGTTCGGCCTGGCTGGCGTCAACCGACAGCATGTAGGTGGTGGTGGCCGGGTCGGCGTTGCTGACCCAGAGGACTTCGATGTCGGACATGACGAGCTTGGCGGCGGTGCGGTCGAGCTTGTCGTTGGCCGGGGCGTTCTTGAAGGCGCCGTACACGTTGACGTGATCGCCCGCCTTGGCGTAGCCGGCGAGACCGTTCACGAACGGCACTGCCATGGCGATGGCCTGATGGCCGGGTGGGATCACGAAGGCGGGGACGCCCGTCGCCGCGGCGACGGTGCCCGCCGGTTGCGTGACCGGCGTGGCGTTGGCCGCCACCTTGGGCGTGTCGTCGCCGCGCGAGGCGAACGCGGCGAGGCGCGCTGCCGATCACGAAGACGCCGACGCCGACGAGGACGAGGATGGTGGAGCGCTTGCGGGGTGCGGGGGACATGGCTTGTGGTTCTCCTTATTGAGCGATGGTTGGGGTGGTCGAACAGTCGGACGGGCTGGGCAGGATGCTGAGGGCGGCGACGTCAGCGGAACTGATGTCGAGACCCAACGAGGCGAGAAGCGGCTTGATCAGCGGGTTGAGCGCGGTGTTGAGAGTTGCCAGGACGCCGGGGAGCAGCGTCTGAAGGACAGGCGCCAGCAGGTTGGTGGCGAGGTTCGTCCCCGTGACGTTGACGGTCGCGAGGTTGATCCCGCTGGTGGTGACGCCGACGTGCTTGGTAACGGGGGCGAATTCGGTCGGTGAGTAGTAGGCGAAGCCCAACGGCGTGGGAGCGGTGGCGGCGACGCTCGAGGTGATGTTGAGCGTGCCGGCGAGCGTCGTGGCGGTGCCGCTGACGCCGACGGCGGAGCCGTGGGCCGAAACGCCGACCCGGGCCGCCGGGTTCCCGCACACGATGCTCGTGAGCGTTCCTTCGGCCTCCGCGGTGGTGTAGGTAAGCGACACCTGAGCGACGTTCGGGAGCAGGAAGCTGCCGAGGTTCACGTTGACCCCGACCCGCAGCGCCACCTGCGCATTGTTCGCCGTGGTGCCGACGGGTCCGATGCCCACCTGGGCGGGCTCGATTACGTGGGCCGCCAAGGACACCCCTGCGAGCGAGCCGAGATTCACTCCGGTAAGGGGGACGGAGACGAAGTTGGTGCCGTTGGCGACCTGCGCCGAGCCGGTGACGAGTTGGTACACGTTCAGCGCGGCGTCGAGAGCGGAATTGTTGCCGGGCTGGCTCATGTTGATGAGCCGGCCGAGCTTGACCGTCTTCGTGTTCGGGATTGACGCGATCGGGATGTCGTTGACTTCGGCCGCCGCCGCCGAGTTGCCCTGCGCGGTGAGCGCGGTCGCCGTCGCCGTCAGCAGGTCCGAGACCTTGATGTCGGTGTTCAGCAGCTCGTCAACCGAGGCGACCGACACGCCGCCGGCGATGAGCGCGGTCTGAAGAGCGCGGAGCGAAACGTTGGCGTTCGCCAACCCCTGTAGCTGAGGGCCGAGAGGCTGCCGCTGCCGACGCCGAGCATCGATGCCGAGCATCGGGTCAAGACGAGACTTGGACGTGTCGAGGCTGGCCAGCGTCGAGCCGACGGAGAAGGACGCGAGCGCCGAGCCAGTACACGGGACCGTGCAGTTCGGATTCGGCACGTCGCACGGGAGCGTCACGCAACCATGACCGCCGTCCTTGTATGAGACCGGGGCGATTGCGGTCGTGTGCAGGCTCCGACCGGACGAGACGAACGCGTGCTTCAAGAACGACGCCGCCACGACGCGCACGGCGCGTGTTGCCGGTCTCGACGAAGTCGTTGGTGAGCGGATTGATCGACCCGACCGTCGCGGTGACGGTCTGGTCGGCGCGGTCGAACCCGTTGCGCGCCGCGGTGGCTTCGGCCGCTGTCTGCGCTGTCGACTGGTATACCGAGTGCGCGAGCAGGCTGCTCAGCGGGCTCAGTGCCCGCGCCGCGTCGAGCGCGGCCACGTCGGCCACCGACTGGTCGTTCCGCTTGTCCACCGCGATGCGCCCGACGTCGACGCCGAGCGCGCATGCGAACACCGTCATCACGATGGCGGGGATGAGGATGATCAGGACCGCGCCGCGCTCGTCGCGGGCGCGGTTTCGGACGAGGCGAGACAGACGGGGAAGGCGGAAGCGCACTGGAGCTCCTAGCTGATCCGCAAGACCGCAGTGGCCTTGACTTCGTTCGGGGTGATCAAGCCGAGGCCCGGCGCGGGCGGCAACGAGCGGCCGATCCTCGTAGGGGTAGGTGATGGTCACGGTGATGCACCGGGCGGGGTCGGCCGGGCTCGTGCAGCCGTCGATGATGGCGGTGGTGTCGCCCGCCTGATACTTCGAGCCCATCCAGTCCAACGTGTCGGCCACGGTCGCCATGGCGTGCGCGGTGCGCTCGGCTTCGGTTGGCGAGGCGATACCCGGAACCGAAAGCGCGGAGCGAGCGCCCTCGGTGGCTGCCTGCGTGATGCTGTTCTTCTGCGACAGGATCAGGCCGAAGGCCACGATGGCGTAGATGAAGAACATGAGCAGGCCCGCCACGAGCGAGAACTCGACCAGCGCGGTGCCGCGTTCGGTGCGCCCATCTTTGAGAATGCGAAAGCGAGTCACGGGATGCCTATCGGCGTGGCCCTGACCGGTCCGTAGGGGTCATGCGGGCCATTCCAAATGGGTGGCCGGGCTAGTCACCGAGTGCCTGTTGGTACCTTTCCGCCCGTGTTGGTGGTGGCCCTTACGGGCGGGATCGGCGCGGGCAAATCGAGCGCATCGGCGTTGTTGGTCGAACGCGGCGCGGTGTTGATCGACGCGGACGCGGTCGCGCGCGAGCTGCAAACACCCGACGGCGCGGGATTTCAGCCGATCGTGGAGCGCTTTGGTCCCGGGGGTCGTGCGGGCGGACGGCGAGCTCGACCGGCCGGCCATCGCGGCGATCGTGTTCGCCGACGATGCGGCCCGCAACGACCTCAACATGATCATGTGGCCGCTGATCGGCTCGACCATCAGTGACCGCGTCGCCGGCGAATGCCGAGACCGACAACGTCGTCGTGCTCGACATCCCGCTGCTGGCGAGCGTCGGGCAACGCCTACGACGTGGCCGGCACGATCGTCGTCGACTGCCCGATCGAGATGGCCCTGGATCGCCTCGTAGGCCAACGGGAGATGGACGCCGACGACGCCGCGCGGCGCATCGCCGCCCAGATCACCCGCGAGGAACGCCTCGCTCCTGGCCGACTTCGTCATCGACAATTGCGGCTCGCCCGAGGACCTCCGCTGGCGGTGGACGAATGCTGGGCCTGGGTGAAATCGCTGTAACACCCCCTCAGTACGATCCGCGCGATGCCTGCCTTCGAGATGGTCTCCGATTATCAGCCCGCGGGCGACCAGCCGGAGGCCATCGCGGGCCTGGTTGAGAGCATCGAGGCCGGGAAGCCGGTTCCAGACCCTGCTCGGCATCACCGGCTCGGGCAAGAGCGCCACGATCGGCTGGACCATCGAGAAGGTCCAGAAACCGACCCTGGTCATCGCCCCCAACAAATCGCTGGCCGCCCAGCTGGCCTCGGAGTTCAAGGAGTTCTTCCCGAAGAACCGGGTTGAGTACTTCGTGTCGTATTACGACTACTACCAGCCCGAGGCGTACCTGCCGTCGTCGGACACGTTCATCGAGAAGGACTCATCGATCAACGACGAGATCGACCGCTTGCGCCATTCGACCACCTCCTCATTGCTCGCCCGGCGACGACGTCATCGTGGTCGCGTCCGTTCAGCTGCATCTACGGCCTCGGCTCGCCAGAGGAGTACCGCAAGAACCTTTGCTGCTCAAGCCCGGCGAAACGGTCGACCAGCGGGCGGTTTTACGCAAGCTCGTCGACATCGGTTACGACCGCAACGACGCCAACCTGGTGCGGGGCAAGTTCCGGGTGCGTGGGGACTGCATCGAGGTGCATCCCGCGTACGAAGAGGCGTCGGTACGCATTGAGCTGTTCGGTGACGAGGTCGAGCGCCTCACGCGCATCGATCCCGTTACTGGCGAGATCCTCGCGGTGCTCGACGACCTCGCGGTGTGGCCGGCGACCCACTACGTCACGGGTGACGAGCCGCTTGCGCGACGCGGTGGTGCGCATCGAAGACGAATTGCAGAAGCGCCTCGCCTTCTTCGAGAAGGAAGGCAAGCTGCTTGAGGCCCAACGCCTGCGGATGCGCACGTCCTACGACCTTGAGATGATGCAAGAGGTCGGCTACTGCAACGGCATCGAGAACTACAGCCGCCACATCGACGGGCGCGCGGCCGGCGAGCCGGCGTCCACGCTGATGGACTTCTTCCCTGACGACTATCTCCTCGTGATCGACGAGAGCCACGTCACCGTGCCCCAGCTGCACGGCCAGTACGAGGGCGACCGCTCGCGCAAGGAGACGCTGATCGACCACGGCTTCCGTCTGCCGTCGGCGGCTGACAACCGGCCGCTGCGGTTCGACGAGTTCCAGAGAAGCTGAACCAGGTCGTGTTCGTGTCGGCCACTCCGTCGCCGTACGAGATCAAGCAGTCGGCCAAGGTTGTCGAGCAGATCGTGCGCCCGACCGGCCTAATCGATCCCGAGGTGATGGTGCGGCCCACGAAGGGCCAGATCGACGACCTGATGCACGAGATCAACGGCCGCGTCGAGATGGGCGACCGCGTGCTGGTCACGACCCTGACCAAGAAAATGGCCGAGGACCTCACCGACTACCTGCTCGAGCAGGGTCTGAAGGTGCGCTACCTGCACAGCAACATCGACACGGTCGAACGCATCGAGATCCTGCGCGACCTTCGTCTAGGTGAATTCGACGTGTTGGTCGGCATCAACCTGCTTCGCGAGGGTCTCGACTTGCCCGAGGTGTCGCTCGTGGCCATCCTCGACGCCGACAAAGAAGGCTTCCTGCGTTCTGAGACCGTCGCTGATCCAGACCATCGGCCGCGCGGCGCGCAACGTCGAGGGCCAGGTGATCATGTACGCCGACAAGGTCACCGACTCGATGAACCGGGCGCTGTCGGAAACCAGTCGGCGCCGCGGTGTGCAGACCGCGTACAACGAAGAGCACGGCATCGACCCGCAGACGATCCGCAAAGCGGTCAACGACATCCTCAGCGTGCTGCGGCCCGGGCGGGGCGCGCCGGTGCCGAAC
This sequence comes from uncultured Actinomycetes bacterium, assembly GCA_963769985.1. Taxonomy (GTDB): domain Bacteria; phylum Actinomycetota; class Acidimicrobiia; order Acidimicrobiales; family JACCXE01; genus JACCXE01. Next base: position 31,627 of record CAVYNR010000009.1, on the reverse strand, counting down.
AAGGGCGCACGCTCGCGCATGCGCGACCGCGACGTGCTCGAAGGGTTGGGGGAGATGCCGAGCGATCAGCTCGAGCGACTCATCCGGACGTTGGAAGAGGAGATGCACGATGCCGCGGCGGACCTACGATTCGAGTACGCCGCGCGCCTGCGCGACGAGATCGGTGACTTGAAAAAGAAGCTGCGCGATTTGGTGGGGGCTGAATGAGCGATCGGCTGGTCGTGCGCGGGGCGCGCGAACACAACCTGCAGAACGTGTCGATCGATCTGCCGCGGGAGAAGCTCATCGTCTTCACCGGGCTGTCGGGCTCGGGGAAATCGAGCCTGGCCTTCGACACGATCTACGCCGAGGGCCAACGCCGCTACGTCGAATCGCTATCGGCGTACGCGCGCCAGTTCTTGGGGCAGATGGACAAGCCCGACGTCGACTTCATCGACGGGCTATCGCCGGCGATCTCGATCGACCAGAAGTCGGCGTCGCGCAACCCGCGCTCCACGGTCGGCACCATCACCGAGGTCTACGACTACCTCCGGCTCCTGTATGCGCGGATCGGCATCCCGCATTGCCCGAACGACGGTACGGTTGTGCGCCGCCAAAGCCCGCAACAAATCGTCGACCGCATCCTGGAGCTGCCGCAGGGAACGCGCTTTGCCGTGCTGGCACCGATCGTGCGTGGCCGCAAGGGCGAATACGAAGGACTGCTCGACGACATCGTGCGGCAGGGCTTCACCCGCGCCCGCGTCGACGGCGAGCAGGTCGACCTGAACGACCGCGCCGACGTGAAGCTGGCGCGGTACGAGAACCACACGATCGAAATCGTCGTCGACCGACTCGTCGTGAAGGACAACATCAAGCGTCGCCTGACCGACTCGCTCGAAACGGCGTTGCGGCTGGCCGAGGGCGTCATCGAGATTCAGATCGTGCCGCGGGACGAGGAGGGTGAAGACGAGGGCGAGACGCTCACGTTCAGCCAGCATCTCGCCTGCCCCAAATGCGGCATGTCCTTCGAGGAGCTCGCGCCGCGCAACTTCTCGTTCAACTCGCCCTACGGCGCGTGCCCGACGTGCTCCGGTCTCGGCACCCGTTTCGAAGTCGATCCCGACCTCGTGGTGCCCAACCCGGAGTTGTCCTTGCGCGAAGGCGCCATCAACCCGTGGAAGGGGCAAACCGGCGAGTACTTCCAGCGGCTCCTCGAGGCGGTGGCGCAGAACTACGGGTTCAAGTTCGACGTCGCCGTGGGAGAAGCTCAAGAAGGCGCAGCAGAAGATCCTCCTGTACGGAGCCGGCGCCACTTCGATCAAGGTCACGATCAAGAACCGTCACGGCCGGGAGCGCACGTACAACACGCACTACGAAGGCATCGTGCCGTTCCTGCAGCGGCGTCACGTCGATTCCGACAGCGACTGGATCAGGGAACAGATCGAGGGCTACATGCGCGAGGTGCCGTGCGCGGACTGCGGCGGCGCACGACTGAAGCCGGCCACGCTCGCGGTGACGATCGGCGACACCAACATCGCCACGGTGTCGAACATGTCCATTGGCGACGCCTCGAAGTTCCTGCGCTCCATCACACTGACCGAGCGCGAACGGATGATCGCCGAACGTGTGGTCAAAGAGATCAACGACCGGTTGCAGTTCCTGCTCGACGTCGGTCTCGACTACCTGACCCTCGAACGTTCGGCGGCCACGCTGGCGGGCGGCGAAGCGCAGCGCATCCGCCTCGCCAGCCAGATCGGCTCGGGGCTCGTGGGGGTGCTCTACGTGCTCGACGAGCCGTCGATCGGCCTGCACCAGCGCGACAACCACCGCCTCATCGAAACCCTGATGCGGTTGCGCGACCTTGGCAACACGGTGATCGTCGTCGAGCACGACGAGGACACGATCGCGATCGCCGACCACATTGTCGATATCGGTCCCGGGGCCGGCGAACACGGCGGGCGCGTTGTGGTGTCGGGCAGCCTGGCCGACCTCAAAAAGAGCAAGGAGTCGATCACCGGCGCCTATCTCTCCGGGCGCCGGCGCATCGAGGTGCCCGAGACGCGACGCAAGCCCACCGACGACTGGGTGGTGGTCAAGGGTGCCCGCGAGCACAACCTGCAGAACATCGACGTCGAGTTCCCGCTCGGCACGTTCATCACCGTCACCGGCGTGTCGGGCTCGGGCAAGTCCACGCTGGTCAACGACATCCTGCTCAACGCGTTGATGCAGAAGGTCTACCGCTCGAAGGCCGCGCCCGGCCGCCACAGTTCCATCGAGGGCATCGAGGCGCTCGACAAAGTCATCAGCATCGACCAGTCGCCGATCGGTCGGACCCCGCGATCAAACCCGGCTACCTACACCGGCGTCTTCGACCACATCCGCAAGCTCTTCGCCGGCACGACCGAAGCCAAGGTGCGCGGCTACCAGCCCGGAAGGTTCAGCTTCAACGTCAAGGGCGGCCGCTGCGAGGAGTGCGCGGGCGACGGCACGATCAAGATCGAGATGCACTTCCTGCCCGACGTGTACGTTCCGTGTGAGGTGTGCAAGGGAGCGCGCTACAACCGCGACACGCTCGACATCACGTTCAAGGGCAAGTCCATCTCCGACGTATTGGAAATGCCGTGCGAGGAAGCGCTCGAGTTCTTCGCCAACCAGCCGATCATCGCTCGGCACATGCAGACCATCGTCGACGTCGGCCTCGGCTACGTCCGGTTAGGCCAGCCCGCGACCACGTTGTCGGGCGGCGAAGCGCAGCGTGTGAAGCTGGCCAGCGAACTGGCGAAGCGCTCCACCGGTCACACCATCTACCTGCTCGACGAGCCGACCACCGGTCTGCACTTCGAAGACATCCGCCGCTTGCTCGGTGTGCTGGACCGCCTGGTGGAGGCGGGCAACACGGTGCTGGTGATCGAGCACAACCTCGACGTCATCAAGACCGCCGACTGGATCATCGACCTCGGCCCCGAAGGCGGCACCGGCGGCGGCAAGGTCGTGGCCACCGGTACACCCGAAGACGTCGCCAAGGCCAAAGGCAGCTACACGGGCAAGTTCCTGCTGCCCATCCTCACGGGTGGCCGCAACTAGCCGCTAACGCCCTTTGAACTCGGGCTTGCGCTTCTCCATGAACGAGGTGATCCCCTCGCGGAAGTCCTTCGTCCCGAACAGGCTGATCGTTTGCAACAACACGTGATGAGTGTGCGACTGGAAGTCCTCGGTCCAACCGTGACGCATCAGCCGCTTCGCTGACTGCACGGCGAGGGGAGCGTTGGCGGCGATGGTTTCGGCCCACTCCCGGGCCGTCTTCATGAGGTCGCCGTCGGGAACGACCGCGTTCACGAGCCCGAGCTCGAGCGCTTCGTCCGCCAGAACGGTCTTGCCGAGGTAGATCAACTCGGCGGCTTTGCCCCATCCGAGGAGGCGGGGCAAGTACCACGTGCCGCCGGACTCCGGCACCACGCCGCGCTTGGTGAAGGCCGCCGCGAGCTTGGCCGATTCCGCCATCAGGCGAATGTCGCAACCAAGCGCGAGATCGAACCCGTAGCCGGCGGCGCCGCCGTTGATGGCGGCGATGACGGGCTTGTCGATCTCGAACAACACCACGGTCGGAAGGTGGCGCGTTTGCATCGACCCGCCGCCACCACCGTCGGCGTCGCCACTGCCGATTCCTTCGCCGCCCGTGGCATCGACGAGGTCGAGTCCGGCACAGAACCCTCCCGGGTCGGTGCCGGTGACGATGATGCAGCGCACATTGCGCGATCGGTCCGCCTCTTCGAGTCGCTCCGTGAGCTGCATGAGCATCCGGGTTGAGATCGCGTTACGCCGGTCGGGGCGGTTCAGCGTGATGGTCGCCACGTTGTCGGCGACGTCGTACAGGATGGGATCGTCAGCAGCCATGCGCGACGCTACGTCTGAATCGCGAAGACCTCCACCATTTGGTTTCGGCCCCGCAGCGGCTGAGGTCCTCGGGGAACGACGATCTCCTTGGGTGCGCGCACCAGATCCATGGTCGCCCGTGTGACCAGGATGGCGTCGCCGGTTTGCTTGGTCAGTTCTTCGATGCGCGGGCCACGTTCACCACGTCGCCGATCACGGTGAAGTCGAGTTTGCCGCCGCCGCCGATCGTGCCGGCGATGACCTTGCCTGAATGAATGCCGATGCCGAGATGCAGTTCGTCGCCGAACACGCGGCGTACTTCTCGTTGGATGAGCACCGCCGCCGACACCGCGGGTTGGCGTGGTTGGGCAGCGGCTCCGGCGTTCCGAACACGGCGAGGACTCCGTCGCCGATGTAGCGGTTCGGGTGCCCGCCCGCGTCCCGGATGGCGGGCACCAAGATTTCGAAGAGACGGTTGAGTTGCGCCACGGCCTCCCCGGGCTCGACGGTTTCGGCATAGTTGGTGAAGCCGCGCACATCGGCGAAAAAGACCGTTGCTTCGACCAGCTCACCGTCGAAGACCGACGAGTTTTGGGCGAGGAGCCGCCGGGCCAGGCTCGGGTCCACATACGAACCGAACGCGGCATTCAGCGCTTCGCGCTGCTGGAGCCCGATCATCATGTCGTTGAAGCCGAGGATTACGTCGCCCAATTCGTCGGTTGACGTAATGGGCATCGGCTGGCTGAAGTCGCCTAGCCGGACGCGCTCGGTGGCGGCCGTCAAGTCTCGCAGCGGGCGCAACGTCGGTTCGATCAAGCCGAACCGGTTGAGCACGGTCGCGTACGCGCCCACGCCGAGCGCGGCCGCGAACGACGCGGTGACGGCGACGCCCGGGGAGTCAGCCCACAGGAACGCGGCGGCGCCGCTGCCAATGCCGGTGGCAACGCATGCGCTGAAGGTGCCGAGCACCCAGCGGGCACGGATGCTCCACATCCGCACCTCGGGCGGTGGGGCGGCGACGATCTCGACCGCGACCTCGTCGAGCAGCGGCCGAAGGAGTACGCGGAAGCCCACGCCAATCAGGAAGGTGGCAACCAGGTACGAATAGAGCGCCACCGCCGCCAAGCCGATGATCCCAATGGCGGCGAATTGCGAAGCCGCGGCAAAGGCGTAGACGTTCACCACTCCGAGGGGGGCGACGAGGGTGAGGCCGCGGATCGCCATGCGTTGCGGTCCGGCGATGGCGGCATCCCTGACCCGAATTGGGTCGCTGTGGTCGCCTTTGATCCATTCCTGGATCGGTCCCGAGATCTGCCTTGACGTGAACACGCCCAGCGACACCGCGGCGAGAACCGCCAGAAACGACACCAACACAGGAAGGGCGAAGTTGCCGACCCGCGACTCGGTGATCGCGATGCTGAGGTACGAGACCGGAAGAACGAGGCCAATGGTCAGGGTGACAACCGCCGTCGCCCACATCGCCCACACGAAATGCTGGCGGAACCGTCGCCAAATCCACGCGGCGAATGCGTCCATTCCGATTGTCTAGTTCTACGACTCGATGGCGTAGAGCTGCACTGGTTCGGCCCGACCGCGCAGCATGCGCTTGCCGCGGTCGATGACGATGTCGGCGGGAGCGCGGACCAAATCCAAGGTGTCTTTCGTCACGAGGATGCAGTCGCCGGTTTGCTTCGTAAGTTCCTCGACGCGTGCGGCCACGTTCACGACATCGCCGATCACGGTGAAGTCGAGTTTGCCGCCGCCGCCGATCGTGCCGGCGATCAGCTTGCCCGAGTTGATGCCGATGCCGAGGTGCAGCTCGTCACCGAACACGCGTCGCACCTCGCGCTGAATCGTGACAGCGGCGGCCAGGGCGCGGTTGGCGTGGTTCTTCAGCGGCTCGGGCGTGCCGAACACCGCCAGCACGCCGTCGCCGATGTAGCGGTTGGGGTGACCGCCCGCCGTGCGAATGGCGGGCACCAGGATCTCGAACAGCTTGTTGAGCTGAGCGACGGCCTGCTCGGGTTCAACCGTCTCGGCGTAGTTCGTGAACCCGCGTACGTCGGCAAAGAACACGGTGGCTTCGACGAGTTCGCCGTCGAAAATCGAGTTGTCCTGATTCAGCAGTCGAGCGGCGAGACTCGGATCGACATAGGAACCGAAGGCGGCGTGTAGTGCACTGCGTTGTTGCAGGCCCTTCATCATCGTGTTGAACGCGACGACAAGTTCACCGAACTCGTCGGTCGAGGTAACCGGAATCGCGTGCGCGTAGTCGCCGTCGCTGACGCGCTGGGTGGCCGACACGAGGTGGCGCAGCGGACCGAGCGTGGGCTCGATCAGGCCGAAGCGGTTCAAGAACGCGCCGTACGTGCTCATGACAAGCGCGGCGATGACCGTGGCCAACGCCGCGGATTGCTTGCTCTCGCTAAAGGCGTAGGCGGCGAGGCCACCGGCCATGCCGGCGGACGCGGCGCCGAGGAAGAGGCCGACACCGAACAACGAACGCAGGCTCCACGTGCTCGTGAGCGGGCGAACGTCGACCGGCATCTCCGCCGCGATCTCGGTCAACAGGGGTGCGGTCAGCAGTCGCAACCCGTTGGCCATCAAGAACGAGGCCAGCGCCAACGCGACCATCGCCATCAACTCCACCGCGATGAATCCCCGCCAAGAGAACTCAAGCGCGTCGGCGATGAACGGTGTTACTACCAACAGCAGGAAGGGCGACCCGAGCACGCCGCCGCGCATCGCCATCGCCTCGGGGCCCGTGAGCACGACGTCGCGCACGTGTTGAGGGTCGCTGTGATCGCCCGCAACCCATCGGTTCACGACTCCACGCGTCTCCCGGGCGGCGCCGATGCCCGCGGTGACGGCGATAACCGCGGCAATCACGACGAGGCCGGCGGTTTGCGCAGTCTCGACCGCGGTCATTTCCCAGAAGCCGCCTAACAAGATCGCCACCGGCACCATGAGGGCCAGGCAGTCGAAGGCGGTTACCGCGATCCCGAGCGCGAGGAAGTAGTGGTCTTTGAAACGTCGCCAGAACCATTCGGCAAACCTGTCCACTGCCTCAGTTCTACCGACAATGGCCTGGTCCTGCCCGCGATACGTGACAGTTGCCACGCGATCGTCCTGCCTAGGTAATGCGGCGAAACACCAACACGTCGCCGAACCGCGTCAGTTCGAACTCGTTCCTGGCGACGTCGCTGTCCATGAACGTCTCCATGGCGCCGCCCTCGCCGCGCGCTGGAGCAACACCGATCACGACGTCCACGCCTTCTTGCGATTTCGCTGACGTGGATGTCACGCGCGGGTCGAGAGGAAAGCGCAGCGGCACGTCGACGAACGGGAACGGGAATGGCAGTAGCAGCTCTCGATCGGCCAGGTGGGGCCCGAAGGCATTGGCGGCGGCAACGCCGTCCCCCGGCCGGATAGTGGCGACGGCGGCGCGTGCGTCGGCGATGTTCACCGTCGACGCGGTGAGCGTCCGCGTCCCGAGGGGTCCGAAACCGGCGATGCCGATCGCCGCCAGCGGCGCCGCGACAAACTTGACGCGGCGCAAGTCGGGCTCCCACCGCGCAAGACAACCCGCACTGGCCAGCAGGAGGAACGGCACGATCGGCGCGCCGTAGTGGAACGCCGGAGAGTGGAAATTCGGGTCGGTGGAGGCGAGGACGGGCAGCGCCACGAAGGCGGCGAGCCCCAGCCAGGCGACGCGGCGCACCGGCAGGAACACGAACGGCAGCAGCAGCGCGAAGCTGAGGTACAGGTTGTCGACGATGAACACGTGCTGCACCAGGCCGGTCAACGCGTGCAACGGATGCAGAGCGGCGTCGGTCATCGACTCGCCGAGGTAGCCGTAGCGCTCCGCGAAATGCCCGCGACGCGCCTAATGCGGTTCCGACCTGAGCGCCGAGGACGGTCCATCCGAGCGCGGTCATGATCAACGCGGCGCGCCAGCGCCGGCCACGCGCTGCATCAGACATAAATCCAACACACGCGACGGCCGCGCCCGCGAGCGCGAGGTCGTCGCGGAGAAACACCAGCGCACCAAACGCCAGCCACAGTCCGCGGTGCTGGTGGCGCAACGCCGCGGTGCAGCCGAGCATCAGAACAGGCACTGCGAGCGTCGTCGGATGGAAGTCGAAGAGTGCGGCGTTCCAGATCGCGGGGTTCAGGGCGAACGCGACGACCAGCCACGTCTGCACGGTCTGCCGGTCATGCAAACCGGCCGCCTCGACGAGTGGCCGCACGCACAAGACGCCGAGTCCAACCGCGAGAGCCTGCGCGCCAAAGAACCACAGCGGCGTCGCGATCAGCCAGTACAACGGCACGAATACGAGCAGCACGGGCGAGAGGTGATCGCCAAACGCGTTCCAGGCCGTCAGTGTGGAGGTGGCGCCGCGTCCGTTCGCCATCTTCCACACGACCTGTTCGAAGACCGCCAGGTCATACACGCCGGTGCGGAACGTGACGTGGCGAAATGTCGCCGCGCCGAACACCGCCAGCGTCATGGCAACGGCAATCAGGCGGTCGGCCCTGTGGCGCGAGAGATGGGGGCGGGTGCCCATAGTTGGCCTATCGGCCGTTCTGGCCGGAAATGCAGTGGTTAGGGATCGCGTCGGTAAACGGTGACGGAGCCGTAGGACTCAGCGATGAAGCCTTCCGTTCTCGCCACGGCCTCGAACGCGCGAGTCGCGTGCGCGTCGAGACCCGTCGAGGGCGCGGCGACGAGCACGACGTTCACGCGGTCCTGCGCAGCCGGTGACGTGTCCCTCACGCTGTCGTCGAGAAAGGCGCGGTGCTCTAGCTCGAGGAAGGGCGCGGGGAACGGGAGCAGTACGTCGCGGCCCGCCACATGCGGTCCGAGGAACGCCGTCGCCGATACACGATCAGAGCCTCGAATCGAGGCGATCGCATCACGCCGTGTCGTCGGGCGCGACGGCCGCTGCGCTCAGCGCCTGGGTCGCGGGTGGCCCGAGAACGACAAAGCTGGTCACGGCGAGGGCGCCAACAAGGGCGGGCGCTCGTTCGTGCACCCACTCCGGGAGCTTGCGCAACGTGCCGGCGGCGGCCAAAAACATCATCGGCATGAGCGGCGCGCCGTATTGGAACGACGCCGACTGAAGATTCGGGTCGCTGCTGGCCAGGTTCGGAAGGGTCAGCAGCAGCGCGAGTCCGAACCACGCGGGCGAGCCCAATGAGGTGAAGGCCAAGGGCAGCATGAGCGCGACGAGGAAGTACACGCTTCTCGCCGAACCCACGTGGCCCACAACTCCGACGAACGCGTCCCACGGATGGCGGATGGCGTCGAACGGGCTGGCGCCGAGATAGTCGTAACGCAGCTCGAAGAAGCGCGTGGATCCCGATCAGGGACCCGAGTCGCGCGCCGAGCAGCATCCACGTGACGCCGGCGGCGACGATTGCGAGGCGGCGTCGGTGGCCCCGCGCGTCGTCACTCCGCCAGCCGACCAACGCAATGACGCTCGCCGCCACTGTGAGGTCGTCTCGCACGAGCGCCATTGCGATCAGTGAGACCAGCAGGACGCGGTGGTCGTGACGCAACGCGGCGATGCACGCCACGAACATGATCGGGATCGCCAAGATCAAGGGGTGAAAGTCGTAGAGGGCCGCGTTCCAGATGGCGGGGTTCACCAGGTACGCCCCGATGAGCGCCACGACCGCCCAGCCGCGCTCGGGCAGGCCGACGGCGCGCGCCAACGGACGCACACACAGCAGCGCCACGCCGATGGCCAGCGCCTGCGCGGCGAAGAACCACAACGGCGTCGCGATGAGCCGGTAGAGCGGCACGAAAACCAGCAGGACGGGCGAGAGGTGGTCGGCGAAGATATTCCAACCGATCAAGGTCGATGTCGCCCCGCGTCCGTTCGCCATCTTCCACACGGCTTGGTCGAAAATGGCTAGGTCGTAGGACGTCGAGCGGAACGTCGCATGCCGGAACCACTCGGCACTGAAGACCGCCAGCGTCAGTGCAAAGGCGGCGATGCGGTCGGCGGGATGGCGCGACAGGTAACGGCCAGTGCCCATGTTTGCCTATCGACAGTTCGATGAACCGCCTGAGCTAGACGATTGCGAGCATGCGTTCGAGGGCGACCTTGGCCCACGTCGCCGTCTCGGTATCAACGGTGATGCGGTTGACCACGTTGCCGGCGACGAGTTCCTCGAGCACCCAGCACAAATGGGGCGCATCGACTCGGAACATGGTCGAGCACGGACAGATCAGCGGGTCGAGTGATTTCACGGTGCGACCCTCGGTCTCGCGGGCGAGCCGGTCCACGAGATGAATCTCGGTGCCGATCGCGATCACGCTGCCCTCCGGAGAGGCCTGCACCGCCTTGATGATGAAGTCGGTCGAGCCCACCTGGTCAGCGGCTTCGCACACCTCGTGCGAGCACTCAGGATGCGCGATCACGATCCCGTCGGGATGCTCGGCTCGGAACGCGGCCACGTGACCGGTGTTGAAGCGTTGGTGCACCGAGCAGTGCCCCTTCCACAGGAGGAAGCGCGCCGACTTCACGGCCGCTTCGTCGAGACCGCCGAGGTCAAGACGCGGATTCCACAGCTGCATCGTGTCGGCGGCGAAGCCGAGTTGGAAGGCGGTGTTCCGACCGAGGTGCTGGTCCGGGAAGAAAAGCACCTTCGTGTCGTCGCCGTGCTGCTCGAGCGCCCACGTGACCACCGCCCGCGCGTTGCTCGACGTGCACACTGCGCCACCCTGTCGACCGACGAACGCTTTGAGCGCGGCCGACGAGTTCATGTACGTGATCGGGACGACGGAACCGATGTCGGTGACGGCGGCGATCTCGGCCCAGGCCTCCTCCACACTGTCGATGTCGGCCATGTCGGCCATCGAACAGCCGGCGTTGAGGTCGGGGAGGATCACTTGCTGGTGATCGCCGGTGAGAATGTCGGCGGACTCGGCCATGAAGTGCACGCCGCAGAAGACGATGAATTCCGCCTCGTGCTGATCGGCGGCGATGCGGGAAAGCCCGAAGCTGTCGCCGCGGGCGTCGGCCCAGCGCATGACTTCCTCGCGCTGGTAGTGGTGGCCGAGAATGAAGAGCCGCTGGCCGAGCGTGGCCTTAGCCGCGGCGATCCGGTCAGCGAGTTCGTCTTGCGACGCCTCGATGTACGACTCGGACAAGGGGCTTTGGAGCCTCACCATGCGTAACAACTGTACGCAGGAGCCGACAATTCCCTTGTATCCGCACATCGGTGCCACAGCGTTCGGGCATTCTTCCTGGGTGAGCTTTGCGCGCCCGCCCGCGGGGACGATCCCGGACACTCCGGGCTCATATCAATTCAAGGATCGCGACGGCCGGATCATCTATGTCGGCAAGGCGCGGTCGCTTCGGTCGCGCCTGTCGAACTACTTCCAGAATCCGGTGGCACTGCATCCGCGCACCGCTCAGATGATGAGCAACGCCGCCTCTGTCGAGTGGATTCAGGTGGACACTGACGTCGCCGCGCTCCTGTTGGAGTTCTCCCTCATTCAGCGTTACCAGCCGCGATTCAACGTGCGCCTGCGCGACGACAAGTCGTATCCGTACCTGGCGGTCACGCTCGACCAGGAATGGCCGCGGGCGATGGTCATGCGCGGCGCCCGTCGCAAAGGCGTGCGCTACTTCGGCCCGTACGGACGGGCGTATGCGATTCGCGAAACGCTCGATCTGTTGCTCCGTACGTTTCCCATCCGCACCTGCTCGGACAGCAAACTCGAACGCCATCGGCGCTCCGGCCGGCCGTGCCTTCTATTCCACATCGAGCAATGCTCGGGGCCGTGCGTCGGCGAAGTCACGGCTGACGCGTACCGCGACATGGTGCGCGGCTGTGCCAGTTCCTCGACGGAGACACGGATCCGGTTACCAAGCGCCTCGAACTCGCGATGCTGCAAGCGTCGGACCAGCAGGACTACGAACGCGCGGCGCGCCTGCGCGACCGGCTGACCGCCGTCAACGCGGCGATCGCCAAGCAGCAGATCGTCACCACGACGCCTGAGGACTTCGACATTCTCGGGATCGCCGAGGACGAACTCGAGGCCGCTGTGCAGGTGTTCTACGTGCGGCGCGGTCGGGTGGTCGGCCGCAAGGGGATCATGGTCGACAAGGTCGAGGACCTGTCACCGGGTGATCTCGTCGGCCGCGTGTTGGAGCGGCTGTACTACGACCCACCGCCGCTGGGCGTGCCTCGCCAAGTGCTCGTGCCGACGATGCCCGACGACCTCGATCTGTACACGCACTGGCTAAGCGCGCTCCGTGAGGGTCCCGTCACCATTCGCGTGCCCCAACGCGGCGACAAGCGGGCGTTGCAGGAAACCGTCACGCGTAACGTGGCGGACGAATTTCATCGGTCGCGACTGAAGCGGGCGACGGATCACAACAGCCGCGGCGCAGGCATTGAACGAACTGCAGCAACAACTGTCGTTACCTGAACCGCCGTTGCGCATCGAGTGCTTCGACATGAGCCATATCCAGGGTTCGGACTACGTGGGCTCGATGGTGGTGATGGAGGACGGGTTGCCGCGCAAGTCGGAGTACCGGCGCTTCAAGGTAAAGCAGGTGGGCGGCAACGACGACTACGCGGCGATGGAGGAAGTGTTGACGCGCCGGTTCAGCGCGCTGCTGGCCGAGCGCCGGCGCCCGTTGGAGAAGGGTCAAAAGTTCGCCTACCCGCCGCAGCTGTTGTTGGTCGACGGCGGCAAGGGTCAGTTGGGCGTCGCGGTGCGCGTGCTCGAAGACCTCGGCCTTGACGACGAGATCCCGGTCGCGTCCTTGGCCAAGCAGTTCGAAGAAGTGTTCGTGCCCGGACGCAGCGAGCCGATTCGCATCTCCCGTCAGTCCGAGGCGCTCTACCTGTTGCAGCGTGTGCGCGACGAGGCGCACCGGTTCGCGATCTCGTATCACCGGCAGCTGCGTAACAAGCGCATGATCAAGTCGGTCCTCGACGACATCCCCGGTCTCGGTCCCACGCGCAAGAAGCGGCTGGTCGACGCGATGGGCGGCGTGCGCGCCGTGCAGAACGCATCACGGGAGGATTTGGAGGCGCTGTCGTTCCTTCCGACCGCGGTGGCGGACGCGGTGTACGACAAGCTCCACCGCCATGGCTGACGACGATCTGTGGGAGGAGAACTCAGCGTGGTGGCAGGAGGGATTCACCGAAGGCGCTGACCCCGAGTACGTCGAGCAGATCATTCCGCTCGCGGTCGAGGAGCTTGCGGGACGGCGGCGCGTGCTCGACGTCGGCACCGGGGAGGGACAGCTCGCGCGACTCGCCGTCGAACGCGGCGCGGAGTTGGCTGTTGGCGTCGATCCCACACGTAGCCAGCTCGACGAGGCGGCGCGGCGCGGCGGGGGAGCGCTTTACGCCCGGTCGCTTGCTGAGCCGCTGCCATTCGCCGGCGCGTCGTTCGACGCGGTCATCGCATGCCTCGTGTTCGAGCACATCCATGACGCCGACGCCGCCATCCGCGAAGTCGCTCGGGTGTTGGCGCCCGGTGGGCGGTTCTGCTTCTTTCTGAATCACCCACTGCTTCAGACACCAGGTTCCGGTTGGATCGTCGACGTTGATCTCGACGAGGAGTACTGGCGCATCGGGCCCTATCTCGTGGAGGACCACTCGATCGAGGAGATCGCGCCCGGCGTGCGCCTGCCCTTCGTCCACCGCCCCCTGTCGATCTATGTCAACGCCCTCATCGATGCCGGCCTCACTATCGGCCGCATGCTGGAACCGGCCCCACCCGAAGGCTTCCTAGCCATCGCCGAGGAATACCGCGCCGCCGCCACCATCCCCCGCCTCCTCTACCTCCGCGCCGACAAGCCCAGCCCGTGAGCCGCAACTCCGTCCCGACTGTTGGTCAGTTTCCGTGACTGAGCAACGAAATCTGACCACAGAGCGTCCGCCGACGGGCATCGGCCGCCGCTCGTATCTCCCGGATCACAAGCGCCGGCGTTTTCGTGACATGCATCCACGTGTACTCGAGAATGGCAAATCCCTCGACGGTGAGCGAGTTTTTTCGCGTCTTATTTCCCCAAAAGGCGTCAAACGATGAGTGATACATCCAACCGTCGACCTCGACCGCCAGCATGAGATCAGGCCAGCAGAAGTCGAGTCGATACTCGCCGTTCTTGCCGACAACAAGCTCACACTCGGGTTGCGGTAGTCCGGCCTTCTGAATCAGACGACGAGTCTTTGCCTCCAGCACTGACGGATGATGACTGCCCGATATTCCCGCGTCATCGAGCAGCGTTCGGAGCTTCGCGGTGCCGCGAACTCCGATGCCGCCGCGCCGTTCGAGCTCTTGGAGCGCGGCCATCGGAGTGAGAATCCTTCGAGCGATGCCACGATCTAGGGCGTCCCGCACGCATTCGAGTGACACCACCGCGCCGAGATCGAGAATCGTTTCGGCCGCGCTCGAAGTCGGAACGGCCATTCGGATGACCGTCGGTGCCGGTGGAGTGACCGTGAAGTGAGTTCGGACTCCAGGTATCCGCGCGCGTTGCGCCGTGGAGGTGATTTCCGGCTTCTGCTCGTGCGGCGTCATGCCCCACAACCACGCAGCCGCTCTATGCGTCGATCTCGCCGACGACGGGCCTGCAAGCACCGACGCCAGATGTACCCCAGCGGAAGACAGTTTGTGACCACCGAAGACGTACACACCCTTGTGACGACGCCCGATTGCGCGGCTCGCCAACCGCGTGCGCAACGTTGCCTCGGTGACACCGAGCCCGTCGGCCTGTTTCGTAGTGAAGAGCCCAAGCTGAGTTTCCGCGAGCTCGATCAGCCGCGAGAACGCCGAGCCTCCTGTTTCTTCATCGCCTTCCATGTAGCGATCCCCTTCTGGACACTTTCCGTTGCCAGACGACGGAAACTCACCAGAAGTGGTGGTGCGTCGCGATGCATGGTGCGATGCGGGGGAGTGCTCCGGAGTAAAGCAGGGGGGTGTCACACTGAGGGTGTGGGAGAGCTCGTTGTCGTCGCCGGGATGTCCGGTGCAGGGCGGTCTACGGCGGCGGCCACGTTCGAGGACGCCGGCTGGTTCGTCGTGGACAACATGCCGCCGGAACTGGCGGGACGCGTCGTCGACCTCGTCGCCCGACCGGGCGGTTCCGAACGCATCGCGCTGGTGGTCGGACGGGCCGGCACCGAACTCGGCGGCCTCGACGAAGCCATCACCGACCTCCGCACGAGCGGCACACCCGTACGCGTGCTTTACCTCGAGGCGGCTGACGAGGTGCTCGTGCGGCGATTCGAGGGCACCCGCCGGCGCCATCCCGTGGAAGGCGAAGGGGTCGAGGATGCAATCGCCCTCGAGCGCGCGCTCCTCGCGCCGGTACGTCGGCTGGCCGACGTGGTGGTCGACACGACCGACCTCAACGTGCACCAGCTGCGCGACCGCATCCTCGACCTGTTCGCCTCCGAGGCGCGCGACGGTTCGAAACTTCGTATCGCCGTAGTGTCGTTCGGCTACAGCCATGGTCTGCCGCGTGACGCCGACCTCGTGTTCGACTGCCGGTTCCTCCCGAACCCGCACTGGATTCCCGAACTCCGCCCGCACACCGGTCTCGACGTCGACGTGCGTGACTACGTGCTGGGCCAGCCGGCGGCGAAGGACTTCCTCCACAAGATCGACGAGCTGATGGGTCTGCTGTTGCCGGCATACGTCGACGAGGGCAAGGCGTACCTCACGATCGCGGTCGGCTGCACGGGTGGGCGCCACCGCTCGGTCGCCATCGCCGAGGCCGTGCACGAGATGATCGAACTGCGTGGCTTTATGGCGAACATCGCGCACCGCGACGTGCAGAAATGACGCCCACCATCCCGACACCCGGAGGTCCCGCGGTTGTCGCGCTCGGTGGCGGCCACGGCTTAGCCACGACGTTGCGCGCCGTGCGCACCTACGCCGGTCGGATTACCGCCGTGGTCTCGGTAGCCGACGACGGGGGCAGTTCCGGACGCCTCCGCCGGGCGCTGGGCATCGGCGCTCCCGGAGACCTGCGTCGTTGCCTTGGCGCCCTCGCCGACGAGGACTCCCTGCTCGCGCAGGCCTTCGAGCATCGCTTCGATGCCGGCGAGCTCGACGGCCATCCGGTCGGCAACCTGGTGATCGCCGGTCTCACCGCGGCCAGCGGCGACTTTGTGGCCGCGCTCGCCGAAACGGGTCGCCTTCTCGGCGCGTGCGGCGACGTCTTGCCCGCGACCACGGATCCGGTCGTGCTCATCGCCGATTTCATCGACGGATCAACGCGCCAAGGCCAGGTCGAGATCGACAGCGCCGCCAACATCGAGCGCCTCCGACTGGACCCGCCGAACCCGGCCACGCCCGAAGGCGTCCTCGACGCGATCGCGGCAGCGGATCAGATCATCATCGGCCCGGGCTCGCTCCACACGAGTCTGCTGGCGGTCCTGGTCGTGCCCGCGATCACCGACGCGATTAGCCGCGCCAAAGCGAAGTCGGTCTTCGTCGCCAACCTGCGGTCGGTCCGTAGCACCGCCGGATACGACCTCGCCGACCATCTCCACGCACTCGCCGCCCACGGCATCCGGCCCGACATCGCCCTGATCGACGAGCACGCAACGATGGCCGACGGCGACCTGCCAGCCGACGTCCAGGCGGCGCGCCGATCGATTGCGCGTATCGACGCCCCGGCCCACGACCCCGCCCAACTGGCGAAGGCCCTCGCCGATCTAGTGGGATAGGCCAAGATCCTCCAAAACCCAAGGAGTTTGTGAACATGGCAATTCGCGTCGGCATCAACGGCTTCGGCCGAATCGGTCGCAACTTTTTCCGAGCAGCGAAGACGACCGGAGCGGACTTCGATTTCGTCGCGGCGAACGACCTTGGGTCGGTAGAGCTCATGGCGCATTTGCTGCGGCACGACTCGATTCTCGGCGGATGGAAGGGAGTGGACATCGAGGTCGTCGACGAAGGCATCAGCGTCGACGGCGACGTTCTGAAGATCCTCGCCGAGCGCGAGCCGGCCAAGCTTCCGTGGGGCGAACTCGGCGTCGACGTCGTCGTCGAGTCGACAGGCATTTTCACGGCACGCGAAAAGGCCGCGGTTCACCTCGACGCCGGCGCGCCGCTGGTGATCGTCAGTGCGCCCTCGGCTGGTGCTGACGCGACCTTCGTCGTCGGCGTCAACGACGACACGTTCGATCCCGCAACGCACAAGGTGATCTCGAACGCGTCGTGTACCACGAACTGCTTCGTACCGATGGTACGGGTGCTCGACGAGGCCTTCGGTGTCGAGCAGCGGTCTGATGACGACGGTTCACGCGTACACCTCCACACAAGCCCTCGTCGACGGGCCCGCCAGTAAGGATCTGCGCGAAGCGCGCAGCGCCGCGATCAACATCATCCCCACCGCTACCGGCGCGGCGCGCGCGACCGCGCTCGTGTTGGAGGCGATGAAGGGCAAGCTCGACGGCACGTCGTTGCGCGTGCCCGTGCCCGACGGATCGATCACAGACTTCACGGCGATCTTGCATCGGGACGTGACCGTCGACGAGATCAACGACGCGTTCCGCGTCGCTGCGACCAAGGGTCCGCTTGCCGAGGTCCTCGTGTACAACGAGGCGCCGATCGTGTCGAGTGACATCGTCGGCTCGCCCGCGAGCTGCACGTTCGACGCGCCGCTCACCATGGCTATGGGCAACCTGGTCAAAGTCTTTGGTTGGTACGACAACGAGTGGGGTTACTCCAGCCGCCTCGTCGACCTCGTGCGCATCACCGCCGGTAAGTAGGTCGTGAATCCCGCAGACGGCGTCCCCGTCCTCGAGGATCTCGGTGACGTACGCGGGAAACACGTCTTGGTGCGCTGTGACTTCAACGTGCCGTCGGTCGACGGCGTGATCACCGACGACCTGCGCATCCGTGCCGCACTGCCGACCCTGACGTATCTGGCGAACGGCGGTGCGCGCGTCACGACGTGTTCGCACCTCGGTCGTCCAAAGGGTCAGACGGATCCGAAGTACTCCATGGACGCGGTGCGCGCCCGACTGAACGAGCTCGCACCAGAAGTCGAACTTCGCGAGAACCTCCGTTTCGATCCGGGCGAGGAAGCGAACGACCCCGCGTTCGTCAAACGACTGGTCGACGGAGTCGATCTCTACGTCAACGACGCGTTCGGCGCGTCGCACCGTGCGCACGCGTCGATCGTCGGCCCTCCTCAGTTCGTTCCGAGCGCGGCCGGTCGCCTGCTCGCGAAGGAAATCGACGTGCTGGGCAGCCTCCTCACCAAGCCGGCCAAGCCCTTTGTCGCCATCCTCGGCGGTTCGAAGGTGAGCGACAAGCTCGGCGTGATCAACGCGCTGCTCGACAAGGTCGACACGCTGATCATCGGCGGCGGCATGTGCTTCACCTTCCTGGCCGCGCAGGGCCACGACGTTGGCGACTCGCTGTTGCAGGAAGATCAGATCGACGCATGCAGGAGCTTGTTGCACAGCGGCAAGCACATCGTGTTGCCCGAAGACGTTGTCGCGCTCGGTCCCAGCGGCGAAGTGCAGACGGGCGGCGTGAACCTGCCCGCAGGCTGGAAGGGCCTCGACATCGGCCCGTACTCCGCCGCCATCTTCAGCGACGTGGTTGCCACGGCGCGCACCGTGCTGTGGAACGGACCCATGGGCGTGTTCGAGGACCCCCGTTTCGCGGCGGGCACCCGCGCGATCGCCCAAGCGTGCGCCGACGCCGACCGCGCGTTCACCGTCATCGGCGGTGGCGACTCCGCGGCGGCCGTCGCGCAGTTCAAGCTCGACAAGTACATCGACCACATTTCAACCGGCGGGGCGCGTCGCTCGAACTCATCGAGCAAGGCGACCTACCCGGACTCGCCGCGCTACGCAACGGAGTAAAGCCATGAGTGCCGCCGCACGCAAGCCGCTGATCAGTGGGAACTGGAAGATGCACCACGATCATCTCGAGGCGATCCGCGTCATACAGAAGCTGGTGTTTCGTCTCTCGGTCGACGTGTACAAGTCGGTCGACGTGTCGATCCATCCGCCCTTCACCGACCTGCGGGCGCTTCAGACGCTGATCGACGTCGACAACATGGAGATCCTCCTCGGCGCGCAGCACTGCCACTTCGACGACAAAGGCGCGTTCACCGGCGAAGTCAGCCCCGCGTTCCTGGCCAAGCTCAACGTGTCGCTGGTGATCGCCGGCCACTCGGAACGGCGCGAGATCTTCGGCGAGACCGACGACATGGTGAACAAGAAGGTGCTCGCCATCCTCAAGCACGGCATGACGCCGGTCATGTGTTGCGGCGAGACACTCGACGAGCGTGAGGCGGGCGAGGCCGAGTCCAAAGTCTCGGGCCAGGTGCGCGCCGGTCTCGCCGGCGTCGCCCCCGGCGATGTCGGCCGACTCGTCATCGCCTACGAGCCGATCTGGGCGATCGGCACCGGCCGCACCGCCACCGCCGAAGACGCCCAGGCGATGTGCGCCATTGTGCGCAAGACCGTCGCGGATCTCTCCGGAGCGGAGGCGGCGGCGACGGTGCGGGTGCAGTACGGCGGATCCGTGAAACCGGCGAATATCGCCGAGTTGATGGCGTGCGCCGACATCGATGGCGCCCTTGTCGGTGGCGCCAGTCTCGATCCCGATGAGTTCGCGGCGATCGTCTCCTACTAGAATCGCCCGCCGTGCTTACCGGTCTGCTTGCCGCCACCATCTTCTCGATCACAGGCGTGCTCGTCGCGATTCACGTCCTGATCTCGCTGCTGCTCATCGTGTTGATCCTGTTGCACAGCGGACGCGGCGGCGGCCTGTCGGACATGTTCGGCGGCATGGGCTCGGTGGCGGCTGGATCCACCGTGGTCGAGCGCAACCTCGACCGGGTGACGATCGCCGCGGTCATCGCGTTCGGCTTCACCACGCTCATTCTCGCCCTCCGTATGCAATAAGGCGGTCCCGGTGACGCCAGCCGGGATCCGACGCACGACGTTCGCCGTCCTCGCCGCGCTATTGGCGTCTTCATGTAGCGACGACGGCGGTCGCGCCGGTTCAGCGTCCACAACGTCGTCGACGGCGGCGGCGGGCGTTGTGCGCATCGGCGTGTGGCTACCTCCCGATCCTGCGGCGGGCTACGGCGGCGCCGCCGTGAAATCACTCGTGCTGCCGCAGATGTTCCGGGCTAAGCCCGACGGGTCGTGGGAGCCGAGCCTCGTTGCTCGCGGCTCGGACAAGACCGAGCGTGGCGCGACGTCAGCCGCGGTTTCGCATCCGACCGGGCGCAACGTGGTCCGACGGCACGGCGATCTCCGTCGACGACTTGCGCCGCACCGCCGACCCTCGATTCGTCGCCACGATTGACGGCCCGACGCCGCGTGGCGTGATCGTCGTTCACTTCACGCAACCGCTTCCGGGATGGCGACGACTGTGGTCGGGCCTCGACGCGATCGCCGCGCCCAGCGTCGGTGTGTGGGGTGGCCCGTACCGGCTCGTGACGATGACGCCCGACCTCGAGACCGTGCTGCGCGCGAATCCGGCGTGGTACGGCGCCCAGCCCAAGATCGACGAAGTTCGCCTTGTCCTCGTGCCCGATGCCGAGGTCGCGGCACGACTGCTTGAGGCGGGCAAGCTCGACGTGATCGCCCCGCCGGCATTTAGCGCACGCACCGATCGCCTCGAGCGCATCAAGGACGCGTACGTGGTGAAGGGCGCGGCGAACGAGGGTGGTTGGACGGTGGCGCTGCTGGCCAATCCGCTGCGGCTGTCACCCGAACAGCGCCACGCCGTGGTCAACACGGTGGACGTCCCCCGGTTTGTCGCCGTGCTTCTCGCGGGCGAGGCGGCTACCGCTACGGCGCGCCCGGTCAGCGTCCACGCCGTTGCCCGCGTTCAAGACGCCGCCAGCAGTCGCGGCGCCGCTCGAGTCGCCGCCAACCGCGTTGTTCTTGCGCGCCTTGCAGCGCACCGGCCGCGACGCGCGGCATCGCGCTCGAGTTGCGTCAGGGCGAGTTCAACCAGATTCTGTCCGCCTACGCCACGAGTGACTTCGACGTGCTGGTGCGACTGCAACCGTCGACACCCGAAACCTGCTGGGTGTGCGAGGCCAGTGGCGTCGACGCCGTGCTCGCGTCCGATGCCGACGCGCGGCAAACCCGGCGCCGTGGCCGCGCTAACCACGAAGCTCAAAGACGACGGTGTCGTAGTGCCGTTGTGGCGGGAACGGCCCGTCGTGGCGGCGCGCGACGGGTTGCGCGGCGTATCGGCGAACGGGTTCGCGGCTGCCGGCCCGGCGTGGAACCTCGAAACATGGAGTTGGACGCGCTAAGAACATCGGATTGCGGGTACATGAAATCCCGTGCAGATCTGTACGCGTATTCGCGTGGCCCTACTTTGGGGTCGCGATTTTCCTGGAGGTTCTATGAGACGACACCGCCGAGGAGCAGCTCTCCTCGCCTTGGTTCTAAGCATCGGCCTGATCGCTACCGCATGTGGTGACGACGACGACGGCGGTGCAAGTTCGACCACGACAAGCGTCGCGGCGCCGAAGGGCGGAACGCTCGTCGTAGGCGCGGAGCAAGAACCGGATTGCATGGACTGGATCGGTACGTGCTCGGGTTCGAGCTGGGGCTATTGGATGGTGGCGGTGCAGACCATGCCGCGGGCGTTCGACATCCTGAAGAGTTCTTCGGGTTCCTACGCCTACAAGCACAGCATCTTGTTGACCGGCGAGCCCAAGCTCGAAACGGAGCCGGTGCAGAAGATCACGTATGACATCTAGCCCGAAGCGGTGTGGAGCGACAACGAGCCGGTCACGTCAACCGACTTCAAGTACACGTGGGATCAGATCGCGAACACGAGCGACGTCTACGACAAGACCGGCTACGAACTGATCGCCGGCGTCGACGACTCGAATCCTTCGCAGGCGGTCGTCACGTTCAAGCCCGGCCAGACCTATCAGGACTGGAAGGGCCTGTTCACCGGCAACTACGGCATCTTCCCGAGTCACTTGCTTCAGGGCAAGGATCGCGACGCGGCGATGAAGGACGGCTACAAGTTCTCGGCTGGTCCGTGGATCCTCGACGGCATGGACAAAGACCGACAACATCACGCTCGTCCCGAACCCCAATTACTGGGGTACGAAGCCGAACCTCGACAAGGTGATCTTCAAGGTCCAAGCCGACACCTCCGCCGAGTTCACCGCGTTCAAGTCAGGCCAGACCTCCGTGATCTATCCGCAGCCGCAGCTCGACGCGGTCGACCAGATCAACGCCGGGCTGCCCAATACGAAGAAGGACATCAGCGCGGTCAAGACCGGCAACTTCGAGGCGCTGTGGATGAACAACGGCGTCGCGCCGTTCAACGACGTGGCAGTGCGTAAGGCGGTGGCGTACGCCATCGACCGCGCGGCGATCGTTGAGCGTCTCTTCGGTGCTTTGGGCGTGAAGGCGCCACTGCAGGACATCAACGCCACGATCGTCGAGCAAGTACGCCGACCCGAAGGCGTTCGCGAAGTACGAGCTCGATCTCGCCAAGGTCGACGAGTTGCTCACCGGCGCCGGTTACGCCAAGGGCAGCGACGGGATCTATGCGAAGGGCGGCCAGAAGCTGTCGTTCAAGGTACGGACCACGGCCGGCAACAAGCGCCGTGAGACCACGCAGCAGATTCTGCAAACGCAGTTGAAGGCCGCCGGGATCGACATGGGCGTGGACAACCTCGCCGCCGGCGACCTTGTTCGGTAATGCGCTGCCCAAGGGCGACTTCCAGGCCGCCATCTACGCCCAGGTGCTGACCACGCTCGGCCCGAGCACGTGCAACCTGTTCTGCTCGAAGAACATGCCAGCCCATCGGTAAGACGGGTGGCAACAACTACACCCGCACCGAGTATCCCGAACTCGACACGCTGCTGCTCAAGATGGACGGCGAGCTCGACGACGCCGAGGTAGTCCGCCGTTGGCAAACAGGCCAGCAAGATCGCGGCCGACAATGTGATCAGCCTGCCGATCGACCCGCTACCGACCATCCTGCTCTGGAACACCAAGGTCGTCGGTCCCGTGGCGGACAACGGCTTGCTTGGCCCGTTCTGGAACATCAACTTGTGGGGAGTTAGGAGCTAGACGGAAGGGGGACCGAGATGCTGACGTACTCAATCCGACGCGTCGCATACTCGGTCCCCGTTCTGCTCATCGCTTCGTTCCTGCTCTTCGCGTTCGTCCGCAGCACGTTTGATCCCACGGCCCGACTCGCGGCGTCGCGGGATCCGGAGGTGCGGATCCGCGAACAGCAGCGCCTCGGGCTCGACCGGCCGTTGATCACCCAGTACGGCAGCTGGCTCGCCAACGCGGCGCACCGGCGACTTCGGCCAGAGTGAGGTCACCCGGGAGGACGTGAGCAAGACCATCCGCCGCGGGATGGGCAACACGTTGCAGCTGATCCTCATCGGTGCGGCCGTATCGTGCATTCTCGCTCTGGCGATCGGCGTCTATTCCGCCGTCCGCCAGTACTCGACCCTCGACTACGTGTTCACGGGCCTGTCGTACATCGGGGTGGCGATGCCGCCCTTCTGGTTCGGGCTGATCGCGATCCAGTTCTTCGCGGTCCAACACCATTGGCTGCTGTCGCTCGGGCTCCACACCGGCGACAGCACCGCCTTCGATCTCGACTACCTCAAGCACCTGCCGCTGCCGATCGCCACGCTGTGCGTGCAGATCGTCGCGTCGTGGAGCCGCTACGAGCGCGCCTCGATGCTGGATGCGCTGAACGCGGACTATGTCCGCACGGCTCAGCGCGAAGGGTCTGCCTCGGCGGCAAGTGGTGCTCAAGCACGCGCTGCGCAATGCACTGATCCCGTTCGTCACCGTCGTCGCGCTCGACTTCGGCGCGTTGTTCGGCGGCCTCATCATCACCGAACAGATTTTCTCCATCGGTGGCATGGGCCGGATCTTCTTCACCGCGATTCAGCAGGGCGACGCGTACGTGCTCGAAGCGTGGATGCTGGTGGCCGCCGTGGTCATCATCTTCTTCAACCTCGTCGCCGACCTGCTCTACGGCATCCTCGACCCAAGGATCCGGTTGTCGTGATCGAGCAGATGGCGCTCATCGACGAAGCCGAGGCCGAACCGCGCACGCAATGGCAGCTCATGCGCCGCCGGTTCTTCCGCCATCGCGTCGCGATGGTCAGCGCCGTCGTATTGCTGCTTCTTCTCCTCGCGTGCTTTGGCGCGAGCTGGATCGCCCCATACCCGAAGGGTCAGCAGGACCTCGTGCTCGGGCCGACAGGACCGAGCGGGAAGCACTGGCTCGGAACCGACAACCTCGGCATCGACCAGCTCACGACGCTTGCTGTACGCCGGGCAGGTGTCGCTCAAGATCGGGCTGGCGGTCGCGTTGATTTCGACCGTGATCGGCACCACGATCGGATCGATCGCCGGATACTTCGGCAAGCTGTCGGATCAGTTGCTCATGCGGGCGACGGATCTGTTTCTCGTCGTGCCTTCGATCGCCGTACTCGCCATCGCGCTGAAGAAGTTCGGGCACACGGTGAACTGGATCATCATCGTGCTCGCCGCGCTCGGATGGATGTACGTGGCGCGCATCGTGCGCGGGCAGGTGCTGTCGATCAAGGAGAAGGAGTACGTGGAGGCGGCGCGCGCCGCCGGCGCCTCCAGCTCTCGCGTCATCACGCGGCACATCCTGCCGAACTGCATCGGGCCGATCCTCGTGAACGCGACGCTGGCCATCGCGGGAGCGATCATCACCGAATCGACCCTGTCCTTTCTCGGCTTCGGTATCCAGATCCCGGATGAATCGTGGGGTCACATGCTCTCCTCGGCGGAAGGCAACTTCTCGATCAATACCCACCTGCTCTATTACCCCGGGATGTTCATTCTCCTGACGGTGTTGTGTGTGAATTTCCTCGGCGACGGACTGCGCGACGCCTTCGATCCCCAGGCCAAACACTGATGGCGACTCTGCGTACGGCCAGCTCGGAGCCGGTGCTCGAGGTCACGGATCTGACCGTCACGTTCCCGACCGACGACGGCGACGTCCACGCTGTCGGCGGACTCACGTTCGCGGTGCGCGAAAACGAGACAGTCGGGATTGTTGGCGAGTCGGGTTCCGGCAAGAGCGTTACGTCGATGGCGATCCTTGGCCTGCTGCCGAAAACGGCGCACGTGACGGGAAGCATCAAGCTGCGCGGTCGGGAACTGCTCGGCCTCAGCGAGCAGGAACTGCGCCCGCTGCGCGGCGAGAAGATCGCCATGGTGTTTCAGGATGCACTTACGGCGCTGAACCCGGTCTTCACCGTCGGCGACCAGATCAGCGAAGCGATCTCGGTCCACCACGACATGGAGCGCGAAGATCTGAAGGCGCGGGTGATCAGTCTCCTCGAAACCGTCGGCATTCCGAATCCTTCGGGCCGGGTCGAACCAGTATCCGCACGAGTACTCCGGCGGCATGCGGCAGCGGGCGATGATCGCCATGGCTATAGCCAACGAACCCGAGCTTCTGATCGCCGACGAGCCCACGACCGCGCTGGATGTGACGATCCAGGCCCAGGTGCTCGACGTCTTCGAACGCATCCAGGAGCGGACGCGCTCAAGCCTGCTCCTGATCACCCACGACCTTGGCGTGGTCGCCGGCGTCGCCGATCGCGTCCTGGTGATGTACGCGGGACGCGAGGTTGAACTCGCGAACGTCGGCGACCTGTTCTACAACCCGCGCCATCCCTACACGCGTGGGCTGCTCGCATCCCTGCCCCGCGTCGACGGCACGCGTCTGGCGCGACTGAACCGGATCAAGGGACAACCGCCGTCGATGATCAGGATCCCGCGGGATGCGCGTTCCATCCGCGGTGCAACGACGCGAAGCTTCCGGCGCCGTGCAGCACCGACGTGCCCGAGCTTCGCAGCGTCGAGCCGCGCCATCGCTCCGCCTGCCACTTCGCCGAAGCCCTGCCCGCGTTGAGCACCACTGACCTCGCCGCCGCCACACCTGAGGAAGAGGGCTCGATCACGCCCGATCTCGTATGACCGATACGCCGCCGATCCTCGAGGTCACCGATCTCGTCAAGGAGTTCTCGGTCCGAGGCGGGCTGCTGCAACGCGAGGTCGCCAAAGTCAGTGCGGTCGCCGGCGTCAGCTTCTCGGTCTCCAAGGGTTCGACCCTCGGCTTGGTCGGGGAGTCCGGTTGCGGGAAGTCGACGACCGGACGCGTCGTGCTCGGCCTTATTCCGGCCACGTCGGGCTCGGTGCGATTCAAGGGCGAAGAAGTCGTAGGGCGCTCGACCCGATCGCTGCGTCCCCTGCGAGCAGAGATGCAAATCGTGTTCCAAGATCCGTACGCGTCGCTGAATCCGCGGATGACGGTCCAGTCGATCATCGAAGAGCCGATGCGTATCCACCGCACGCACAAGGGCACGAGTGGCGATCGCGTGCTCGAACTTCTCGAGCTGTGTCACCTGAAGCCCGAGTTCGCCAACCGCTACCCGCACGAGTTCTCCGGCGGTCAGCGCCAGCGCATCGGCATCGCGCGCTGCTCTCGCGCTCGATCCTGAGCTGCTTGTCCTCGACGAGCCCGTGTCCGCGCTCGACGTGTCGATCCAGGCGGGCGTGGTCAATCTGCTCGAAGACCTTCAGGACGAGCTCGGTCTGGCGTACGTGTTTATCGCCCACGACCTGTCGGTCGTACGCCATATCTGCGATGAAGTCGCAGTGATGTATCTCGGCAAGATCGTGGAGATCGGCAAGCGGAACGACGTCTACGACTCGCCGATGCACCCCTACACGCAGGCGCTGCTATCGGCCGTGCCCGTGCCCGACCCCCGGAAGGAACGCCAGCGGGAGCGCATCGTGTTGTCGGGCGACGTGCCGAGCCCGGTCAACCCGCCGTCGGGCTGCCGGTTCCGCACGCGCTGCTGGAAGGCGCAGGACATCTGCGCGGAAGTCGAGCCGCCCCTGGCCGACCACGGCAACGGCGAGGGTCATCGCGTGGCGTGTCATTTCGCCGAGGTCATCACGGTCGTCTAGCCGCACCGGCGAGGTGGCGGATGCTCCAGCTGCCATAGGAGTTCAGCGTCACGATGGTCCGATCGGGGAGCAGCAACCGCAGCCGCCCGAGCGGTGCCCGAGCCAGCACGATGCCCTCGTCGTAGGACCACGAGATCGCCAACGCTTCGGGTCGGGCCAGCCACGTCGACGCGGTCCACATGGCAATGCGGCGGTCGGTCACGCCGAGAATGAACCCACCGCGGGGGAGCGATCGGGGGGAGCGGCGCGGGCGGCTGACGCGCACGCGATCGGCGTCAAGCAGCTGTTCACCAGGGCCAAGATCGCCTTCCAACGCGCCGCGGTGTCGCGAGAACCAGCGGGTCACGGGTGGCACCGTACTGAGGTCATTAGCACGAGGCGCGTGCGCTAACTTGTCCCGTCCCAAGTCGAAGTGGCGGAATTGGCAGACGCGCCAGCTTGAGGGGCTGGTGCCCGCAAGGGCGTGGGGGTTCAAGTCCCCCCTTCGACACTCACCGACTCGACCGTTAAGGACACGGATCTGTCCGCGGCGACCGGCGCCAATTATCCGGGACTCACCAAACCGGATTAGTCGATCGATACGTCGGTAGTGCCGAGGCCCTCGGCGCGGGCGGCGGCCAGAAGCGACAGGTCCGCGGCGACGAAGAGGTCGCTCGTCGCGACAGCCGCGGCGAGGTGTACGGCGTCATAGCCGCGGAGCCCGTGGACGAGGGCAAGGTTCGCCGCCGTGGACGCAAGTTCGTCGTCGGGGATCGGGCGCGAGATGTGAGCCCACATGCTGTCGAGCTCGCGTCGGGCGTCATTGCGCCGTCGGACGTTGATCCGCCCGGCGCGCTCTGCGGCGGCAAGCGCGGCGGCGACTTCCGTCAGTCCGATGGTCACGCAGGTGGGCGAGTTCGCTGCTTCCCATTGGTCGACGGCGATGGCGCTGCCGGGCTCTGCGATTAGCAGCTTCACGAGTGCGCTTGAGTCGAAGTATTCGCTCAACGTTCGATGAGGTCACTCACCGTGACGCCAAGTTGTCGCGGACGTGGGTGATAGGGCGCGGGATTCGGCGCGGGTACGACGCGTCCCTCGGCGATGAGCGTGTCGAGTTTGCTGCTGCCCGCAGGGACGATCCTTGCCACCGGGCGTCCGTGATCTGTAACGACGATCTCATCGCCGTTCCTGACAGCGGCGATGTGGCGACTCAGTGAGTCGCGCAGTTCGGCGATTCCTACTCTGGCGATCGGCATTCACCAATAGTAGCCATAGTCGATAGACGATATGGCGTGATCGCAACACGAGCGGAAGTGCTCTTCAACCCGCTTCCGACGCGAAAGGAGTAAAACGGTGCACACGGCCTGGGGCTGAACGAGGGGGCACGATGACGATGCGCAACGACTCGAGGTCGGGACGGGCGCGCCGGGCGCTGGCGGTGTGGGTCGCGCCGTGGCTGATGCTTCTGGTGATCATCGGGGGTGCGGAGCCGGCCGCCGCCGACCCAGCTCCGGTCGCACCGACGTTCACCGAGTCGGTCAGCGCCGGCGAGACCCACACGTGCGCGCTGCGAACCGACGCCACCGTGGCCTGCTGGGGCGACAACAGCTACGGACAGGCGACGCCGCCGGCGGGCACCTTCACCCAGGTCAGCGCCGGCAGCATCCACGCGTGCGGGGTGCGCACCGATGCCACCGTGGCCTGCTGGGGCCACAACGGCGAAGGCCAGTCGTCGCCGCCGGCGGGCACCTTCTCCCAGGTCAGCGCCGGCGGCTTCACACGCGTGCGGGGTGCGCACCGATGCCACTGTGGCCTGTTGGGGTTTCAACGGCGACGGCCAGTCGTCGCCGCCGCCGGGCACCTTCAGCCAGGTCAGCGCCGGCGACTTCCACACGTGCGCTCTGCGCAACGACGCCACCGTGGCCTGCTGGGGTCGCAACAACGAAGGCCAGTCGTCGCCGCCGCCGGGCACCTTCAGCCAGGTCAGCGCCGGCTACTTCCACACGTGCGGGGTGCGCACTGATGCCACCGTGGCCTGCTGGGGCGACGACACCCGCCAGCAGTTGTCGCCGCCGGCGGGCACCTTCAGCCAGATCAGCGCGGGCCAGTTGTACACGTGTGGGGTGCGTACCGATACCACCGTGGCCTGTTGGGGGTACAACGGCTTCGGCGCGGCGGGGCCGCCCGCGGGCACCTTCACCCAGGTCAGCGGCGGTACGGTCCACACGTGCGGGGTGCGCACCGATGCCACCGTGGCCTGCTGGGGTTCCAACAACTACGGCGCGGCGTCGCCGCCGGCGGGCACCTTCACCCAGGTCAGCGGCGGTACGGGCCACACGTGCGGGGTGCGCACCGATGCCACCGTGGCCTGCTGGGGCGACAACGGCATCGGACTGGTCCCGCCGCCGGCGGGCACCTTCACTCAGGTCAGCGCCAGCGCGTGGTACACGAACTACGGCGGCGCCTCGCCCACCCTCGAGTTCACCTGTGGGGTGCGTACCAACGGCACCGTGGCCTGCTGGGGCGACAATGGCGACGGGCAGTCCTCGCCACCGGCGGGCACCTTCTCCCAGGTCAGCGCCGGCCGCGTCCACACCTGCGGAGTGCGTAGCGACGGCACGGTCGCGTGCTGGGGCTGGGACGGCGACGGGCAGGCGGACGCCGCCGGCGGGCACCTTCTCCCAGGTCAGCGCCGGCGACCGCCACACATGCGGGCTGCGCACCGATGCCACCATCGCCTGCTGGGGTAGCAACGACTACGGACAGGCGTCGCCGCCGGCGGGCACCTTCAGCCAGGTCAGCGCGGGCGACACCAATCATGCGCGCTGCGGACCGATAGCACCGTCGTCTGTTGGGGCGACGACTTCAACGGGCAGACGTCGTTGGCGCCGGCGGGCACCTTCACCCAGGTCAGCACCGGCGAGACCCACTCATGCGCGCTGCGTACCGATACCACCGTCGCCTGCTGGGGCGGCAGCGGCCTGACGGCGCCGGCGGGCACCTTCACCCAGGTCAGCGCCGGCACGGACCACGCATGCGCGGTTCGGACCGACGCCACCGTCGTCTGCTGGGGCGACAACGACACCGGGCAGGTCTCGCCGACGCCGACGATCAACGTCGCGATCGCGGCGCGCATCACGTCGGCGTCGTCGGCCACGTTCGCGCTCGGCAGCGCCGGGCGCGTTCACGGTCACCACGACTGGCACGCCCACGCCGACATTGACCCGCACCGGGGCGCTCCCGGCCGGGGTCAGCTTCGTCGACAACTACAACGGCACGGCCACCCTCGCAGGCACGCCGGCACCCGGTACCGGCGGCGACTGGCCCATCACCATCACCGCCCATAACAGCGCGCTGCCCGACGCGGTGCAGACCTTCGTCCTGCACGTAGCGAAGTATCCGACCACGCTCAGCCAGGCACCGGTGCACATCGTTGGCTCGGTGCTCGGACTCAAGGTCACCTACACCGCGACGTTGACCCGCACCGACTCGCACGCCGCGCTCGCCAGCCAGCCCATCACCTTCAGCACCAAGGGCGCACCCCAGTGCACGGCCACCACGAACACGCAAGGGACCGCGACGTGCACCACCAACGTGCTCACGGTTCTAACCGTGTTCCTCGCCGGCAGCACGACCGCCACCTACGCGGGCAACGGCAACTACCTCCCATCGAGCGCGACGGTTCCCAACAGCCTCGTCTAACCGCCGCGCACGCCGACCGCGCAGTCGCAACAACTCAATAGTCACGTGAGCTGAATCCGTGTACTCAAGGCACGTGTCGCCCCCTCGACACCAAATTTCTTGGCGGGACGTGCGGGTTCGTATCGGCGGACCGGATTCCTCTGGCCGCGCTTCTTGCTCAAGATCTCAGCGAACCGAGCCGCGACCCGGTTTCTTTGAGCCGCTACTAACTTCCGCGAACTGGAGGTGCGATGAATCCCGTCCCGCAACGAAGGCGGAAGAGCAATCGAGCAATTTTACGCGGCGGTACTCGTGGCGCTGAGCCTGATGGGCGGAGCGTGCGGGAGTACCCTGAGCCGCGGACACGACGAGCGAAACCCCGTCCGACTCCGCAAAGCGCGCCGGGGACGAGGCCCAGCCTGACGGCGCGTGCCCGGAGCCCGCCCACGCAACCGGAGAATGCGAAGGCTTCGATCCCGACCGGGCGGCGGGTGCGAACGAGGAGTACCGACAGCGTCACGAACTTGCCGCCGAAAACTTCGAGCGATCAGAGGCGCAACGGACGCGCATCGAGGCGATTCTCCGCGAGGCCATCGGACGAGGGCCGCTGTCCGGAGAAGATGTGATTCGCATCTTCCACCGACACGGGGTACCAAGGGGCCGACGCCCACGGCCACTCCGAAGATGGAGGAGGGATCGCGTTTGGTGTCGACCTCGACACGGGTTGCGTCTTCGGCCAAGTCCGCGGACAGACCGTGACGTCGGAATCAGGCGGCGCTACAGCAGACGCAGCGTGCCTCCCCCGCGTGGCCACTGACCCAGGTCGCTACGATGCCGCACCCAAACGCACCTGGCTTCGACTCGACGTGTTCGCAATCCGTCACACAACCCGACCATTGACGCAGCGGTCGAGCGAGTACACCGGCACGTCGCGGGCGCGTTCGAACCAGGAGTTCGCCAACGGCACCACGCTGTCCTTGTCGGAGGCACGCTTGTCGCCGCCGCCCACGACGATCCGCGCCACATCCTCTTAGGCGACGCTGCTCACCGCGCTGAGCAGACGGCACGTGCAGGCCACCAGCGCACCGGGCTGTTCCATCCAGACGAAGTGGCCGGTGAGGC
>CAVYNR010000008.1:0-117106 GCA_963769985.1 uncultured Actinomycetes bacterium | reverse complement strand
AAGAGCGTCGCGCCCGCGTCGGCGAGCAGAATCGTGCCCGCAACGATCAGCGCGCTCGAGAGAGCGCGCGCAGGGCGCGGCGGCTCCGCCGCGCCCGCGGAGCATGGCGTCATCGGCGCGGGGCGGACCCGTGCCGCCGAGCAAGCCCGGGCCCGGCGTAGCCGCGCCGGCCGCGGGTGCGCACGGCTCGGGCTCGCCGTCGCCGCCACGCGGTGACGGGTGCGCATGACGGCAGATCAGGGCGGCCAGGCAGGCGAGCAGCGCGGCCGCCGGCGACCGCGACGGCGAACGACAGCTGGCCGGACGGCCGCGGAGAAGCGTCAGCCATCCGAGCTTCGTCGAGTGGGTCGAGCCGCAGCGCGGTTCGTAGTAAGCGCCGCGAGCGCCGATCGGCAGCAGCCCGATGCCGACCGCCGCCGCTCCCGCCCAGCCGCGCAGGCGCGTGCCGGTGCCGCGGCGACGGCCGCAGATGGGCGGCGGGCAGCAGCAGCGCCGCCGCGTACGGTTGACCGTCCACACCACCGCGCCAGCGCGCACAGCACGGCGCCCGAGGCCGCGCGAGGCCGCCCGCCGCCGGGCTCGCCGCGCCCCCCGCGCGCGCCCAGCAGCAGCGGCCGCACGCCGAACCACCCGAGCGCGAACACGAGCGCGACGGAGCCGAGCGCGAGGGCGCCGGCGCGCCCCGACGAGGGGGCAGCGGGAGCATCGGCGCTCGCGGCGGCTCGAGCGCTCCGGTGGCGCCGAGCACCCGCAGCCCACGCCCACGCGGGCAGCACCGGCAGCGCGCACGGTGGCCGCCACACGAGCCAGCGGCGCCGGCCGGCGAGCCGGCGGCGGCGCACGCGGAAGAACCCGTCCAGCGCCGTCAGGAGGGCGGGGAGCAGCAGCGTGCCGACCGCAGCCGACCGCCCAGTCCGGCAGCACGTTGCGCAGGTCACGATGCCCTACGGGCCGTCCGGAGAACGGCCGGCGCGGCGCTCGCGCGATCGTTCTGCGCCGGTCCGGCGGCGTCGATCGCCATCACCGCGCGCAGCGCGGCGCGGCCGAACTCGCGCAGCGGCTTCGGCGCCCGGCTCGGCTCCGCGCCGGGCCGCGCTCGCCGAGACGCCGATCAGCACGGCCGGCAGGCGCGCCGTCGCGATCACGCCCTGCTCGGAGACGGTAAGCGGCAGCGCGCGGCGGACCACGCGCCGTGGCGCGGCTGCCGCCCGGCGGCCGCCGACCTCGGCGCGCACCGCGTCTCGACCGTGCGCTGGAGGCGCCAGCGGCGCCGCGTCCGGCCCCAGCGACCACGGCACGACCCACGGCCTCTGCGCACGCGCGCCGGCGACGTCGCCGAGCACGAGCACCGCGTCGACCGGCCCGCCGCCGCCCGCTCGGCCCACGCGCGCGCGCCCGCTGAAGCCCTGTGGCGCCCGAGGCGGACGACGAGCACCAGCGTCTTGCGCAGCTCGCGCGCCGGAACAGGCGCGCCAGCTCGAGCAGCGCCGCGTCCCGGACGGCTCGGCCAGGCCGGGCCGCGAGCGCGTCACGGTGGGCGAGCACGACGATCCGGCGGCTGGACAGGCCGGGCGCGCACGCCGACCACGGTCTCGAGCCGTCGCCGTCGTCTGCAGCGCGGGTTACGCGCGAACGCCGGCCGGTCCGTCGCGGTGTCGGGGCGCCGAGCGTGTCCGCCACGCGGTCCGCGAGCGCGCCCGTCGTCGGCCGTTCCCGGCTCCGTCCGGGACGGCGCGCCAGCTCGGCGAGCGAGTTCGCGCCGCGGCTGAGTCCCGCCGAACGCGCGCTCGCCGCGTCGAATGCGTCGGCCGCCCCCGGCGACTCGCGTCCGCGCGGGCGTCGGCGAGCGAGAACGCCGCGACGAACAGCGCGACGAGCGCGGGGAGGAAGGCCGCCCGATAGACCCGAACGTCGAGCACTCCGACGAGGGTATCGCCGCCTCGACACTATCCTCGACCTAGAGCCGACATGGCCGATCGCGCACCACGCATCCTGCTCGTCGACGACGAGCAGCCGATTCAGACGCTCCTCTCGTTCCCGCTCCAGCGCGACGGCTACGAGGTCGTGCAGGCGTCGGACGGCGCGAGGCGCTCGCGCGCTTCTCCGAGCAGCACCTTCGACCTCGTCGTGCTCGACCTCATGATGCCGCGCGATGGACGGCCTCGAGGTCTGCAAGCGCCTGCGCGCGAAGAGCTGACATGCCGATCGTCATGCTCACCGCCAAGGCGGAGGAGATCGACAAGGTGGTCGGCCTCGAGCTCGGCGCCGACGACTACGTCACCAAGCCGTTCTCGATGCGCGAGTTCCGCTCGCGCGTGAAGGCCGCGCTGCGGCGCGCCGGGATGCGCCGGCCGGACAGCCGACGACGAGCAGTCCGATCGACGTCCGCGGCCTGCGCATCGACCCGGCCAAGCGCACCGTCGTGCGCGACGGCGACACCGTGCGCGACCACGTTCGTCGAGTTCGAGATCCTGACCGCGCTGGCGCGCTGCCCCGGCCGCGTGTTCACGCGCGACATGCTGCTCGCGCGCGTGTGGGGCGACTCGGCCTACCGCGACCCGCGCACGATCGACGTCCACATCCGCCACCTGCGCGAGAAGCTCGAGCTCGACCCCAAGGACCCGGAGTACCTCTTCACCGTGCGCGGCGTCGGCTACCGCTTCCGCGACGACGAGGAGTAGCGCGCCGCGTGTCGGCCTGCGGTCGCTGCGCAACCGCCTCGCGGTCGTGTTCGGGCTGATCGTGCTCGGCGCGATCGGGACGTCTACCTCTACGGTCGTCGCCGCAGCTGAGGAGCGGCTGCGCGACCAGAAGCTCGAGAGCCTGCTCGAGGACGCGAGCCGCGCGACGTCCAGGGCAGGCTCGGCTTTGCCGCGCGTGGCAGCCCAAGGTCGCAGCGAGCCGCTGGCGCAGCGCCTGACGGGAGGCGGCGGCCGGCGCAGCGCCGAGGTGCTGATCCTCGCGACGCTCGAGCGGCCGGCGGCGCTGACCAGCCGGTCGGCCGACTCGGCGCCCCACGGCGGCCTCCGCCATCGACGACTCGCTTCCTCTCGCTCGACGCGCATGCACGCGCGCGGCGGCCGGTCGTCGGCGACGAGACCACGCCGGCGGGCGCGCATCGCGGTGGTCGCCTACGCTGATCGGCGGCGAGGAGGTCGTCGGTGTCGCCGTGTTCGCCGACACGCTCGACGAGGTCGAGGGCAGCGTCGCGCTCATCCGGGGCCGGATCCTGATCTCCGGCGGCTCGCCCTGTGTTCGCGCTGCTGGCCGGCTACCTCGTGGCGCGCGCGCTTCGCAGCGCGTCCGCCGGCTCGAGCGTGCCGCGCGCAAGGTCGCCGCGGGCGACTTCTCCAACCCGATCCGCGCCGACTCCGACGACGAGCTCGGCCAGCTCGCGGCCGCGTTCGACGACATGCAGAACCAGCTCGCGCCGGCTGAGCGGGCGCGCAAGCAGTTCATCGCCACCGGCCTCGCACGAGCTGCGCACGCCGATCTTCTCGCTCGGCGGGTTCCTCGAGCTGATCGCCGACGAGGACCTCGACGACGAGACGCGGCGCCAGTTCCTCGAGCAGCTGCGCGGGCAGGTCGAGCGCCTGCGCAAGCTCGCCGCCGAGCTGCTCGACCTCTCGCGCATCGAGGCGGCGCGCTCGAGCTGCGGCCGGAGCCGACCGACGTCGGCGAGCTCGCGCGCGAGGTCGCGGGGGAGTTCACCCGGCCGCGCAGCGGCACGAATCCGACGGTGGCGCTCGAGGTCGGCGACGAGCCGATCGAGCTCGAATGCGACCCCGGCGGGTCTCAGGTCTTCGTATCCTGCTCGACAACGCCCTCGTCCACACGCCGCGCGGGCACCGGCATACGTGGTTCGGCGGGCCGCCGAACGGCGCGTGCGCTTGGAGGTCTCCGACGCGGACAGGGAATCAGAGGCCAGAACATGCCCCAGATCTTCGATCCGTTCTTCACCTCCAACGAGAGGCGCAGGGCGCCGGCCTCGGCCTGGCGATCGCCCGCGAGCTGGCCGAGCGGATGCAGGGCCGGCTGACGGTCGGTCCGCGCCGGGCGCGACGACCTTCACCCTGGTGCTCCCCGCGATGAGGCGCGCTTCGCCGCCCCGCTCGCGGCGCCTCGCGCTGGCGGTCGCCGGCTGCGGCGGCGGCGACGGCGCCGACGAGCGCGGCCGCGGCAGACGGCGTCACGCGGCGCCGGCGACCACGACGTCGAGGTCGTCGAGACCTCGCCGGCGAGCCGGCGGCTTCGACCCGAAGGCGATCTACGAGAACGAGGCGCCGGGCGTCGTGACGGTCGTCTCGCTGTTCGGCTCCGGCGGCCTCGACGCGTTGCTCGGCGGCGGCGGGGGCGGCGGCGGGCTCGGCTCCGGCTTCGTGCTCAACGGAAGGGCGAGATCGCCACCAACGCGCACGTGGTCACGCACCGGAGGGCGCCATCCGCGCGCGCGCGCGCAGGTCTTCGTCGAGTTCGCCGACGGCAACCGCGTCACGGCCGAGATCATCGGCGACGACCCGAACGCCGACATCGCGCTGCTCAAGGTCGACCCGAAGGGCCTCGACGCTGCGCCCGCTGCCGCTCGGCGCGGCGCGACCTCGACGTCGGCGAGCCGGTCGCCGCGATCGGCTCGCCCGTTCGGCGAGCGCGCAGTCGCTCTCGGTCGGCGTCGTCTCGGCGATCGACCGCGACATCGAGTCGCTGACCGACTTCCGCATCCCGGGCGCGATCCAGACCGACGCCGCGATCAACCCCGGCAACTCGGGCGGCCCGCTGGTCGACGCCGAGGGCCGGGTGATCGGGATCAACCAGCAGATCAAGTCGCACCGCCGGCGGCGGCGAGGGCGTCGGCTTCGCGGTCCCGGTGGACCTCGTCAAGCGCTCGCTCGACGAGCTGCGAGACGACGGCCAGGCCGCTACGCGTTCCTCGGCGTCTCCACGCCGGCTCTACCCGCAGCTCGCCGAGCAGCTTCGACCTCGCCGTCGACAGGGCGCCTGGGTCCAGGAGGTCAACGCGGGCGGCCCGGCGGAGAAGGCCGGCTCCGCGGCGGCGGCGGCGCGGTCGACCTTCCAGGCCCAGGCCGTCCGGCCCGGCGGCGACGTCATCACCGAAGGTCGGCGGCAAGCCGATCGGGACTCGACGACCTCGCCGGCCTGATCGCGCCTACGCGCCGGGCGAGGAGGTCGAGCTCGAGGTCCGCCGCGACGGCGACAAGCGGCGAGGTCAAGGTGAAGCTCGTGCGGCGCCCGCTCGGCGACGGCCGGCGCGGGCGTAGGTCTCCCGCCGTGCTCCAACCCGTCGCCGTCGGCCCGCAAGAACCTCGCCGACTACACGCACATCGTCGGCCGCCCGCTGGTCGAGGAGATCCGGAGCTGGCGGAGCCGCTCAAGGGCAAGCGGTCGTGCACCTGTCGGCCACCGCGTTCGGCGGCGGCGTGTCGGAGATCCTCTACACGCTGGTGCCGCTGATGCGCGACGTCGGCCTCGAGGTGGAGTGGCAGGTGATCTACGGGCGCGAGGAGTTCTACAACGCGACCAAGCTCATGCACAACGCGCTCCAGGGCGCCCGCAGGACCTGACCGAGGACCAGTGGGCGACCTGGGACGCTACAACGAGATGAACGCCAGCGAGCTGTCGCGCGGCTGGGACGTCTCCATCGTCCACGACCCCCAGCCGGCCGCGCTCTACTCGCTGGTCCCGACAAGGCCGAGCACTGGGTCTGGCGCTGCCACATCGACGTCTCGACGCCGAACCCGGCCACGATCGAGCGGCTGCTGCCCTACATCGAGCGCTACCCGAGTCGCTGTTCCACGTGCGCGCTACGTGCCGGAGGGGATGAACGGCAAGTCCACATCGTCCCGCCGGCGATCGACCCGCTGGCACCGAAGAACATGGCCTTCTCGCCCGAGGACGCCATCTACATCTGCAAGCAGTTCGGCATCGACACCGACCGCCCGCTGATCTGCCAGGTCTCGCGCTTCGACCCCTGGAAGGACCCGCTCGGCGTCATCGACGCCTACCGGATCGTGGCCGGGGGCCGAGTGAGTTCGCGCTGGTCGGCTCGATGGCCTCGGACGACCCCGAGGGCTGGGACTTCTTCAACGCCACGCTCGCGCACGCCGACGGCGACCCAGACGTCCACATCCTCAACAACTTCAACAACGTCGGGGCGATCGAGGTCAACGCGTTCCAGTCCCTCGCCGACGTCCTGATCCAGAAGTGCACGCGCGAGGGCTTCGGCCTGACCGTGTGCGAGGCGATGTGGAAGGGGCGGCCGTTCATCGGCGGCAACGTCGGGGGGATCCCGCTGCAGGTGCGCGAACGGCGAGTCCGGCTACCTCGTCGACAGCGTGGAGGAGTGCGCGGCGCGCACGCTAGACATCCTCGAGGACCCGGCGCCTCGGGCGGTCGCTCGGCCTGACGAGGCAAGGAGCACGTGCGCGCGCACTTCCTGATGCCGCGCTACCTTCGCGACTATCTGAAGATCTTCCACGAGGTCTCTGTGGATGGGCCAGTTTTTCGGTTCCACTTGTGCTCGTCTCCAATCGCGGCCCCGTCACGTACGAGGACGACGGGTCGGTCAAGCGCGGCAGCGGCGGCCTTGTGACGGCGCTGACCGGGCTCGCGTCGCGCCGCGACGCGATCTGGATCGCCTCGGCGATGACCGAACGGCGACGTTCAGCATCAGGCTGAGGAGCACGGCGGCCGACCGTTCGAGGTCGAGGCGCCCGAGGGCGGGACCTACCACGTGCGCTTCGTCGCCTCCGACCCGGAGGCCTACGACCGGTTCTACAACATCTTCGCCAACCCGATGCTCTGGTTCATCCAGCACTACCTGTGGGACCTGAGCAACGCGCCGGACATCCGCCGGCACGAGGTGGAGGCGTTCGGTACGGCTACAACGCTGTCAACGAGGGACCTCGCCCGGGCGGTGCTCGACGAGATCTCCGACCAGGACGAGCCGGTCGTGATGGTCCACGACTATCACCTCTACACGCTGCCCGAGATGGTCCGGCGAGAGGCGGCCTGACGTCTTCCTGCACCACTTCATCCACATCCCGTGGACGCAGTCGGACTCGTGGCGGGTGCTGCCCGCCGGCATCCGTGACCGGATCTTCCATGGCCTGCTGGCGAACGACATCATCGGGTTCCACACGCGCTCGTACCGGCGCAACTTCCTGCAGTGCTGCCGCGACCTGCTCAACCTCGACGTCGACATGGACGCCCGGCGTGGTGCGGGTCGGCGACCGCGAGGTGTGGGTGCGTGCGTACCCGCTCCCGATCGACTACGAGGCCACCCGCGCGGTCGCGCGGCGGCCGGGAGTTCGCGGGTTCGAGAAGAAGCCTGCTTGCAGCGCCGGCGCGAGTTCCCAGTCCTGCGCGTGGATCGCGCCGACCTGTCGAAGAACGTCCTGCGCGGGTTCACCGCGTTCGACATCTTCCTCGAGCAGCACCCGGACTTCGACATAGCGCTGCCACTCGTCGGAGTGAGCGGCGATGATTTCGTCGATCGTGGCGTCGAGCGCGCCGGTGTCCATTGCCTCGAAGCCGTGGGTGGCGGCGATGGCTGCCGGGTCCCCGCCGCCGGCGGCGAGCAGCTCGCCGAGGACGGTCTTCGACTGCGTGGCCGTCAGCGCCCCGCCCGCTTCGAGCTTGACGAGCTCGGCGAACGCGCCGGGGTCGAGGCGCCGGCCGGCTTCCGCTTCGGCCGCGACCTCGTTCGAGGCCCGCGCCAAGCGCGATGCGACCGTCTGCGCCGGCGGCGACGGCGGCGCACACCAACTCGTCGAGATCGAGATCGACAACAGTCGCGACCGTCTGGCTCGCGGGCTCAGCTCCGGCGGCGCCCGCGACGCGTGCCCGGCGGGCTGCCGGTAACGGCGGTAGCGCGGCGCGGACGGAGTCGACCCACGCGTGGTCCGGCACCAGCGGGACGAGGTCGGGCTCGAGGAAGTAGCGGTAGTCCTCGGCCTCCTCCTTCGTGCGGCCGGTGATCGTGCGCCCGTTCGCGTCGTCCCAGTGACGTGTCTGCTGCTGCACGCGCTCGCCGGCGTCGATGAGGTCGACTTGGCGCGCCGCCTCGTATTCGATGGCGCGGCCCAGGCTGCGCAGGCTGTTGACGTTCTTGATCTCGCAGCGCGTCCCGAGCTGGCTCACCGGGGCGGCGAACGGACACGTTGGCGTCGGCCCGCATCGAGCCCTCTTCCATGCGACCGTCGGACGCGCCGATCGCGACGAGGATGGCGCGCAGCTCGGCGACGTAGGCGCGGGCCTGCTCGGACGTGCGCATGTCGGGCGCGGACACGATCTCGACGAGCGGCACCCCCGAGCGGTTGTAGTCGACCAACGACTGGCTCGATCCATGGATGCGGCCGTCGCCACCCACGTGCATCGTCTTGCCCGTGTCCTCCTCCATGTGGGCGCGCTCGATGCCGACCCGGAACCCGTCCGGCAGGTCCAGGTAGCCGCCCACGTTGATCGGCTCGTCGTACTGCGTGACCTGGTAGTCCTTCGGCATGTCCGGGTAGAAGTAGTTCTTGCGGTGGAAGGTCGACGGCTCCACGGAGCAGTTGAGCGCGACGCCGATGCGCATCGCCAGCTCGACCGCGTGGCGGTTGAGGACCGGCAACGAGCCGGGCAGGCCGAGGCACACCGGGCAGATGTTCGTGTTCGGCTCGTCGCCGAACATGTTCGGGCAGCCGCAGAAGAGCTTGGTCGTGGTGCGAAGCTCGCAGTGCACCTCGAGCCCGACCACCATCTCCCATCCGTCGAGCGCGCGCTCATGGCGCGCCCGCCTCGATGGCGGCGGCGACACGGAACATGACGGCCTCGCCGAGCGCGGGCGCAAGGACCTGCACGCCGACAGGCAGCCCATCGTCGCCCGTACCGAACGGGACGCTGATCGCGGGATGGCCGGCCAGGTTCGAGGGGATCGTGCACACGTCGCTCAGGTACATCGCCAGCGGATTCTCAGTCTTCGCCCCGAACGAGAAGGCGGTTGTGGGCGCGGTCGGCGAGAGCAACACGTCGAACTGCTCGTAGGCGGCGGCGAAGTCGCGGGTGATCAGGGTGCGGACCTTCAGCGCCTTGCCGTAGTACGCGTCGTAGTAGCCGGCGGACAACGCGTACGTGCCGAGCATGATGCGGCGCTTCACCTCGTCGCCGAAGCCGGCGGTGCGCGTGCGGTTGTAGGTCTGGGTGATGTCGTCGCCGTCGACACGCAGGCCGTAACGGACGCCGTCGAACCGGGCGAGGTTCGAGCTGGCCTCGGCCGGGGCGATCAGGTAGTACGCGGACAGCCCGAACGTGCACGCGGGCACGGAGGCGTCCTCGACCTTGCGCCCGCGGCGCTCAAGGCGTCGGTGGCTTCGCGGACGCGTGCGG
The DNA here is from genome assembly GCA_963769985.1 of uncultured Actinomycetes bacterium. Taxonomy (GTDB): domain Bacteria; phylum Actinomycetota; class Acidimicrobiia; order Acidimicrobiales; family JACCXE01; genus JACCXE01. Next base: position 107,722 of record CAVYNR010000008.1, on the reverse strand, counting down.
CGACGTCAGGATCGATGCCTTCGCCCGACAGCTCCTGGATGACGCCGACGCGCAGCCCCTCGACACCGCGGCCGAGCTCGTCGGTCACGATCGCGCCACAGGCGAGTCGATCGACGTCGAGTCGAGCGGATCGTGACCGCCGATCACCTCGTAGAGCACGGCGGCGTCGGCGACGTCGTTGGCGAACGGCCCGATCTGATCGAGGCTCGACGCGAACGCGATGAGCCCGTAGCGCGACACGTTGCCGTAGGTCGGCTTCATGCCGACCACACCGCACAGCGCCGCCGGTTGGCGGATCGAGCCGCCGGTGTCCGAGCCGAGCGCCAGCGGGGCGTACCCCGCCGCGACCGCGACGCCGCGCTGCCGCCGCTCGACCCACCGGGCACCGCGACGGATCGTGGGGGTTGCGGGTTGGGCCGAACGCCGAGTTCTCGGTCGAGGACCCCATTGCGAACTCGTCGAGGTTCGTCTTGGCGATGACGACTGCGCCCGCGGCGCGCAGGCGGTCGACGACCGTCGCGTTGTACGGCGGCTTCCAGCCTTCGAGGATCTTCGAGCTGCACGTGGTCGGGATCGCCCGTGTGCACATGTTGTCCTTGAGCGCGACCGGGCACACCGGCGAGCGGCCCGAGCGTCCTCGCCGCGCGCCACCGCGGCGTCGACCGCGTCGGCCGCGGCGCGCGCCTCGTCCGCGAGCACGGGTTGCACGCGTGCAGCTCGTCCTCCCGTGCGGCGATCACGGCGAGGTGGTCCTCGACAACTTCGCGCGCGGTCGTCGTGCCCGCGCGGACGGCCGCGGCGATCTCGAGCGCGGCGACCTCACGGCGCTTCGCCCAGGATCTTCGGCACGACGAAGCGGCCGTCCTCGGCGTCTGGCGCCTGGCCGCAGCACCTCGTCGCGGTCGAGTGTCGGGCGGATCTCGTCGTCGCGGAACACGTTGCGCCAGCGGCAGCGGGTGGGCGGTCGGCGGCACGTCCGTCGATCTCGAGCGCCTCGACATCGGCGGCGTGCTCGAGCATGTCGGCCAGCTGGCCGGTGAAGGTGTCGAGCTCGTCCTCGGTCAGCTCGAGCCGCGCCAGCAGGGCCACATGAGCCACTTCCTCCCGAGTGAGTCGCTTGCCATGGGGCGCACATCGTAGAGCTACCTCTTGTAAGTGTCCGCGGTCAGCGGTTCGCTCCACCATTCGTCGGGGGCGGGCTCCCAGTCGGGGTTGGGGTGGATGCAGTTGACCGGACAGGGGTCGAGGCACTTGTCGCAGCCCGAGCACAGCTCCGGGATGATGATCACGTCGATGCCGTGGTTGAAGATCGCACCGAACTGGGGCGGGCAGTGCCGCAGGCACGCGTCGCAGTTGATGCAGATCGACATGTCGATATAGAGCGGCGGCAGCTTCCACTTCGGATTCCGTTCGCGGTTTTCGATCCGCTCGACGCGATTTGTGGCACCCACGAAGCTAAGGCTAGGCGGCGATGGGGGTGCGGCCTGCACGGCTTCAATCTGAGTATCAGCCGGCTACGGACCGGCGCGAGAGCACTCGCTCGAGGCCGAGCGCAACCGCTACTCCGACTGCGAAGAGGAAAGTGTTCACGATAAAGGCGGTTCCAAGAACGGTCGGGTCGTCATCTGCGTAGATCCCGCGGACCGAGGCGACTACCGCTACGAGGTAGCTAAGCGCAACAGCGAAGCGAGCGCGGGAGAGCGAGGCGTAGAGATAACCCGCGAGTGGCATCGCCCAGGCAAGCGGAACCGCGACTCGGACCCACAACTCCGATTCGAGTAGGTGCGCGGGGAGGCGCGCCAGGACGAATGCCCAGAGCGGAATCGAAACACAGGCAACGACGGCGAGGAGGTCTAGCCACGAGTGGCGAGAGTCGGGTCTAAGCGGGAGAACCTTCGCCCCATGACGCCCGCGATTCTCAGGCGGCGCCGTCAAAAGCCCGGGCAACTGGCCTGATCCGCGTGCGCAACTCGCACGAACTCCTCTGCGCCAGGAAATGCCTCGAAGTCCAGCGACCGTTCCAACGACTCGTTTGCTCCTCGGCGTGCGTCAGCATCCGACGTTGACCTCGCGTCGGCCAGCGTCTCGTACACCTCTGCGGCAGCGGTCCGTAGGCGGTCCCTAAAGGGTCGTGCGGTGGCTGGCAGTCCCTCGCTGCTCCCCAGTCGCTCATTCGCTGAAGCGCCAATTCCTTCAGTTCGGCGACAATCTGTCGCGCGCGTTTCTCGTCCGGCGGCGGTCCATCCTTGAAAACAAGGAACGTAGAGAGGAAACGAGCTAGCTGGATCGACAACTCCCCCTGAAGCCAGCAAGTGCGACCGAGCGCGGTGGCCGTATTTGCGCGATTAGTGGTGCGCGGGCGATCCGACGCGAGGCCGGTATCTGCGCTCGGAGTTGCCGTGGTCGGCGCTCGGCCCGCCGAGACAGTGCTCTTTGACTCACCGCATGCACCTGAAAATGTGGCTAACGCGACCAGTACTAGGGCCAAGCGCTTCATTGGGTTCCCTTTCATGAGGCTATGTACCAGATCTCGCTCGGGCCTTGACAGGACGCGTCGACGATCCAAACGCCTGATTGCCCGGTGCCGTTCGGCACGCTTATGCAGACTTGATTTCCCTGGGACACAACACGGAACGTGTATTGATCGGACGCCGAATCAGCGAATATCCGGAACCTGTTGTATGGGGTATCCGAACAGTTGAGCGTCTGAAATGCGAGGCCGTAGGAGCCAAGATGAGGGTTGTACCCATAGAACTCGCTTGGACAAAGCAACGAGTGTTGCGCCCTAAGGCGAAACTCTCCTGGATACCCCGGTGCGGGCTCGATTCGAAACCTTCCGTTCGGAGTGTCTATGCATCCGTACTGGATCAACACCGCGCTGACACCGGCGGCACCTTCGACGTTCAGGCAATAGAACGTCGCGCTGTTTTGGATCCGGGCGTAAAACGGCTCCGGATCGGCAACAACAAACTCTGGAGTCGAGACAACTGCCTGATAAATGGCACTCGCTTCGGCACATCCCAGAATTAGCAGCGGACCGCGATGCGTGCAGTGAGCGTCCATCAGCTTGCCGAAAGCGATGTCGCAGCCCTCGTCGCTGACGGTGGCGGAGAAACCCGCCCGACGAAGGTCATAGCAGTAGTCGTGCGCCCTACATGGCACCTGGAAGTCAAAGTATGTGGAGGTATCCGGCGACCACGTGCACTGGCCAAACTCGTTCACGGCTACGAGGCCGTACTCGCGATAGACGTTGGTCTCGTATCCAAACTTGGGGCGATAGCCGCGTGACGCAAAAAACATCCCCATGATGGGACAGACTCGATCGCCGTCGTTCTGCATGTTCAGGTAGGTCTCTGCGTCCCGTGTTGCCTGGAAGTCGCCGCAGTTCAAGTACGAGTAGGTGGGGTCGAACGCGATGGGTGCCTGAGCTCCCCGCGTGTCGATGAATTGCCTCAAAGTCGTTCCGTCCACCTCGAACCAGGTCGGCACGTCTCTCCCACCAGCGTCGACGGCCCACGGCTTCGAGATCCACGCAACGCTGCGCTTGCCGCCGGACTCGTCACGGATCTCGAGCGCGACCCCATCCGCGGACTGGGTGAGGGTTACGGCGATTGCCCCGGGACAGCGGAGTCGATGCTCGACGTTCAACACGACGACACCGTCGGTTCGATCTGTGGACCCGACAACCTGGAGTTCGTCCTGGTTCCGCAACGCGACGACGGACAGGTCGTCGGTCATCGCGAAAACGCGCCCGGCCGCATCGCGGCCTCCAACTGCTCTTTCGCCGCCCGTCGAAGAGAAACTCAACTCGATCTCAGGGAACGACGGCGGAGCGACGAGCGATCCATCGATCACCTTGGCGATCGCTGCCGCCGGAAGGGAGCCCATTAACCGCGAACTTTCACCACCGATGACAGCGTCATCACTTGAGCTCACGGTGATTCCGGCACACGTCGCTTTGGGCGCACTGGTTCCACGGACCGCGTCATTGCCATCAGCTGAAATGCTTTGCGTTTTTGACTCAGAGCTAGGAGAAGCCTCAGCGACGGCAGGCGGAGCTAAGGCGAAGCCCGTCACCGCACCCAGCGCCACAGCAAGAAGGATTCGGGCGCGTAGCGATAAGGAGGGCACCCGCTCCTATCGCCACGGACGTGGACTTCCTGAGCGCGACTAGGCGGCGATGGGGGTGCGGCCGGGTTCGGCCGCCTTGACCAAGGCGGTCGTGAGCAGGCCGACCAGCACGGCGCCGACCGCCGCGCCGATCCACAGGCTGAACGGTGCCGACGACGGCGGCGGGCCGCCCTCGGACGCGAGTGGCGGCACGCCCGCCAACACCACTTCCGCAGACGAACCTTGCGTGTTCTCGTCGCCGACGAGGTCGACGGCGTTGATCTGCCAGTCGTCGTTCACCTTGGCGAGCGTCATCGTTCCGACGACCTTGACCGACTCGTCGGGGCCGCGCCGCGTATGCACCTGGAACGCGACCTTCACGGTGTCCGGGTTGTTGGGATCCAGGCGCACCGCCTTGCCCACCTCGAGATCGGGGAACGCCGACTTGCCGTCGGTGTCGTCGGAGACGAGGCGCCGGTCGGCGAGCTCGAGCGGACCGATCTTGTCGGCGCGACGGGTGGCGTCGGCCTCGACGCCTTTTCGGGTGGTGTCGCCCACCGCCGTCAACCAGTCCTCGGCTACGCCTTCGGGCCGATTGTGACCGTGGTTCAGGAGGAACAGCGCTCCGCCGAATGCGAACATCAACGCGACGCAAACGACGAGCCCAGCAACGAACGTTCGATTGTTCATAGGGGCGTCAATCCCATCGTGTCCTCGGCCATGATTTCCTCGAGTTCGAGCCCCTTGGTCTCGGGCATGAACTTCCAGATGAGGAAGATCGCAGGTATCTGCAGGAACATCAGCAGCGTCACCGTGTCGCCGATGTTGCCGATGGCGCCGGTCGCGTGGTCGCCGAGAATGCCGACGAGCGCCGGGCCGAAGACGTAGCCGGCGATCTCGAACCAGTTGCGAATCCAGGCGGCGGCTTGACCGCGAATCTCGGTCGGGAACAACTCGGTGGCGAAGCTGCTCATGACCGGACCCATGCCGAGACCGAAGAACACGGCCAGCAGCAGCGCAACGAAGCTGACGGACTTACTGGTGGTCTGGAACAGGATGATCGAAAAGGCGATGCCACCCGTGAAATAAAGGACCGCGGTGGGCCGTCGGCCGATGCGTTCCATCAGGCGCCCGCACACGTAGTAGCCGACGCAACCAAGCCCGTACGCGGCGATGATGTAGAACGCGACTTCGGCGGAGGTGAAGCCGCGTTCGCGTTCGGCGTAGAACGCCCACCAGGCCGTCGACCCGAACAGCGGAATTGACCGCAGCATGTGGACGGTGCCCACGAGCACGAGGTTGCGTCGATATTGCGGCTTCCACGGTTCGAGGAACGGCACCTCTTCGTGCACCTCGCCACGCGGCGCGCTCGGCGCGCATTTCGGTGAACCGACGCGTCTCGCGCAGGCGGCGCCGGAACGGGATGAGCAACACGAGCGGCACGAGGCCGACGAGGTAAAACGCGCGCCAGCCGAGCCCGCTGTCTTGCAGCCCGGCGCCGATGAGCAGGCCGACGACGATCGTGCCGAGCGCCGCGAACGTCAGCAGCGTTCCGAGCGCGCGGCCGCGCTTACCGGCGGGGAACTCCTCGACGATCATCGTGACGCCTACGGCGTATTCGGCGCCGAGGAACACGCGCGAGCCGAACTGGAAGAACGCGAAGCTCCAGATGTCCCAGGAGAACGCGGTCGCGGCGGTAAACACGGTGTAGCCGACCACCGACCACAGCAGCAGTGGGCGCCGCCCGAGCCGGTCCGACAGTCGTGTGACGAAGAACGCGACGAACAGGCCCGAGTTCGATCGGGATGCGAGTAACCCCAAGCGCGGCCTCGCTGACACGGAACGTGCTCTGAATGTCCGACAGAAGCAGTGCCAGGATCGATCCGTCGTAACCCTCGAAGAACGCCGCCGAGACCAGCAGCACGAGAAGCATCCGCAGGTACTGCGGGATCGCCTGCCCTTCTGTCGCTACCTCGTCCTTCGCTCGCGCCACGAGTCCCCCTCAGGTCTAGGCCGCGCCCGGCGGGACTGTAGCGATCGAAGCAGTACTAGCGTTCGCCGCGCACCGTTTCGACCCAACGATCACTTCTCAAGGAGCTCCATCAGTGGCTAAGTACCCCTTCCTGTCCGATGAGTGGATGGACGCAGCAATGGCGATCCGTGACGAATACAAGGGCAAGGGCGCGCCCGCGGCGCACGTCGTCAAGATGAACCAGATCATCACCGACGTCCCCTTCGGCGAGGGCACCATCGAGGCCCACATGGACACCAGCTCGGGCGAGATGGAGATGGACAAGGGCCACATCGAGGGTGCCGACGTCACCGTCACGCTCGACTACGCGACCGCCAAGGCGATCTTCGTCGACGGCAACCCGCAGGCCGGTATGCAGGCCTTCATGTCCGGCAAGATCAAGGTCGCCGGCGACATGACCAAGCTCATGGCCATGCAGGGCGGCGCCGCCGACCCCGTCGCCGCCGAAGTAGCCGCCAAGATCGCCGACATCACCGAATAGCTCTTTCGTTTCGGAACCTTCGGTTCCGAACCGAGCCAAACCTCGCGACACGTTGTCTTGCCTTCGGACCGGCAAAGCCGGATCCTTCGGCGTTACGTGTCGCGGGGTTTTGGGTTCTAAGGACCTAAAACTCTTAGAAGGGTTCCATCAGTTCGGGGTGGAGTTCGGGGCGGGCGTGTTCGTTCTTTACGCCCGATCGGCTAACAGGACGCCGCCAATGCAGACCGCTCCGCCGACGAGGTAGGCGGCGCGAAAGCCCGGTAGCGACGCCGCGCCGGTGGCGCCGTGGCTGACCGAGGTTTGAATCGTCGTCATCAGCTGGATGCCGCTGACGATGCCGACGTTGTTCATCAACTGCTGCGCCGCGCTGGCTACGCCGAGGTCGAGGTCGTCGACGGCGTTGGCCACCCCGGCGGCGATCGACGGCGACGACACGCCGAGGCCGACGCCCGACAGCACCAGGGCGAGGATGATGATCAGGTTCGGCGAACCCGCTCCGAGCGACGCGAACACGAACATCGACGCGACGACGAACGCGGTCCCGGTGACCGCGGAGGTGCGTTGCCCGATCTTGACCGCGAGGTAGCCCGCGATCGGCGACAGGATCGAGAACGACAGCGGCCGCGCGATCACGAGCAGACCGATCTTCTCGTCCGAGTAGTCGTACGCGGTTTGCAGCAGCGCCGGGCGTGAGGATGAAGCCGCCCATGTACGCGAAGTTGGCCAGCGCTCTGGCTGGCGACGGGAAACGCGAACGCGCGGTTCTTCAAATAGTCGAGCGAGAGCAGCGGCGCCTCGCTGCGTCGCTCGACGCGCACGAACCAGCCACAGCAGCACCGGGCAGAGCGCGAACGACACGAGCGACCACGGCGCTGTCCCAGCCGAGTCTCGGGCCCGCGGTTGATCGCGAACAGCAGCGCGGTGATGCCGCCCGACAGCGTGAGCGCACCGGCGATGTCGAACTTCTGCGGCGGCAGCGTCTCGGTCTCGGGCAGCACGATCGAGCCGAGCACGAACGCGGCCGCGATGAGCGGCATCTGCGCGGCGAAGATCAGCCGCCAGCCGAACGACTCGAGCAGGAACCCGCCGAGCACCACGCCGATCACGGGTCCGCCCGCGCCGACGAGCGACCACCACCCCATCGCCTTCACTCGCTCGTCGCGGTCGAAGGTGCGCATCACGATCGCCATCGACGCCGCGCCCGTGGCCGCGCCCTCGAGCGACGCCGATCGTGCGGATCGACGATCAGCGGGAGCGCGCCCCAGGCCAGCGCCGAGAGCCCGGCGGCGAAGAACGACAGGATCAGGCCGAGTTGGTACACGCTTCTTGGCGCCGTACTGGTCGGCCGCCTTGCCGAGCGTCGGAGCGGCCACGCCGAACGCGAGCAGCGGTCCGGTGATCACCCACGTCATCGTGTTGCGCGTGGTGCCGAAGTCGTTGGCGATCCGCGGCAAGGCGACCGCCAGGATCGTGAACGTGACGTTGACGGAGAACAGCCCGCCCATCACCGTCCACAGGACGAGCCACTTGTAGCGCGGGCTGTTGCTTCAGTCGTTCTCAGCCCGCGTCGACCGTCACACGTCTGAACCTACCTGGTGCGGCGCTGCTAGACGCGACAAAGCCCGAGAGGGCGACGGCACCGGCAATGGCTGGGGAACACTGCCTCGACACGTCACCCTCTCGGGCTCTGTCATCGAATCAACGGAGAACCCGCGCGATCTTCTCGCGCGGTTTTCCGAAAAATTTCGGTGAGTCAGCCGAGCGATTGGAGCAGCGCTTTCGCGAGGCCGTCGATCGTCCAGCGCTCGTCTGCTGTCGAAGGTTCGGCCATGCTCCAGCCGGTCATCAGGCTGACCTTGCCGCCCTGGACGAAGAACACTTTGCCTGTCAGCGGGCAATCCGCGGTCGACAGGTAGGCCACCAGCGGGCTGATGTTGGCCGGATCCCAGATGTCGAACTTGGCCGCGTCTTCGGGCGCCTTGACGATGTCGCCCAGACCGGGCGTGGCCTCGGTCATGCCGGGTGCGGGCGGCCGGGGCGATCGCGTTCGAGCGCACGCCGTAGCGCGGACAGTTCCTGCGCGCAGATGTTGGAGAACGCGGCGATGCCGGCCTTGGCCGCGCCGTAGTTGGTCTGGCCGGGGTTGCCGAGCAGACCCGACGTCGACGACGTGTTGATGATCGACGCCTTGACCTCTTTGCCCGCCTTGGTCTGCTCGCGCCAGTAGTTGGCCGCCCAGCGGGTCGGCACGAAGTGGCCCTTGAGGTGGACGTGGATGACCGAGTCCCACTCCTCCTCGGTCATGTTGACCAGCACCCGGTCGCGCAGGATGCCGGCGTTGTTGACGAGGACGTTGCAGGTCGCCGAACGCCTCGATCGCGGTGTTGATGAGGCGCTGCGCCGCCTTCCCAGTCGGCGATGTTGTCGGCGTTGGCGACGGCCTCGCCGCCCATGTCCTTGATCTCGTCGGCCACCTTCTGGGCGACGCCGCGGTCGTCGCCCGAGCCGTCGATGGCACCGCCGAGGTCGTTGATGACGACCTTGGCGCCCTCGCTGGCGAACAGCAGCGCGTGCTCGCGGCCGATGCCGCCGCCTGCGCCGGTGATGATTGCTACGCGGCCGTCAAGTGCGCCCATGTGAAGCCCTCCAAGGATCTCGAATTGAGGCCGACGAACCTACGCCCGAGGTATGGAGCGCCTGCTCTAGCTCACGTAGAGGTTGACGGCGCTGCCGCGCTGCACCTTCGACGCCCGCCGCCGGGTTCGTGAAGAACACCTGGCGGTTCTTGCCGCCTTCGGCCCGAACACGCCGCCGACCTTCAGGCCCGCGCCTGCAAGGCCGCGGTGGCCTGCTCGACGCGTCTTGCCGCTGCACGTTGGGCACCGCGACGGTGGCCGGGCCGATGGCGACGTTGACCGTCACGGTGGATCCGGTCGGCGCCTTCGACCTGCGCCGGGGACGTGCTGATGACGTTGCCGACCGCGACAGTGTCGGAGAAGCCGTCGACCCGCTTGACCTTGAGACCCGCGGCCTCGATGCCCGCCTTGGCCTCCGCGAAGGGCTTGCCCTTCCAGTTCGAGATCGTGCGCGGCGCGGGCCCGTTCGGACACGACGAGGTGGACCGTCGAGCCCTTGGGCAGCTTCGGCCTTGCGGCGGTGCCGACGATGACGATGCCCTTGGCGACGTCTTCGCTGTAGGGCCGGTCGATGCTTCGTCGATCTTGAAGCCGGCGCCTTCAAGCAGCGGCCGGATCTCGGCCTCTTGGCGGTTCTCGATCGGCGGAACGGCGACCGGCGGCGGTCCCCGCGACACGACGAGTCGCAGCGTCTGGCGTTCCTTGAGCTTCTCGCCTTCGGTCCGGATCCTGATCTGAGGACCTGCCCTCGACGCGTGCCGTCGTCTGTACTCGCGCTCGATCCGTCGACCTTGAACTTCAACGGCTCGTCGACGCGTTCGCGCGTCCTCGGCGACTTGCCCGATCGAGCTTCGGCACGATGTGGCTGCGGCGTCAGCAGCGTCGGGATCACGATCAGCCCGCCGCGACGACGAGCGCGGCGACGAGCGACGAGCACGCCGATCGACGCAGCCGACGCGACCGCGGCTGCGCGGTCGGCTTCGTCGGCCTCGGCGGCCGGTCAGCGCCTGCCGCGGTGATCGACGAGTGCGCCGCGTGCCGCGCCCATCTCGGTGGGATCGGCGGCCGACGGCGTGCGGGCGTCGAGGTTCAGGCACCGGCGACAGGATCAGCGGCGCCGGCGGTCGAGTTGCGCGCGGCGGCGTCGAGCATCACCGCGAGCTCGGCCGCGTCGGGACGGTCGTCGGGATCGAGCGACGCCGGCGGCGTCGATGATCGCGGCCGAGCGGGCCCAGCCCGAACGGGGCGATGATCGGCTGGTTGGCCCGGGCCATGAGCGTGGCCACGGTCGTGTCCGCGACGGGCGGCGGATCGCCCGTGACCGCTTCGAGCAGCACGAGTCCGAGCGCGTACACGTCGGCCTTGCCGTCGACGTTGCGGCCCTGGGCCGCTTCGGGCGCGGCGTAGCGCGCCGTGCCGAGCAGCACGCCGTCGGGCTCGGTCCACGCGGCCTCCGCCAGGGCGCGCGCCAGGCCGAAGTCGGCGATGGCGGTGCGGCCCTCCTCGTCGAAGCAGATGTTGGCGGGCTTGATGTCGCGGTGGACCAGCCCGCGCCGGTGCGCGTAGTCGAGCGCGCGCGCCGCTTCGATGCCGACGAGCACCGCCTGCGACAATCGACAGCCGGCGGCCGGAGTCGAGCATGTCGCGCAGGCTGCCGCCGCCGAGAAACTCCATGACGAGGAACGGGCCTTCGTCGTCCTCGCCCCAGTCGAAGACGCGCATGACGTTCGGGTGGTTCAGCGCAGCGGCCGCCTGCGCCTCGGCCCGGAAACGGCGCAGGAACGCCTGATCGAGGGCCAGCGCCGGCTGGAGCACCTTCACCGCCACCCGGCGGCGAAGCGTGGCGTCGTCGGCTACGTAGACGTGCGCCGACCCTCCGGTGCCTACCGGAGCAACGAGGCGATAGCGCCCACCAAAGACGCGACCAATTTGGTCGGCAATGCGTCCACCGGCCATGCACGAGGGTACCTAGGCCACCGACGAGACTTGCGGCATGCACCCTTCCGGCGACGCCGAGCGCGCCACGCGCCGACTCGAACTGGCGATGGTGGTGGCCGTCGCCGAGGTGATCGGGCAGGTCGCGTTATTGGTCGCGCGCGCGGCGCATGGAGCGTCGCGCCGCTGCGGATCGTGTTCGTGGCCGCGAAATTCCGTTCTGCGTGGTGTGCCTGCGCCGACGCAGCCCGGGCGCGTTTCTGGCCGTCTGGCTATGGGAGTTCGCGGGCGGTCGTCGCCGCGTTCTGCGGGCGACGGATCACCGCCTCGTGCGGGCGGCGCAAATCGCGCGTGGCGTCGGTAGTGATGGTGCTGCTCGGCCGCGCCAGTTCGGCCTTCCCAAACGTAGAGTGGCGAACACGATGACCCAGGCCCTCCCCGCCGGGAAGCCGCGGTTCGTCACCCCGTACCGGATCGTCGTGTCGGTGCTGCTCGCGGGCGCCGCCGCCGGGCTGTACGTCGCGCTGCACATCGGCCGCCGATCCACAGCCCGACGAATCCCAGACCCGCAGTCGTCGCGTTGGTCCTGCCGACGCCCGACAATCCCGCAGTACGACAGGAGCCGCATCTACGCCAGGCTCGCCGACGGTTACACCGGCGTCCTCGACGTCAACGGGGTGGAAATCCCCGAAGACCAACTCGATCGGCGAGAGGGCCTGAGCGCAATCGGCTACACACCGGGGCCCGACACCGAGACCGGCGCGCTGCGGGCCGGGCAGAGCTGCGCACGCGTCATCTACTGGCCCATCACGCAAGACCGAAGCGAGGGTGTCGACAGCTACCGATGGTGCTGGACCGTCTCGTAGACGTCGATGAACCCTTTAGGGGCTTAACCGGCTGTGTCCTGTGAGCCGGCGGCGATCTGCTTGACGGCGTTGCCGGCGCGCAACTCGACGCGGCCGAGCTTGCCGAGCGAGACCACTGCCGTCGAACCCTTGGCGGTAGTCACGGTCGAGTCGCTGAACACCGTCGCTCCCGAGATGGCGTTCGCCGCGTGGGCGGGGCTGGCGATGGTCATGCTGGCGCCCAGGAAGGCGGCGGTGGCCGCGGCGAGGACGGTGAGGCGCTTGAGGTTCTTCACGGTGGACTCCTTTTGGCGAGGGCGTTTCCCTCGTACAAAGACAAGAGCCGCCGGCCACCGCGATCTTGCAGAAAGTCGCGAAACCTTTTCTCGTCGTTAGGGCAGCTGGCCCGTCTCCAGCAGGTGGACGAAGCCGGCTTCGTCGAGGATCGGGACGCCGAGGTCCTGCGCCTTGGTGAACTTTGCCTGACCGGGGCCCTCGCCGACGACTACCGCCGTGGTTTTCTTGGACACGCTGCCAGGTGACTTGCCGCCGCGAGACAAGATCGCCTCCTCGGCGCTCTCACGGGTGAAGCCATCCAGGGTGCCCGTAACCACGATCGAGATACCGACGAGCGTCTGGGGCACATCGGGCGCGGCGGGCCCGAGAAAGTTCACGCCCGCCCGGCGCAGTTTCTCGATCAGCGCCTGATTGCCGGGCTCGGCGAACCACGTGACCACGCTTTCGGCGATGACGTTGCCGACGCCGTCGAGCGCGGCGATTTGGTCGACGGTCGCGGTCGCGATCGCGTCGAGGTTGCCAAGACCCTTGGCCAGCGCGGCGGCCCCCGCGCCACCCACATGCTTGATGCCGAGGCCGAACAGCAAGTTCGCCAGCGGACGGTCGCGCGCGCGTCGACCGATGCGCGCAGGTTGTCGACGGAAATGTCGCCGAAGCCTTCGACCGCGGCGCACGCGGTCGTAGTCGAGGAAGAACACGTCGCCGGCGTCGGCGAGCAGGCCTTCCTGCAAGAAGATCGACACCGTGCGCTCGCCTAGGCCTTCGATGTCCATCGCACCGCGCGACACGAAGTGGCAGATGCCCGCCCACTGCTGGGCGGGGCACGCCGGGTTCACGCAGAACGTCGCGCTCACACCCTCCTGGCGCACGAGCGGTTGGCCGCACGCGGTGCACTCGGTCGGGAACTTCCACTTCTTCAACCCCTTGGGCCGCAGCGCCAACACTGGGCCCGACCACTTCGGGAATCACGTCGCCCGCCTTGCGCACGATGACGGTGTCGCCGGGGCGCACGTCCTTCAACGCGACTTGGTCCTGGTTGTGCAGCGTGGCCAACCCGACGGTGGAACCGCCGACGAACACCGGCTCGAGGATGGCGAAGGGCGTGGCTTGGCCGGTGCGGCCGATCGACACGTGGATGTCGCGCAACAACGTGGTGCGTTCCTCAGGTGGGAACTTGAACGCGATCGCCCATCGCGGCGCCTTGCTCGTGAATCCGAGTTCGTCGCGTTGGCGCGAGATCGTCGACCTTCACCACCACGCCGTCGATCTCGTACGGACAGCGCGTGACGATTCTCGAGACGCTTCTCGCAGTACGCGTGCACCGCCTCAAGCGAGTCGACCGCGGTGATGGCGTCGTTGACCGGCAGGCCGAGGATGGCGCAGGTAGTCCAGCGTCTGTTGGTGCGTGCTGAACGACGGGCCGCCGACGACTTCGCCGAGTTGGTAACAGAAGAACGAGAGGTTGCGGCTGGCGGTGATCGACGGGTCCTTCTGCCGCAGTGAACCCGCCGCCGCGTTGCGCGGGTTGGCGAAAAGAATGCCGCCCGCCTTCTCCTGGCGTTGGTTCAGCTTCGAGAACGCGGCGACGGGCATGTACACCTCGCCGCGCACTTCGAGCACCTCGGGCACGTCTGCGCCTGCCAGTTGCTTCGGGATCGCGGCGAGCGTGGCCACGTTCGCGGTGACGTCCTCGCCGACGCGCCCGTCGCCCCGGGTCGCCGCTCGCACGAACGCGCCCTTCTCGAAGCGCACCGACATGGCGACGCCGTCGATCTTCGGCTCGCAGACGAACGTGATCTCCTCGCTGATGAACCTTTCCATGCGCTTGCCCCATGCCACGAGTTCCTCGATGTTCATCGCGTTGTCGAGCGACATCATCCGCACGCTGTGTACGACCGGCGAAAACAATGCCGATGCCGGCGCGCCGACCAACTGCGTGGGCGAGGTATCGGTGCGCAGCGACGGGAACTGCTCCTCGAGCGCCGCCAGCTCGCGTACGGCGATGTCGTAGTCGGCGTCGGGAATCTCCGGCGCGTCGAGCTCGTGGTAAGCGTGATTGGCCGCCACGATCAGCGCCGCCAGCTCGGCGGCGCGCGCTTCGGCTTCGGCGGGAACGGCGGGCGTTTTCGATGCGGCCATTGCGAGTAGGAACGATACGCGGGCGGTGTGCCAACCTCGTGCGGTGCGCGCCGACAAAGCCCTGCCCTGGGTCGTGCGCGCTTCGTGGGCCACGCTGCCGGTCCTGCTCGGGCCGACGCTCGCCGATCGGCTCAGCGACTGGGACGCGTCGCTCCGCACGACGGCGTCGGTGCTGCTGTGGGTCGGCTGGGCGGTGGTCGCGGTGGCGACGTGCGTCGCGCTTCCCGCGTTTCTTGCCATCACGCGCGTCGGGGTCGGCGCGGCCTTGGGCGCGGCGGCCGTCGCTCGCGCTCCGGGCCTCGCGGCGGCACTCGTAGCGGCCGCGGCGGCCGCCCGTCCGGAAGTGGCGGAGTGGTTCGTGAACGGCCCGGCCTACCCCAACGAACGGCGCTATCCCTTGCGCGTGCCGGGCGCGCTGCTGCTGGGTCCCTTGTGGCTCGCGGGTGCGCTCGTCGTGATCGCTCCCGCGGCGGGCGCGTTGCTGCTCGCCGATCGGCAATGGGCGCTCGGCGCGGTGGTGACGCTCATCGGTAGCGCCGCCGCCGCCGGCGCCGGTCGCGCGCTGATTTGGCCTGACCAAGCGCTGGCTGGTGTTCGTTCCCGCGGGGGTTGTGCTGCACGACCCTCTCAGCCTCACCGACCCCGTGCTGTTCGAACGGTCACTCATCGAATCGATGCGCGCCGCGCCAGCCGACAGCGACTCGCTCGACCTCACGCAGGGATCGCTGGGCCTCTCCCTCGAACTTGTCCTGCTCGACAAGGTGCCGATGGTCCGCACGGCCGGGCGTCGCCGCGCCGAGTCCGGCGCGTCGGCGCGGCTGCTGTTCACCCCCACCCGCCCAGGGCGCGTGCTCACCGCCGCGGCCGAGCGACGTATCCCCGTCGGCTAAACCGGCTGCTCGCCCCAGGCGCGTCCGCAACATCGTGAGGAACACGGACGTTTCCTGCGCGCCCGGAATGGCGTAGGTCTCGTCGATGAGGAAGAACGGCACGCCCGTCGCTCCGAGCGCGTGCGCGACGCGCTCGTCGGCGCGGACGGCGTCGCCAAACGCATCGCCGCCGAGGACTTCGGCGACTTCGTCGCGGGGCAGGCCGGCGTCGATCGCCAACCTCTCCAACGCCTCGTGCGTGCCGATCGCCTCGCCTTCGTGGAACGTGCCGCGCAGGAACCGGTCTTTGACCGCACTCTGGATTCCGTGCTTCGCACCGAGGTGGATCAGGCGGTGCGCGTCGAATGTGTTGCCCGGCCGCATGGTGTCGAACTTGAAATCGATACCCGCTTCGGCGCCGACAGAGATGATGCGAGCCATCGCCGCGCGCGCCTGGCCGACATCGATGCCGTACTTGCGCGCGATGCGCTCGGTGTAGGTGCCTTCGCGTACCTCGGGTGCGCGCGGATCAAGTTCGAACGACCGCCACACAACCTCGATGTCGCCGGCGTGTTCGAAGTCGTCCAGCGCGCGCTCGAACTGTTTCTTGCCCACGTAACACCAGGGGCAGACGACGTCGGACCAGATCTCAACTTTCACAATCGCCTACAACGTCTTCGCCAACACGAAGCCGATCGCGATGCCGATGAAGAAGATGAGCGCGATGGCCATGAGGGCCTGACGCGCCGTCGCGTCGCGCCGCGGCAGCAGTGGCTTCTCGTTCACTCGGCCAGGCCTCCGCCGAGGACGCGGTCGTTGTCAGGGTCGTAGAGCACCACGCTCTGTCCGGGTGCGACGCGGCGCTGCGGATCGCGCCAGCGGACCGCACCCGCGTCGTAGGTCGCCGGGATGGCGCGTCCGTGCGCGCTCGTCTGCACGCGCACTTCGGTCGATGGCGCGACGGGGGCGTCGACCCACGTGAGATTGGTGACGGACTGCGTGAGCGAGCTGAGATCGTCGAGTCCACCAACGGTTACCACGCCCGCCTCGGTGTCCACCGCGACTGCGTAACGCACCGCTCCTGATGACGTTGCGCCGCCGCCCAGCCCGCGGCGCTGCCCGACGGTCACGAGTTCGATCGCGTCGACCGAGCCCACGTCGCGGCCACTGATGTCGACAACGCGGCCCGGACGCAGCGGGATGCGATCACCGAGGAACGTCGTGCGCCCGCCGAGCGATGGCAGGAAGCAGGTGTCCTGGCTGTCGGGCTTGGCCGAGGTGCGCAACCCGAGCGCGGTGGCGCGCGCCCGCACGTCGGCTTTGGTCATCTCGCCAACGGGCAGCAGCGTCTGCGCCAACGCCTCCTGGTCGAGCATGTGCAGCACGTAGGACTGGTCCTTCGAGGCGTCGCGTCCACGGCGCAACTCCCAGCGACCGCGGTGGTTTTGCCCGACGCGGGCGTGGTGCCCGGTCGCGACGGCGTCGAAGCCGAGCTGGCGACTCCGGGCCAAGAAGCGGTCGAATTTGAGGTGGCGGTTGCACTCGATGCACGGGTTCGGGGTGCGACCGTGCGTGTGTGCGTCTATGTAAGGCGTCACGACGAGGGTGTCGAAGTCGTCGCTGAAGTTGAACACGTGATGCACGACTCCAAGCTCCTGGCAGACGCGTCGCGCGTCGTCGACGTCGGCCACCGAGCAGCAGCCCTGGTCACTCGGCCCGCCCCAGAGCTTCATCGTGGCGCCGACCACTTCGTGCCCGGCCTCGAGCAGCAACGCGGCGGTCACCGAGCTATCGACGCCGCCGGACATGGCCGCGAGCACCCTCACGTGCGGCTCCGCAACGTCTCGATGGCCTTCGGAACGGCCGTGGCCGCCACGGCGATGTCCGTGTCGGTCGTCGACCAGCCGAGCGACAACCGGAGCGCGCCAGCGGCTGCGTCGTCGGGCACGCCCATGGCCAAGAGCACGTGACTCGGCTCGAGCGCGCCGCTCGCGCACGCCGATCCGGCCGACGCGCACACGCCGAGTTGGTCGAGCGCGATCAACAACGCCTCGCTCTCCACGCCGGCGATCTGGAGGTGCAGCGTCGTGGCGCAGCGCCCCGCCGCCGCCGCGGTGACGGTCACGCCTGACGTCGACGCCGTGATCGCCTGCGCCAGCTCGTCGCGCCGCCGCGCCGATGGCGGACATGACCAGCGCGCGGTCGCGCGCCGCCGCCTTTGCGGCCGCCGCCATCGCAACAATGCCGGCAACGTTGTGCGTGCCGGCGCGCCGATCGCGTTCCTGGCTGCCACCGAGCAGCGTGGCTCGCACCTTTGCGCGCTCCCGCACCACGAGCGCGCCGACGCCCTTCGGCCCGCCGAACTTGTGTGCGCTGATCGAAATCAGATCGGTGTTGCTGGCCGCCGCGGCCACGTCGACGCTGTTGAACGCCGCCACCGCATCGGTGTGCACCACCGCGCGGGCGCGTGACGACGAACCGCCTCGACCACCTCGTCGAGGGGCTGCAGCACGCCCGTCTCGTTGTTGGCCAGCATCACCGACACCAGCGCGACCTTGTCGTCGAGCATTCCGACGAGCGCGTCGACGTCGACGCGACCATCCCCGTCGACGGGCACAGTCGCGCCGCCGGCGCGCTCCACGCAGCGCAACACCGCGTGATGCTCGACCGCCGAACAGATACGTCGGCCGTCGCCGACGCCGGTGACCGCCAGATTGTCGGCTTCGGTCCCGCTACCGGTGAACACGACGTCGCCGGCGTCGCAGCCGAGCGCGCCCGCGACCTCGTCGCGCGCGTCTTCGATCGCGTCGCGCGCGGCGCGGGCCATGGCGTGCGAGCCCGACGGGTTGCCGAACTGCTCCCCAAGAAGCGGCAGCATCGCCGCGACCGCTTCGGGGCGCATCGGCGACGTTGCCGCGTGATCGAGATACACCGGCGCCCTCATGCCGACCAGTCCCGCTTCGCCACCACCGACACCGCGGCGTCGGGGAACGACTTCTTCGCGTCGGCGACGAGCCGCGCGTTCGCGCCCGGCGCGCGTCGGCAGGATGTCGGCACCGGCGTCGGTGAGCCGCACGTCGAGAACGCGGGGATCGGCACGCAACCACCGCCCGAGCGCAGGGTCGCCGGCTGACAGGAACACCCGCGGCGCGGTCTGCCCGCAGTCCGGGCACGGCGAGTCGTCGAGCGCCTCCGCCAAGGCGCCGGTGCGCAGGCGCAGAAACACCGTGCCGGCCCAGCCCAGGCCGGTCCACAACGCCTCGCCGTCGGCGTCGATTTCAACGAGATCGGCCGACGCAAGCGTGTGCCACCCGCGCACGGCCCCACCAGCGCATTCGAACCACACCGACCGCGTCCCCGGCGGTGCCCACGCCCGCCGCAGCGCCACGCGGTCAGCGACGTTCAGCTGCGCGAGCCGGCGAGGCACCGCCTCCGACGACGGACCGAACACGATCACCAAACGCAGCTCGGGCCACGCGCCATTCGCCAGCGCGGCGATCACGGCCTTCGGCGGCCCCGCCACGACCGTCGTGGCGTGTCGGGCGGCGCTCGACGCGTCGTCGACCACCGCCAGGCTGACGCCGGCGCGGCGCGTGCCGCCGCTGAGCTGCCACGCCTCGATGCCGGCTCCGGCACCGCCCACAAGGGCCACAGAGTCCGTCGCGCCGATGCCAAGGGACCGGACCCACACCGAGCCGAACCCCGCCAACCGGATGAGGTCAGCGGCCGCCGCGCCCACGGGCACGCCGTCGGCGGTGAAGAAGTGGACCGGGCGGTAGGTGGGCTCGATGACGCGTAGGAACGAACCCCAACGGCCCCACGTGGATGCCCACGCGGTGCGCGCCCGCATGGCCGGCGCGCCTGACCGCAATAGGTCGCGGCGGGTGGGGCGCACGACGTGACGCGACCCGTCCCCGACCTCGTCGAGCGACACAGGGGGCACTCGGTGCAAATCGGCAATCGTGCGCACGCCGTCGCGCCCAAGACGGGCCGCCTGCAGCTGCTCGCGCGCGCCCTCGGTATGCGGATACAACTCGCGCCGTACGTAGGCGCGCAGCACGCGATCGCGACGCGTCGACGTGCGGGTTCCGAGTGCCACGGCGCTCAACGCTACCGGGGCTCAGGAAAACGACGTTCGCAAGGCTCAACCAAGCGCGTAAACCTGCCGTTGGGGCGGTATCTTCAGCAACGACATGGGCGGCCAAACTTGAGCCAACTTCGGCTCGATCCTCTTACCGGACGATGGGTGGTTATCGCCGCCGAGCGCGCGGCGCGACCGGATGCATTCGTGCATCCCGTGCTCGAGGTGCAAGCCGACACGTCGCGGTGCCCGTTCTGTCCCGGTAACGAAGAGGCGATGCCGCCCGCGCTGGAAACCTACGGGCCCAACGGCAGTTGGCTCGTCCGAGTCGTGCCCAACCTGTATCCCGCGTTCTCCGGCGACGAACCAATGGCGGTCACCACGCTCGGACCGGTGTTCACGCAGGCGCCCGCAAGCGGCATCCACGAAGTGCTGGTGCTCTCCCCCGACCATGCGGCCTCGTGGGCGGCGCTGTCGGACACGCAGGCGGGACTCGTGATGGCGGCGATTCGCGACCGTCGCGGAGCACGCGTCGACCGCCGGCCTGCGCTACAGCCAGGTCATCGTCAACTCCGGCCGCGAAGCTGGCGCATCGCTCGAGCACCCGCACGCACAACTCCTCGGCATGCCATTCGTGCCCCGCGAGGTGGCCGATGAGCAAGCCGGCTTCGCCCGCTTCGAAGGCAACTGCCTGCTGTGCACCGTGATGGACGCCGAACAGAACGTCACCCACCGCGTCGTGCAGGAGAACGACCAGGCGCTGGTGATCTGCCCGTTCTGGAGCGGAACGCCCTACGAGATGCTCGTGATCCCGAAGACGCACGACGCGCACATCCATCGCGCGGCGCCGCTCGACGTGGCCGGCGTCGGCCGGGTCATTCGCGACTGCCTCGCCCGGCTCGAGTCCACCGTTGGCCAGGTCGCCTACAACGTGGTGTTCCACGCCGCGCCCTACCGGGCGTCGGGCGGGTTCCACTGGCACGTGCACTTGTTGCCGAAGCTGACTACCCGCGCCGGTTTCGAGCTCGGCACCGGCGTACCGATCAACCTGGTGGCGCCCGAGAACGCCGCCGGCGCGCTGCGCGCCAACGACTTCACCGCCGCCGCGTCGTAAAAGACCGATCGCGTCCGCGTCCGCGGCGAGGTGCTCGTGCCGGCACCGCTCGATCACACGTGGCGCGCCCTCGCCGACATCGCGTCACACGTGGAGTGGATGGCCGACGCCGAATCGATCAGGTTCACGAGCGTCCAGCGCCACGGAGTCGGCACGACCTTCGAGTGCCAGACCCGCGTCGGGCCGCTGACCACGACCGACAAGATGACCGTCACCGCGTGGGAGGAGGGTCGCCGCTTCGGCGTTGCCCACACCGGAATCGTGGTCGGTGCAGGCGTGTTCGAACTGCACGAACAATCACCAACGTCAACGCGGCTTACGTGGACCGAAGACCTGCGTTTCCCGCTCCGCCTCGGCGGGTCGCTCACCGCGTTCGCCGCCAAACCCGTCCTCCGACGGCTGTGGATGGGCAATTTGCGCCGATTTTCGGCGTTTGTGGAGGCGAATTATCGCTGATCGCGATATCGCGTATCTGCTCAAACTGTTTGATTGATGGTCGATTTGGTTGCAAGCTTGTGAACGGTGTACGAAACCTGGAAAGACAATGCCGCTTGCAAGGGCCGCGTGGAGTTGTTCTTCGCGCCGGCCGGCGAGCGAGAGGAACCCCGCATTCGCCGTGAGGCGCTTGCCCGTGCTGTCTGCATGACCTGCCCGGTCCTGCTGCCGTGCCGTGATCACGCCCGCATGCAAGGCGAGCTGGGCTTCTGGGGCGCAGAGAACGACGACGACCGTCGCATCGCCCGCCGCACCCTCCGCCGCATCGCCAGCTAAGCGTCTCTTTTCGCTTCGCTCGCCCCACGTCGGCCGTAACTACTTCCCCTCGAAGGTCGCCTTTCCGGGGCCGTTTTTCAAGAAACTCTCGACGCCCGTACGGGCGTCGTTTGTTTTGAAGACCTCGACGAAGCGGTCTTGCTCGAGCGAGAGTCCGTCGGCGAGTGATCCGTCGAGTCCGCGGTCAATCGCTTCCTTCGACAACGCCTGACCGACAAGCGCGCCCTTGGCAAGTTCGGACGCCCACGCCACCGCTTCGTCGAGCACGTGCGCCGCGGGGAACACCCGGTCAGCCAATCCGATGCGGAATGCCTCCTCGGCGTCGACCTGCCGACCGGACAAGATCATGTCCTTGGCCCGAGACGCACCGACAAGCCGAGCGAGGCGTTGGGTGCCTCCGCCGCCCGGGATGATCCCGAGCAGGATCTCGGGCTGACCGAACTTCGCGTTGTCGGCGGCGACGCGAAAGTCGCACGCCAGCGCCAACTCGCAACCGCCACCGAGCGCGTAACCGTTGACCGCGGCGATGGTGGCGCGCGGGATCGCCGCGACCGCGTCGAGCGCGCTGCGGAATCGACCACCGATTTCCTTCGCCTCGTCCGGTCCGCCGAATTCGCTGATCTCGGCACCGGCGGCGAAGATCCGCTCGCCCCCCCATACGACGACCGCACCTGGAGGGTCAGCCGTAAGATCGGCGGCCGCGGCGGATAGTTCGGCAAGCAACGCGGAAGACAGCGCGTTCATCTTCGGACGGTCAAGGCGCAGCACCGCCACGCCGTTGTCGTTGCGTTCGACGTTGACGAACTCAGCCATCACTCAACCCCTTAAGAATTTGGTTCGCCGCCGCGTGCGGATCGACGGTGCCTTCGGTGACCGACTCACATAACGCGACCCCGTCGACTGACGCCAACGCTTCCACGGCGCGCGCTTCGATCCTGCGAACGACGATCTCGCGCACCTCAGCCGAGGCCCGCGCCGCTTGACGCCGCTCCAGCTCGCCGGATTCGACGATGTGGGCGCGGTGCGCGTCGATGGCCTCCCACACTTCGGTCGCGCCTTCGCTGCGTGACGCGACGGTCTCGACGATCGGGGGACGCCAGGGACCGGGTACGACGTGCATGTCGAGCATCGCCTCAAGGTCGCGATGCACTTCGGCCACACCGGGACGGTCGGCCTTGTTGATCACGAACACGTCGGCGATCTCGAGCAGGCCCGCCTTGTTGGCTTGCACCGCGTCGCCCCACCCTGGGTTGACCACCACGACCGTCGTGTCGGCCATGCCCGCGATTTCGACTTCGACCTGTCCTACGCCGACGGTCTCGATCAACACGAGCGGATAGCCGACCGCCGCGAGCACGCGGGCCGCTTCGGGCGTCGCGAGGGCCAAACCGCCGACTTGGCCGCGCGTGGCCATCGAGCGGATGAAGACACCGTCGTCGGTCGCGTGATCCTGCATCCGGATGCGGTCGCCGAGGATGGCGCCATGGGTGAACGGCGACGACGGGTCGATGGCGAGAATGCCGACGCGTTCGCCCTTTTCTCGCAGATGACGCACCAAGGCGTTGGTGAGCGTCGACTTACCGGCGCCGGGTGAGCCCGTCAGGCCGATCAGGTTGGCCTTACGCGCCGACGACCACGTGAGCCGGCTGACGGCGGCAGCGGTGTCGCCGCCGCGTTCGACAAGCGAAATCAGTCGTGCAATGGCGCCGCGATCACCGGTCCGCGCCGATGCGAGCAAAGCCTCCGGGTCAGCGACGCGCACCAGCGAAAGTTAACGCCCGAGGCGGAGGGGCCCGGTGTTGGCCAGCCCGAACAGCTCCGTGCGTCCCACCTGTTGGAAGCCGGCCTTCACGTACGCGCCGCGGGCCGCGGGGTATGCGGGGTCGCCGCGTGGGTGAATGACGACTTCGTTCGCACCACGTCGGCGCGCCAAGCGGGCCACGTGCAGGCAGAGTGCGCCGGCGAGTCCCTGGTTGCGATGCGCCGCACTCACGCCGAGCGGTTCAATCGCGACCACGTGCGTCCGGGTGTCGTTCCAGCCAATGCAGCACGCGACGAGCGCGCCGTCCGGCGCTTCGACCACGACGTGCAACTCCATGTCGTAGTCGGCGTCAGCTCGGACAGCGGGCGAGCGCGGCGCCGTCGAAGTCACTGGCGGCGTCGGGTGCGAACGTCGGGCGATGGCCATCGGCGAAGGGCAGGTCGGCGGGAACCCACGCGTCGCGGTGCGCGGCCACGAGGTCGTCGCCTGCGCGCGCCGAGCGCACCTTGTAGCCCTCAGGCAGCTCCGGGCGACGGGCATCGTCACAGTGCAAGCGGAGGTCGAGGTCGAATGGCGCGTCGACCAACGGAACGCGCCCGGCGGCACGCACAGCAATGGCGAGCGCGTCGTCGGCGGCGGGCACTTGGACCGGTCGATCGTCCACGAGATCGACGGCTTGGCGGGCGTCGTCCTCGTTGGTCACCACGATCACCGCGTAGTCCGGCTGCAGCCAGCAAAAGCCGTTGCCGACGAAATGCACGACCTGGCCGTCGCCTTCGGCGAGCGCACTCCACGCGATCTCACCGGGCGTCCAACGCCGCCCCGGCCCCCACAGGCGTGACGCGATCGCCTTCATGCGCTCGAGGTGCTGGGAAGCCACGCCGCTCATGCGGCGATGGTAGGTGCGAGTTCTTAGAAACCTGAGGGATCGACGTCGAAGTCGATGCCCTTGGCGCGGACTTCGTTGAGCCCTTCGACGCGGTCCTTGAGGATGCGTTCGACGCCTTGCTTGAGGGTCATCGTCGACATGGGACAGCTGCCGCACGCGCCCATGAGCTCGACGTCGAGGACGCCATTGATCTCATCGAGGCTGAGGATGCGCATGTCGCCGCCGTCGGCCTGTAAAGCCGGGCGGATGGCATCTAGAGCTTCTTGGACGGCTGCAAGCACAACGGTGTCTCCTTCAAGACCAGGTCCGAACGATGACTTCAACGTTCGGGGCGTTCTGGTTCTTCCCAGGATACGTCAGCACCTAGCGACTGAAGCGAAGCGACGAGATCGGCATACCCGCGCTCGACGTGGTGGGCGTCGCCCACGACAGTCGTTCCGTCCGCCGCCAACCCCGCGAGCACGAGCGCGGCGCCTGCCCGAATGTCGTGGGCCCTGATGGGCGCCCCCGAAAGGCGTGGGACGCCTCTCACGATGGCGTGGTGGCCCTGCGTGCGGATGTCGGCACCCATGCGGGTCAGTTCGGCCACGTAGGCGTAGCGGTTCGCTCCGTAGACGTTCTCGGTGACGATGGCCACGCCGTCGGAGACGGTGAGCAAGGTGAGAAGGAACGGCTTGTAGTCGGTCGCGATGCCGGGATACGGCAGCGTCGACACGTCGGCGGACGTGGTGCGCTTGTCGCAGGTGACGCGCACACCGTCGTGCGCGCCGACCATCGTCACGCCCATCTCGCCGAGCTTCTCGGCCAGCATGTCCATGTGATCGATGCGCGCCCCGCGGATCAGCACGTCGCCGCCGGCCAGCGCGACGCCCGTCGCGTAGGTGGCGGCCTCGATGCGATCGGGGATCACCATGTGCTCGGTCGGGTGCAGTTGGTCGACGCCGTCGATCGTGAGCGTTGAGGTCCCGGTGCCGTCGATGCGCGCGCCCATCGCGATGAGCAGCATCGCGAGGTCGCCGATTTCGGGCTCGCGCGCCGCATTGTCGATGACCGTCGTCCCCTGTGCGAGCACCGCCGCCATCAGCAGGTTCTCGGTGGCGCCAACGCTCGGATAGTCGAGCGCGATCCGCGCGCCGCGCAACCGGTCGGCCGTCGCCTCAAGGTCGCCGTGGCGGACGGTGATCGTCGCGCCGAGCGCTTCGAAGCCTTTGATGTGCATGTCGATCGGACGCGAGCCGAAGTCGTCGCCGCCGGGCATGGGCACCTTCGCCCGGCCGAAGCGCGCCAGTAACGGGCCGAGCACCACGATCGACGCGCGGATGCGTTCGGCCACTTCGTAGGGCGCCTCCGGGACGCACTCCTCGGGCACGTCCAACACGAGCGTGGCGTCGGCGGTGAGTGCGCTGCGGTCAACGTCGACACCCATCGCCGTGAGGACGTCGCCCATCACGGTGACATCTTCGATGGCGGCGACGTTGGAAATGACGTGCCGGCCCGGCGCCAACAACGTGGCCGCCATGCATTTGAGGACTGAGTTTTTCGCTCCGGAAACGGCGACCTCGCCGCGCAACGGCGCACCGGAACGAACCACGATGCGACGCATCCAACAAGTATGGTGCCGCGGCGTGCGGGTGCGTGAACGGGAAGCCGCGCTCTCCGACGACGAACTCGCCGCCGTCCTCGAGCCCCGCACGGTCACGCTCATCGAAACGCAGGAGACGCCGGGCACCTTCGTGGCGGCGTCCGGCCCGGTGGTGCACTACCGGCGCGTCGTCACCGTCGAGCCGATGGACGACGGACGCAATCTCGTCCACCAACGCGTCGAAGTCGACGAGGCCATCCCGTTCTTTGGCTTCATCTTCGGCGCGCCGTTGGCTGGCCATCTCGGTCGGATCGAACCGCACACACGCCCGCCGTTCTGGTTGCCCACCGACATCGTCGACAGCTACGCCAGCGCCGCGCTGTCTCGGCTCGCCGTGCTGTCAATGGCGCTGGTCTATTGCGTCACCCTGCTCACGCAGACGATCACCTACGCCGCCGAGGAGTTCGGCGCCGACAAGGGTGCCCAAGGCCTCGCGCTCGCATCTGTCCGACTCGACATCGTGTTGTCGCTTCCGCTGGCGTTGCTCGCCGACCGGCGCGGCCGGCGCTGGCTCATCGTGACCGCGACTACCGCCGCGCTCTGCCTCACCGCCTTCGGTGCCCTGGCGCCGGGCCTGTTGCCGCTCGCCGCGACCCAGATCGTGGCCCGCGGCGCCGCCAACGCCGCCATCGTCACCCTCAGCGTCATGACCGCAGAGGAAATGCCGGCCGGGGCGCGCGCGTGGGCCACCAGCATGATCACCATCGGGGGCGTGCTCGGCGCCGGCGTGTGCCTCTTCGCGTTGCCAATCGCCGATGCCGCACCGGGCGCGTGGCGTGTGCTGTTCCTGCTGCCGCTCGCGTTCATCCCCCTCGTGCGCGGCGCGGGCGGGGACTGCAGGAGACCCGCCGCTACGTGGTGAGCGCGGAGACCCGCGTCGAGACGCCGAAGGCGCGGCAACAACTCCGATCGCACCGCGCCCGATTCGTACTGCTCGCCAGCTCAGGGCTTCTGCTCGCGATCTTCTCGACGCCGGCCTCGCAATTTCAGAACGAATTTCTGCGCAACGAGCGCGGCTTCAACGGCGCACAGATCTCGCTGTTCGTCGTGCTTACCGCGTTGCCCGGTGGCGTCGGCATTGTCGCCGGCGGACGGCTCGCCGAGCGCGGACGGCGGCTCGTGGGCGCAGTGGCAATCGTGGGCGGCGTCGGGTGCACCGTGGCGATGTATTACTCGTCGGGTGCGGGCCTGTACGCCTGGTCGACGATCGGGTCGATTCTCGGCGCCGCCGCCGTGCCCGCCCTAGCGGTCTACGGCGCCGAGCTGTTTCCGACCGAAGCGCGCGGCGCCGCGAACGGCGGCATCGGTCTGGTGTCGCGCGTCGGCAGCGTGATCGGCCTTGTCGTGGTCGGTCAGCTCGCCGATCACATCGGGCTGTCCCGCGCGCTGCTCTACATGGCGGCCGGACCACTCATCCTCACGGTCCTGGTTCTCGCCTTCTATCCCGAGACCGCGCACAAGGAACTCGAAGACCTCAACCCCGAAGACGTCCCCCTCAACTAGTCCCCTGCTTTTGAGAAGGGGAGGGCGACTGGAGCCGGGACGCGAGAAGGGCGCCCCGGAGGGCGCCCTTCTCAACTTCTATGTAAGACGGTTACGCGGACTTGCGTGACTTGCGAAAGCGGCGGCCGGCGAGGATCGCCATCGCCGGAATCGCCAGGTACAAGCCGAGCTCGCCGCCACCGGTGCGGGCGAGAACCGTCGAGATGTTGACCGGCGTAATCAGGGTGAACGTACCGGCGAGCGCAACCGCGCCGCCGATCGCATTGCCGCCCGGACACGTCAGCGTGCCCTTCGCGGTAGCGATGTCCTGGATTTCGCCGGAGCCCGAGAGCACGTCGATCACTACGTTCACGACCTTCGTGCCGCCAGCAGGAATGGTTCCTAGGTTGGCGTAGGTCGCTTTCGCTGAGGTGTTCCCGGTGTTGGTGAAGACCGCACCGGCACCCTCCTTCGGATCATTCCGGGAGTCGTTCTTCACGATCTCGAACGTGGCCGTGCCGCTCTTGCGAGTGATCACGTCTTCAGCGCTGACGTTGACGAGGTCGCAGTCGAACGGGTTCTTGATCGTGATGGCGACCTGGAACTTGCCATCAGGAGCGGTGGCCGCGGTCACCGTGGAAGGCGTGGCCTTCTTGGAAACGGGGATCGGGCAAGTGATACCGCCGGCAGGAACCTGTGCCTTGACTTCCATGTGGCCGACGCGGATGTCGCCAGCCGTACCGTCGAGCAGCTTGACGCGCACGACATCGACCGCACCCGAAACGTTGGTAGCAGTGACGGTGGGCGCCGAGTTGGCCGCGCCACCGATGGCACGCGGATTCTCACCCAGGCTGATCTCGGCAACGCCGGGGATCTCGATCAGTGGCACCGGCAGACCGAGGTCCTGGAACAGCAGCTGGCCCGCGAGGTTGGCCGGGTCGTTGGTCGGACCGGTGAAGACGCGCAGGATCGGAGTGGACGGGTTGATCGAGGGATCGTCGGCCGGGTGATAGGTCAATGTCGACTGACCGGCGATACCGGTCGCGGTGGCTTCGAGAACCCAGTCGCCCGCGACTTCGATGATCAGACTCTCGGCGACGTTCACCGGAGCCAGTGTCTGCTGCACGCTCGACCGCAGGCCGAACGCGCCAGCCGAGTTCGGCACGAGCACGTTGCGCGCGGTGGTCTGCACGACGTTGCGATTTTCGGTGTCGGTCGCGACGACCGGATCGTCGAGATCAGGCTCGAGGTCGGCACCGGCGTCGACGAGCTGAGCGTCGGCGGCGTAGCTATAACCATTCGCCAGGTCCTTGCCGAGCACGCACGTCTCGTCGTTCCAACGCGCGGCGGTGTGGGCCTTGACCAGCGATGCGTATGCCAGGGGGTCGAGCTGATCGACTGGGCCGATCTCCTGGTTGGCTTCGGCAACCGTGGGCGGCGCGTCGTTCTCAGCCAAACCGGCGAGCGTGATTGCGCCCGGGTCCGCCGGCGCACCAGCGATGCCGACGTCAAGCGCAGCACCCTTGGCGTAGGTCTTCTTGGCCGGGAGCGACGGGTTGATGACGCGGCCGTTTTCATTCACGGCCTGTGTGCCGAGACCCTTGGAGTTCACGGCGGCGCTCGCAAGCGCAACGTCGGCGTTGGCGACCCGCGGGCCGGCCACCGGGTCGGCGGTTAGCGCGTCCGCATGAACTGCCGACCCCACCGCTGAGCCGGAGAAGGCTGCGGAAGCGAATGGCTCCGCCGCTATCGCTGGCAGAACACCAACCGCCGCGGCGACGATGCCGCCGACGCCGAGGAGGGCGAGTCCGCGGCGGCGCATAAGACGAACGGATGACAGAAACATGTGGCTCCCTAGGGGTCGTAGAACTTCGGGAAGATTACCCTCAGTGGCCTCAACTAATCCAAGACCCAACAGCTTCGGCCACCTCTGCATCCTTCCGCCGCAGTCCGTGGTCGCCGCCTTCGATCCAGATATGGGTCACGTCGCCGGGAATCTTCCTGGTCGCTTTCGTGAGTTCTTCCTGTGTACCAAATGCGTCCCGTGTGCCCGAAATGAACAGACATGGCACGTTTAACGTGGGGAAATGCTCGATCCGGAGGGTTTCAGGCTTGCCCGGCGGGTGCAGTGGATAACTAATGAGGACGAGGCCCGCGGCGGGCAATCCGCCGGCCACCGCCATTGAACAGATTCGTCCGCCCATAGAACGCCCGCCAAAAAAAATTTCGGCGGGTGCGATTTTTGCCTCTTTCGCGAGCCTTGCGCGCGCCCTCGCGGACCGCTTCTAGCAGAACCGGAGAACGATCGGGTGATCGCCGGCCCGCGAGCCGATACGGGAAATCCATGCGCGACGCGCACGCCTCGGGCTGACAGCGCCTCGTCAATCGCGATGAGCGACGGCTGATTGCGGTCGGCGCCCGCGCCAGGCGTGAGCAGCAGCGCCGTGCGCCTTGGTCACGCGCTGAGGCTCAACAGGATGCGTCGCGCGTCGGTGAGTTCGGTGATGCGCATGCTGGCGTCCAGATCGGCCGCGCCGTGATCAGGATGCGCGCCGCGCACCGCGTCGCGGAAGCGGCGCACGACGTCGCCGCGCCCGGGTTGCTCGTCGGGTTTGAAACCCAAC
The DNA here is from genome assembly GCA_963769985.1 of uncultured Actinomycetes bacterium. Taxonomy (GTDB): domain Bacteria; phylum Actinomycetota; class Acidimicrobiia; order Acidimicrobiales; family JACCXE01; genus JACCXE01. The sequence goes on along the minus strand of CAVYNR010000008.1, from coordinate 78,013 downwards.
GCGGCCAGAGCCCAGGCGGCGTCCGTGCCGCGACGACGGAATACCGCGCCGAGCGCGTCCGGGCCTTGGAGGTGGTTGAGCAACGCCTTGTCGGTGCCGCCGTCCCAACGCGACGCACGCCACAACAACGAAAATGCGTTGGGCCGCGCAGCGCTCGTGGCCAGCATCGCGGCGGCGTACACCGCGGCAAGGATTTGTGGCAAGGGATGGCCAGCGTCGTCGCACGACGAACGACAGCTCGCCGGACTCGTCGTCGCGGTAGCAGTCGGTGACGGCTGCGACCAAGACCCGACGGTGTCGGTTTGGAACCGATGACGCAGGCGTGGTTGGGCGATGCGACGGCGCCGCTCGAGATCGTCAATTAGCAAGTCGAGGTCGTCGCGCAACTCCGGATCGAGCCGGGGGACGAACGTGCCGACGACCCCCGCGAGCAGCAAGGGCCCGTCGGGCGGATTGGTCGGGAGGAACAACTCGCCGAGCGCGACGCGGCGGGTAGGAGCAACGACCCGGGAGTGCCGAACTTCGAGTTCCGCGGCAAGCACGAAATTGACGATAGGTCGCTAGACGTAATTAACGAGAAGTTGGCGCAGGGCCCGGGCGTCGTTGCCGATCGCATCCTCGTCCGATTGGGCGTCGAGCGCCGTGACAATCGAGGTGGCCAATCCGAGCACCTGCGACCACACCCGCGGGTCGAAGCCGAAGGGGCGCCGGAAGGTCTTCGACGTCGTCGGCCGCCAAATAGAACGTGCCCTGGGTCGGGCTGTCACCTGGACGCTGCATCAGCTTGTCGGCGGCGACATAGAGGTTGCTCATCGCGGCGTAGACGGCCTCGTCGTCGATGTCCTCGTCGAACTCCTCGATTTCGGAATCGGCGAACCCATCCGGATGCCGCGCCTCTTCGATGAACTCGTCGATGAGGTCGGCGTCGTTCGTCGCGACGACGAGATCGGAGCCGACTTCCAGTCGGTGTGCCACGCCGGCGCCCGTGAGCCGCATCGTGAGGTGCCGGCGTTCCTCCAAGGAGAGATTGCCAAGGTCGAAGACGACCTCGTCGCCGAGGTCCCTCGGGGCTCACGGTACGACCCGGTTCAGGCACTTCGATGACTCTCGAGTCGGCTCTTGGCGTGCGGACGCGACATCGACGATCACCTCGGCTTCGATGGTCTCGACGAACGGCTGGGTCGGCGGGTCCATCCAGCGGGACCGGTCGGGTCGCCGGCGCGGGCGGCACGGGGGGACGGCCGGCGTGGGCGGGACGGGCGGCGGAAGCGGTGGATCGGCGGCGGGGCGGGGGGAACGGTTGCGCGTGGTGGCTCCTCCGGCGCCCGCGGTGTGTTGGATACGGGGTGGCGGTGTGGGCGGCGCAGCCGGTGCGGTGTCGGCCGTCCGGCGGTCCCGCGTCGGCGCGCGGCGTGCGGAGGCGGACGACGATCTCGTTGCCGGGTTCAACGGGCGATATCTCGGCGGCTGGAGTTGTACCGCGTCGGCGCGATCGCGTCCGAACGGCGCGCCGCGTCGTCTCTGGCGTCGCGGCGCTGGCCCGGCCACTCGACCCTCGTCGTTGTCGGTCTCGGGCTCTGTCGTCGGCTCTTCGGGCTGTTTCGGTTCGTTAATCCAGTCGCTCAAAGCACCGCCACTTCCTGATAGCGACCGAACACTTCGGCCAGCGTGTTGATGATCTCGCCCTCGGTCGCGCACACGCGCACCGCGTCGAGGATCGACGGCATCGTGTTCGCGGTCGGATCCTCCGCCGCCGCCCGCACCGCGACAAGCGACGCCGGCGACCGCGGCGTCGTCGCGAGCCTGCTTCGACGGCGGCGAGCCGCTTGCGTTGCAGCTCCTCGGCGCCGGCGGGAATCGACAGGATCGGCGGGCGGCCTTCGTCGCCGTCGGTAAACGAGTTGGCGCCCACGATGAGGCGGCGCCCGTCGTTGACCTTGCGCTCGAGGCGCCATGACGCGTCGGCGATCTCGCCCATGAACCATCCGTTGTCGATGCACACGAAGCAACCTTCGAGGATCGAGCCGGCGCCGGCCTCGTCGAGATGGCTGAACACCTCTTCGGCGCGACGCTCCATCTCGTCGGTCATCCACTCGACGTAGTGCGAACCGCCGAGCGGATCGGCGACGAGCGCGGCGCCGGTCTCGTGCGCAATCACCTGCTGGGTACGAAGCGCCAGGCGCGCCGCCTTTTCGGTCGGCAATGCGAGGGCTTCGTCGAACGAGTCGGTGTGCAGGCTCTGCGTGCCGCCCATCACGCCCGCCAGCGCCTGGATCGCGACGCGGGCGATGTTCAACTCGGCTTGCTGGGCGGTCAGCGACACGCCCGCGGTTTGCGTGTGGAACCGCAGCTGCATCGACTTGTCCGCGCTTGGCGCCGTAGCGCTCCTTCATCCACCGCGCCCAGATGCGCCGCGCGGCGCGGAACTTGCCGATCTCTTCGAAGAAGTCGTTGTGCGCGTTGAAGAAGAACGACAGGCGCGGCGCGAACTCGTCGACGTCGAGCCCGGCGGCGATCGCCGACTCGACGTACGCGAAGCCGTTGGCCAACGTGAACGCCAGTTCCTGCGCGGCCGTGGAGCCGGCCTCGCGGATGTGATAGCCCGACACCGAAACCGGGTGCCAGCGCGGCATTTCGGCGGACGTGAAGCGCATCGACGTCGGTCACGAGCCGCATGCTCGGACGAGGCGGGAAGATGTATTCCTTCTGCGCCTGGTACTCCTTCAGCATGTCGTTCTGCAGGGTGCCGCTGAGGTCCTTGCGGGGCGTGCCGTGTTGCTCGGCCACCGCGACGTACATGGCGAGCAGGATCGGCGCCGGCGAGTTGATCGTCATCGACGTACTCACCTTCGCCATGTCGATGTCGTCGAACAGGTCGGCCACGTCGGCCACGGTGTCGACCGACACGCCGCCCTTGCCGACCTCGCCTTCGCTGCGCGGGTCGTCGCTGTCGCGGCCCATCAGAGTGGGCATGTCGAACGCGGTCGACAGACCGTCGCCGCCGCTACGCAAGATCTCCTTGAAGCGCGCGTTGGTGTCCTCGGGCGTGCCGAAGCCGGCGAACATCCGCATCGTCCACAGCTTCGAGCGGTACATCGACGCGTACGGACCGCGGGTGTAGGGGTACTGGCCGGGGAACTCGCCGTCGTCGGGTCCGTAGACCGCGTCGACCGGCACACCGCTCATGGTTTCGGCATCCAGGTCGCGATTCGACGACGCGTCGTACGCCGCCTTCCAGTCATCCCGAGCGCTCATATGTCTCCAGTATGGTCGGCGGCCATGTCCCCTCAGCAGGCGCCAGACCGCAACCTCGCGATGGAACTTGTCCGCGTGACCGAAGCCGCCGCGCTGGCCGCGTCACGCTGGATGGGGCGGGGCGACAAGAACGGCGCGGACGGCGCGGCGGTCGACGCGATGCGCGTCGTGCTCGACTCGGTGTCGATGGACGGCGTCGTGGTGATCGGCGAGGGCGAGAAGGACGAAGCGCCGATGCTGTTCAACGGCGAGCGGATTGGCGACGGGTCGCCGCCCGAGACCGACATCGCCGTCGACCCGATCGACGGCACCACGCTGACCGCGCTCGGGCGTGGCAACGCGCTCGCAGTGATCGCGGTGTCCGAGCGGGGCTCGATGTTCAACCCGGGCCCGTGCGTCTATATGGAGAAGATCGCCGTCGGGCCCGAATGCGTCGGCGTCATCGATATGGAAGCGCCCGTCGCGCACAACTTGGCCCAGGTAGCCAAGGCCAAGGGCGAGAACGTGCGCGACGTCACCGCCGTCATCCTCGATCGGCCGCGGCATGAAGAGCTCATCGCCGAGGTACGCAAAGCGGGCGCCCGCATCCGCCTGATCCAAGACGGCGACGTCGCCGGCGCCATCTCCACGGCGTGGCCCGACTCGGGCGCCGACATCCTGCTTGGCATCGGCGGTACGCCCGAAGGTGTCATCGCTGCCGCCGCGCTCAAGTGCATGGGCGGCGAGCAACTCGGTCGGCTGTATCCCCGTGACAACGCTGAGCGTCAGGCGGCGATCGACCTGGGCTACGACCTCTCCGCCGTGTTGACCAACAACGACCTCATCCGGTCGGACAACTGCTTCTTCGCGGCCACCGGCATCACCGACGGCGAGCTACTACAGGGCGTGCACTACGACGCCCGGGGCGCGACGACGCAAAGCCTCGTGATGCGATCCAAGTCGGGCACGGTACGTCTCGTGGACGCGCGTCACCGTCTACAGAAGCTCAGCGAGTACGCAGCTGTCGAATTCGGCTAGCGCGTTGCGCTAGCCGACTGTGTCGGGTTGTCGTCGTATCGCGGTAGCGACGTTGGCTGGCGGCGGCGTCGGTGGCGGCGTGGTCTTGATGGTCGACGTCGTTGAGGTCGGAGCCGTGGTCGAAGTAGTCGATGTCGAAGTAGTCGAGGTCGACGAGGTTGAGGTCGACGACGTGCTCGAGGTACTCGACGACGACGTGCTCGACGACGAAGTGCTCGACGAGGACGTGCTCGACGACGACGTGGTCGTGACTGCCGCGGCGCACACGAAGCCGTTGGTCGGAACACTGACCCGACTCTCGAAGTGACCGATGCGCAGATCGGTGAGATGCCCACCAACGCCAATCGCGTTCAGTGTGGTCAGGCGGAGGACGTCAACCGCGCCTGCGGCTTCGGTTCCGTTCGTCGCGATGGTCGGGGTCGAGCCCGGCACCGGGTCGCTACCGAGCGGGTCGGCGATGGCACGAACGTCTTCACCGAGAGCGAGGCTGACGAGCGGAGCGAGAGCCACCGGCAGGATGAGCCCGTCGGCGAAAATGTCCTGAACGGTGAGCGCGTTGTACGTGAGGCCGCTGTCCTGTGAGATGCGGATGATCGTGGTGCCCTGTGAGAAGTCCTCACCGGTGACGGGATCAACGACGTTGTAGAAGATCTCTGCGCCTCCCGGTCGACCACTCGCCTTAACCGTGAATACCCACTCGCCCAGCACTTCGATGACGAGTCCTGTCCCTGGCGCACGTGCGATCTCAATGGGCGCGTACGTCTGGCGAATCTGCGTGGCTAGGCCGTAGTGGGCTCCGGCGGCGTCAGTAAAGCTATTGGGAAACGCCCACGTGTAAGACCGAGTCTGCGTGACGGCCCGCTCGGGGTTCGGGTTGTCGGTCGCGATGAGCGGCGAGCCGAAGCGGCCGTCGGACGCTGTCGTTCCAGTCTCAAGGATCTGCGCATCGACCGCGTAACCGCGGCCGAACGCCAGGGGCGTCTGCGGGGTCGAGAGGCACGGGTTGCCGGCCGGGTTGTACGTGGAGGCGGCTTCTGAATGAAGCAGCGATGCGTACGCCAGTGGAGCTAAGGCGTCCTCGAGACCGGCGTCGTTTATGACCGGGCCCGTAACCGGCGGCGACACTGAAGCGGCATAGGTCTCGGCCAGCACACCAGCAGTCTCAGCCGGCAGATCGTTGCCCAGACCGAGCTCGAGTGCAGCGCCACGCGCCGAAGCCTTCTTACCCGCGAATGGCAGCACCGCCGGATCCGGTTGCGTACCGAGAAGTACTTCGTTGGGGTTCTGGTTTGACGAGAAGCCGTCGGAGTTGGTGTTGACGGCAGAGAAGGCGATGTTGGCGTCGACAACGCGCGGTCCTGCGAGTTCCGCCTGAACGGCATCCAGGTGCAGCGCGGTCCCCGTCGCGTAGGCGGAGAAGCCTGCTCCCACAACGTCGGACCGGCCCGCCGTGGCCGCGCCGATGATGTAGGCAACCATCGCAACAGCAAGCCCGGCGGCGAGCCAAGAGTTATTCCGTTTCAACGGTTGAGTCCTCCAAAGTTGGCCCCACGCAGACCTGACTAACCCGCAGAAGACTAGTGCGAGAGCACACAAATGTCGCCAATGGTCACCGTCGGCCACGTTGGGTGGCTGTCCACCATCGCACCTGGATTTCCGGGAAACCGGGGGAACTCAGCTTCGACCGAGCCCGCTGCATGAAACGAATCACACAACACCCGAAGCCGTCCGGGAAACCCGGGGACTTTAAAGCCGCTCTAAAGGCTAAGCGCCTGCAGGAGCGTGCCCAGCAAAGCCAGCAGCAAGGCGATTCCGTAGAGGTACGGCCTTACCTTGGGGCCAGCTTCCCTCATGATCGGATCCCGTGAGACTCGGCCAACCGCAAACCCAAACGTCGCAACTGTGAATGCCCCGACCAGACAGACAAACGCGTAATCGCTCACCTCACCTCATCTCGCACGTGGAGCGTTCGTGACCTGCTTCTGCAGTAAGAAGTTCAGTAGCGAGCCGACACGACCGAAAATAATCGTCCGATACGCCGCGAGGCCGCCGCCGCCGAGCACGATGTTGACTGCGTCGCCGAAACACTCGCCGGAATTCTTCCGACCCGAACACTTTCCTGCCCTACTCGCAGATGCGAGAGCCATGGCGCTCGCCCCAACGGAAACCGCGGTAAGCCCTATGACGACTACAGGAGCGCCTCCAACGAGGACAACAGCGAGCGCTCCGACAGTAGCGACGACCGAAACCCCTCGGAGGAATCCCCGCAGGGTTCTGCCCTTGTGGCCCTTACCGCACTTTTTGAACGGATTGCCGACGCCGCACTTGCCATCAAGGTCGAACATATTGACCGGGTCATCGACGTAGGCGTAGTCGTTGGCGTTGCCGCCTTCGATCGGATCCACGGACAGGAAGCGGCCGACGCGGGGGTCGTACAGCCTGACACCCATGCGCATGATCCCGGTGGAGGTGGAACTAGTGAAGCGTTCCTTCGTTCCCAACCAACCAAGCCGGAACCCGCCGTTCTCAACAGGACCCACGCCGAACTCGTCCGTCGGCGTGCGCGGGTGCCACGACCCGTCATTCGTGCTTTCACCCACGATGTCGCCGTGCGCGTTGGCGTGTTGGTACGTGATTCCGGCACCGGTCGCAATCGCCGACAACCCATCGCCCACCTGTAGGAACGTATTCAGGAAGCCGCCCTCATGTGGGCGACGATAAGCAGGGGAATCTCCTGCGTCGTCGTAGCCGTAATCCTCATCGCGGTACACGGCGCCGGTGTTGTTATCTACCTCGCGGTGACGCAATACGCGACCCGACGCCGACAACGTCTCGGTGACCGTCACCTGACCATCATTAATCGACGTCGCATGGTCCTTCGCGTCGTAGCCGAACGTCACGTACGGATTCCGGCTCGTGTAGACGCCCGAAAGTGTGCCCGCCCCACCGCCGACCGACGACGCCACCAAGCTGTACGCGCCCTCCGCCAAACCCGAGACGACAAACGCGGCAGGCTTTGAAACGGCGCCGGACGCAGACCCGCCCGGCACGGGCTGACCGGACGGATCCAACAATTGCAACGACAAGTTCGAGGTCGCCGTCATCGGATACGTCATGGACGCGTTGAATGAGGGTGAGCCGACCGACCCGGTTGAAGTGGTCAAGCGAAGGATGTAGGAATCGCCGCCGGCGGGCAAGGTGCCGGTGAAGTCGGCCACCGCGGTACCTGACCCCAACGCGACGGATTGTGAGCCGTACGGCGCGAACGGATAGTTCGGATCTCCGCTTCGGCCAAGTGAGTCAAGAATCTGCAACGTCCCGGCCATGTGCGTGTTGGTGATCGCGTTTGCCGGCGTCCACGTCGCATGCACCTTCACCGGGCCGCCGACATCGGTCGAGAACGCCACCAAGGTTCGTTGCTGTGTAGTGACGTCGGCTGGCACTGAGCCGCTCCACGAGCCCGATCCGAGGGACATCGTCGACGTCGACCACGTATACGACGGGACCGTTAAGTCCGGCGAGAAGTTACCGACCGACCAGTAGTACCCGCCGGGCCCGGGCACGTTGTACGGGACCGCGACCGAACCGTTCACCGCGTCAGCTTGCGCAATGGTCACTCCGGCAGGGTTGTGGAATTCCAAAGTGACGTCTGCGTAGTCGAGCACCGGGTGCGCCTCAATCAAGGACAGCGAAGGCGAGCCGATCGCTTGGGACGTCGCTCTCACGAAATAGTCACCCGGCGATATCGACGGCATCGAGATCTGCACGTTCGGCACGCCCGACTCTGACAGCGTCGACTCGATCAATCCGTCGGCGTTGTACAAGCCGAGGGCGACCTGGTCCGTAACAGGGTACGTGCCAGTGATCGTCCAGGCACAGCCCGTCGCCGTTGACTTCACGAACGGAGTGAAGGTCTTCGTCGATGGAAACGTCGTGTGCTGATTGACGTTGTAGGTCATCGTCACTGTGTTCTTGTTCGCTGCGGTGTTGGTCGTTGCGACCTCTGCGTTGTTGAGCTTCAACACGATGTCGAGCTTGGGCGGGGGAAGATTGCCGCCGGCTCCAGAACAGACGCCGAGGGTGGCGCCCCAAGTCAACGTGAGCGTGACCTGCCCGTTGCCGGTTGTCGTGAACGTCGGAGCTGCGACCGAGGTCGCTGGGCCGACATTGCCCGCGGCGGACGGATACGTGGCCTTGCCGGATGCCCAGCTCGCGCTGGCGCTGAAGCTTCCGGTCGCCTGCGCGGTGAAGTCCTTCGCAACCCACTCACCCGGTGGCAGGCCGTAGGTGACGGCTGGCTGGGGCGGCGAGTGAACGGACTTCTCGTACGCGAAGGTCGACGACAATGTTGATTGGGTGGAGATGCGCGGCGGTCCAGCGAACCCGTACCAACCCGGCTGCGCATACGCGCCGAGGGCGCCCGACGAGGTTTGGGTCCGAAGCGCCGCGTCGGGCGTCCAGTCAGCTTGCGCGTTCACGGTGCCGCCGTTCGCGACGTTCAGGGGATACGTCCGGGGGCCATCGCCGGGCGAGTAGTCCACGGCGTGAGAGAACGACGTGTTTGTCGAGCTGCCCGGCGTCCGGTACTGCCTGAGATTGCCGTGCGAGTCATACGTGTATTCCGAGCCGTACGGTGAGGCCGTCATTCGGTCGGCCGAGTCGTAGGACCACTGCCCGTCGCATGAGGTAGCGAGTCCGCAGCGGTTCGTGTTCGCGTCGTACGCGTAGCGTCGTGTCGTGGAGCCTTCAATCGTCTTCGTGAGACGACCGGCGTTGTCGTAGGTAAACGCGCGCGTTCGGCCTGCTCCCGTTTCCGACGTGACATCCCCCGAAAGCGCCCGTCCGTACGTCCAGTCCGACAAAGTCGCCGAGGCGTTCGCGTGCGTGATCGAAGTCGTCGTACCGAGATTGGGGCTGTAACCGGTCGTCGTCTTGACGCCATTCGACAACGTCATGATCTCCGGGCGGCCCACGGCGTCATATGAGTAGGTCGTGGTCCGGCCCGTACCCGAAGCAAAGTCAGTCGTCGACGCCAGTCGACCATTCGTCGAGTACGCGGTCGCGGTGAGCTGGGACTCTGTGCTACCTGACAAGGTGCGATACGTCGCGGATTCGCGCCCGACTTGATCGAAATCAGTGCGAGTCGCGGTGGCCCACTCATCGGTGTACTTGGTTGTCCAGCCCAGCAAGTTCGTCACGACGGTTGTTGAGCGGGGATTGCCGCCGGTGTCGTTGAACGACGTGATCAGCTTCGTCGGATCTGCATGGTCAAACCATGTCGCACTTCCGGTCGAGTCGGACTGCATCGTCACGCGACCCCGCCCGTCGTACCTCGTGCAAGACCAGGCGGCGTCGCCGACAACGCGTGCCGCTACTCCCCGTCCGCGAGCGTCGTAGAAGATCTCTCGCTGAATCGCGGCCGCTGCGCCGCCACCGTCCGGGTCAACCTCGGTCTTCAGCCGCAGCGCACCGGCCTGATTCACCGAACCCAACTGCCCGCACGGGTCGGTAACCGCCTGAGTCGCGCCGTAGTACTCGTTTGTCGCGGTGCCACCCTTCGGCATGGTCGACGAAGTGACGCGGAAGTAGTTGACGCCCTGTGGTTCGTACGCCGTCGATGAACGCAAATTCAGACATGGAGGCGACGCACACCCCGGTGGGTCTTGCACCGTGGCAGTTGCCTGCCCGAATTGGGGCTGTGCGAATTCCGTCGCTGTCTTGTGGTTGTCGGCGTCTGTCTGCGATGTAGCGAAGCCGTACCGGGGTGCGAGGTCATAACCCGGGATGGCCGAGTTCACATTCGACGGCGGGGTGTACTCGAGCTGGAGCACCGCCGAACTCGTAGCGTTGAAATAGTCGAGACGTACCCGATGCCAGGAGTCGCCGCCGTTGACGAAGGTTCCTGTGGACCACGTTGGTGGCTGCGGTACCCACTGATTGATCACGCTGGTGTCATCCACGAGAAGGCGAACACCGTCGTCCGAGTACACGCGGAACGTATAGGTCCCCGCTTGGCGCAACCGCACCTCTCCTGTCGCGCGGAGGGAGAAATTATCGGTTCCGTTGGCGAGCCCACTAAGCGGCGGAGGGCTCGCGATGTAGTCGCGAGCGATCTGCCCGTCAGGTCGTCCGACGCCAAGTTCGATCGCCTTCGGCGAGCCAGCGAGGTTCGGATTGTTCCAGTACGAGACCGAGAGACTCTGCCAGCCTTCGTCGTATGACGTTGTGGCGTGCGGAATCTGCGACTGGTTCGCGGACTTCGGCGTGCCGTCAGCGTTGAACCACCCACTCTGCGCTGGTCCCCACGAATGCGTCGGTCGATTCGCATGGTCATACAGAGTCGTGGTCTGCATGCCGTCGGGACCGATCGATGCGACGGGAAGATCCTCCAGCGACGAGCGCCAAGTCTTCGTCGTCGTTAGGCCAGCGGCGTCGGTCTCGGAGGTCAGGCGCCCGCCCGCGTCGAAGGTGACTCGGCGTGCGAAGCCGGCCGGCGGGGACGGAAGTCCGTCGACATTTCCCCGCGACTCCGTCGCCGACGGGTACGTATATGAGTGACGGACGGGAGTCCCACTCATTCCCGTTTCGGGGTCGGGAAGTCGCACCGCTGTGACGCGATCACTGCCGTTGTAACTGATGCGAGTTCGGACGGAGTCGTCATCGACGCGCTTGCCGGCTACAACGAAGTCCGCGGCGCGTGCGTCACGGATCTGATCGATGTTGTTGGACGCGTCGTAGCGGAACGACGTGACTTCGGCGTTGCTACCAACCCCGGGATTGTCAATCTGCGCGAGTTGCCCGTTCGAGTTGTACCAGTAGTTGGTCTGCGTACCGTCCCAGTAGGTGACGCGACAAACCATGCCGATCGGCGCCGGCCCTTGGAGACCCGAGGGCGGCGCGCTGCGGTTGTCGCAAGTGCCCTGACCTCCGTAGAACAGCGACATCGCCCGGTTCGAGACTGGGTCAGTGACCTGCAGAAGACGGCTCGATCCTGCGGCCGCGACCGACCCGTAGGTGTACACGGGCGCGGCGGGATTCTTGATGTCGAGAGAGGACGCGACGGAGAGCAGGTTGCCGGCGCCATCGAACCGGTAGTTGCGGCCGTCGTCGCCGAACAGGCTGAACGTGCCGTCAGGCTCTTGCGTCAGAACAGCGTCTTGGTCGGCCGGGCCCTTCCATCCGCCACCACTTGTCGAAGAGAACGCAGTCGTTGCACCGTCGGGTGCGTAGAGCGTTATCGCATTCGAGGACACGCGGGCATTGGTGTAGGCGAGATCGCCGTCGAGATCCGTGGAAAAGCTCCATCCAGTCGGTAACGATCGCGTTGTTGTCGTCAGCAACGAGGACGGCACGATCGTTCCGCCGTAACCCGGACCGCTTAGGTAAAGACCGACGTAAGCCACGCCACCGACTTCCCGGTATTCGAGCCGCACCGGTACCGTTTGACCCTTCGATAGGTTCTGGCTCGTCCCCCAATGGATTTCCGCGGGCGGCGTCGGTGTCCCCCATTCATCGGGAGACGCGGTCTGCGTGTTTCCGAAGTACAGGCGAGCCCCATCGTCATGAACTATGCCCATCGTGTACGTGCCGGCCGTCGGCGCCGTGAAGTAGCCGGTCCACCTGGCCATGAAGTAGTCCGAGCCGGCGGACTGAGACGGCGGTCCGGACCCCCAGTTGAAGTTGACAGTCGAGTCGGTCCTTCGGAATGCCTGGGGGTCGTCGAACAAGCCGTTGTGGTTGGCATCGTTGAAGTACTCACCACTCAAACCTGTGTCGGCGGTCTCCTGCGAGTTGTACGACGCGGTGAAGCTCTGCGCACCGCCAACCGTGTTGAAGCTGGGCGTCGATGCACGCAACGACACGTTGCCGGTAGCAAGGTTGACGGTCGCAGGGCCAAAGGAATCGGTGGGGCTGACGCCTCCATCGCCGCGCCGCGAGTCGATCCGGAAAGATCGGATGGGCGACGCATCCTGAATGAGGTCGGGGTGATTGTTGTCCCACGTGTACACGTGCCAGTAGTAGGTGAGCCCGTCACGCAGATAGCCAAACGGCGGCGTCCACGCCGTTTGATCTGGGAGCCAACCGGAGTCGATGCGTTCGCCCGACTCAGCGTCTGGAGCGGTCGACATCCGGAAGAAGTAGTACGTCGGAGTACCGGATGTGTCGACGTCGTGTACCGCAGTTGTGACCGACATGGTCGGCGTTGTTGTCAGGAGAACTGACTGATCCGCTGGCGCGGTCGGGGCGACCTCCCCCGGCAGGTTCTCGTAGGAGAAGTCGATCGTCGGTGCCAAGCCGGCGTTCGAGGAAGCGAACCCGCGGCCTGTGTTCAGCTCAGCCTCGTTCTGTGGGGCGATCGTCACGCCCCAGTTTCCATAGTGCTGCCGCACCCAACCGTCGACGAAGCCGGTCACGTCTACGTATCGGTAGCTCGCTTCGTTGAAGCCGCACGTGTCAGCAAACGGAGCCATGTCAGAACTTGACGTAGGCGCGTCGCCGGTCCAGAACTTGCTCGAGTAGCCACCGCTGTTGCGCTTGACCAGCATGGTCCTGGTTGAACATGTGTTGACGTGTTCGATGTGGTTCAAGGTCAACTCCGCATCGAATACGCCCGCGTTAGTCGGGAACTGACCAGGCGCGAACTGAAGCGTGGTGCGATAGTCGATGCGGTTGCTCGCGGCGTCGATTCCGTAATTGCCCACACGAAGCGTCGCGTCCCCATCACCATTGACGGAGTTGTCCGACGAGACCGTCCACCAATCGCCGGCCCAATCCGCGGCCGTATTGAGACTCAGGATCGGATCGATGACGATCGGAAAAACGCGCGCGGATCGCGAAGCCAGGCTTCATCGACCGACTCCGTGATCGCGATCCTTCCAGCGTCACTAGCGGTTAGACGTGAAGTCACCGGGACACGTGACGAGGTCGCCGCGCTGTTGAACGCGAGCCCGTCGCCCCAACGAGCCACTGTGTCTCCAGTCTCGTTCAGAATCTCGATCGAAGCGCCAGATTGCGCCGCGCGCCAAGTTGGCGGGAGCGCGAGGGTCTCGGTGATGGCTTGGGAACCTTGATCTAACGACGACAAGGTGTAGGTCGACTTGAAGCCGCGGACCAGCGGGGCCGTCTCAACACGAATTCCGGCGGGCCCGCCAGACTCGAATCGTGCTGCCGGGCCGCCACTTGTAGAGACGCTCTTACTTTCCGCTTCCGCGCTCATACCATCGAGAAACAGCGCGACGGAGTGCCCGTCGCCGAGCGGCAACTCGGCCAACGCCTGGTCTCCGCGCGCACCCAACACGACTTTCAGCGGCGAACTCTTTGGAGCGAGGCGGCCGTCGGCCAATTTGAGTAAATCGAGGTCGATCTCTTGCCATACGCCGAGGCCATCCTTAAACCACTTCTGTCCTGCGGCGACTCGAGTCGTCAGCGTGCCGTCGATGTTGCGATAGGTGCGTGAAGTTTCAGTCGTAGCCACGACGGTGGAAACCTTCGGGTCGAACTTGCTCTGACGGCGCGGGCGGGGCATCCCGGGCGCGGTCAGGTCGACGACAGGCTCGTTGGGCCTTTTGATCGAGAGCGGGTCCGATTTCAGCGCGGGCAACCGAGTGGTCGCAATCTCCGGTAGACGCGGTGGTGCCGCGGCTCTGGCCGCTTCGGGAAGCCCACCCGCGATCGCAACCGCGACGACTAGCGCGACAACCCGCCAATAACGACGGGCTCCGGCGTCACGGCCGAAATTCGCGGCGCGATCCGCGCCAAATCTGTGCCCCAGCACACTCATCAATTCGCCCCTTCAACGGCCTACGAACACTCACCGCTTGAGGACGCCGAATCTTTCAGCCGAATCTGAAATTCTTGCGGACGGTTAGGGAGCCGGCAGCAGCGCCTCGCTGTCCACGCATGCAGGATCCAGTCTCTCGACTTCAGCGGGACAAGCGAGTCCCTCGTTTGGCCTCGAGCGGTCAGGCCAGGAGCCTGTCGGGTCCGGAATCGCCAGAACAGGAACGTCCACCAGCGGGATTTGGAGCGACGGCATGAGCGGAGGAACTCCCGCTCGTTCGGATACTGACTTCGGCGACGAGCGTTCGGGCAGGACGGCGTGACCTGGCCCAGTGGCACGGGCCGAGTTGTCGGCCAATCCGACCGCATGTGACGGTTGCCCGACCGGTGAGCCGCCCGGAGGTGAGGCGAGCGCGAGCGGTGAAACGGCAGCAAGGGCGAGTGTCGCGAGCAGCGCCTTGTGGGCGGCGGCGTTTCGGAGACGGGTGCCCGCGAAGGCGACCACCGCTGACATCGCCGCCAACAATTGGACGAGCCTTCGGCGGGCACGGTGCTTGCGCACATAACCCTGAGGATCTGCGTTCTCCGACGGGGTGGCGGTCAAGGCCAGCTGGTCACGTTCGCTCAATTGCCGCCAAGCTTGTAGCGCGACGATTCGGTCCTCCACGAGCACGGCCTCGTCGGTGTGCTGCTGTGTCGGCAGCGTGGCATCAAGCGCCACGCGCCGCGAGCGTTTCCGCACATCGTCGATCCACAGATCATGCGCGACGTGATGCGCGAATCTCGCGAGCCCATCGGAGTCGTCGTAACGAGCCCCCTTCGTCAGGAGCCGGAATGCTGTGTCCTGGACGATGTCCTCGGCGGTTTCGTGATTTGCGCCGCGGCGACGGAGCGCTGCGTAGACAGCACGTGATACTTCGCCCCAAGCTCTTTCCATCGCCCCACTAACTCCGCCCAAGGCGTGTCGCAATCGCGACGCGCCTTCAACTCGCCACGCTACCGAACATGGCCACGCAGAGGCGGGCTGTAGCGCGGGAACTACTCGGTGATCTCCACAGGCACGCCGAGCGGCAACCGCTTGGCCAGCATGTCGATGGCCTCATTGGAAATCCGCAAGCACCCGTGGGACACGTCTTTGCCGATGGTCGAGGGGTCATTCGTGCCGTGAATCCCGATGACGCCTTGTCCGCCGGCAAACGACGTAATCACGTTGGAAAATCCTGACAAGCCATAGGTGAAATGGCCGTAGGCGCCATTTTGGTTCGGCGGCTGCAGGAGTTCCTTTGTGTAATAGAGGCCGCCGGGCGTCGGCGTGTCCTTCGTGCCGACTCCGACGGGCGTATCCAGGATCGTCTTTTCGCCCTCGGTCACGGTCAGTCGGTGGGCGGCGAGTTCGACCTTGATCTTGTAGCGATGACTGGCGAGTTTCACCTGGCTCTGCTTGATCCAACCTTCGCTGCCGTTGGGCCGCAACGGCAGCAGCACCCGCAGCCAGCCCGCTTGTGACTGCTTCACGAGGAAGGTCAGGGGCGCGCCCGATTCGATCGGGTTGGGCAGCGTCGACTGCACGGGGCTCGAGGTAGTCGCGTACACGTCGACTCTCGGTCCCGTTGCGGTCGCGACGATCGACAGCGTCGGATCGCCCAGCGGCTCCGGCGTTGTCGCGTCGACCGCCACCGCGTTCGTCGAGACGGGATCGTCCTGCCACGGAGTGCCGATGAGCGCCCCGGCCACACCGGCAACGATGGCAACGAGCGCGAGCCAGATGGCCGCCCGAGCGCGTCATGCGCCGAATCCTACGACTGGGACACCACGTCTAGAGCGCGAGGACAAACTCATTCGCCTCCTCCGCGACAAAACCGATCCTGACGAGAAATCCGGCGATGGTGGCGCCGCGAGCGGCGCGCACCTCGGTCGCCTTTCCGGTCCGCGCCGCCTCGATGAACGCCCGCGCCAGCGTGCCACCGATGCCGGTGCCGCGCGACTCACCGACGATGACCAACTCGTCCAACCACGCGACGTCCTCGTCGGCGATCCGACCGCGCGCAACGCCAACGGTGACCCCGTCGACAAATGCCTCGACGACGAGCGGGCGGTAGCGGCCGATGTCGGACGCGGCGACGGTTGGGTAGGCGCCAACCCGGATGGTCACGCGATCGGCGCCGAACATGCGGGTGCTGGTGGCGTTGTCGCCAAACGGCGCGTCCGCGATGGGGCGCCATACGCTGTCCTCGCCGAACTGCAACACGGTGGCCTCGTGCACGGTGAACGCGGCGGTGAAGGATGCGCTGGCGGTTTGTGCGGCCGCGAGGAACGCGTCGTCGCCGCCGTCGATCAGCGTGACGTGCGGCGTGAACTCGTATTCGTCGGGTCGTTCGAGCGGCCCGCGACGGCACGCGTCGTGCAGCCGACTCACCGCGTCGACGTCGCCGTTCACCGCCAGGTAGACGACGGGATTGATCGGCAGGAACGTGCGGCTCGGCCCGATCGAGACGTTGACGGCGCGCGGCTCGGCTGCCGCAGCTTCGCGCACGACGCCGATGGCGATGTCGAGGTCGGCGGCTTCGACCGAGATCGGCGCGACGAGCGTGATGTGCGGTGGCACCCGCCGGTCCCCGCCGAGACCAATCTGTACGCCTTCGACGTGCGTGCGAACCGGCTCGGGAACGAGCAGCACGACGCCGAGCCGATGACGCGGCATCGCGGGTTAGTGCTTGGCGGCGAGTTCGATGCGTACTTCGGCGCGCCGCAGAGCCGCTTCGGCTTCGTCGTCGTTGCCGGCGCGCAGTGCGGCTTCCGCTTCGTCCTTTGCGCGGCGGGCGCGCTCCACGTCGATGTGGTCCATCAGTTCGGCGACGTCGGAAAGGATGATCACGTGGTTGTCGCGCACTTCGACGAAGCCGCCGTGCACCGCGATGTGTTCGTCACCGCCCGCGGTGAGCTGCACCTTGACGATGCCGATGCCGAGCGTTCCGAGGAACGGCGCGTGGCCGGTGAGGAACGCGATGTCGCCGCCCTCGGCCCGGCACACGACCATGTCGGCTTCGCCGGAGAACAGGATCCGCTCCGGCGAGACGACCTCGACCTGCATCGACATGTGTTCTAGCCCTGCGCCTTGAGCGTGTCGGCCTTCTTCATGAGGTCGTCGATACCACCGACGTTGAAGAACGCCTGCTCGGGCAGGTCGTCGAACTCGCCGCCGAGCAGCTTGCCGAACGCTTCGACGGTTTCGACCACGGGCACGTTGGCGCCGGGGATCTGGGTGAAAGGCTCACCGGCGTACATGGGCTGGCCGAGGAACTTCTCGATCTTGCGGGCCCGACCGACGAGGACCTTGTCGTCTTCGGTGAGCTCGTCGAGGCCGAGGATGGCGATGATGTCCTGGAGTTCCTTGTAGCGCTGCAAGCACCTGAATCGTGCGTCGCGCCACGTCGTAATGCTCCACGCCCACGATGTGCGGCTGGAGGATGTTCGAGGTCGACGCCAGCGGGTCGACCGCGGGGAAGATGCCCTTGGCGAACACGCCGCGGTCGAGGTTGGTGGTGGCGTCGAAGTGGGTGAACGCGGTGAACGGCGCCGGGTCGGTGTAGTCGTCGGCGGGCACGTACACGGCCTGCAGCGACGTAATCGACTTGCCCTTGACGGAGGTGATGCGCTCCTGGAGCTCGCCCATTTCGTCGGCGAGCGTCGGCGAGTAACCGACCGAACTCGGCATACGCCCGAGCAGGGTCGACACTTCGGTGCCGGCCTGGGTGAAGCGGAAGATGTTGTCGACGAACAGCAGCACGTCTTGGCCCTGCACGTCGCGGAAGTACTCCGCCATGGTCAGCGCCGACAGCGCGACGCGGAACCGCACGCCGGGGGGCTCGTCCATCTGGCCGTAGACGAGTGCGGTGTTCTTGAGAACGCCCGACTCTTCCATTTCCAACCAGAGGTCGTTGCCCTCACGCGTGCGTTCGCCGACGCCCGCGAACACCGACACACCACCGTGCTGGCGGGCAACGCGGATGATCATTTCCTGGATCATCACGGTCTTGCCGACGCCGGCGCCGCCGAAGAGGCCGATCTTGCCGCCCTGGCGGTACGGCTCGAGCAGGTCGACGACTTTCAGACCGGTCTCGAACATCTTGGTGGCCGGGTCGAGATCGGCGAAGTCGGGCGCGGGGCGATGGATCTCCCACCGCTCGTCGAGGCCCGACAGCGTCTCGCCGCGGGCGTCGAGCGCTTCGCCGATGACGTTGAACACGTGGCCGAGCGTGCCGTCACCGACGGGCACCGTGATGCCGCGACCGAGGTTGCGCACCGGGGTGCCGCGGATCAGGCCGTCGGTCGCCTTCATGCAGATCGCGCGCACGCGGCTGTCACCGATGTGCTGGGCGACTTCGGCGACGATCGCCGACGGCTTGCCGTCAACGGTCACGTCGAACTCGAGCGCGCCGTGCAGTTCGGGCAGCGCATCGGGCGGGAACTCCACGTCGACCACCGGTCCGACGATCGCGACGATGCGACCGTCCTTGAGGGCGTGCACGGGGGCGTCGGCTGTGACAGTCATCTTCGTTGCTCCTAGCGGTTCGGCATGAGATCGGTGGCGAACATCTTGTCGGCGAGGTAGTCGATTTCGCCGTCGGCGCCCTGCGCGAGGGCTTCGGCACCACCGACGATCTCGAGGATCTCAGTGGTGATCGATTCCTGGCGAGCGCGGTTCATCTGGCGACCGAGAACCTTGATGAGTTCCTCGGCGTTGTCGGTGGCGGACTTCATGGCCCGCTGGCGCGCCGCGTGCTCCGACGCGGCCGCGTCGAGCAGCGATGCGAACAGGCGGGCCTCGGCGTAGCGCGGCAGCAGGCTGTTGAGAATCTCGTCGGGCTCGGGTTCGTACTCGTAGTCGGCTTGCGGACCTTCCGGTGCTTCGATGACGGCCTCGGTTTCGATCGGCATGAACTGGCGCGTAAGGACGCGCTGCGTACCGACGGAC
This sequence comes from uncultured Actinomycetes bacterium, assembly GCA_963769985.1. GTDB lineage: Bacteria > Actinomycetota > Acidimicrobiia > Acidimicrobiales > JACCXE01 > JACCXE01. The sequence goes on along the minus strand of CAVYNR010000008.1, from coordinate 58,986 downwards.
AAGAACTGCGTGTAGACGAGGTCGACGCGGTCGAGTTCGCCCGCCTCGAAACGCGTGCGGACTTCTTCGCCCACGGCGCGGGCGTCCTCGTAGGTCGGGTTGTCGCTCATGCCGGTGAAGCTGGCGGCGATCGTGTAGCCCCGGAAGCGGAAGTAGTCCCGCGCCTTCTTGCCGACGAGGATCAGGCAGTAGTCGCGACCTTGCGCCTGCTCGTCCTTGATGGCGCGCTCGGCTTGGCGCAACACACTGGAGTTGTAGCCACCGGCGAGGCCGCGGTCGGCGCAGATCACGACGAAGCCGACGGTGCTGACCGTCTCACGCGGCGTGAGCAGCGGATGGCCGCCGCCAGCGCCCGCCGACGACAGGTTCCGGATCACCGCGGTGATCTGCTCGCTGTAGGGACGGGCGGCGGCGACGCGTTGCTGCGCCTTGTGAATACGGCTGGCAGCAATGAGCTCCATGGCGCGGGTGATCTTCTTCGAAGACTCCACGCTCTTGATGCGTCGCCGGAGGACGCGCTCCTTGCCGCCTGCCATGGTCTGGTCCTTACGCCTCTACTGCCGAGACGGACGGGACGAAGCGACTCGTGAAGTCTTCGACGGCGGCCTTGAGTTCGTCCTCGGGCAGCGCCTCGCCGTTCTTGATCGTGTCGAGCAGCTGCGGGTGCCGGGCGCGAATGTCGGACGAGCAACTCGGACTCGAAACGGCGCACGTCGGCCACGTCGAGTTCGTCGAGGTAGCCGTTGGTGCCGGCGAAGATCGACACGACCTGGTCCTGGATCGGCAGCGGCTGCCCGTTGGTCTGCTTGAGCAGTTCCACGAGACGACGGCCGCGGTCGATCAGGTTCTGGCTGGCCTTGTCGAGCTCGGCGCCGAAGCCGGCGAAGGCTTCGAGCTCGCGGAAGTTGGCGAGGTCGAGCTTGAGGCTGCCGGCCACGCCCTTCATCGACTTGACCTGGGCGTTGCCGCCGACTCGGGACACCGAAGTGCCCACGTTCATCGCCGGGCGCACGCCCGAGTTGAACAAGTCGAGGTCGAGGAAGATCTGGCCGTCGGTGATCGAGATCACGTTGGTCGGGATGTAGGCCGAGATGTCGCCGGCTTTCGTCTCGATGATCGGCAGCGCCGTGAGCGAACCGGATCCGAGTTCCTTCGACAAGCGCGCGGCGCGCTCGAGCAGGCGGCTGTGCAAGTAGAAGACGTCGCCCGGGTACGCCTCGCGGCCCGGCGGGCGGCGCAGCAGCAGCGACATGGCGCGGTAGGCCTCGGCCTGCTTGGACAAGTCGTCGTAGACGATGAGCGCGGACTCGCCCGCTTCCATCCAGTGCTGGCCCATCGCGCAGCCCGAGTAGGGAGCGAGGTACTTGAACGGGGGCGGATCGGACGCGGCCGCGTTGACCACGACCGTGTACTCCATCGCGCCGGCGGCTTCGAGCGTGGCCACGAGCTCGGCCACCGTGGACGCCTTCTGGCCGATGCCGACGTAGATGCACTTCACGCCGAGACCCTTTTGGTTGATGATCGTGTCGACCGCCACCGAGGTCTTGCCGGTCTTGCGGTCGCCGATGATCAGCTCGCGTTGGCCGCGGCCGATCGGCGTCATCGCGTCGATCACCTTGATGCCGGTCTGCAGCGGCTCCTTCACCGGCTGACGGTCGACCACGCCCGGCGCCTGGATCTCGACGCGGCGGATCGTGTCCTGCGGGATCGGGCCCTTGCCGTCGAGCGGGTGACCGAGCGGGTCGACCACGCGACCGAGCAGCCCGTCGCCGACCGCGATCTCAAGGATGCGGCCGGTGGCCTTGACGGTCTGGCCTTCCTCGATGTGGGTCGTGTCGCCGAGCAGCACCGCGCCGATCGACTCTTCGTCGAGGTTGAGCGCGATGCCCTGCACGCCGCCCTCGAACTCGAGCAGTTCGTTGACCGCCGCGCTCGGGAGCCCGCCGACGCGGGCAATACCGTCGCCGACCTCGATCGACGCGACCGACCTGGGCCGACGCGGTCGTCGGCGTGAAGCCTTCGAGGCGCTTGCGCACCGCGGCGGCGATGTCGCCGGATTCGATGTTGAACGACATAGACACGTGAGTTACACGCTTTCCTTGAGTTGATCGAGACGGTGGCGCACGCTGCCGTCGATGACCGTGTCGCCGATTTGGGCGACGATGCCGCCGAGCACGCTCGGGTCGACCGTGACCTTGACGGTGATCTTCTTGCCGGTCTCCTTGCTCAACGCTTCGGCCAGACGGGCCTTCTGATCGTCGTCGAGCGGGACTGACGAGCGAACCTCGGCGACGGCTTCGGCCCGCGAGTCGGCGGCCTTGGCGATGAACGAGTCGATGATGGCCGGAAGTTCACGAGCGCGGCCAGCTCCCACCACAAAGCTGACCAGCGACGTCGTGACCGGATGGGCACGCGAACCGAGCAGGTCTTCGACGATCCCTTGACGGAGTTCGGCGGGGACAGCCTGGTCGGTCAGCGTGGTGCGCAACTCGTCGTTGGACTCGAACGCCCGCGCAACTGCGTGCAGTTCGTCCTCGACGGCCGCGACCGCGTCTTCCGCTTCGGCCACGGCGTAGAACGCCGCCGCATAACCCTCTGCTCGATTGCACATGGCGTCCTACTTGTTCCCGAGGTTGGTGATGTAGTTGTCGATGAGCGCGCGGTTGGCCTCGGTGTCGAGGCTGCGCTCGACGATCTTCTCCGCCAGGGCGATCGTGAGATCGCCGACCTGCGCCTGCAGTTCGGTGATGGCGCGGGCCTTGCTGGCTTCGACGTCCTCACGGGCCTTGGCCCGGATCTCGTTGCGCCTCGGACTTCGGCGCGGGCGATGAGGTCGGCGCGCACGGCTTCGGCCGCCTGACGAGCTTCGTCGACGATGCGCGCCGCTTCGGCCTTGGCGTCGGCCACCTGGCGCTGGTACTCGGTCAGCGTCGTGGCGGCTTCGGCCTTGAGCCGGTCGGCCTCGTCGATGGACTCGCGGATGCGGTTGGTGCGGTCCTCCATGCCCTTCTTGATCGCCGGGTAGGCGAGCTTGCTGAGCGCGGACAAGCACGATGACGAACGCGCCGCCGCCCCAGATGATCTCGTTGGTCTCGGGCAGCAGCGGGTTCGGCGACTTTTGGCAGTCGTCGACCGTCTTGCCGTCCTCGAGCAGATGGACGCAGTGCTCCGCCGCCTCGATTGGCGAAGTCGTGCTCGGCCGTCTCGGCCGAGTGGTCCTCTTGAGCCGACGCGGCGTAGCCGCGGGAACGAGCAGCGCGGCGATCGCTACGCCGGATGCGGCGAGCAGATGTCGAATACGCACGTGGACTCCTCTTAACCCGAGACGATGAAGGCGAGAACGAAGCCGAAGAGCGCGAGCGCTTCGGTGAACGCGATGCCGATGAACATCGTGGTCTGGACCTGACCAGCCGACTCGGGCTGACGGGACATGGCGGTGATGGCGTTACCGACGACGATGCCGATGCCGATGCCGGGGCCGATGGCCGCGCCACCGTAAGCGATGCCTCGGCCGATGGCGGTAAGACCCTTGACGAGTTCGCCAGCGTCTTGGGCGCCAATGAAGTTCATCGCGGTCATGAGATGCAGTAGCACGGTTGACTCCTTGTTCCTTTTGGTTAGTGGTGGTCGCCGTGATCCGGGTGTTGCCATAGCCAGGCTGGTGAACACAGCGGCGAGGATCGTGAAGATGTAGGCCTGCAAGAAGGCGACGAGGAGCTCGAAGCCGGTGAGCGCGACGAGCAGCGCGCCCGGTGCGATCGCGCCGACCTTAGGTCGAGCGTCGAAGAGCGCGGCGGCCAGAACGCCGAAGCTCACGAGAATGAAGTGGCCGGCGAACATGTTGGCGAAGAGTCGGACCATCAGGGCGAAGGGCCGCACGAAGAGGTCCGAGATGAAGTTGATCGGCGTCAGGATGAGGCAGATCGGCTTCGGGACACCCGGCGGGAACATGATGTGCTTGAAGTAGCCGACGAAGCCGTGCTTGGCGATGCCCATGAAGTTGTAGATGACCCACACCACCAGCGCCATGAACATCGGCAGCGCGATCTTCGAGTTCGGCGGCAGCTGGATCAACGGCAACAGGCCGATCAGGTTCAGCGTGAGGATGAACGAGAACGATCGTCAGCAGGAACGGCGTGAACGGCAGGCCCTGCGGGCCCATCGTCTGCATGATGATCTCGTTCTCGACGAAGTCGACGGCGATCTCGGCCGAGGTTCTGCATGCCAGTCGGCACGAGCGCGCCCTTACGGGCGAGCGATGAAGAAGCCGATGGTGATGATGGCGCCGGCGATGAACATCAGGACGACCTTGTTGACCGCCGAACGGCCCGTCGCCGCCCCAGATGCTGGGCCAGTTGAACAGGTGGCTTGTCGGCGGAACTTCCAACGCGAACGTCATGCGTCTCCTCTTCGGGGCTTGAGACCGGGATAGGCAAGCGACAGCGACAGGTAACGGGTCTCCCACGAACAACAGGCCGAGGTGCGTCACGACGATCGGTGAGCCCGAGGGGCACCTTGCTTACCCAGCTGAAGTGGCCGGCGAGCGGTGATCGCGCCGAGCACGAACAGCATGCGGACGACGAAACCGCCGAGCACGAACATCATGATGAAGCTCTGCGGCAGCGTCGCCGACTTGCGCACGACCGCGGCCGACGCGGCGAAGTTGATCAGCACGACGCCGAGGGCGAACAGCACGGACAGCGCGCCGTTGACACCCCAGAAGACCGCGCCGATCGCGACGAGCACGGGGCTGACCAGCAGGCCGCGGCTTGGCCATGTCGAGCACGATCTCGCGCTTGAGGGTTCGGTTACCGTTTCCACGGCTTGCCCTCCTCCGCCTTGGCCATGCGCGGCCTTGTAGTCGGTGAGCGCCCGGAAGACGGTTCCGCTCAGGCCGAAGGCTCCGAAGCACGAAGGCGCAGGATCAGGTGGCGAACCGACGAACTGCGCCACGAGGAGCCCGATGCCGGCGAAGATCATCGGCGTCAGGACGAGTTCGAAGGCCCCGGTGTTGGCGTCGCTGAAGCCTTCGTAGAAGTCGCGCTGGCTCGGGCCGCGGAAGAGACCAGCGACTGCTCGCACTAGCCCTCTCGGTCGGTCCTGCACTTGCTGCATTCGATCCCCTGACACTTGCAACCTCGGTCATCAAGCCCGTAAATCATGGTTTTGAGCTTGTGAAACTTTTCTCAATGTATGCCAAAGCCTTCGGGCGCGCAAACTTTTCACACAAATTTCCGTGAAAATTTTCCGACCAGGACTCCGCTCCTGACCGGCGGGTAAAGCTAGTTCGTCGGGGTGTTTTCCTTCCACTGCGACGCGGGGTGATCGGCCCGGCTCTTGTCCCGGACGCCGGGGTGGAACAGCGTGTACAGCGCCAGCCGAGGCCGGCGACCGCGAACGGCACGACGCCGTTGACGAACTGACGGCCGCCGGTTCCGAAGGTCGGGAAGAGCACGAACCCCGACAGCAGCGCCGTCCACGCCCACAGGATCAGACCGACGCGGCGCTGCCCGTGGCCGAGCCGCATCGAGGCGGTGGTGGATGTGCTCGGCGTCGGCAGTCGCCGCGCCCTTGCGCCGAGTCGTGCGCCGCACGATCGACCACGCGACGTCGAGGATCGGCACGCCGAGGATGAACAGCGGGATGAACAGCGGCGCGTAGAAGAAGTACGTCTGGCCGCTGAACTGGTCCGCTATTCGGCCGCCGACCACGAGCGTCGACGCCGCCATCAGCAACCCGAGGAGGTACGCGCCGCTGTCGGCCATGAACACCTTCGCCGGGTTGAAGTTGTGGGGCAGGTAGCCGAGGCAGACGCCGCAGGCGATCACCGCCAGGAGCGGACCGATGTTCTCGGGGGCGAGCAGTCCTCCGTCGGAGAGGCGCTGCGCGTAGATCGTGAACGCGGCCGCGGCGATCGCGACGACGCCGGCCGCGAGCCCGTCGAGGCCGTCGATGAAGTTGATCGCCTGGGTCATCCCGGCGACCCACAGCACGGTCATCAGCGGTGCGAAGTCGGGGGCGAGCACCACGAAGCCCGCGAACGGGATGCGGAAATAGAACATCGAGAGGCCGAAGAAGTACATCACGGTCCCGCCGAAGACCACGCCGGCGATCTTGGCGGGCGGCGACAGGTCGCGCAGGTCGTCGATGAACCGAATGCCGACGATGATCGGCGGCCGCGAGCACGACGCCGAGCGGTTCGGACGAGTCGCGGAACACGCCGCTGAAGAACGGCAGCCGCCACGCGACGAGCATCGCGACGAGGAACGCGCCGAACATCGCGACGCCGCTGGCGTCGACGATCGGCTCGGTGTGGATGTCGCGGTCGCGGCCGTGGCGGCTTGATGACGCCGACGCGCGGCGACACCAGTCGCCAGACCCAGTTGAGGCCGTAGCTGGCGACCGCGGCGACGGCGAGGATCGCCAGATATGCGCTGGCCGCTGAGGTCACGGAGTCGTTCTAGTGCACGGGGTAGGGCGGGAACTTGGCGCACAGCTCGCCGACTTCCTTGCGGACGGTGGCGAGCGTGTCGGGCTCCTCACGGCCGCGCAGCGCCTCGCCGATGAGGCGGGCGATCACGGGCATCTCGGCTTCGGTCATGCCGGCGGTGGTGACCGCGGCGGTGCCGATGCGCAGGCCGCTCGTGACGAACGGCGAGCGCGGGTCGTCGGGGATCGTGTTCTTGTTGAGCGTGATGCCGGCGTTGTCGAGCGTCTCCTGCGCGACCTTGCCGGTGAGCTCCTCGTCGAACGTGCGCAGGTCCACGAGCATCAGGTGGTTGTCGGTGCCGCCGGACACGATGCGGAAGCCCTCCCCCGCCAGCGCGGCGGCGAGCGCCTGCGCGTTCGTCACGATCTGCTCGCGCGTAGATCTTGAACTCGGGCTGCGCCGCCTCGTGGAACGCGACTGCCTTGGCGGCGATCACGTGCTCGAGCGGACCGCCTTGCAACCCGGGGAACACCGCCGAGTCGATCTTCTTGCCGAGCTCGGGCGACGCGCTGAGGATGCAGCCGCCGCGGGGACCGCGCAGCGTCTTGTGCGTGGTGAACGTGACGATGTCGGCAGTACGGCATCGGGTTCGGGTGCACGCCGCCGACGATGAGCCCGGCGATGTGCGCGGCGTCGAACATGAACAGCGCGCCGACGGAGTCGGCAGATCTTGCGCAGCGGCTCGGGCTCGATGATGCGGCTGTACGCCGTGGCGCCGGCCACGATCATCTTCGGCTGATGCTCCTCGGCGAGCGCGCCGATCGCGTCGTAGTCGAGCCGTTCGTCGGACGGGCTCAGGCCGTACGGAATGAAGTTGTAGAGCCGGCCGCTGATGTTGACGTCTTTGCCGTGGGTGAGGTGGCCGCCGTGGTCGAGGCTGAGGCCGAGCACGGTGTCGCCCGGCTGCAGCAACGCGAGGTACACGGCCACGTTGGCGTTGGCGCCGGAGTGCGGCTGCACGTTGGCGTGTGCTGCGGTCGCCGAACAGCGTCCTTCACCCGTTCGATGGCGATGGCCTCGACTTCGTCGATCACCGCGTTGCCGCCGTAGTAGCGCTTGCCGGGATAGCCCTCGGAGTACTTGTTGGTCAGCACCGAACCGGTCGCCGCCATCACGGCTTCACTGGCGAAGTTCTCCGATGCGATGAGTTGGAGCGTCGTCATCTGACGCTCCTTCTCACGACCGATCAGGTCGAAAACCTCTTTGTCGTACGGCGCCGGCTATTGGGTTCGATCACTTAGTTCTCGTTTTCGATGTCGGCGATTTGGTCGACGCGGGTGACGTGGCGGCCGCCTTCGAAGTCGGTCGCCAGCCACAACGCGAGGATCTCTTCGGCCAACGGCGCGGCCACGATGCGTGCCCCGATCGACGAGCACGTTGGCGTCGTTGTGCTGCCGGCTCATGCGGGCCGTGTAGAGGTCGTTGCACAACGCGGCGCGCACGCCGTCGACCTTGTTGGCGGCGATCTGCTCGCCTTGCCCGCTGCCGCCGAGCACGATGCCGCGCTCGGCCTCGCCGCTGGCGACGGCGCGGCCAACCGCCGCGCAGATCGGCGGGTAGTCGACGCTGGCCGTGCTGTGCGTGCCGTGGTCGTCGACGTCGTGACCGGCGGCCTTGAGGGCGGCGACCAACGAGGTCTTGAGTTCGTACCCGGCGTGGTCCGAGCCGATGGCGACGCGCATCAGACGGCCTCGCGCTTGGGCGTCATGGATGCAAGGTTGGCGAGTGTCGGAAGCAAACGCACAATCAATCCGTCGAGCTCGTCAGCGGTCGACTTGTACACGCCCGCGGGCTTGCCGACCGGGTCGGCGATGTCGTCGGCCGCGTCATTGCCGACGTACTGGTCGATCGACCGGCCGCGGTGCAAGTCCTCGAGGGAGGCGTGCGGATTCGCCTCGACGCGCCGGACCAGATCCCGCAGCGTGTAGGTGCGAGCGAAGGCGGTGGGGTCGACGACGACCGCCTCGCGCAAATGTTGGCGCGACATCGCGATGATCAGGTCGGCTTGGTCGACCATCGTCCAGTGCAACCGCCGGCTGGAGTGACGGGAGATGTCGATGCCACGGGCGGCGCACGTCTCGATCGCGGCCGCGGTGGCCGGCGCCCCGCCGCTCATCGAGCCAGCGGAGTGCACCTCGAGATCGAGGCCCGCCTCGGCGGCGCGGGCCCGGAGCAGGCCTTCGGCCATCGGCGAGCGGCATTGGTTGGCGGTGCAAAGGATGAGGATGTTGATCGGCCGATTCTACGGAGCGTTGCGTAACGTCTTGTTTTCATGGCGCTAGATCCGCGTACCCCGGTCGTCGTTGGCGTTGGCCAACTCACCCGCAAGCCGACCGTCGACGACCTGGAAGGCATCGACGATCCCGTCGGGCATGATGGCCGAGGCGGCGCGGCGAGCGGCCGCGGACTCCGGCGCCGCCGATCCGTCGAAGTTGCTGCGCGACCTGGCGTCGGTACGGATCGTGGAAATCATGTCGTGGCGGCTGAAGCATCCAGCGGCCGCGCTCGCAGCCGCGATCGACGCCGAGCCGAAGCAGTTCCAGCGCTCGACCACCGGCGGCAACAGCCCGCAGATGCTGCTGAACACCGCGGCGCTCGACATCCTCGAGGGCAACGTCGACTCCGTTCTCATCGCGGGCGCCGAGGCGTTCCTGACGCGCCGGCGCGCCGGACAAGCGGGCTACCACGCTGCCGTGGGGCTCCGCCGAGAGCGAAGCGCCGATGGCCGAACGCGTCGGCGACGACCGCAGCGGTTCGAACGAGGTCGAGATGGCCGTCGGTCTCGATGATGCCGACGCAGGTGTATCCGCTGTTCGAGAACGCGCTGCGCGGCGACGTCGCCCGACGGGCCGCGTGCCCACGGCGTGAAGGTCGGCGACATGTGGTCGCGCTTCAGCGAGGTCGCTAACGCCAATCCGTACGCGTGGTCGCCCGAGGTCAATGACCGGCGAGGAGATCCTCACGCCGTCAGCCGACAACCGCTACATCGGCTACCCGTACACGAAGTTGCAGAACGCCAACATGACGGTCGACCAGTCGGCGGCGGTGATCGTGTGCTCGGTCGCGGCGGCGCAGGCCGCGGGCATTCCGCCGAGACAGTGGGTGTTCCCGTGGTCGGGTTCGGACTGCAACGACCACTGGTTCGTGTCCGAGCGCGACAACCTCTACACGTCGCCGGCGGTCGGGCTCAACGCGCAGCACTCGCTGCACTTGGCCGGCATCGGCATCGACGACGTCAACCACCTCGAGATCTATTCGTGCTTCCCGTGCATGGTGCAGATGAGCGCGAACGCGATGGGCGTCGACCCGTTCACCGACCCACGCCCGCTGACCCAGACCGGCGGGCTGGCGTTCTTCGGTGGTCCCGGCAACAACTACTCGACGCACGGGATCGCGTCGATGGTCGACCGGCTGCGCGCCGAACCCGGCGTCGGGCTCGTGACCGCCAACGGCTGGTTCGCGACGAAGCATTCGCTCGGCATCTACTCGACGCACTCCCCCGGCGACCGCGTTCCGATCGGCGAAGCCGCAGGCCGAGCTCAACGCGACGCCGCAGACGAAGTTGGTCGACGAGTACGACGGCGCCGCCACGGTCGAGACGTTCGTCGTCATGCACGAGCGCGACGGCTCACCGGCGATGGGCACGATCGCGTTGCGGACGCCGGATGGTGGCCGCACGTGGGCCAACGCCACCGACGCCGACACGCTCGCCTGGCTCGAGTCCGACGACGGCGTCGTCGGCACGTCCGTGTCCGTGAAAGACCGCACCCTCAGCCGCTAAACCCCCACCCCGACTTTCTGCGGATCTCCCATCACCGTTATGGAAGATCCGCAGAGTCAGATTTGAGGGCGCCTTGTCTGAGAACTCGGGGCGGGTCTGCGGTGGCATCGACGACCGTCGACGGCTCGCCGTTGCGGGGGCCGCCGTCGAGGACCGGCACGTCGCCGAGCGCGGCAGCGACCTCCGAGGCCGTGGTGCAGGGCGGTTCGCCGTGCTTGTTGGCGCTTGTCGTCGACGAGTGGGCCGACGGCTGCGAGCGATGCGACGAATCTGATCGTCGTCGGGGCACCGGAGCCCGATGGTCGTGCCGTCGCCGCCGAGGTCCCATCCTTCGGACGCATGGGTGCGACGTTCCGATGATGGTGAGCGCGCCCGGCCAGTGCCTCGTCAGGTCGACCGCGAACGCACGCGTAGCGGCGTCGGCGTCGTCGGATCGGCGATCAGCACCGGCAGCGCGACGTCGGTGGGTCGCTTCCTTCAGCGCGAACAACGCGGTCGCTCCCGGCCGACGATCGACGGCGACGCCGTAGACGGTGTCGGTCGGGAATGGCCACGACCTCGCCACGCGCGAGACGTTCGATCGCCTCGGCTTCGTCGATCACCATTTGGCGACCGTGCAGCGCGGGCGGCCGACCAGGTCGGGGTGCGTCGACACGTCTTCGGCGCCGGCCGCTTTCGCCATCGCCATGACCGCCTCGCCCTGATCGGGCGCGTGTTCGAGCACGAGCGCGCCTGGTCGGGCCAACCACCGCGGCGCAGCGGCGACGATGCGTCTCGATGTCGTCGAGTCCGCGCGGTCCGGCGCGCAACGCGCGCCGACGGGCTCCCACTCGTCCGACCTCGGCCGGCAACGACGTCGTGGTCGCGGACGTACGGCGGGTTGCGACACGACGAGGGTGATCATGCCCATGAGCGCGTCGGGCAGCGCGTCGAACCAGTCGCCCTGCTTCAGCTCGACGCGGCCCGACCGCCGCCTGACCGAGCCCGATCAGGTTGAGGCGCAGCGACGTCGAGCGCGTCGGCCGAGGCGTCGGTAGCCCACACGTGGGCGTCGGGGACTTCGGTCGCGATCGACGAGGGCGATGGCGCCGCTCCCCGTGCCGAGATCGACCACGAGCGGGGCGTCGCCCGTCGCACGCGCAGCGCGCGCGAACGCCGCCAGCGCGACCTCGACCACCGATCTCGGTTTCCGGACGCGGAATGAGCACGCGCCGGTCGACGTAGAGGTCGAGCGAGCGAAAGCCCCACGAGCCGAGCACGTACTGAAGCGGCTCGCCGGCCACGCGCCGGTCGACGCGCGCCGTCGATCGGCCAGCTTGCAGGTTCTCGTTGACGGGCTCGTCGCCGTGCAGCGTCAGCTCCGCGGGCGTCCAGTCGGCGACGTGGCCGACGATCAGGCGCGGCGTCGCGGTCACCGACGACCGCCGCCGCCTTCGCGAGCGCGTCGCGCCAGGTCTTACGTACTCACCGGCGAGTTGGTGCGCGCGCTCGTCGGACACGAGCGCGTCGCTGAACTCTTCGAGTTCGCCCATGAGGACTCGGTCGAGCTTGTACAGCGTGAGACCGATGCGGTGATCGGTGACGCGGTTCTCCTTGTAGTTGTACGTGCGGATCTTCTCGCCGCGCCCGCCGCCGCCGACCTGCTGGCGCCGCGCGTCGGAGAGTTCGGCTTCCTGCTTGTCCTGCTCGGCTTTGAGCATGCGCGCCCGCAACACCTGCATCGCTTTGGCGCGGTTTTGGATCTGGCTCTTCTCGTCCTGCATGGCCACGACGATGCCCGTCGGGAATGTGCGTGATGCGCACCGCGGAGTCGGTGGTGTTGACCGACTGGCCGCCCGGACCGGTCGATCGGTAGACGTCGACCTTCAGATCCTTCTCTTCGATCTGCACGTCGATCTCTTCGGCCTCGGGCAACACCGTCACGGTGGCGGCCGACGTGTGGATGCGGCCCTGGCTCTCCGTAGCCGGCACGCGCTGCACGCGGTGCGGTCCGCCTTCGAACTTCATGTGCGTCCACACGTTGTCGCCCTTCATCAAGAACGCGACCTCGTTGATGCCGCCCTTGGGCGACGGGTCCGATCCCGAGCACCTCGACCTTCCACTTCATGCGATCGGCGTAGCGCGTGTACATGTCGAACAGGTCCTTGGCCCAGAGGTTCGCTTCCTCGCCACCTTCGGCGCCGCGGATCTCCACGATCACGTTGCGACCGGCGTTCGGATCGGCGGGCAGCAGCAACAACTTCAGCTCGGCGTCGAGCGCTTCGATCTGTGCTTCGGCGCTGTCGACCTCGGCCTTCATGACGTCGCGGTCCTCGCCGGTCGCGTCCGACAGCATGTCCTTCGCCGCTTCGAGATCGCTCGTGGCCTGCTCGTAGGCGCGGTACGCGCGTCACGATCGCTTCGAGTTCCTTGTGGCGACGGGAGAGGTCGCGCACGAGCTTCTGATCGGTGTGAATGTCGGGCGCGGAGAGTCGCCTTTCGACGTCCTCGTATTCATCCTCCAATCCCGCTAGTCGCTCGCGCACGGCCTCAGTCTCCCAGAGCGGCCCAGTTGGACAGAACCGTTACGACCCGCGCCGGTCGGTTCAAGGCTTCTGCGAGTCGGTGCGTGCTCGACCACGTCGTCGCCTTCGGGCACGACGAGGACAACTCCGCGTCGGGCGCGTGAAGCGCGCGCACGTCCGCGGCCGACGGAACGAGGTCCGGATCGACGCCGACTGAACAGGCCACGACCACACCGCCGCCATCGCTTCGCACTCCCAGCGCCGGCGCGATCGCCTTCGAGCGCAAGTCATCGCGCGGCAGCGGCGGTTGGACCGCGGTGAGTTCAGATGCGCCGACAAGATCGGGATGCGCGCACACGATCGACCGCAACCAGCGTTCGCGCGACAGAGACGTCATCAAGCCCGACGGCGCGTCGGCAGTGCGTTCGAGCCGCACCCGCTCGGCCAAGGCCTGTAGCGCCGCGACCGGATCAGCGTCCGGGTTGGCCATGCGGTGACCTTCGCGATCGTGGCGTCCAACCCCAACTGCGAGTTCCCCGTCTTCGATCGCGCGCGATTTCGAGCCCGCGTACCTCGGCCCGCAACACCCCGTGCTCCCACACCACGTCCGCGCCCGCCGCCCGCATCACGTCCTCAAACTCGTTCTGGGCGACGAATTCCACGTCGGGTGTGGAATTCGTCGCCCAGAACGTGAGGGACGTGTCGGCGACGGAGGCGGCGTCGATGGTCGACGGGCGCGCGAACTCGGCGGCGCGGCGAGCGACGACGGCCGCGTCGGCGGCCGCATCAGTGATGACGACGAGGCGTTCCCAGGGTGGCTCGGCACGCAGCGCGAGCGTCAACGCAGGACCGAGCACGGTCGCGCCGAGGTCGTCGCCCAGCACCCACAGCGTCCCGTCCCCGGACGCGGCGGCGCCGCCGGGAAACCCCAGCGGCGTCAATCCGTCCGCCCCGGCCGACTTCGCCAGGACCTTCAGTTTTGCGGAAAGCAAAAGGGCCCGTCGTGACGGGTCCATCGCTTAACCCTTCTTCGAGCCCTGCTTGCCGTACCGGCGCTGGAAGCGCTCGACGCGGCCACCGGTGTCAACCAGCTTCTGCTTGCCCGTATAGAACGGGTGACACTCGTTGCACAGTTCGGCGTGCAGCTCGTCCTTCGTGGAACGCGTGGTGAACGTGTTGCCGCACGAGCACTTGACCGTTGCCTCGACGTAATCGGGATGGATGCCTTGTTTCATGATGTGTCCTTTCTACCGCTACGACGTCGGTGACGGGCCCTGGGCGATTTCGGCCAGGAACTGCTCGTTCGTCTTCGTCGTCCTCATCTTGTCCATGAGGAGGTCCAATGCGGCCCCGCCCGTTCCGTCAGCGGCGAGACCGTTCAACACCCGGCGGAGCTTCCACACAGCTTGGAGCGCCTTGGGCTCGAACAACAACTCCTCACGACGCGTAGAACTTCCATTGACGTCGATGGCTGGGTAAATCCGCTTCTCGGCGAGGCGCCGGTCGAGGCGGAGTTCCATGTTGCCGGTGCCCTTGAACTCTTCGAAGATCACTTCGTCCATGCGGGAACCGGTGTCGACCAACGCCGTCGCCAGGATGGTGAGCGAACCGCCCTCGTCGAGGTTGCGGGCCGCACCGAAGAACTTCTTGGGCGGATACAGCGCGCCGGTGTCGATACCACCCGACATGATCCGGCCCGTGGCCGGCGCCGCCAAGTTGTAGGCGCGGGCCAGGCGGGTGATGCCGTCGAGCACGATGACGACGTCCTTGCCGCCCTCGACCATGCGCTTCGCGCGCTCGATCGTGAGCTCGGCGACTTGCGTGTGCTCGTCCGACGGACGGTCGAAGGTCGACGACACGACCTCGCCCTTGACGGAGCGACGCATGTCGGTGACTTCCTCGGGGCGCTCGTCGACCAGCAGGACGATGAGGTGCACGCCGGGGTTGTTCGCTTCGATCGACGTGGCGATCTGCTTCAACACCGTGGTCTTGCCCGCCTTGGGCGGCGACACGATCAGGCCGCGCTGACCCTTGCCGATGGGCGACATCAAGTCGACGATGCGCGCGACCATGTTGTTCGGGTCGCCGGGCATCTCCAGTTTGAGTTGCTGATCGGGGAACAACGGCGTCAGGTCGTCGAACTTCGGACGCGCCTTCGCGTCTTCGACGGACTGCTCGCTGACCGTGTCGACGTCGAGCAGCGCGCCGTACTTCTCTTGCGGCCCGGCCGGACGCATGGTGCCGACGATGCGGTCACCCTTGCGAAGGCCGAGGCGCTTCACCGTGCTGACAGGGACGTAGCAGTCCTCCGCGCTCGGCAGATAGCCCTTGACGCGAATCAGGCCAAAGCCCGCATCCGCGAGATCGAGCAGACCCGCAACCGGGATCGGATCGCCTTCGAACGTTTGCTGTTCGGAGTAACCCGGCATGTCGCGCTCGCCGCCACCGCCGCCCATCCCGTCGAAACGGTCGCGGCCACGACGGCGCCGGTTGCCACGCTTGTTGCCGGCGTCGGCTTGGTTGTTGCGGTCCTGGTTCTGATTGCGACCGCCACCGCTCTGATTGCCGCCGCCCGTGTTCCCGCTGTTCTGACCGCGTTCGCCTTGATTGCGATCACGGTTCTGGTTGCGGCCACCGTCATTGCGACCGCCGGCGTTGCCACCGGTGTTCTCGCGCGGCTTGCCGGCGAAACCGGTGCCGGGCGCTTCCGGTGCGACGAGGTCGTCGGGCGTCGAGATGTCGGTCACGCTGACCTGGGCCGCCGGGTCGCTCGCCGTCTCGGCGGCGAGTGCGGCGGCTCGGGCGGCAAAGCCACGACGGGGCGACGGGCCGGCTTCGCCGGCGTCGTCGTTCTTCTCGGCCGGCGCGGCTGGCGCGGCCTCGGCCGTGTTGGCCGCTTTCTTGGTTGTACGGGTGCGCTTCGGCTTTTCCGCCGGCGCTTCGCCGTTGCTTGATCCAGTGCCGTTGTCGCTCGTCGAGCCATTGGCCGAGCCGGGTACGACTCCGGTCGCTTGCAGGATCTTGTCGACTAAGTCGGCCTTTTTCGTCCGACTGCCGGGCTTTACACCCAGTGCGTCGGCGATGGCATGGAGCTCGTCACGCTCTTTGCCCTCTAGGACCGAGCGTTCGAGCTTGTGCTCTCCGCTCATTTCACCTCACTTGTTGGACAGGCTGCTTCCACGCAAATTCGCCGGGATGCAACCAGGAGCCGACCAAACGAAACTGCTTGGACCGGCGTAATCGGGAGCACTTCCGGGGTTCCTAAAGGTGCAGGGGACCCGGTCGGTGCGTTTGGCACATTACCAGACGTGCGTCACTGGGGCGCACCACACGACAAACGCCGACTTTGCTTGACTCATTCCCATGCATGTTCGCCGCGTGGTCACGGGACACGACGTTTCCGGAAAATCCGTCTTTGTGAGCGATGAGGCGGTTGCGCCCATCGAACCGATCCTCATGCCCAGCGCCCAATTCCATCGCCTGTGGGGCGGCGATTCGGCGCCGCAATTTCCCGATGACGGGTCGATGCCGCCCCACCACACCTACTTCGCGCCCGTGGGCGGCTTCCGGTTCGGCCTGTTCTCGATCCCACCCGACAACGCCGCGCGCCCCGCCGACGTCGACGTCGCCGCTGGCCTCGCCGACATGGAAGCCGGCATGCCCGGACTGATGCGGTACATGGACCACTCCGATCCCGGCATGCACACGACCGACACGATCGACTTCGAGATCGTGCTCGAAGGAACCGTCGTACTCGAGCTCGACGGCGGCGCGGAGGTCACGCTGGCGCCGGGCGACACCGTCGTGCAGAACGGCACGCGTCATCGCTGGAAGAACCCGGGCGACACGATCGCGCGGTTGGCCGTGTTCATGTGCGGCGCGCACCACGACAACGTCGCGCCGGAGTAGCTACAGGTCGAGTTCCTTGCGGATGGCTTGGGTAGTCGCGTCGACGGCGCGGTGCGGCGGTGCACCGGCCAACGCGTTGTCAGGATCCTTGAGCCCGTTGCCCGTCAGGATGCACACCACCGTCGCGCCGTCGGTGACGCCGTACTTGATCAGACCGGCAACCGATGCGGCCGACGCTGGCTCGCAGAACATGGATTCCTCGGCCGCCACGAAGCGGTAGGCGCCGAGAATTTCGTCGTCGGTCACTGCTTTGATGCAGCCACCGGACTCGCTGGCCGCCGCGGTCGCGCCATACCAACTCGCCGGATTGCCGATCCGGATCGCGGTGGCGATGGTCTCGGGCTTCTCGATGGGGTGACCCTCGACGATGGGAGCGGAGCCGGCGGCCTGGAAGCCGAGCATCCTAGGGAGCTGCGTCGACTTCCCGACCGCCTTGTACTCCAAGAAACCCTTCCAGTACGCCGTGATATTCCCGGCGTTGCCCACGGGGATGCACAACGCGTCTGGCGCCTCGCCGAGCACGTCGACGATTTCGAACGCCGCCGTCTTCTGTCCCTCGATGCGGTAGGGGTTGACGGAGTTGACGACGGTGATCGGCGCCTTGTCGCCGAGCTCGCGCACGATGTTGAGCGCCTCGTCGAAGTTGCCGTTGATCTGCAGCACTTTGGCGCCGTGAATGATCGCTTGGGCGAGCTTGCCGAGGGCAATCTTGCCGTCGGGCACGAGCACCGCGCAGGTGAGCCCGGCGCGCGCCGCGTACGCGGCAGCTGACGCGCTCGTGTTGCCGGTACTCGCGCATACGACCGCGTGCGAACCTTCTTCGACGGCCTTGCTGATCGCGAGCGTCATACCGCGGTCCTTGAACGAACCGGTCGGGTTCAGGCCTTCGTACTTGAGATAGACGTTGGCGCCGACGCGCTCGACGAGACGCGGCGCGGGAACCAACGGGGTCGCGCCTTCCTGCAAGGTGACGACCGGGCTCGTCGGCGGTGACCGGCAGGAATTCGCGGTACTCCTCGATCAAGCCGCGCCAAGGAATCAACGTTCGTCACCGATAACGCGCAGGAGGCCGCCGATGCTGCGCACCGCGTCGAGCGCGCGCAGGTCGTTAAGCGTCGCCTGGACGTCGGCCTCGCGCGCGACGTGGGTGATGAACACGAGTCGGGCCTCGTCGCCCAAGCCCTGCTGTTCCATCGACTGAATCGACACGCCGTGGTCGCCGAGCACGCCGGCGACGGCGGCGAGTACGCCCGGGCGGTCGGCCACGTCGAGGGCGAGGTAGTACTGCGAGCGCAGGTCGTCGATCGGGCGCAACTTCGCCGCGCTCGAGCACCGGAGCGCGGCCCGCGCCTCCGCTGCGCAGGTTGTGGGCCGCGTCCAGCAGATCACCGAGCAGCGCACTGCTCGTGGGCATGGCGCCGGCGCCGCGGCCGTAGAGCATGAGTTCGCCGACGGCCGTCACCCTCGATGAACACGGCGTTGAACGAGTCGCGCACGCGACGCGAGCGGGTGGGTGGTCGGGATCATCGCCGGGTGGACCCGCACCGCGACCTGTCCGTCGATCTGTTCGGCGATGCCGAACAGCTTCACGACGTAGCCGAGGCGCTGCGCGAACGCGATGTCGGTGGCGGTCAAAGCGGTGATTCCTTCGCAGAACACGTCGTCGAGGCTGAGGCCGACACCGAACGCGATGCTGGCGAGGATGGCGACCTTGGCGCCGGCGTCGAACCCGCCGACGTCGGCGGTCGGATCGGGTTCGGCGTAACCGAGGCGCTGCGCCTCGGCGAGGGCGTCTTCGTAGCTGGCGCCGTCCTCGGTCATACGCGTGAGGATGAAGTTGGTCGTGCCGTTGACGATGCCCATGATCCGGGCGATCGGCTCGCCGGCGAGGCTCTCGCGCAACGGTCGGATCACGGGAATGCCACCGCATACCGCCGCCTCGAAGAGCAGGTCGCGTCCGGCGGCGGCAGCAGCCCCGAAGAGCTCGACGCCTCGCGTCGCCAGCAGCTCCTTGTTCGCGGTGACGACGGGCTTTCCGGCGGCGAGCGCTTCCCGCAGGAGCGCATCGGTCGGGTCGAGCACGCCCGTGATCTCGACCACGACGTCCACGTCATCGGCGACGACGAGCGCGGGCGAATCGGTAGTCAGCAACGCGCGGTCGAGCTCGGCCGGACGCGGCTTCGCGAGATCGCGCACGGCAACGCGGGTGATCTCGAGACGGATGCCCGTACGCGCCTCGATCGCGTCCGCTTCCCGCGTAATCAGGCTCACGAGAGCCCCGCCTACGTTGCCGCAGCCGAGAACTCCCACTCGTACGGCACTGGTCATGTCGGTACCGAGGCTAGTGGCCGGTCAGTCGAGGTCGAGAGTGAGTAAATCGTCCAGCGTTTCGCGGCGGACCACGAGGCGGGCGTTGCCATTGCGGACGAAGACGACCGGCGGGCGCGGCACCTTGTTGTAGTTCGACGCCATGGAGTAGCCGTAGGCGCCGGTGACCGGTGTGACGAGGATGTCGCCCACGGTGAGGTCGGCCGGCAGCTTGGCGTCGCGGACGATGACGTCGCCCGACTCGCAATGCTTGCCCACCACCGTCGCGATGAGCGGACGGTCGGCGTCGACGGCGCGAGCGAGGAACGTCTCGTAACCGCTGCCGTAGAGGACGGGACGTGGGTTGTCGCTCATGCCGCCGTCCACCGCGACGTAGGTGCGGATCCCCGGCAGGTGCTTGATCGTTCCAACCTTGTAGAGCGTGACGGCAGAGGGGGCGACGATCGCGCGACCGGGTTCGGCGGTGATGCGCACATCGGCCGACACACCCGCACGCGCGGCGGCGGCGCGCACGGTGGCGCCCCATTGCGCGATCGACGGGCCCTCCTCGCCCGCCACGTAGGCCACGCCGAGCCCGCCGCCGACGCAGAGTTCCTCGACACCGGTGGAGCCGACAAGGTCGGCCAGCACCGTGACCTCCTGCTCGAACCCGTCGGTCCGGAAGATCTGGCTGCCGATGTGGGCGTGAAGACCGACCAACGAGACCGACAGGTTCTGGAGGCGGGCAATGGCGTCGGCCGCCGCGCCGCTGGCGACACTGAAGCCGAACTTCGAGTCCTCTTGTCCGGTCATCACGTATTCGTGGGTGTGGGCTTCCACGCCGGGCGTGACGCGGATGAGCACCGCCGGTCGCGTTCCCGGCCGAGCCTCGAGGAGCATCGGCGAGACGGTCGATCTCGTCGAAGCTGTCCACGATGATGCGCCCGACGCCGTCGTCGAGAGCCCGCCCGAGCTCCTCGGTGGACTTGTTGTTGCCGTGCAGCACCAGGCGCGCCGCGGGCACACCGGCGGCGAGCGCGACGTGCAACTCGCCCGCGGTGGACACGTCGACGCACATGCCTTCCTCGTGGGCGAGGCGAGCCATGGCCTTGCACAGGAACGCCTTCGATGCGTAGGCGACCCCCTCGCCGAAGGCTGCGACCGCCGCGCGAGCGCGCGCCCGGACGTCGTCCTCGTCGTAAATGAACAGCGGCGTGCCGAATTCGCCCGCCAGGTCGCATGCGTCCAGACCCGCGATCAGGAGCCGTCCGGCGGCGTCGACAGACGCGTTCGCCGACAGAAGGTTTCGGGGAAGCGGCGTCATACGTGCGAAATTAGTGACCCCATGCCCGCGTCAGTGTCGCCTTTTACCGTTGTCGACGCGCGACTCGCGGCCGCGATCGACTCCGCGTTCGGCTCCGACTTCGAAAACGAGGACGCAGTTCTGCGTCCGAGCCAGCACGCCGACGCGCAGGCGAACGCGGCGATGGCCCTCGCCAAACGCGTCGGGAAGGCGCCGCGCGAGGTGGCCACTGCGATCATCGAGGCCGCCGAACTCGACGATGTTTGCGAGCGCGTCGAGATCGCTGGCCCGGGATTCATCAACCTGTGGCTGCGACCCGAAACGCTCGCGGCCGCGGTAGGCGCGCTCGCCGGCGACGAGCGCTGCAGGCGTGGCGCCGGCCGCCAATCCCGAACGCGTGGTGATCGACTACTCGAGCCCGACGGTGACCAAGGAGATGCACGTCGGCCACCTGCGCACGACGATCATCGGCGACGCCCTCGCGCGCACCCTCGCGTTCCTCGGCCACACCGTCATACGTCAGAACCACTACGGCGACTGGGGCACCTCGTTCGGCATGCTCATCGAGCACATGGCGGACCTGCGCGCCGCGAACGAGCCGACCGACCTCGACGACCTCAACGAGTTCTACAAGGCGGCCAACGAACGCTTCTCGATCCGACGAGGACTTCAGCGCGCGGGCGCGCGCCCGTGTCGTCGCGCTGCAGTCGGGCGATGCCGACACGCTGGAAGTGTGGCGGCGGTTCGTCGACGAGGCGCACCGCCACAACGTCGCCATCTACACACGCCTCGGCGTGCTGCTCGTCGACGAGGACGTAAAGCCTGAGAGCGCGTACAACGATTCACTCGCCGATACTGCCGACGAACTCGAAGCCGACGGCGTCGCCGTGGTCGACGACGGCGCGCTGTGCATTTTCGTCGGAGGGCTTCGAAGCGCCGTTGATCATCCGCAAGTCCGACGGCGGCTTCACCTACGGCACCACCGATATGGCCGGGCATCCGCTATCGCGTTCGGGAGCTCAAGGCGACGCGGCTGCTCTACGTCGTCGACAGCCGCCAGCACCAACACCTCACCCAGGTGTTCCTCGCCGCGGAGAAGGCGGGCTGGCTCGCGCCGCCGGCGCGGGCCGAACACGTCAACGTTCGGTATCGGTGCTCGGCAACGACGGCCGTCCGCTCAAGTCGCGGTCGGGCGAGACGCCCGAAGCTTTCCGACATGCTCGACGAGGCAATCGAGCGCGCGCAGCGCGGTGGTCGACGAGAAGAACCCCGATCTCGACGGCGACGCGCGCGCGGCGATCGCCGCGCGCCGTTGGCATCGGTGCGGTGAAGTACGCCGACCTGTCGAGCGAGCGCATCAAGGACTACACGTTCGACCTCGACCGCATGCTGGCGTTCGACGGCAACACCGGCCCGTATCTGCAGTACGCGCATGCGCGCATCAAGTCGCTGTTCCGCCGCGCCGAGCATCGCACCCGACGCGGTCGCCGGCGCGCCGGTCGTGATCGCCGAGCCGCAAGAACGGGCGCTCGCGATCGCGCTGGTCGGCTTCGCCGACGCGGTCGACGCGGTGGCCGACGGGTGTGCGCCGCACAAGCTGTGCACGTATCTGTTCGACCTCGCGCAGGCGTTCACGTCGTTCTACGAAGCGTGTCCCGTGCTCAAGGCCGACGACGCAACCCGCGACTCGCGACTCGTGCTGTGCGCGGCCACCGCGACCACGCTCAGGACCGGCCTCGGGCTCCTCGGCATCGAGGCGCCCGAACAGCTCTAGCGCTGCTGGATAAGGGCGGTGACGCGGTCGAGCAGTTCGAGGGGGTCGAACGGTTTGGTGATGTATTCGTCGGCGCCGGTGGCCATGCCCGCGCCAAGGTCGCCCGCCTGCGCTTTGGCCGAGAGCAGCACGACGGGGATGCGCGCCGTGTCGGGGTCGGCCTTCAACTCCGCGGCGACCGACAGCCCGTCCATCTTCGGCATCATCACGTCGAGGAGGATCGCGTCGGGGCGTGTTCCTTCGCGGCCGCCAAACCGGCGATGCCGTCGTCGGCGATCACCACCTTCCAACCCTCCATCTCGAAGTTCACTTGCAGCAGTCGCTGGATGACGGGATCGTCATCTACGACGAGAACCTTGGGCACGGCGGGCATCGTAGGCGGAACGACCTGCGGACTACGCTGCGATCCCCGTTGCCCTCGTAGCTCAGGGGATAGAGCACTGGCCTCCGGAGCCGGGTGCGGAGGTTCGAATCCTCCCGAGGGCGCTGCACAGAGCACTGGACCATTTCGATGCCTTGGGTCGCCGGGAGGTTCGAATCCTCCCGAGGGCGCTGCACAGAGCACTGGACCATTTCGATGCCTTGGGTCGCCGGGAGGTTCGAATCCTCCCGAGGGCGCCATCAGCCGTAGGTAATCGAGAAGGTTTGGGCAGTGCACGGCGCACCGGTCGGGAACGTGGCGGAGATCGTGATGGTCCAGTCGCGTTTGTCGTTGGTGATCCTGAACAGCGCTGACGCGTTGCCGCCCGCATCGGTCGTGGTGATCTTGACCATTGGGATGTTGGATCCGTGCGGCACCGCGGTGATGGTCGCGACTTCATTCGGATGACGCGGTGCTTCCACCGCAATGGTGACTTCGTCGTGGAACCCGTCGTCGCGATGGAAGGCGTCCCAACTCCAACCACAGCTCGATGTGGTGCGGACGACCGGCGTCGGCGCGGCGACCGCGGCAGGGCGTGTCGTTGCGGGCGACGTCACGGCTGTTGTCGCCGGCACCGGCGGGCGCGTCACCACTATCGGCGCGAACGTCGTAACCGTCGTCGGTGGAACGGTGATCGGCGGTGCGGGAGTTAGGAGCGCGGCGACGAGTTGTTCCGCGTCGGAATGGGGCGGCGCTGTCGGCGACGACAAAGCCATGACGCCCGCGAACAAGAGCGCAGCGGCGGCGACGCCGAGAGCGATGCGAGCGCGGGCGGGCACGAACTACCCATCGGCCGCGTTCTGACGTAGTTAAGGAGCGGCGTCGAGCGACACGCCGCCGGCGCCGACGTCGATCAACATCCCTTCCCAGGCCGAAGCTACGCACTCGTCACCGTCGCCGCCCCAGAGGCGCCGCGCGTCGTCGTTGAGCGATTCCAGCTCGGAGTCGGTGTGATACGGGTCATGGTGGAAAAGCACGAGGCGTTTCACCTCGGCCTTTTGGGCGAACGCGACGACGTGACCAATGGCTGAATGACCCCATCCGATGTGGCGCGGATACTCGTCGTCGCCGTACTGCGCGTCGTGTAACAACACGTCGGCGTTGTGCGCGATGTCGTGCCCGCTGATCCAGTCGGTGGGCTGCTCGCTCAAGTCGGTGCCGGCGATGCTGGGTTCGTGGTCGGGCAGGTACACGACGGTGCGGCCGGCCTCTTCGACGCGGTAGCCCACCGTCGGGCCCTGGTGGGTCACGAGCGACGCGCGCACGGTCATCGAGCCGACGGTGATGGGCTCGGTGGGCGCGTCGTGGAACGTGAGGTTGCACGGGATGTCGGCGAGGCGGACGGGAAACAGCGGTGGCGACATATATGTCGCGATGCGATCCGACAGGGACTGCACCGGCGACGGCGGGCCCCACACGTGGACTTCTACGTCGGGCGCGTACAGCGGGCGAAAGAACCCGAGGCCCTGCAAGTGGTCCATGTGGAGGTGGGTGAGAAAGATGTGAATGAGCGACACGCCTTGTTCGAGCATCTGCACGCCGAGCGGCCGCATGCCGGTGCCGGCGTCGAGCACGAGCGCCTCGCCGTTGTCGCCGCGGATCTCGACGCACGACGTGTTTCCGCCGTAGCGCATCGTGTCGGGACCGGGCGCCGCCACCGAACCGCGGCAGCCCCACACGCGAACCTTCACGCCTTCGCCTCCCAGAACACCGTCAGCACGCCGTGCATCTCGCCGGTCCGCCCGAACAACGGATAGGCGGTGACCTCGAGACTGCGATCCGAACCGTCGAGTGCGGTGACGAGCAGGCGACGATGCGCAGGCTCGCCCTGCAAGAAGGCAATCCCGGGCGGCGATTCACGCTTGCGCAGCTTCGAGCCGTCCAGATCCTTCAGTTGCAGCATCTCGCCGAAGTCGTTCGCGCTGACGGTGCCGACTTCGGCGTAGGTCTTGCCCAGCATCACCTCGGCGGCCTCGTTGTAGAAGACCAGCGTTCCGCGTTCGTCGAGCAGGAACATCGGTGTCGCGAGATTCGACGCGAACTCGCGCGCAAGGATCAGCGGAAGGCTGCGCGGGCCCGCGCCGAGTCCGTCGGATTCAGGCGTCATGAGACGAATCTAGGTGCAAGTGTCATGTTCGTGAAGGTGGCGACCGAGAAGGCGCTCCGCTTCGATGCGAGCCGAACGACGGTCTGGAACGCGATGGCCGACGTCGACTCCTACCGGATGTGGTGGCCGTGGCTGGACACGTTCGACGCTGAGCCCTTGGCGCCGGGAGCGGTGTGGCGTTGCCGCGTGAGGCCCCCGCTCCCGTACACGGTGTCGTTCGCGATCGCGTTCGACGAAGTCGTCGACGAACGTGCGATCGCCGTCACCGTCACCGGCGAAATCTCCGGTCCGGCGCGCCTCGAACTTTCCGACGCCCCCGATGGTGGCTGCGCGGTGACGGTTACCTCGTTGCTCGAGCCGCGCTCGGGGTTTCTCCGCGTGCTGGCGACCACGCTGCCACCGGTCGCGCGATTCGGTCACGACTGGATCATCGGAACCGGCGCCGCACAATTCGAAAAACGGGCGTTGACCTAAGGCACTAACGCTGGTGCTGCGGACACCACCACGTCGTACGTCCGCCAACGGTCGCGCGCCGCATCGGCGCGCCGTCTTTGGGACACATACCACCGGCGGTGCGGTGCTGGATCACGTCACCGGTGTGTGAGCCGCCGCGCTTGTCAAGGTCGCGCAAGACCTGCCGGAGGTGGCGATGTAACCGCTTGGACTCGTCAGCGTCGAGCGAACGAGCGATGCGAGAGGGCTCGATACCGGCGCGCCACAGCACCTCGTCGGCGGTGAGGTTGCCGACGCCGGCCAACTTCTTTTGGTCCATCAACTTGGCCTTGACCGGTGCCGTCGACTCGAGCGCGCGCCGTAGCTGCGCGAGCGTGACGGTCATGCCGTCGGGTCCGAGCCTGGCCTCGTCGGGATCGAGGCTTACGCCTCCGAGCCGGCGCGGATCGTTGATCGACATACACGTGCCGTCGTGGAAGCGAAGCGCGAACCGATCCCACGCCGGGTCCTTGCGGCGGCTCGAGTAGATGAGCTCGTCGACGCCCTCGACACCGTCGACCACTAGGCGTCCCGTCATACCGAAACGCAGACCGAGCACCGGGCCGTCGCCGTCATCGGTGTCGAGCAGCAAGAGCTTGCCGATCCGGCGGGTGCCGGTGACGGTGCGCCCGCGCAACGCCTTGCGCAGAGTGGCCTGCGTGTTGCCGTCCTTGATGAACCACGCGTCGGGCGCGTCGACCTGTTTGACGGTGCGACCGATCACCCGATCGGCCAACCGCCGGTACGCCTCGATCTCGACAAGCTCAGGCACGGGCAGGTTCTAGCGTGGGGCGATGGCCGAGATGGAAGTCGCGGATTCTCTGCTCGATCTGGTTGGCAACACGCCACTGGTGCGGCTCGACCGGATGGGCAAGGACCTGTCGTGCCAACTGGTGGCCAAGCTCGAGTTCCTGAACGCCGGCGGCAGCGTGAAGGATCGCCCCGCCGTGGCCATGATCGACGCCGCCGAACGCGACGGACTCCTGAAGCCCGGCGGCACAATCGTGGAACCGACGTCGGGCAACACCGGCGTCGGGCTGGCGATCGTCGCGGCGCGGCGCGGGTATCGATGCGTGTTCATCATGCCGGACAAGATGAGCAACGAGAAGATCGCGTTGCTGCGCGCGTACGGCGCGGAAGTCGTCGTGTGCCCGACCGCAGTGAACCCCGACCACCCCGATAGCTACTACTCAGTCTCGGCGCGGCTCGCGGCGGAAATCCCCAACGCGTTCAAACCCGACCAGTACTCCAACCAAGCGAACCCCGACTCGCACTTCGCCACGACCGGTCCGGAGATCTGGCGGCAGACGGCGGGAAAGATCACCCACTTCGTCGCCGGCATCGGCACCGGCGGCACCATCACCGGCGTCGGTCGGTATCTCAAGTCCCAGAGCAAGGACGTGCAGATCATCGGCGCCGACCCGGAAGGCTCGGTGTACTCCGGCGGATCGGGGCGGCCGTATCTCGTCGAAGGCATCGGCGAGGACTTCTGGCCGACCACCTACGACCCGTCGGTCGTCGACCGGGTCGTGATGGTGACCGACCGCGATAGCTTCCTGACCGCTCGCCGGGTGACGCGCGAGGAAGGAATCCTGGTCGGCGGATCGGCGGGTACCGCCGTATGGGCCGGCGTCGACCGTCGGCCGCGACCTCGGCGCGAACGACGTGGTCGTCGTTCTGATTCCCGACTCCGGACGCGGCTATCTGTCGAAGCTCTACAACGACGGATGGATGGCCGACTTCGGCTTCCTCGGTTCATCGGGACAGACCGTCGGCGACGTGCTGGCGCGCAAAGGCGCCGACCTTCCGGAGCTGGTTCACATGCACCCGGACGAGACGGTTCGTTCCGCGATCGGCATCCTGCGCGAGTTCGGGGTGTCGCAAATGCCGGTGTTCAGTCACGAGCCGCCGGTCGTCGCCGCCGAGGTGCGCGGGGCGGTGCACGAGCGCGAGTTGCTCGAAGCGGCCTTCGCCGACCCGGCCGTGCTCGACAAACCGCTAGAGGACGTGATGAGCCCTCCCCTGCCAACCGTGGGCAGCGGCGAGACCGTGGAGCTAGCGGTGCAACGACTCGAGAGCGCGTCCGCGGTGCTCGTGCTCGACGGCGGCCACCCCGTCGGCATCCTCACGCGCTCGGACCTGCTCGACTTCCTCGTGCACCGGAGTCAACGTGACTGACTCGTTCGACACACGCGCCGTGCACGCGGGATGGGATCCCGACCCGGTCACGGGCGCCGTCGTGCCGCCGATTCATCTGGCCACCACGTACGCGCAGGACAGCCCCGCGTCGCCGGTCGGCGACTTCGAGTACAGCCGCTCCGGCAACCCGACGCGAGCAGTTCTCGAAACCGCGCTGGCCGAACTCGAAGGGGCGCGCCACGGCTTCGCGTTCGCCAGCGGCCTCGCCGCCGAAGACTGCGTGTTGCGCACGTTGCCCGCCGGCGCGCGCATCGTCATCCCCCACGACGCGTACGGCGGCACCTTCCGTCTCGTCGCTCGCGTGCACACGCGAGCTCGACTTCGTGGCGGTCGATCTCGGTGATCCCGCCACGCTCGACCGAGTCGATTACCGACGACACCGCGATGGTGTGGTGCGAGATCACCGACCAACCCGACGCTCGCCGACGGTCGACATCGGCAACGGTGGCCGCAGCGGCGCACACGCGTCGGCGCGCTCCTGGTGGTGGACAACACGTTTGCCACGCCGTACCTGCAACTGCCGCTGGCGCTCGGCGCCGACGTCGTCGTTCATTCCTCCACGAAATACCTCGGCGGTCACTCCGACGTTGTCGGCGGCGCGGTGCTGCTCAACGACGACGCGCTCGCCGAGACAGATGGCGCTTCCTGCAGAACGCGACCGGCGCGGTGCCGGCGCCGTTCGACTGCTGGTTGTTGCTGCGCGGCCTGCGCACGCTCGCGATTCGTGTCGAGCGCCAGCAGGAGAACGCCCGCGCGATCGCCGCCGCGTCTCGAGACGAACGCCAACGTGGCCAAGGTGCTCTACCCCGGCTTCGGCGGGATGGTGTCGTTCCTGCACGCCGGCGGCGAAGACGGCGCCGTCGACGTGTGCCACGCGGACGCGGCTGTTCATCGCTGGCGGAGAGCCTCGGCGCGGTCGAATCGCTCATCGAGCATCCCGGCGCGCATGACGCACGCGTCGGTCGCCGGCACGACAAACGAAGTCGACGCGTCGCTCGTACGCCTGTCGTGCGGCATCGAGTACGGCCGACGACCTGATCGCGGACCTTCAACAAGCGCTGCGGTAATACCCGTCCCCGGCATGGCGACGGCGTAGTAGCAAGAGCCAGGCGATGGCTGGGGTTCGGGAATGGTTGGGTGGAATGCGGGAACGACCGCGCGTCGTCGCGCACGTGCTCGCGTGGGACGCCAACCGTCGCCTCGCAGTCGTCGTAGCCGTGCTCGTCGTCGTCGGCGCGGCGGTGGCAACCGCTGTACGCGGTGACTCTCGGCTCGCTCGTCGGCGCCGCCGCGCGTCACACGTCGACAACGGGCGGTCTCGTGGCTATCGGCGCGGTCTACGCCGTGTCGCAGGTCCTCGGCCCTGCGCGCGAGGCGGCGACCGCGGCATCTGAACCGAAAAGTCGACGACCAGGTACGCGGACGAGATGATGCAGGCGATGCTGCGTCCGAACGGCATCGCCCATCTCGAAGATCCGACCCTCCAGGACAAGCTCGAACTCGCTCGCGGGATCGCGTGGGGCATCACACCCGGATCGACAGTCGGCGGACTAGCGCAGCTGTGGTTCTCGCGGCTGTCCTCGCTTGGCTCGCTCGTCCTCGTCGCCCGCTTCCGACTGTGG
This sequence comes from uncultured Actinomycetes bacterium, assembly GCA_963769985.1. GTDB lineage: Bacteria > Actinomycetota > Acidimicrobiia > Acidimicrobiales > JACCXE01 > JACCXE01. The sequence continues at coordinate 30,077 of CAVYNR010000008.1, read as the reverse complement.
CTAGCCGTTGTACTGCTGATCGCCAACATGATCACCTTGCGCAGCAAGCGCAAGGCCTTCATCAACATGACGCAGCTGTACGCGCAAGGAACGGAACGCTGCGCAAGTCGCGCTACTTCCGCGAGATCGCGCTGGGCGGCGAGTCAGCCAAGGAGGCGCGCGTATTCGGGCTCGGCCCGTGGGCGGTCGGTCGCTTCGACGCGGCGTGGTTCGACGACGATGCGCGATGGTGTGGGCGGAGCGTCGCCGCGGTGGCTTCGTGGTCACCGGTGGGCTCCTGCTCAAGGGCGTGGTCACGCGTCCGCGCATTCCTCTACGTCGCTCGACGAGGCGTTCGGCGACGGGTCAGCACACCTGCGGACTACGTAGTTCTGATCCAAGCGCTGATCGGCGTCGACCCAGTTGAGCATCGTGCTCGGGCAACCCGGAGCTGATCGTCGAGCAAGGCACATCGGCTATCCGTCCGACGCTCGAGAGTCGAGCGCCTGATCGACGCTCACTCGGCCATCGGCAATCCGCGGTGACCGTTCCACGGTCGGCGCGCCGCAGAACGTCATCCGATTCGAGAACGTGTCGTTCGGCTATCCCGGCCGTCGACGACCTCGTCTTCGACGGGCCTGAATTTCGAGCTGCCTGCCGGACACTCGCTAGCCATCGTGGGCGACAACGGCGCCGGAAAGACCACGCTCGTCAAGCTGCTTGGCCCGTCTGTACGACCCGACCGGCGGGGCGCATCACCGTCGACGGGGTGCCGCTCGCCGACATCGACCCCGCAGCGTGGCACCGACAGCTCGCGGCGATCTTCCAAGACTTCGGCCGTTACGCCCTTACCGCAGCGGAGAACGTGGGCCTCTCGTCGTTTGGCGAAGAACCAGACCTCGACGTGCTCAACCGCGTCGCCGCACGCGTCGGTATCCGCCGACTTGATCGACGGCTGGGAGCACGGTTGGGACAGCGTTCTCAACCGTCAGTTCGACAAGGGCGTCGAAGCGTCCGGGCGGCGAGTGGCAACGCATCGCGCTTAGCGCGCGCGTTGTTCGCGGTCGAGCGAGGGCGCGCACGTCCTCGTGCTCGACGAACCGACCGCGCAACTCGACGTGCGCGGCGAGGCGGAGCTCTACGACCGCTTCCTCGAGCTCACCGCCGGGCTGACGACGGTCGTCATCTCGCATCGGTTCTCGACGGTGCGCCGTGCCGATCGCATCGTCGTGTCGAACACGGTCGCGTGTGCGAGGTCGGTACGCCACGCCGAGCTGGTAGCAGGCGGCGGCAAGTACGCCGACATGTTCCAGCTTCAAGCGGCGAGGTTCGCTCGAGTGACGACTCGCGGCGTCATTCCTGAAAAGGCGGGACTTCGGCCAACGCTGGCGAGCGATCAGCACCGCCATGCGCATCGGTTTCAAAGCCACCCCGAGCCGCATGCTCGGGCTCAGCGTGATGCGCGTCGTTACTGAGTTCAGCGGTCCCGCCCAAGCGTGGGGGCTCAAGTTGCTGACCGACGGACTATTCGCAGCACGACCACGCGGCGGGCATTCGCGGCGCCGCGCTCGTCGCCGGCGCGCTCGTCATCGGCGACGCTTTCAGCTGGACCTACGATCGGATTCCTCGTGAGCGTGCGCGAGCGCGTCGGCCAGGCGATGGACCGCGAGTTGATCTGCCTCGCGATGGACGTGCCGGGCATCGAGCACTACGAGCGGCCGGACGTATCAGGATGAACTGCAGATGCTGCGTCAGCAGCGCGGCGCAGCTGGCGAACATTCCCGATTCAACGATCAGCACCGTCGGTCTGCTTGTTCGCGGGCGTCACCACGATCGGCCTGCTCGCGGCCATTCACCCGGCGCTCATGTTCCTGCCGCTTTTCGGCATCCCGGCCGTCGTCATTGGCGGCGTCGCCGAGCGCCGTCGCCGGCGGGTCCGAGGAAAGCGTCATCGAGCGGCATGCGTTCGGTACTACTGGCTGTACGCGACGGCGACCGAACGCGAGCACGGCAAGGAACTCCGCGTTTTCAGCACCCGCGACGGAATGCTGCGGCGCCACAACGAACTCAGCGCCGAAGTGACCGGCGAGATCGACAAGGCCAGCGAAACCGGCACGCAGGTCCTCACGGGCTTGGGCTGGCTCGTGTTCGCGCTCGGCTTCGTGCTCGCGGTGACCTTCGTCGTCGCGCGGGTGCAGCAACGGCAACGCAACGCCCGGCGACCTCGCGCTTGACGCTGTCGCTGTCGCAGCAGATCAACAACTCGATTACGGGCGCAGCAGGCACGGTCGGCTTCATGATGCGCTCGGCGCGCGTGGGCTACCGCTACGTGTGGTTGTCGGACTACGCCAAGCGGGCGAAGGCCGCGGTCGTGCCCGATCGATCCCGTTGGCCTACCGGATCGCACTGCGACGAAGGCATCGTGTTCGATCAACGTCTCGTTCCGTTACCCCGGGCACCGACGTCGACGTGCTGCACGACGTCAACCTCCGGCTCGCGCGCCGGCTCAACCGTCGCACTCGTCGGCGACAACGGCGCCGGCAAGTCGACGCTGATCAAGCTTCTGTGCCGCTTCTACGAGCCGACTGAAGGCCGCATCCTCGTCGACGGCGTTCCGCTGGCCGACGTGGACCCAGTCGAGTGGCGCGTACGCATGGCCGCGGGCTTCCAGGACTTCGCACGCTTCGAGCTGCTCGCGCAGACCGCGGTCGGCGTCGGCGACCTGCCGCAGGTCGACGACGCCGCGGCAGTCACCGGTGCGTTGGGCGTGCCAGCGCGCTCGATGTCGTCGCCGATCTGCCGGACGGACTCGAAACGCAACTCGGTCGCTAGCTTCGACACCGGCGTTGAGCTTGTCCGGCGGGCAGTGGCAGAAGCTCGCGCTCGGCCGGGCGATGATGCGCGAGCACCCGCTGCTCCTCGTGCTCGACGAGCCGACGTCGTCGCTCGATCCGCAGACGGAGCACGCGCTGTTCGAGCGCTACGCCGGCGCGGCGCGGCGCGTCGGCACAGAGGTCGGCGCCATCACCGTGCTGGTCAGCCACCGCTTCTCGACGGTGCGCATGGCCGACCACATCGTGCTTGTCAGCGACGGCCGCGTTGCGGAGGAAGGTACGCACGCGGACCTGTCGCGCTCGGCAAGACCTACGCCGAACTGTACGAACTTGCAGGCCCGCGCCTACCGCTAACGTCGCGAAACGATGACGGTCACCGAATACGGCACCCGGCGAAGGCCGACGCTGGACGGCGCAGTGGAAAGAGCTGTACGCCGAGGTCGTCACGGCCGGGCTGTGCACCGGCTGTGCGGGCTGCGTGGTCGCGTGCCCGCACGACGTGCTCGGCTACAAAGACACCGAGGGCGTCTACAAGCCGTTCCACCTCGAAGAGGAACTCGGCCCCGACAACTGCATCCACGGCGAGAAGGGCTGCACGTCCTGCACCCGGGCGTGCCCGCGCTTTCGCACGTGGGAAACCGAGATCGACAACTTCATGTTCGGTCGCCGCCGCACCATCGACGAGATCGACGGCATCAGTAAGGACATCATCCTCGCCCGCGCGTCCGACGACATGGTGCACAAGATGGGCCAGGACGGCGGCGTCGTTTCGGCGATGCTCATCTGGTGCCTCGAGAAGGGCTACATCGACGCCGCGCTCGTGAGCTACCTCGAGGGCGACGGCTCGACGTGGAAGGCGATTCCCGGCGTGGCGCGCAACAAGGACGAAGTGCTCGCCGCCGCCGGCAGTCGCTACACCTACTCGCGCGACGCCGATGGGCTACGCCGAAGCCGTCGCCGGTGGCGCGGAAAAGCTCGCGCTCGTCGGCATGAGTTGCCACAGTTCGATCCCGCCGGTCATGAATGCGCGCAAAGCCGGCAAGCCGGCGCGCCGGTTCGCGCTCAACATCGGCCTGCTGTGTTCCAAGACGTTCGACGACGCCATCTTCGAAGAGCTCTTCGAGGCCAAGTACGGCTTGAAGAAGGCCGACATGGTGAAGATGAACATCAAGGGCGTCTTCCAGATCTGGATGAAGAACGGCGACTACCACGAGATCAATCTCAAGGAGTGCCACGCCTGGACACGCGAAGGGTGCAAGACGTGCCCCGACTTCGCCGCCGAACACGCCGACGTTTCCACCGGCGGCATCGGTGAGTTCAACGACTGGACGCTCACGATCGTCCGCACCGACATCGGTCGCGAGATCATCGTCAAGATGCTCGAGGACGGGTCGCTCATCGGCCGCCCCGGCGACGAAGACCCGGGCGCGATCAAGCTGCTACAGCGCTTGGCACGCGTAAGCCGGAACCGCTGGCCAGAGACCGCCGTGGAGGCACCGCGCATCATGCGCCCGCCGCCGCCGAAGAAGCCGAAGGTCGAGGAGCCCGCCCCCGAGCCCGCTCCGTCTGCGTAACCTTCTCGTCCTACCGACCAGATCTCAGGAGTCGCAATGGCCGCGAAGCCGTCATCGTCTCGTACGCCCGCACCGGGCTGGCCAAATCCCACCGCGGTGGCTTCAACAACACGCCGGCCATGTCGATGGCGGCGCACGCGATCAAGCACGCGGTGGACAAGTCCGGCGTCGATCCCGCTGACGTCGAGGACGTCTACCTCGGCAACGGCGCGCACGGCTCGGCCAACCTCGCCCGCCTCGCCGGACTGCTCGCCGGTCTGCCCGTCACCACCGGTGGCTCGACGGTGCAGCGCCATTGCTCGTCGGGGCTCAACGCGCTCGCGCTGGCGGCGAACTACATCAAGCAGGACGGCGCCGACGTCGTCGTCGCCGGCGGCGTCGAAGCGATCTCGCAGCCCGGTGGTGGCATCGGTGGCGTCGACCCCAAGCTGGTCGAGGACTACCCGGCCATCTTCATGGCGATGATCGACACCGCCGACATCGTGGCCGAGCGTTACGGCGTGACCCGCGAGTCCCAGGACGAGTACGCGCTGCAGTCCCAGCAGCGCACCGCCGCCGCGCAGGCCGCGGGCCTGTTCGACGACGAGATCGTCCCGATGAAGACCACGCAGAAGCTCGTCGACAAGGAGACGAAGGAAGAGTCCTTTGTGGACTACGCTCGTGGACCGCGACGAGTGCAACCGCCCCGAGACCACCCTCGAGAGCCTCGCCAAGCTGCAGCCGGTCAAGGGCGAGGGCAACTTCATCACCGCGGGCAACGCCAGCCAGCTTTCCGACGGCGGCGCGGCGGTCGTGATGATGGAGGCCGACGGAAGCTCGAGCGCCGCAACCTCGAGCCGCTGGGTGCGTTCAAGGGCTGGGCCATCGCCGGCTGCGAGCCCGACGAGATGGGCATCGGCCCGGTGTTCGCCGTGCCCCGCCTGCTCGAGCGGCACGGTCTCAAGGTCGACGACATCGACCTGTGGGAGCTCAACGAAGCCTTCGCCGTCCAGTGCCTCTACTCCCGCGACACGCTCGGCATCGACCCCGAGAAGTACAACGTGAACGGCGGGTCCATCTCGATCGGCCACCCCTTCGGGATGACGGGCGCCCGCTGCGCCGGCCACATCCTCCAAGAAGGCAAGCGCCGGGGCGCCAAATGGGGCGTCGTCACGATGTGCATCGGCGGCGGCCAGGGCGCGGCCGGCCTGCTCGAGATCTTCTAAAAAGCAGGACAGTCGCGGGGGCGGCCAGAATCCCCACGTAGTAGAACAAACCGGCCGGGGGCGGCCGATACTTAAGGGGATCCCATGTTCGGTCGGATTCGCGTCGCCTCCGTGGCGCGTCACTTGTTGGCAGTTGGACTCGTCGCGAGCGCGCTCGTGCTGGTCGGGGTTCACGCTCCGGCGGCCGATGCCGCCGAGAAGGGAACGAGCTACCTCGCCGTACGCGGCCTCGTGCTGCGGACCTCGGGCAAGATCACCACCGGCACCGCCCAAGCCCGGCTAACCGACGGCGGCGGAAGCGGTCTGTCGAGCAAGACCGTCTACTTCACCGTCGGTAGCAAGACGGTATGCAAGGGCACGACCGGCACCGACGGCAACGTCCGGTGCTCGGTGAACGCGGTGAACACTGCGGCGGCGGTGCGAAACGGCGGCCTCACCGGCACCTTCCGGGGCGATGCGCTCTGGCTCCCCTCGTCCGGACAGGGCGGGATCATTTCATGACCACGAGGACTCCTCGCATGCGCAAGTCGATCACTGGCCTCGTGACAGCAGTGGCGATGGCTTCCGCGATGCTCGTCATGCTGCCGACGCCGGCACGCGCCGCGACCAACTGGTTCGTACGCATCGGCGGCAACGCCGCCAACAACTGCACCAGCGCGGCCACGGCGTGCCCGACCATCACCGCGGTCATGAACAAGGGCGCGCTCGTCGTGAACGGCGACACGATCGACGTTGGCCCGGGCACGTTCGTCGAACGGCCATCGATCAACAAGGGCCTCACGATCACCGGTACCGGTCCCGGAACGACCGCGATCGACGGCTCGTCGGGCGGCCCGACCATGGTCGTGAACGCGCCAGCAGGTCAGGTCATTTCGCTGAACGGCCTGACGCTCGCCCGCGGCGCGACGACGTTCGGCGCCGGTCTGCAGATCCTCGCGGGCCAGATCACGATCAATAACGTCACCGTGACGAGCAGCACCGCAGCCGCGGGCGCGGTCGCGGTGTTCGGCAACATCGTTCCGTCGAGCAACGTCACTGGAACCAACCTGAACATCACGGGCAACGCGGGCACCGCCGGCAGCCTCGGCGCGGGCCTGTACGTCGGTGGCGGCCTCGTCAACCTGACGGGTGGATCCATCGCGAACAACTCGTCGCCCTCCGGCAACAGTCAAGGCGCCGGCGTCTACATGTCCAAGTTCACGGCGGCCGACACGCCGACGCTCACGACGAACAACACCGCGATCAACAGCAACACTCTCCCGGTCGCCAGTCCGACCGCCGGTGGCGGCGTCGCGCTCGCCGCGGGCACCAACTTCACCATGAACGGCGGATCGCTGTCGTCGAACACGGCGCTCAACGGCGGCGGCATGTACGTGGCCGAGGACGCCATCGCCAACCTCAACGGCGTAACCCTCAGCGACAACACCGCGAACGGTGCCGCCTTCGCCAACGGCGGTAACGGCGGCGCCATCTACAACTCCGGCGCGCTGACCGTCACGAACAACTCCCTGTTCGCGCGCAACCGCGCGCTCGCTTCCTCGGGCATCACGGGCAACGGCGGCAGCATCGTGCTGCTGACTGGCAGTCCGGCCACGAAGACGCCCACCGCCAACATCAGCAATTCGACCTTCACCGGTGGACTCGCGGCCGGCGTTGCCAACGCAACGACTGGCGGCGCGATCGCATCGTTCACGCCTTCGCAGCTGACGATGACGAACAGCACGCTCAACGCAAACCGCGCCGCCGGCACCGCTGGCGCGCTGTACGCGTCGAGTAGCGCGGCGGTGGGCTCGGTTAGCGGAACCACGTTCAACGCGAACAGTTCCGGATTCTGGGGCGGCGCCATCGTCGTGGGTTCAACGAGTGGGACCGACCTTCCGGTGTTCAACGGAACGAACAACACACTCACCGGAAACACGGCTATCGCCGGTGGCGCCGTGGCTGTGTTCGCGCGCGGTACATACAACTCGACCGGCGGGTCGATGACCGCCAACACCTCCAACCTCGGTGGCGGCATCTACGTCGCCGGCAAGGCCGCGGGCGCAGTCCCCGGAGCGGCCTCGATAAACGGCGGATCGATCAGCAACAACGTCTCGGACGGCGCCGCCGCCGCGACCACCGGAAACGGTGGTGGCATCTTCAGCTCCGGCGCGCTGACGATCACGAACAACGCGCTGCTCAGCGGCAACCGCGTGATCAATTCGTCGGCGGCCGGTTCGATCACGGGATACGGGGGCGGCGTCTTCGTCGGCCCGTCTGCAACCGGCGACGCACCCACGGCGTCGATCAGCAACAGCACGATCGCGGGCGGCACTCCCCCCGTCGGCACGAAGAACGCGTTCTTGGGCGGCGGTCTCGCCGCCACTGGCGACATCTTCCCGAAGACCGGCGGCAACGCGGGAGCGAACACCCCCGCGGTTGTCACCCTGAACAACGCCACGATCTCGGGTAACTCGTCGAGCTTCGCCGGTGGCGTGGTCGTCACACCGAACGCGACCCTGAACAGCACCGACGGCGTCATCGATGCGAATACCGCCATAACCGCGGCGGGCATGTGGGTCTACAACCTCGCCACGGCGACGCTGCTCCGGACCAACATCACCAACAACGTCGCAACCGGCACCACGCCCAACACCGGCGACGCCGGCGGCGCGTTGAACTGGGGCACGTTGTCGATCACCAATGCAACCCTCTCGGGCAACAAGGCGTTGATCGGCACCGCGACCGGCGTGACGGGCTACGGCGGCGGCCTTTACCTTGGCGGCGCGAACTTCACGACAAAGACCACGCTCAACGGAGTCACGCTGAGCAACAACGTCGCCGGGAACTACGGGAGCGCCATCATCACGTTGGGCACGGGGACTCCCGCCACCGACACCACGTCGATCACCAACTCGACCATCAGTGGCAACCAGACAACGACCGGGTTCGGTGCGATCACGCCTTTCAATCCGATTTCAATCATCAACAGCACGATCAACAACAACACCTCGCCCGCGGGCGGCAGCGGCGGTCTCTATAACTTCGCCAGTACGGCGACCAGTGTTTCGGGCAGCATTCTGTTCGGTAACAGCGTCAGCAACTGCACGACGGCGCCGACCGACGGCGGCTACAACCTGACCGCCGCCGGCGACGCGAGCTGCGGATTCAGTGCGGTGAAAAACGACGTATTCGCAAACCCGCTCCTCGGGCCGCTCGCGAACAACGGCGGACCGACTCTGACGCATCTGCCCGGCAACGCCAGCCCGGCCATCAACAGGATCCCGCCGTCGACGGCGACGGGCGTCAACAACGCAGTCACGGGCGCGGCGATCGTGTTGTGCGGCCCCGGTTCGCTCGACCAGCGCGGCAGCACGCGCCCGTCGGGTGATCTATGCGACATCGGATCGGTCGAGGTCACCTCGAACGCACCGACGATCACGGGCCCGGCGTCCGACACCGTCACCGTCGGCACTCCCGTCTCCTACTCCTTCACTACTTCGGGCGTTCCGACGCCGACCATCACGATGAGCGGTGGTCTGCCGAGCGGCGTCTCGTTCAGCTCCACGCCGGGAAGCGGCACCGCGACCATCAGTGGCACGCCTACCGCGCCTGGCACCTTCCCCGTCACGCTTACCGCGTCGAATGGCGCGTCACCGCCTGCGACCCACACCTTCACGTTGACGGTGACGGAGGGGCCGACGCTGAGCGGTCCCGACTTCGATACCTACACGGTCGGCAGTCCCGGCGGACCGAACGTGTTCACGGCGACGGGTTCACCGACGGCGACGGTTTCGACTACCAGCCCGCTTCCCGCAGGCGTCACGTTTGTCGACGACGGCAACGGTCACGGCACTTTGAGCGGCACGCCTGCTCCCGGCACCGGCGGCGAGTATCCGCTGGTGATCTCGGCATCGAACGGCGTGGGCAGCCCCGCTACCAAGAACTTCCAACTAACGGTGAACGAGGCGCCCAGCATCATCGGCGCGGCGAGCCTCACCTACACCGTGGGAACGCCGATCCCGGCCGAGCCGTATGGCACCGGCGGCTACCCCGACCCGGATCTTTCGGCTACGGGCGTACCCGCCGGGCTCACGTTCACCGACAACGGCGACGGCACCGCGTCCCTGACCGGCACCCCCGCCGCCGGCAGTGGTGGTCCGCACACGATGACCATTACCGCAGACAACGGAGTCGGCAGCGATGCGACGTTGGACGTGATCATCACGATCAACGAGGCACCGAGCATCTCGGGACCCTCCTCGGCGCGCTGGGATATCGACGGCGGCCTATCGAGCGTGAACTTCACGACGACGGGCTACCCCGACCGCACCCTCACGCTGGAGGGTGCCCTGCCCAGCGGCGTTGGCTTCGTCGACAACGGCGATAACACCGGCACAATCGGCGGCACACCCGAGGTTGGGACCGAAGGCGATTACGTCGTGACCATCACGGCGGACAACGGCGTGAACCCGCCGGCCACACACACCTTCACACTCACCGTGGTCGTGCCCGTCATCGTCACCACGGGCGATCTGCCCGACGCCGCGGTCGGTACGCCTTACAGCGTGCAGCTCACGGCAGTCGGCGGCACGCCGCCGTACACGTGGGACGTCGCCGCCGGGCCGCTTCCCGCCGGCCTGACCCTGTCGCCCGCGGGCGTCTTGGGCGGCACACCGACGGGCCCGACCGGCACGTACAGCTTCACCGTGCGGGCGACGGACTCCTTGACACCCGCGTTTGCGGGCGTGGGCACGAAGGTGCTCACGCTAACGATCGGTCGTGGCTCGACGCAGATGTACGTCGCTCCCGCGATCCTCAAGCTGGCTGGCCTGAAGATCAAGGCGCTTACGGTCAGCGCGACCCTGCTCGGGCCAACTCGTGAGCCGCTCGTCGGCCAACCGATCTCGTTCTACGCCGGGCGCACGCGGCTGTGCATCGCGTTCACCAACAGCGCGGGCAAAGCCTCGTGCGACATCACGGTGCCGAACGAGATCAACGCCGTGATCAACCTCGGCTACACCGCCTGGTTCTTCGGTTCACCCAGCTACGAACCGGCCAACGGCGCCAGCGGCCTGATCCGGTAACCCCCCGTCCAAACAGTTTTAGGGCAGGAGTTTGCGGATCTGGTCGAGGTGGGTGCGGTCGTGGCTGATCATCAACTCGACGATGTCGGTGATTGACATCTCGCCGCGTTCGACGTGCGTGCCGACGCGGGACCACTCGGCGTCCTCGAGGGTCTCGTAGAGGCGCAGGTTGGCGTCGCGGAGGAGGCGGAACCGTTCGACGGATCCGGCGGTGTCGGCGTCGCACATGTGCAGGCGCGACGCCCACGCCTGCTCGTCGTAGCCGACCAGCGTCGGGTTGTCGTCGGTGAGAACCATGCGGACGCGGACGCTGTAGACGAGCTCGGCGTCGGCCATATGCGCGGCCACTTCCGCCGCGCTCCACTCCCCTCGCTGCGGCGTGTGATTGAGTTCGCGCGCCGCGCGATTGGCGGTCAGCGCGACGAGGTCGCTCACGGTCGAGCGCAGTGCGTCAAGCGAAGGTCGGGCGGCCACGAGACACGAGGCTAGACAAGGCGTGTGGATCCGGGGCCGCTTCGCGACGCGCTCACGATCGTGTCGGGATTGGCGACCGGCGCGCTGTCGGCGGCATTCGGCGTGGGCGGCGCGGTGATCTCGACCCCGGCGATCCGTGCGCTCGGCGCATCGGCCACGGTGGCGATCGGCACCACGCTGCCGTCGATCATTCCGGGCGCGGTCGCGGGCACGGCGCGCTACGCCCGTGAAGGGCTGATCGACTGGCGCGTGGTCGCATGGGCGGTGCCCTTCGGCGCGGCCGGTTCGGTCGTGGGCTCGGTGGCGTCGCACGGCGTTCCCGGCGATGGCCATCTCTTGATGCTGCTGACGGCTGGTCTCCTCGCGTTTACCGCGGTGCGCATGACCCGTCCGCCGCTGGTCGACCACGCCGACGGCCACACCCCATTGGCGGCGGTGATCGCGCTCATCGGCGCGGCCGCGGGGTTCCTTTCCGGGCTGCTCGGCGTGGGCGGAGGGATCGTTATGGTTCCGGGGTTCGCGGAGTTGGCGCGGGTGCCGTTGCGCAAGACGATCGCGACGTCGCTCGTGTGCGTGGGCTGCCTTGCCATTCCGGGCACGATCACGCACGCACTGCTGGGCCACATCGACTGGCGGTTCGCGGCGTTGCTGACCGTGGCCGTCATTCCTGGCGCCCGGCTCGGCGCCGCGGCCACGATGCGGGCCAACGACAAACGGCTGCGCCTCGCAGTCGCGTCGTTCCTCGGCGTGATCGCGGTGATCTACGCCTTGGGAGAATTGATCGCGCTCTGATCGGTCAGCCGGGCGCTGAAGGCCAGCACCGGCTCGCCCAGTCCCTTGAGACTGATGAGTGCGCTGTCGTCGACGGCGATGGCATGTCGTGTGGCCGCGTGCGCGCGTTCGTCGATGAGGATCTCACCGGCGCGCGCTTCGTCACAGAGGCGTGAGGCCAAGTTGACGACGGTGCCGAGGCAGCTGTAGTCGCGTCGCCCCTCGAACCCGATCATGCCAATGTCGGCGAAGCCCAGCGCGATGCCGACACCCAGGCCGAGTTCCAGGCCACGCGGCCGCCACCGGTTGAGCAGGCTTTCCATCGACAGCTGGATCTCGCTCGCCATCGTGATCGCCCGCAACGCCGGATCCGCACACGGGATCGGGTCGTTGAAAAACGCCATCAGTCCGTCGCCGGTGAAGGCACCGACCGTCGCGCCGTGGCGCCGGATGGATACGCCCAGCAGCTCGAAGTATTCGTCGAGCACGTGCAGCACGTCCTCGGGCTGCGACGACGCCGCGAACGACGTGAAGCTGCGCATGTCGCAGAACAACACGGCGATTTCCCGGCGGTGGGGACGGAGCAGTTCGTCCTCGTTATCCGCCGCGAGCAGCGCGTCGGCGACGGGGGTCGAGAGGAATCGGCGCAAGCGGTTGAGCCGGCCGAGTTCTTCGACCTGTTCGGCCACACGCTGACCGAACGAATGGTTGAGCGCTTCGAGTTCCTGGTGCGCGCCTTCCAACGACGCCCGTGCTTCCTCGGCGGCGACGGCCATCGACCGCATCCGTTCGACCAGCAGGGCCACGCCGTATCCGGCGATCACGACTGCGCCGACGCCGAGCAACCAGCGCGAAGCCGGGGCGATGTTGCCGGCCTGGAACGCCACGACGATGCCGTAGCCAATGCCCATCGCCACCAGATGAATGAGCGCGGCGCGCCGCGTGGCGAGCACGACGACGCAGACACCCTGGACCACGTAGAACGGGACGATGGTCGTCGAGAGGCGTGGTCCGATCGCAAAGGCGGCCACGGTCAACGCCACCTCGTAGGCCAACGCCAACACGTGCACCCAGTACGCGGCGAAGCGGTCAGCGCTTATCCACGTCAACGGCGCGATCACAAGCGTGCCGAACAACACGCACCCGACGAGCACAGGCACGTTCAGCCCCGGTACCTCGGCGCCGGTAATCGGCAGCAGCAATAACGCCAACACCGCCAGGAACGCCATACCGCCGTTGAGCTCGAGGATGAACCGCACGCCGTTCCTGCGGTTCTCCAGCGACTCCGGCTCAGACTGGCCGTCGAGGCTCTTCCACCCCCAACCTTCTCCAAAGACAAAGTCGACTACTCGCATGCCAGCAGTGTGCGGAAGCGGTGGGCCATCCAGCGTGACGACAGACACGACGGGCTGTGTCGTGTGGCACCTCGGCCTGTGACGGGTGTCTCAGTCGGCGAGTTGGCGGGCCCGTATGAACACGTCGTCGAGCATTGGCGGGGTCAGCTTGCCCGTGAAGGTGTTTTGTTGGCTGGGGTGAAACGAACAGATGACGGTGATGCCGCGGTCGGTTTGGGCTTCGACGCCGTGGCCGAACGCCGGCCGCGGTCGAATGCCGAAGTGCCGGCACGCCGCCTCGTATCCGAACTGACCGAGCGCGACAACGACGCGCAGATTGGGCAACAACGCCAACTCGCGTCGCAGGAACGGCGCGCACGTATCGCGTTCGTCGATCGTCGGCTTGTTAGCCGGCGGCGCGCAGCGCACCGCGGCGGTGACGAAGGCGTCGGCCAGTACCAGTCCGTCGTCGGACGACACACTGGTCGGCTGATTGGCGAGGCCGCAGCGGTGCATCGACGCGAACAAGAAGTCGCCCGACCGGTCGCCGGTAAATACCCGGCCGGTCCGGTTCGCGCCGTGCGCCGCCGGCGCCAGCCCGAGCACCGCGATGCGCGCATTCGGATCACCGAAACCGGCGACCGGTCGACCCCAGTAAGTGTCGTCGGCGAACGAGGCGCGCTTTTCACGCGCCACCAACTCGCGCCACGCCACGAGTCGCGGACACGCCCGACACGACTCGATCTCGGCGCGCAGCACCTGAAGTCGGTCGGGCATCTCGGCAAAGCTACGGTCTCCCCCACATGGCTTCGTCCGCGCCCACCGTCGTGGTCTTCGTCCGCCACGGCCAAACCCCGTCGACGGGCAAGGTGCTGCCCGGACGCGCCGCGGGGCTGCCGTTGGCCAAAGCCGGGCTCGCCCAAGCGCAGGCCGTGGCCGATCAGCTGGCGGGACGCAAGGGCGTCGTCGCGGTGTACGCCTCGCCGCTGCAACGAACCCGCGAAACCGCCGCGCCGATCGCCAAGGCGCTCGGCATGAAGGCGACCGTCGACAAAGGTCTGCTCGAGTGCGACTTCGGCGACTGGACCGGCGCCGCGCTTTCGAAGCTGCGGAAGCTGCCGGAGTGGAAAGCGGTGCAGCGCAACCCCTCGGGCTTCCGGTTCCCGAACGGTGAAAGCTTCAGCGAGATGGCGACGCGTATGAGTTCCACGGTCGACCGCTACCGCGCCAATCACCCCGGCGGCACGGTCATCGCCGTCTCGCACGCCGATCCGATCAAAGCCGCTACCGCAACCGCGCTCGGTGTACCGCTCGACCTATTCCAGCGCATCGACGTGTCGCCGTGTTCGATGACGGTGATCGCGTATGGCCACGACGGACCGTTCGTGCACTGCGTCAACCGGGTGGCGTCGTAGTGACCAGTGAGAGCTTCGAGTTCACCGAGCCCGACCGGGTCACGGTCGGCACCGTCGGCACGCCCGGCCGACGGGTGTTCCTGCTGCAGGCGCAAGCGGCGGAAGAGGTGGCCACGCTCAAGCTCGAAAAGCAACAGGTGGGCGCGCTCGCTGCTGCCTTGCTGGAACGCCTCGAAGACCTCGCGGTCACCGAAGCGGTGCCGACCGATCTCGACCTGCGCCCGCCGCTCGAAGTCGCGTGGATCGTCGGCGCGATGGGCCTCGGCTATCTCGACACGCTCGACCGCATCGTGCTCGACGCCGCCGAAGCGGTGCCTGTCGACGAAGAAGGCGAACCCTTGGAGCCAGGGGCGCGCGCCCGCATGCTGCTGACCGCGCGCAGGCACGCGCCCTGGCTACGCGCGCCAGCGAACTGGTCGAGGCCGGCCGGCCGCCGTGTCCTCTCTGTGGCCATCCCCTCGACCCGGCCGGTCACACGTGTCCGAAGACCAACGGCAAGCACGCGCCCGAAAGGTGAGCGAGCGCAGCGAGCGCACAAATAGGAACCGCGCGTCGATGCGTGGCGCCGCCGAAGGCGGCGACGTGTTACGCGTCCTGGCCTCGGGCGATGTCGCCGTCGAGGGCCGGATGCCGTGGAGTTCGAACACGACGCTGCTCACCACTGTCACGTGCGGCGACGAAACGCTGCCCGCCGTCTACAAGCCCGAGGCGGGCGAGCGGCCGCTGTGGGATTACTCGAGCGGGTTGTGGCGACGGGAGGTCGCGACCTTTGTCGTCAGCGAAGAACTCGGGTGGGACCTTGTGCCGGAGACCCTCGGCCGCGTTGACCTGCCGATGGGCGAGGGCTCGCTGCAGCGCTTTGTGGCCGACGCCGACTTCGCACAGCACTACTTCACGCTCATGGAGGATCCCGCGAACCACGACCGCTTGCGCCAGATGTGCGTGTTCGACCTCGTCATCAACAACGGCGACCGTAAAGGCGGCCACTGCCTGATCGCGTCCAACGGCGTGATCTTCGGTGTTGACCACGGCCTGTCGTTCCAGACCTCGCCCCGGCTGCGCACCGTGATCTGGGACTTCGGCGGCCAACCCATCCCCGACACGTGGCGCGCTGATTTGTTGCGCGTGGCCGAGGCAGAACTGCCAGCGCTCGACGCATTGCTCGACGAGGACGAAGTCGGCGCGTTCCGCCGCCGCTGCGTCGGCGTGGCCAAGCTTCCGTCCATCCCGCTTGTGTCCGAGGAGTACCGCCACTACCCCTGGCCCTACGTATGACGTACCGCTCCGAGCTGATCGACAAGGGTGACCTCGACGAGTTGACGCGCTTCGTCGACCGCATGACCGAACAGGACGAGTGGGATGAGCTCGTGTTCATTCGCGACGACTGCCGCGCCGCTGCCGCGCGCGGCAAGCAGCTGTGGCCGATCACCGCGTATGTCAACTACGTGCTGGCACTGCGCGGCCCCGGCACCTTCGCCGCTGCCGCCATCGACGACGCCGCGGGCCCCGGCGCGGCGGCGGCACGCTTCGGCATGGGCCCGCTGCCCGAGGTCGCCGCCTCAACCCACGGGTGGAGCGAGATCGCCGCCCACCTCGCCTCCGGTCCCGCGGCGAGCACGTTCGCCCACGAGTGCGTCGTGCGCGGGATCGACCTCAGCGAGTCAAACGCCGATGGATCGCTGCTCGACATCCCGCTGGTGCTAGCGGACTGGGAACCGCGCTACGAGTTGGCGACCTACAAGCTCGACGGCGCCGAATTTCCGGCGCCCGACTTGCCCGGTCGGAGCCAGTGGAGCGCCGCCGAACTTGGCAGCGAACCGCGGCTGACGACGCGGAGGCCGCCGAAGGACGCACCGCGCTCGTCGAAGTCGCGACGCACTGGGTCGCCGAGTCCAACGGCATCGTGGAAGCGGTCGGCGTGTCCGGCGAAGTCGAAGACGCGCTGGGCGCGCTCGGCCTCACGTCGGTTCGTATCGCCGAGGTCGCCCCCGCCGAAGGCCTGGCGCACGTCGCGTGGGCGGCCGCGTCAGGCGGCGCCCACGGACGGCGTCGCGGCGCCGCCACCGGCCGCTTCGTCGCGTGGTGGACCGCCGCCGCCCTCGTCGACCTGCTCCACGACTGGCCCGTCACCGCCGACGAACTCGAGGTCGCGATCAACGAGATGCGGTGGTACGTGTGGGACGAAGGCTTCGAACCGACGGGTTGGTCGCTGCGAATAGCGGTGGAGGATCCCGACTCGGGCCTGGCGTGGGCAGTTGGCGCCGCCGACGCGGACTAGTCGATGTCGCGCAGATCAGCCGCCGGTCTCTCGCGCTTCGTGGGGTGCCTCGCGCGCCGCTTCTCGGTGCAGAAGTGTGCAGCAACGATCGCACTTTTGCGCCGAGAAGGGTTGATGAGGTCGTGCGCCGTCTAGGAGATCCTGCCGAACACGCGGTCGGTGTACGCGTTGGCGAACACGCCGTTGGGGTCGAGGCGGCCGCGCACCTTCTGGAACTTGTCCCACATGGGGTAGCGCGGCGCCAACGTGTCCGCTGTCTGGAAGTGGAGCTTGCCCCAGTGCGGTCGTCCCTCGAGTCCGTTCATCACGTCTTCCACCGCGCGGAAATACGGCTGGTAATCCATGCCCTTGGCCACGTGCACCGCAATGTAGGCCGACTCGCGACCTGACGCGGTGGACAGCGGAATGTCGTCGGGCGCGGTGAAGCGCACCTCCACCGGGAAGCCGATCTTGAAGTCGTTATCCTTGATAGCGGCGCGCACGCCGTTGAGCGCTTCGGCGACGTGCTTACGGGGCACGGCGTATTCCATCTCGTAGAACCGCACCCAGCGCGGGCTGGCGAAGATTTCGTAGCTCGACTTCACGTACTCGACGCGCCCCGAACTCGGGATCAGCTTCGACAGCCGTGGGATGGCCGACGGGCGGAATCGCCCGGCCTTCACGACCGCGCCGAACACGATGTTCTCCATCAGGATCTTGTCCTTGAAGAACTTGAACCGCGACTGACCGCCGGACGGTGCGGTCGTCTGGTTGTTCGTCTTGGTGAGCGCCCATCCGGTGTGGGGCACCCAGAAGAACTCGAAGTGTTCGTTGCCATCCACGTGGGCGTCGATGTTCTCCAACACGGTGTCGACACGGATGGGTTCTTCCACGGCGTGCAGGTTGAACGCCGGGACGCATTGCAGCGTGACGGTCGACAACGCGCCCAGGGCGCCGACACCGACACGCGCCGCCTCGAAGATCTCGGGTTCTTCGTCGCGCGAGCACGACACGATCGACCCGTCGCCCGTCACGATGTCGAGACCGAGCACCTGGCCGGCGATGCCGGTGAGCTTGGCGCCGGTCCCGTGGGTGGAGGTGGAGATGGCGCCGCTGATGGTTTGGTACGCGATGTCGCCCAGGTTGGGCATGGCCATGCGGTAGTCGGCCAGCAACTTGTTGAGGGTGGCGATCGTGACACCGGCCTGCGCGGTAACGGTGCGGTTCTTCGTGTCGACCGCGGTCACCGCGGCGTACTTGTCGAGCACCACTTGCACGCCGTTGGTCGCCGCACAGTCGGTGAACGAGTGGCCCGAGCCGACGACTTTGACCGTCCGCGCCCGCGCCGACGCGTCCTTCACGACCGCAGCAAGCTCCGCATCGGTTGAGGGATGGACAACCTCAACCGGGTTGCACTTCTGGTTGCCGGCCCAGTTCTTCCACGCCATGTCGTGAGCCTACGGGCGCCTCACGGGCGACGCGTCAGAGCGCCTTGATCAGTTGCAGCGCGGGGTTCGACGGGCTCCAAAGCAACGGAAACTCCTCGAGCACGCGGAATCCCATCGCGAAGTAGAACGCCCGTGTCTTCTTGTAGCCCTCGTCGGGCGCCGATGCGCTCAGCGTCTTGACTTGAAGGAACTCGACGCCGCGGGCGCGGAGCCGGCGTTCGGCTTCGGTCAGCAGCAGCCGGCCCACACCGCCGCGGTGCAGGTGCGGTCGCACTGCCATGAGGTGTACCTCGGCGGACTGCGGGCTGTGCTCGGTCAGAGTGATGAGGCCGACGGCGACGTCCGAGGCGTCGTAGGCCACGAGCGACTCGTGTTCGTCGGCCGCGACGACGTACGCGGCGTTGGCGTCCTCAATCCCGAACCACGTGGGGAGCTCGGCGAGGATGGATGCGCAGATCGCGCCGCGGCCGTCGCTCGGCGCGCCAATCGACCACTCGCCCAAGCTCGGAGCGTTACCCGCGCGCTTTGAGGGCTTCGATCAACTTCGGCATCACCTTGTGCACGTCGCCCACGATGCCGAGGTCGGCGATCTGCAGGATCGGGGCTTCCTGATCCTTGTTGATCGCGATGATGTTCTTCGAGCCCTTCATGCCGACCATGTGCTGGGTGGCACCGGAGATGCCACACGCGATGTAGAGCGTCGGCTTCACCGTCTTGCCCGTCTGACCGACCTGGTAGGCGTAGGGCACCCAGCCGGCGTCGACGATCGCGCGCGATGCACCCGGCGCACCCTTGAGCAGCTTGGCCAGCTCCTCGACCATCGCGAAGTTGGCCGCTTCGCCAAGGCCACGACCGCCGGAGACGACGATCGCCGCCTCGTCGAGCTGCGGTCCGGAGCGCTCTTCGACGTGACGCTCGGCGATGATCGGCGCGTTCGTCGCACCGGCGTCGGGAACCGCCAGCGACGCGACGGTCGCGCTGCCGCCACTGGGTTCGGCGGCGAAGCTCTTGGGCCGCACGGCGTAGATGTACGGACCGGGGCCGTTGAAGGTGGCCTGCACGATCGTGGCGCCACCGAAGATGGCATGGCTGGCGACGGGCGGGTCGCCCGCGGTCAGATCGACCACGTTGGTGAGCACGCCCTTGTCGAGCTTGGCCGACAGGCGGCCGGCCACATCGCGGCCGTCATAGCTCTGACCCACGAGCAGGATGTCGGGGCCGTTCCCGGCCTCGATGGCGGCGGCGATCGCCGCTGCCGCGGGAACGCCCGGCAGCGACGAGCCGAGATCGCCCAAGTCGTGGACGGTGGTCGCGCCGTGCGCGCCGAGGTCGGGCGCGATGGTGGCCACGTCGGGACCCCACGCGACGGCTTCGACGTCGCCCAGCTCGCGCGCCTTGGTCAGCAGTTCGAGGCTGAGCGAAGTCGCCTTGCCGTTCAGTGCTTCTGCGAGAACCCACACCTTCGCCATGCTCAGATCACCTTCAACTTGTCGAGGAACGCCACAATGTTCTGGTGCGCGTCGCCTTCGTCCACAATGACTTCGCCGGCCTGGCGCTCTTCAGCGGCGGTGACGGCGGTGATGCTCTGCCCGGAACCGGCGCCAACCGTGCCGGCGTCGATGCCGAGGTCGGCCAGCGTCACCTGATCGAGCGGCTTGCCCTTGGCCGCCATGATCCCTTTGAACGACGGGTACCGCGGCTCGACCACGCCGGCGGTCACCGTGACCAGCGCGGGCAGCGGGCACGTGACCTCGTCGTAGCCCGCCTCGGTCTGACGGTCGATCTTGGCCGTGGTGCCGTCGACCTCGATGTGCTTGGCGAAGGTGACCGACGGCAAGCCGAGGAGCTCGGCGATCTGCACGGGCGTCGTGCCGGTGTAGCCGTCGGTCGACTCGGTCGCCGCGAGGATGAGGTCGGTTGATTCGACGCGCTTGATCGCGGCGGCGAGGACCTTGGCCGTGCTCGAGCGCGTCGGAACCCTTCAGCGCGTCGTCGGAGACCAGGACGGCCTTGGCGGCTCCCATCGCGAGCGCCGTGCGGAGACCCGCGGTCTCGCCGTTAGGGGCCATCGACACGAGCGTGACTTCACCGCCACCGGCCTTGTCGACCAGCTGCAACGCCATCTCGACGCCGTAGGCGTCGGAGTCATCGAGGATGAGCTTGCCGGAGCGGTCGAGATTGTTGTTCGCATCGAGCGATCCCGGACTGGCCGGGTCGGGAATCTGCTTTACACAGACGACGACATTCATGCGCTCAGCATTGCCGATGCGGCCTAGGGCGCACCAACTCGGGGCTGTGGATGACGGGTAGGGTCAATTTCGAGGGGTGATCGCATGGACCTGCAAGGCAAGCGTGTCGTTGTCACCGGAGCGTCGCGCGGTATCGGGGAGGAATTGGCCCGTCAGTTCGCGCAGCGAGGGGCGAGGGTCGCGCTCGTGGCTCGCAGCGTCGACGCGATCGAGAAGCTCGCCGCCGACGTGGGCGGTCAGGCGTATCCGTGCGACCTGATGGACCGCGGCCAGCGCGACGCGTTGATTCGCGCGCATCGAGTCCGACGGGCCTATCGACGTGCTGGTCAACAACGCGGGGCTGCTCGACACCGTGAGCTTCACGACCATCTCGGTGGAGGACATCGACGGCATCATCGACGTCAACCTGCACACGCCGATCCAGCTCGCCCGCGCCGCGCTGCCGGCGATGCTCGCCCGCGGCAGCGGCAAGATCGTCGACGTCTCGTCGATGGCCGGCGCGTCGTGTACGCCGGGCGTCGCGACCTACTCGGCCACCAAGGCCGGGCTCACGCACTTCGACGCGTGCCTGCGCGACGAGTTGCGCGGGAGCGGCGTCTCCAATCTCATCGTCGAGCTCGGCCCCGTCGACACCGAGATGGAAGCCATGCTCCACTCACACGGCCCCACCCATCGTTCGATGGTGCGCCTGAAGCACCTGCGGTTGATTCGGCATCTGCCGCCATCGCGCGTCGCGGGCGCGATCGTGCGCGCCGTCGAGCGCGACAGCACCTACCTGCGCATGCCTAAGCGCGCCGCCGGGTTCCCCATCGTGGCCGCCCTCCCCCGCCAGGTCGGGCGCGTGTTGCTCGCCGGAATCAATCGCTCCGCAAACTGAAAGGCCCCGATGACGCAACTCGCCCTCCCCAAGACCGTCGACGAGATCACGCCCGAGTGGCTGACCGCGGCGATGCAGTCGACGAAGTCCGCCACGGGAACGGTGAACTCGCTTGCGTCGACACCGATCGGCGTGGGCGTGGGCGTAGTCGGCGCGCTGTTCCGTCTCATCCCGACGTGGACCGACGGCGACGGTCCGGCGACGGTGATCGCCAAGATGCCGTCGAGTCCGAGCGCGCGCTTTGTCGCCGAGATGCTTTCGATGTACCGCCGGGAGTCGCGGTTCTACGAGGAGCTGTCGGCGCGCACGCCCGTCCCTCACGCGACGTGCTACTTCTCGCACCTCGACTGGGAGTCGCAGGACTTCGTGTTGCTCCTGAGCGATCTCGCTGGTGGACGCAACGTCGACCAGGTGGCCGGGTGTGCGGTGCGCGACGCCGAGGCGGCGGTGGACCGCCTCGCCGAGCTGCACGCGTCGTTCTGGAACGACGCGACATTGCGTCCAAGCGAGTGGCTGCCGGTCATCAACGACTCGCCGATCCCCGAAGCCGCCGCGTTCGCGTGCGAACAGGGCTGGCCGGTGATGGACGAGCTGTACGGCGACACGTTGTCGCCGGCGATGCACGAGTTCGCCTCGACGTTTCACACGCACCTGGGCGACTTGATGACACGGCTTTCGCACCCGCCGTTCACGTTGAGCCACGGCGACTACCGCCTGGACAACATGTTCTTCACCGACGGGCCGAACGGCCCCGATCTCACGTTGTGCGACTGGCAACTCGTCGACACGTCGCGCGGCGGCCGGGACCTCGGCTATTTCGTGTCGCAGAGCCTGACGCCTGAGTTGCGGGCCAAGCACGAACGCGACCTCACGCAGCGCTACGTCGACGGACTCGCGTCGCGCGGCGTGACGGATTACGGCTTCGACGATGCGTGGCTCGACTACCGCACCTCGGCGCTGTTCTGTCT
This sequence comes from uncultured Actinomycetes bacterium, assembly GCA_963769985.1. Taxonomy (GTDB): domain Bacteria; phylum Actinomycetota; class Acidimicrobiia; order Acidimicrobiales; family JACCXE01; genus JACCXE01. The sequence continues at coordinate 7,626 of CAVYNR010000008.1, read as the reverse complement.
CGTGTATCCGATCGTCGCCGGAGGCAGCATCGAATCCCAGGACGAACGATCTGTCACCCTCACGGGCGGCATGCTCGAACGCTGCGTCGCCGCCATCGAAGACCTCAACTGCCTCGACCTCGTCACCTAACGGGTTCTCCCTCCCCCGACTTTCCGCGAGTTACGACACGCGGGGTGTGTCAGAAGTCGCGCAAAGTCGGGGGGTTGGGGGGTGTTCTCTGCGCGACGCCTAGATCGGGATGATCAGGTCGAGCACGTCGGGCTCGTAGGTGATCTCGAGGCGGTCGACTTCGCCCAAGTAGTCGCCGTCGAGCTGGTACGGAAAGCTGCGATGACCGACCAGGGTGACGCCGTTGACGTCGACGCGGCGGTCGATCTTGCTGGCGTGACGAAGATGCCGACCCGTCGACATGGCCGACGCGGCGGCACCGAGGATCGTGCCGAACGACAGTGAACGCAGGGTGGTGATACCGAGACCCGACTCAAGGTTGATCTCGGGCATGAGCGAGAGCGGCCGCCGCCCGAGGTAGGTGTAGGGGTCCGTCTTCTGGCAGATCATGAAGTAGCCGTCGTCGAGCACGGTGCCATCGGCGTGGTGGACGGAGAACGGGGGTTTCTCACGATCGAAGCCGCGGAACCAGGTGCGAAACGCGGCGTACACGAACAGTGGGTTTCCGGCGTAGCGCTTCAGCGACGAGCGCCGCTCGACCTGTTCGACGACCGCCGCGTCAAACCCGGCGCCGACGTGAAACGTGAAGTACCGGCCGTTGGCCTTGCCGAGTCCGACGCGCTTGCGGTGGCCGGCGCGCATCGCTTCGATCAGCGCGCCCGTCGCCTCGATCGGGTCGTTGGGCAGGCCGATCGTGCGGGCGAACACGTTCGTCGAACCGCCGGGCAGCGCCGCCAAGGCAGTCGACGAGCCCGCGAGGCCATTGGCCGCTTCGTTGAGCGTGCCGTCGCCACCGAGCACGACGACCACATCCGTCCCGCTCGCCGCCGCGCCTTGGGCAAGGCGAGTCGCGTGGCCGCGGCGGCTGGTCTCGGCCACCGTGACGTCCGACTCGGCGCCAAAGGCGGCCTGGATCACAACTCGCGCCCGCGGCGTCACCGACGATGCGTGCGGGTTCGAGATCAGCAGGACGCGGGGCATGGGAGACGTGATCGTGTCATGCCTGCGGTCGCAGGGTGGCAACCGCTAGGGCGACGTCGTTGGTGATGATCACGTCGACACCGAGTGCGGCGAGGCGCCGCATCTCGTCGGGGTCATCGACGGTCCACGTGTTGATGGCCACGCCCGCCGCCCGCGCCGCCGTCCACCAGCTCGGCCGTCACGACAGTGTGGTGCGGGTTCAGTGCGCCGTGGCCGTGCTCGACGGCGGTGTCGAGCGCCCGCAACTGGTCGTATCGGGGCATCGTCAGCCAGCCAGTCGCGAGCGACGGATCGAGTTCGCGCACTGCTGTCGATCGTGGCGAGGCTGAAGCTCGACACGAGGATCTGCGCGCCCACGCCCATGTCCGCGATCAACCCGACCACGGCGGCGGCCACGGTTTCCTCAGCGTCGTAGTCGGGGTCGACGGGCACGTTCTTGATTTCGACGTTGACGGTCATGGCGCCGCACGCGACGAGCGCGTCGCGCAGCGTCGGCAAGTCCGAGGGCAACGCGACGGCGGGAATGTCCACGATCGTGCGCCCGTCGGCCAGCGCCGCGTCGTGGTGCACGCACAAGGCGCCGTCAGCCGTGCGCCGCACGTCAAGTTCGACGCCGTCGGCACCGAGCGCCGCCGCGCCGACGAACGCGTCGATGGTGTTCTCGCGGTACGACCGAGCTCGCGCCGCGATGGCCAAAGATGGCCGGGGTCATCGGGTGCGCGACAGGGGAATGGTCAGTTCCACGACGGTGCCGGCATCGGAGTACATCTCGATGCTCCCCCCGAGTTGGCTGACCACAAGGTTCGACACGATCGACAGTCCGAGGCTGTCGGTGTCTTCGATCGAGAAGCCCTCCGGCAGGCCTTCGCCGTCGTCGCGCACCTGCACGTGCAATTCCGCGCCGTCATTCTTCAGACTGACGACCACCAGCCCGTCGCCACCGGCGCCGCCCTCGGGGAACGCGTGCTCGCTGGCGTTTTGCAAACAGCTCGCTGATGACCACGGCGAGCGGCGTCGCCACTTCGGCGTGCAGCTCGCCGGCGTCGCCCTCGACGCGGAACTCGACCACCCGGTTGCCGACCACCGCCTCTTCGGCCATGCGAACGAGGTCGCGCACGATCTCGCCGAACGGCGACCTGCTCGCCCGGATCGCGCGACAGCACCTCGTGCACCCGCGCGATCGAACGAATACGGCGCTCGGCTTCGCGCAATGCGACCTTGCCGTCGTTGGTCGACAGGCGCCGCGCCTGGAGACGCAGCAGTGACGAGATGGTCTGCAGGTTGTTCTTGACGCGGTGGTGAACCTCTCGAATCGTGGCGTCCTTGGAGAGCAGCAACCGGTCGCGGCGACGGATGTCGGTGACGTCGCGCAGCAGCACGAGCCCGCCGGTCACGTCGCCGCGATGCAACAGTGGAAGGCAGCGCAGCAAGCACGGTGACGTCGGGCGTCCGCTCGACTTCTTCCATGATCGGGCGACCGGCGAAGAACGAGCGGCTGACCGCGGTTTCTTCCACGCCGATCTCGTCGAGACGGGTACCGGTGATGTTGGCGTGGATGCCCATGCGGTGCAGCGCGTTCACCGCGTTGGGCGACGCGTATTCGATGCGCCCCGACGCGTCGAGCAGCGATCACGCCGTCGCCGACGCGCGGCGCGTCCTCGCCGATGTCGTCGTCGGAGACGAAGGGGTATTCGCCGCGCACGATCATCCGCGCGAAACGCTCGAAAGTCTCGCCGTACACGCGCTCGAGCGCGCCCGGGCGACGGGTCGCGCTCAGCGTGGCCTCGCGGGTCATGACGGCGATCACCTGACCGTCACGTCGCACCGGGATGCCTTGCATGCGCACACGGTCGGCCTGCTCCCCGAGGCTGATTTCGCCTTCGACGATCTCGCCCGAACGAAAGGCGCGCGCCGACGACAGGACGTTCGGTCTCGGTGACGAGCCGACCGACCAAGTCGTCGTGGTGGAGGGTCTGGCTGGTGCTCGGCCGCATCTGGCCGAGCACGACGAACTGGCCGTCGGACGTCGCCGCGAGCAGCACGAGGTCGCCGAAGCACAAGTCGGCGAGCATGCCCCAGCCGCGCACGAGGCGCTGCAGGTGCTCGATGGCGTCGCCGTCGAGCGGAGTCTGCGCGCGCGCGAGTTCGGCGAGAGTCGCCATGCGTTACGACCAGATCTTCGATCCGAGCTGCAGCAGCCCGCCCAGATCGGCGATGTCGGTTTCGAAGAACGGGACCGACGCGATGACCTCGGGCGACGCCGCCAGCTCGGCGCGCTGTTCGGCCTCGCGCTGGGCCACCACCGCGAAACGCAAGTAGCTCTCGGCGATTTCGGTCAGCACGCGCGCGACGTCGGCGGGGTCTTCGGCGCTGGTCGCGACGGCGCTTCGGCGACGTCCTTTACCGTCGCCGGTGACGCGCTCGGCGGTACGGGCCGACGACCGCTTCGAGGAAGTAGGCGGGCAGCACCTTGTTCAGCACGATCGCGCCCGAGGTGCAGCTTGCGCTGTTCCAGCTGCGCCGAGGAAGAACTCGGCTTCGTGCAACGGCGCCGCTTCGAGCGTAGACACCACCACGAACGTGCTGCGCTTGTCGCGCAACAACGCCCCGACACGGCGCGGGCCCGGTCGACGAAACCGCCGTACATGCTCTGGAAGAGAATGAAGAACTCGGCGATGTCCTGCAGGAACTGGGTGCCGAGGATGCGGTCGGCGACTGATAGAACGGCTTACTCGCCATGCTGATGAGGCGCGACCGGTACGGCGCGATGAGCAGGCGCAGGAACCGGCTGGTGAAGAAGTCCTCCATGCGCTCGGGCGCGTCGAGGAAGTCCACGGCGTTGCGCGTCGGTGGCGTGTCGACGACCACGAGGTCGTAGGTGCCGCTCGAGTGGATCTCGTAGAGCCGTTCCATCGCGATGTAGTCGTGGCTCTGCACGAACCGTCCCGCGAAGTTTTGGTAGAGCTTGTTCTCGAGGATTCGCTGCTCGGTCGCGCGGTCGGGCGCGTGCCGGTGCACGAGGTCGTCCCAGCTCTGACGGGTGTCGAGCATCGCCGCCCAAAGTTCACCGCGTGGCTTCACGTTGGCGGCCTCGAATGCGCTGTCGGGCACACGTTTTTCGACGTTGCCGAACCCTTCGAGCCCGAGCGCGTTTGCCAGACGACGCGCCGGATCGACGGTCAGCACGAGCACCCGGCCGCCGTGACGGGTGGCGGCCATCGCCGCGAGCGCCGCCGCGGTGGTGGTCTTGCCCACGCCACCCGAGCCGCAGCACACGACGATCTCCTTCGCGGCGAGGAGTTGCTCGATGGACCCGGCGCGGCGCCGACTTCGGCGCCATCAGTACCCCAACTCGGCGCCGACAGCGCGGCGGCCACCATGCGCGTGGCCGCGCATGCCGTGGCTGCGCAAGAACAGGTACGGCACGTAAAGCATGGGGATCGACTCGTCGAGTTCCGCGCGCAGCCGTTCGAGGTGTTCGGCGCTGCCGCGGCGCAGCGCGACCGCAAGCGACGCCGCCTCCATCAAATGGTCGACATTTCCGCCGACCTCCGCACGCAATCGCGGTACGGCGCGCCGGCGCATTCAGCGCGTCGAACAACTCCTCCTCGCGGCGGCCGAACAGTTCGGGCAGCACGCGGTTGATGACGACCGCCGGCGAGGTCGACGTTCGTCTCGTTGCGCAGCCGCGCCGCGAGCTCGAGCGTCTCGTTGACCGGCATCTCCTCGGGCGTGGCCGTGATGATCAGCCCCGTGGTCGCGGGGTCGCCGAGGATCTCGACCATCCAGTCGGTCTGCTGACGGATGAGGCCGACCGACACGAGTTCGTTGATCGACTGCGGCGCGGTGAGCTGCCCGACGATGTGACCCGACGCGACGGCGTCGACCACGATCAGATCCCAGTGCCGCTCGCGCACCTCCCACACCATTTTCCCGATCGTGAGGATCTCGCGCACGCCGGGTGCGGCGGTGGCGACGTATTCGAAGATGCGCGTTGAGCGGGCCGATGCGCACCGAGCATCGGCAGGCGCAGCTGGAGGCTCAGGTACTCCTTGAGCGACTCCTCGCTGTCCATCGACATCGCGAAGAGGTTGCGGCGCGACTTCGCGCGGCGTGAACGTTGTCGGGCCGCACTCGAGAAACGAGGCGAGGTTGCCCTTGGCGTCGAGCTCGCACACGAGGGTGCGTTTGCCGCGGTCGGCGGCGAGCAGCGCCAGCGCCGCCGCGGTAGTGGTTTTTCCGACACCACCCTTGCCGGTGACGATCAGCAGGCGCCGATCCAGCAGATCGGCGGGAGCATCCATCGGCTAGGCGCCGAAGCCCACCCTGCGGTCCGACGACGAACGGCCCAGTTCGACGTACGCGATGCTTGTCGGCGGCACACCGACGGTCTTGCCCTTGCGATCCGTCAACCACAACACCGGCGTCGTGCCGCCCACAGCCGCGTCGACCGCCTTCGACACCGCATCGGGATCGGCGTCGTCGGGCAACTCGACCTCGAGCTCTTTGCCGGTATAGGTGACACCAATGCGGACATCCACGACGGCTACTCCTCTGTTTCTGCCGGGCTTGACGACGGCTCAGTCATCGTAGGCGGGTCCACCACGCGCTCATTCCATCGACCCCACCCCGGTGTGCGTCGTCTGAACACCAACCACGCGCCGCACACCACCATCGCCAGCAACGCCGTCCACTGGCTGCCGGTCAGGCCTAGGCCGTGGGTGACATCGACGCGGAACCAGTCCTCGATGAACCGGTTGAGGCCGTAGAGGAGACCGAACACGATGATGAGGATAGCCGTCGTAGTGGGGCCGCTTGCGCAGTCGCAACAGCACCACCAGCACGATGATCGTGAGCACGAAGTCGTACAGCGCGGGTTGATGCACGACGTTGCCCGGTCCGGCGATGCACGGCACCGCGGTGTCGACGCTGGCGGGCGGGCAGCGGTAGCCCGAGGCAAAGTCGGTCGCCTTGCCAAGGTGGTCGGCCACGATCAGATCGCCGATCCGCCCGACGATCACGCCCACCGCCATGCCGGGCGCCGCCGCGTCCATCACCTGCCAGAAGGAGAGGCGGCGTTTGCGCATCTCGGGCAGGGCCAACGCGATCGCGCCGGCGAACCCACCGAGCAGCGAGATACCGCCCTGCCAGATCTTGATGATCTCCAGCGGTGCGTCGATGTAATCCGACGGGTGGTTGATGACGTACGCGAGGCGGGCGCCGATGATGGCGCCGATCGCCGCCCGGACGAGCAACGCGCTCACGTCGTCGGCGCTGATGCCCTTCTTCTCCGCCGACGGCAACATGACGCGGGCGCCAATCAGGAATCCGATCGCGATGCCCATGCCGTGGGGCGACAAGCTGAACGGCCCGAAGTCGAGGTTGACAATGGGGTCGTAGGAGAAGGCGGCCAGCACCTGCACGTTTCTAGTAGCTGGTGGCCCGTACCTCACGGTCACACCGTTCCCGCATACTCACCCATGAGTTTTCGGCATGCGCACGTGCCAATTCGGGTGGCCGACGGGCCCCACGGCCTCGTCGAGCGGGCGGCCCGCGAATCGATGGAAGACGTTGCGCTCGCTCCGTTCGCCACCCGCGCCGAAGGCGGTGGCCAGCGGGCCGTGCCCGAAACCGCCGACCGATTCCGGACGTGCTTCGAGCGCGACCTCGATCGCATCAAGCACAGCCGGCCGTTCCGCCGCCTCGCCGGTAAGTGCCAGGTGTTCATCGCGCCCGACGACGATCACCTTCGCAACCGGCTCACCCACGCCATCGAGGTCGCCCAGGTCGCAGTGGGCATCGCGCGTCCCGCCGGCCTCAACGTCGCGCTCGACCGAAGCGGCCGCGCTAGGCCACGACTGCGGGCACGGGCCCGCCGGCCACGCGTCGGAAGAGGCGCTTTCGCCGTTCATGCCCCAGGCTACCACCACGCCGTCTACGGCGCCGACGTCGTGCTGGCACCGCTGAACCTGTGCGTCGAAACGCTCGACGCCGTTCGCAACCACAGCTGGAACCGTCCGTCGCCGACCACGCCTGAAGGCGAAGTCGTCGCGTGGGCCGATCGCATCGCGTACGTGTGTCACGACTTCGAAGACGCGGTGCTGGCCGGCATCGTCGGCGCCGTCGGACCTGCCGTTCGAGGTGGCCGACGTGGTGGGCACGCGACGATCCCGCCAACTCGACGGGTTCATCACGTCGGTCCTCGACACAATCGCCGAGCACGGCGTAGTCGGCATGGCCGAAGCCGAGGCCGTCGCCCTCGCCGCGTTCCGCGCCTTCAACTTCGAACGGATCTACTTGCGGCCGGACTCGGTCGACCAGGCCGAGCGCGTCATCGAACTGCTGCGGGCGCTGACCGACTGGTTCATCGCGCGTCCGAGATTCTGGGCGTCGATCGAGCACGAGGCGAAGACGCTGGTCGAAGCGGCGGTGCGCCACATCAGCGGTATGACCGACCGCTACGCCCTCGCGCTAGC
>CAVYNR010000007.1:0-141581 GCA_963769985.1 uncultured Actinomycetes bacterium | reverse complement strand
GTCGTCGTGCCGGCTTCGCCGTCGTACGCGGGCGGTGGTCGCACCGATGGCGCCGTTGTTCGGGATTGGTCGTCGCTCGGGTTCGCGGCGGCGTGCCATGCCCGCGCCAGCGACGCCGCTTCGGCGCGGCTGTATGCGATGGTGAACACGGCGATGTACGACGCCGTGAACGGGCTGCAGGCCCACCCGCGCTGGTCGGTCTTCGTTCCGCCGTCGACGCGAAACAGCGGCGATCCCGCGGTGGCGGCGGCGGTGGCCGCCCACGGCGTGCTGAGCGCGCTCTTCCCGGCACTCCAGGCCAGCTATGACGCGCAGCTGGCCGAGGACCTCGCGGCAGGCGAGCTCGCCCGGGCAATCCAAGCACGGCCGCAAGTGGGGTGAGCACGTGGCCGCCGAAGTACTGGCGGCGCGCGCCAACGACGGCTCCCACCCGGCCGAGACCCGCGGCACCGGCTCGGGGCCTGGTCAGTACCGCGGCACGTATGCGGGTGTGCAGTTCCGGAACCTGGTGCCGTTCGCGGTCGAGGACTCTGCGGCGTTCTCCACCGCGACGCCGCCGGCGCTGACCAGCGCCGAATACGCCACGGACTTCAACGAAGTGAAGAGCGTCGGCAACGGCAACGTGGCCGACCCAGCATCAACGGCCACGTTCCAGTTCTGGAGCTTGAGTGGCGGCACCAATCAGCCGCCGGGGGCGTGGATGCAGGTCGCGTCGACCGTTTCGGCCGACCGGGGCCTGTCGCTGAGTGACACCGCCCGCCTGTTCGCTCTCCAAAGCATGGCGCTGGTCGACACCGTCGCTCCCACCTACACCACCAAGAACCGCTACTTCTCGTGGCGCCCGATCACCGCGATCCGAGAAGCCGACACCGACGGCAACGACGCCACAACCCTCGACCCGATATGGATCGCGCGCGGCGGCAGCTCGGCGTCGCCGGAATTCTGGTCCGGCCACAGCTCCTTCAGCGCGGCGGGCGCAGCCGTGCTCGCAGGCTTCTTCTGCAACGACAACATCCCGTTCACACTCGCCACGGACTCCGCCCCGAACACTGCGCGCGCCTACAACAGCTTCTCGGAAGCAGCGGACGAAGCCGGACGCTCACGTGTGGTCGGCGGCCTCCACTTCGAGTTCAGCAACCAAGCCGGACTCGCCGCCGGCCGAGCGGTCGCCGCCGAAGTCCTGGAGCGAGAACCGGCCTGCAAGGGCTTCGGGTCGTTGCACCGGCTGATCAATCTCGTCACCGCAGTCGCACTGCCCTGACGCCGCGGTTGAGCTGCGGCGGAGTTAGACGCCGGCGTCCTGGAGCGCTTCGAGCAGGGTGTTCCAGGAGAGCGTGGCGCACTTGATGCGGACCGGGAACTTCACGACGCCTTGGAGGGCGTCGAGGTCGCCGAGCTTTACCTGCGAGGCCTCGACGTCTTCGGCCGACGGTTCTCCGTCGCCCTCGAGGCGGTTCTCGTGAATCGACATGAGCGCCTTGAACGCCCGCACGAGTGGCGCGCACTTCCGCCACCGACTTGCCCTTGATGGCCGAGGACATCATCGACGCCGAGCTCTGGCTGATCGAGCAGCCCTGGCCGCCGATCTTCACGTCGGTGACGGTGTCGCCGTCGACTTGGAGGTACAGCACGATCTCGTCACCGCACAGCGGGTTGTAACCCTCGACCTTGGTCGCGGGTGGCGTGTCGAGCACGCCACGGTTCCGCGGTGAGCGGTAGTGGTCGAGGATGATCTCGCGGTACAGGTCTTCGAGGCCGGCCATTTCGAACCCTTTCCTAGCAGAACAGCGCGTCGGCTTCGGCCAACGCGGCGATCAGGGCGTCGACGTCGGAGGTGGTGTTGTAGACGTAGAACGACGCGCGGGCGGTGGCGGCCACGTTGAGACAACGCATTAGCGGCTTGGCGCAGTGATGCCCGGCGCGCACGCACACGCCGTGCTCGTCGAGCACCTGGGCGAGGTCGTGAGGGTGGATGTCCTTGTACGCGAACGAGAACACGCCCGTGCGATCGGCGGTGTTGGGCGGGCCGTGCACGATCACGGTGTCGCCGAACGCGTGCGAAGGCCTCGAACGCGTACTGCGTCAACTCGATCTCGTGGGCACGGATGGCGTCCATGCCGAGCGCGTTGATGTAGTCGACCGCCGCGCCGAGACCGACGGCTTCGGCGATCGGGGGAGTGCCCGCCTCGAACTTCCACGGCACGTCGTTGGGCTCGAACCCGTCGAGGCGCACGTCGCGGATCATCTCGCCGCCACCGAGGAACGGCGGGATGGCTTCGAGGATCTCGCGGCGCGCCCACAGCCCGCCGATGCCGGTGGGGCCGAGCATCTTGTGACCGGTCCAGCCGAACGCGTCGCAGCCGAGAGCGGTGACGTCGGTGGCGACGTGCGGGGCCGACTGCGCGCCGTCGACGAACACGACCGCGCCGACGGCGTGCGCGGCGTCGCAGATCTGGCGGATCGGGTTGAGCGTGCCGAGCACGTTGGAGGCCGCGGTGACGCCGACGAACTTCACGCCTTGCAGCTTCGCGTCGAGGTCCGACAGGTCGAGGTAGCCGTCGTCGGTGACGTCGAGGTAGCGCAATTCGACGCCGAGCTGCGGCGCCAGCATCAGCCACGGCACCAACATCGCGTGGTGCTCCATCTGTGTGAGCAGCACGACGTCGCCCGGCTTGAGGTTGCTGCGGCCCCAGCTCTGCACGAACAGGTTGGATGCTTCGGTGACGTTCTTGGTGAAGACGATCTCGTCGGTGGCGCCACCGACGAACGTGGCGATCTTGGAGCGAGCTTCCTCGTACAGACGGGTGGCTTCTTCGGCGATCGTGTAGACGCCGCGGTGCACGTTGGCGTGGGTGCTCTCGTAGTACCGCGTCATGGCGTCGAGCACGGCGGTCGGCTTTTGCGACGACGACGCCGAGTCGAGGTAGACGAGCTTGCCGTCGTTGAGGATCGGGAAGTCCTTGCGCACGACGGCCCACTCGACGCTCATCGGTAGGCCTCGTAACCCTCGGTCTCCAACAGTTCGGCCAGTTCGGCGCCGCCGGTCTTCGCGATGCGCCCCTCGAACAAGAGGTGCACGATGTCGGGCTTCAGCTCGTCGAGGATGCGCTGGTAGTGGGTGATCACGACGACGCCAAGTTCGGGTCGCGCGTCGCGGACCGAGCCGGACGCCGTTGGCCACCGACGCGCAGAGCGTCGATGTCGAGGCCGGAGTCGGTCTCGTCGAGGATGGCGACGTCGGGCTCGAGGATGGCCATCTGCAGGATCTCGTTGCGCTTCTTCTCGCCGCCCGAGAAGCCCTCGTTCAGGTACCGGTCGCCGAAGCTCGGATCCATGTCGAGCTTCTTCATCCAGTCCATGATCGACAGCCGCAGTTCGAGCACCGACAGGTCCACGCCCTTGCGCGCCGAGAGCGCCTGGCGCAGGAACTGGATGACGGGCACGCCGGCAATCTCTTCGGGATACTGGAAGGCGAGGAACATGCCGGCCTTGGCCCGCACGTCGGTCGGCCAGCTCGGTGACGTCGTCACCCTTGAACAGGATCTTGCCGCTCGGTGACCTCGTAGTCGGGGTTGCCGAGCAGCGTGTTGGCCAGCGTGGACTTGCCCGAGCCGTTCGGGCCCATGATGGCGTGGATCTCGCCGGGACGAACGAGCAGGTCGAGCCCGCGCAGAATCTCGGTCCCTTGGACAGAGACGTGCAGGTCTTGGACCTCGAGGAGCGCCGGTTCCACGGGCCAATTCTATTACCACTACGGCCGTAGTGGAAATAGGAGGGCATTAGTTTGTCGTCGCACATGACCGATCCCTGGACCTTCTCGGCTGAGCCCCCGGTCATCGGTGGCCAGGGCGGCGTGCTCTCGCTCGTCGAGGGGTCCTCGTTCTGCATCTCGGCGGCGTCGGGCGACATCGTGGCGGGCTCGCCGCACGGATTGTTCTTTCGTGACTCGCGGCTGCTCAGCCGGTTCGAACTGCTCGTCAACGGGCGCCGCCCGGAAACGTTGTCGAGCCGCGCTGCCCGAACCGTTCGCCGGCGCAGTGGTGTTGCGGGACCGGCCGAGCCCGGGTAAGGCCGACTCGACGTTGATGGTGTTCCGCCGCCGCTGGATCGGCCGCGGCATGCGCGAGGACATCGAGCTGCGCAACGTCGGACGGGAACCGGCGTATGTGCGGCTCGAGCTTGCGGTCGAAGCCGACTTCGCCGACGTGTTCGAAGTGAAGGAACAGCGCGTCGTCGCGGGTATTCCGACGGCGGTCGCGATCGACGGCAACACCATCGTGTTCACCCACACGCGCGGCGAGTCGACGCGGGCCCTCACCGTCGACGTTCGCAAACGATGCGCGCCTGACCGAGAACGGCGCGACATGGGAAGCCATCGTGCCGGCCGACGGGTCGTGGTCGAGGTCGATCGGTGCGTCGGTCTCGATCGACGGCCACCACATCGAAGCGCGGTTCCGCCCCGGCGTTCCCGTCAAGCGGCGCCGCGCCCGAAGAGCGGCTCAACCGCTGGCGTGCCGCGGTGCCGGCGGTCGAGTCCGATCACCCGCATCTCGCCGCGGTCATCGCCCGCGGCGCCGAAGACCTCGGTGCGCTGCGCATGTTCGACCCGGAGCATCCCGAACGCGCCGTGATCGCCGCCGGCGCGCCGTGGTTCATGACGCTGTTCGGTCGCGACTCGTTGTTCACGTCGTGGATGGCGATGCCCGTCGACCCCGATCTCGCGCTCGGCGTGCTGCAGACGCTCGCCCGCTTCCAGGGCACCAAGACCGACGCCCGGACCGAGGAAGAGCCCGGGCGGATCCTGCACGAGATGCGCTTCGGTGAAGCGGCCACGCTCTCGCTCGGCGGCGGCACGATCTACTACGGCACGGCCGACGCCACGCCGCTGTTCGTCATCCTGCTCGGCGAGCTCCGCCGGTGGGGTCTCGCCCCTGAGGTCGTCGACGCCCTCGCGCCCAACGCGGAAGCGGCGATCCACTGGCTCGTCAAGTACGGCGACCTCGACGGCGACGGCTACGTCGAATACCAGCGCAAGACCGACCACGGCCTGGCCAACCAAGGATGGAAGGACTCGTGGGACGGCGTCCAGTTCGCCGACGGCCGCATCGCGGACGCGCCGATCGCGCTCGCCGAAGTCCAGGGCTACGCCTACGCCGCCTTCCTGGCGTGGTCGTACTTCCTCGACGAACTCGGTCGTGGCGACGAGTCCGGTTCGTGGCGCGCAACGCGCCGCCGATCTGAAGCGACGCTTCAACGACGACTTCTGGCTCGAGGACAAGCAGTGCTTCGCCATCGCCCTCGACCGCGACAAGAAGCCGGTCGACACGATCGCGTCGAACCAGGGCCACTGCCTCTGGACGGGCATCGTGGCGCCGGAGAAGCGCCAGGCGGTCGCCGCCGCGCTGATGGCACCGGACATGTTCTCGGGCTGGGGCGTGCGCACGATGTCGACCAAGAGCGCGGGCTACAACCCGATCGGCTACCACACCGGTTCGGTGTGGCCGCACGACAACGCGATCATCGCCGCCGGTCTCGTCCGCTACGGCTTCGTCGACGAAGCGCACATGATCATCGAGGGGATCCTCGACGCCGCCGCGATGTCAGGCAGCCGGCTGCCGGAGCTGTTCGCCGGCTTGGCCCGCGACGACTTCCCCGGCGTCGTGCCCTATCCGACGTCGTGCTCGCCCCAAGCGTGGGCGGCGGCGACGCCGCTCGCGTTCCTGCGCAGCATCCTGCGCCTCGACCCATGGGTGCCGCACGGCCAGATCTGGATGGCGCCGAAGTTGCTGCCGGGCATGACCGAACTGCGCGTCGACAACATCGCGTTGGGTGGCGGCCGGATATCGGTATCGGTCGACGAGAAGGGCGCATCGGTGCACGGGTTGCCCGACGGCATCGAGCTCGTGACCGAGCCGCGCCAGCCTCTTACCGCGGCGACCAGTTGACCACGAGGTCGTCGATCACCGGTTCGTTCGGCGGCTTCTGCCCGTCGGCGTTGATCGTGCCGAGGTAGAGGAACCCGACGATCGCGTCGGCCTCGCTGAGACCGAGCGCGGCTTTGACGTTCTCGTCGTAGGCGGGATCGCCAGTGCGCCACATCGATCCGTAGCCGAGTGCGGTGGCGGCCAGCAGCATGTTCTGCGCCGCGGCCGCGCCGGAGGCGAACTGTTCGATGAACGGCACTTGCGGTTCGTCGCCGCGATGCACGGCGCCGACGACGACCACGATCGGCGCCCGGCCCAGCTTGGTGCGTTCCTTCTCCTCCTTGGCCGCAACGATGTCTTCGCTCGGCGTTTTCGCACCGGGAGCGGTACGCGTCGGCGAGCACGACGCCGAACGCGTCCTTGGCGTCGCCTTCGAGCACGACGAACTCCCACGGCCGCAACGACTGGTGGTCGGGCGCAGCCGCACCGGCGCGCAGGATCGTGTCGAGATCGGCCGCCGTCGGTGCCGGCGCGCTCAGTCGACCGATCGATCGGCGGTGAAAAATCGCGTCGAGTGCGTCCATCAAATTTGGTGCGGCATTACCAGCCGCGCTCGGCCCACTCGTCGAGGTGCGGGCGCTCGCTCGCCGAGCGTGGTCGACGCGCCGTGGCCCGGCAGCACGAGCATGTCGTCGGGAAACGTGAAGAGGCGCTCGTCGAGCGACTTCATGATCGTCGGGAAGTCGCCGCCCTCGAGCTTGGTGTTGCCCGGGCCGCCTGGGAACAACGTGTCGCCGCTAAGCAGCAGGGGAGTGCCCTGCACACGGAAACACATCGAGCCCGGCGTGTGGCCCGGCGTGGCGATCGTGTCGATGCGCAGACGACCGAGTTCGATGACCGATTCGTCCTCGAGGATGTCGTCGTAGGAGGGCAGCATCCCGGCGTCGGCCTGCGTGACCGCAACGCGGTAGCCCGCGTCGCGGATCTGCGGCACGGCCTGGATGTGATCCCAATGCCCGTGCGTTTCGACGACGCGCTTGACGTCGAGCGCCTGGCACAACTCGAGCAGCTGCTCGTGCTCGTTGGCCGCGTCGACGAGCATCCCGTCGCCCGTCTCCTTGCACCGCACGACGTACACGTTGTTCTCGTACGGTCCGACCACCACCATGTGGACCTCGGCCAGCGCGTCGTCGTAGATCAGATTGCTCACAACGCCAACGCTACTTTCGGCGGTTGTACGTTCTTTCGAAATGTCTGCCGGACCGTCTCAGCGCCGCCCGTCGGTCGTGGTCGTAACGGGCGAGCCGGGGAGCGGCAAGACGTCGCTCGGCCGCCTGCTGTCGGGTGCACTCCGCGTGCCTTTCCTGAGTCGCGACGACGTGCGCGGCGGGCTGCTCGCCACCGCCGGGCTCTGGACGAACGAGGGTCGGCTGGCGCCGCGGCGTGAAGAAGCGGTCGAGGTGTTCGTGCAGATCGTCGAGAAGCTGGCCGTGCTCGGCGTCAGCGTCGTGGTCGAGTTCGTGGTGTTGCCCGATCGGCTCGAGGCCTTTGAGCGGATTGTGGCGGTCGCCGACTGCGTCGTCATCCGAACGACGTGCACTAACGCCGCAGCTCGCGCCGATCGCCGCGACCGCGCTGATCCGTTCCTCAATCGCCGGGAGGTCCTCGACGCACTCGGACACGAGTCGATCGACGACTACGTCGCGGCGCCGCAGCGCCGGATCGTGCGCGACGGCATCAAGACTGATTTCGAGTTACCCGTTCTCGACGTGCGCACCGACGAGGGATACGACGCAGCGCTGCCCGAGATGGTCGACTGGATCATCGACCAACGGGTACGAAACACGTCGTGGCCTTAGACGTGCACGACAACAAGGAACGCAGTCGCTACGAACTCGTCGTCGACGACGAGGTCGTCGGAGTCGCGGAGTATCACCTCGACGGCGACACGCTCGTGTTCCCTCACACCGTGATTGCTCCCAAGATGCGCGGGCGCGGCCTAGGCGAGCAACTCGTGCGCGGCGCGCTCGACGACGTGCGTATCCGCGGCGCCAAGGTTCGACCGCTCTGCTGGTTCGTCGACGACTTCATCCGCGACAACCAGGCCTACGCCGACCTCAGGTCGGACTCGCCCAGCGAGGCGCCAACGAACACGTAGACGCGATACGACAGTGTCGTGGGAATTGGTTGGTTGGGCGGCCCGAAGTAACGGGTGATCAGCCGGTCCGCGTCGGCTTGCGAGGAGAACTCGAAGACGGTGTCGACCACGTCCACCGAGAACCCTTCCTTCACCCAGAAGTCCGGATCGGTCGCAATGTTGCGCGGTGAGAGCGCGCCGAACTCGTCGCCACCGGCATTGTCGACGATCACGATCGGTTCGCCTTTGCGCACGACGCGGTGCAGTTCGTTCAGTCCTGGCCGGCTGGCCTCGTCGCCGAAGAAGTAGGCCCAGGTCGCGTACGCGGCGGCGAACGCTCCTGACCGGAACGGCAGCGCCGCGTGCTTCGGCGCCGACCCACGGAACCGCGACCTCCGGTCGGTGCATCCCGAGCGCCGGCTCCGCGGCGACGACGGTCCGGTGCGTGGAGGTAAGCCGCGCCGCGGTGAAGCCTGTGCCGGCTCCGACGTCGAGCACAAGCCCTTCGCTCGGCAGCGACCGGCCGACGGCGGCGATGACCTTGCCGGCCGGTCCATGGCCGCGCGCTCGATGCGGAAGAGCTCGGGTTCGTCGGCGCCGTAGAAAGGAATGACGCCCAAGCGGCCAACCTACGCCCGAGCGTGTCGATGATTCACAGGCGCGAGATCGGCACCAACGCGTGCCGCGCGAGCTTTTCGTGCCACGAGATGGCTGCAAAAGGGCCGATGACGTCCCGCATACGACCATCTGGTGGCATCAAACTCGGCCGCTCCGCGGCGGCGCCGGAGCTTGTGGAAACTTGACCGGGCGGTCTAGTAAGCATTGGCGGTCCTATTTGTCGTCGTTAGCAGGAGAAACCACCGTGAATTTCGCCTTCACCGAAGAGCAGGACGAGCTGCGCAACTCCGTGCGCCGCTTCCTGGACCACAAGTCGGCGTCGCCCGCCGTGCGCGAGCTGATGGAAACCACCGAGGGCTACGACAAGGCGGTGTGGGATCAGATGGCCAACCAGCTCGGCCTGCAGGGCCTGGCCATCCCCGAAGAGTTCGGCGGCTCGGGCTACTCGTTCATCGAGCTCGGCATCGTGCTCGAAGAGATGGGCCGCTCGCTGCTGTGCGCGCCGTTCTTCTCCTCGGCGGTGCTGGCCACCACGGCGCTGCTGCAGTCGGGTGACGACGCCGCCAAGAAGGAGTTCCTCCCGGGCATCGCGTCGGGCGAGACCATCGCCACGCTCGCCTTCACCGAGGAGAGCGGTCGCTGGGACGAAGAGGGCATCACGCTTCCGGCCACCCAGTCCGGCGACAGCTGGACGCTGACCGGCTCGAAGATGTTCGTGCTCGACGGCCACGTCGCCAACCTGATCATCGTCGCCGCCCGCACCGGCAAGGGCGTGTCGCTGTTCGCGGTCGACCCGTCGGACGCGCAGCGTCACGCGCGAAGCGCTGGCCACCATGGACCAGACCCGCAAGCAGGCGCGCGTCGAGTTCAACAACACGCCGGCGCGTCTCATCGGTACCGACGGCGGCGGCTGGGCCACGATGAACACCACGCTCGATCTCGCCGCGGTCGCCCTCGCCAACGAGCAGGTCGGCGGTGCGCAGAAGGTGCTCGAGATGTCGGTCGAGTACGCCAAGGTGCGCGTGCAGTTCGGTCGCCCGATCGGTTCGTTCCAGGCGATCAAGCACAAGTGCGCCGACATGCTGCTCGAGGTCGAGTCGGCGAAGTCCGCCGCGTACTACGCGGCGTGGTGCGCGGCCGAGAAGAACGACGAGCTGCCCGTCACCGCGTCGCTCGCCAAGGCGTACTGCTCCGACGCGTACTTCCACGCGGCGGCCGAGAACATTCAGATCCACGGCGGCATCGGCTTCACGTGGGAGCACGACGCGCACCTGTACTTCAAGCGGGCGAAGTCGATGGAGCTGTTCCTCGGCGACCCGACCTATCACCGCGAGCTGCTGGCGCAGCGCATCGGGATCTAGATGCGTCGGCGTCGCGACTTCTCCTCCTCGCGACGCTTCGGACTGCATCGCAGCGTTCTTCTCGGGCGACTTCGCCGCCGGCCGCCGGCGGCGGCGACGACATGGTGGCAGAGATCCGCCGCCTACAACCACGCACGCAGGAGCCGATCGCGCAACCAAGCCGACGACGCACCACGACCAGAGCTTCCAGCGATGACGACACCGCGACGACCGGGCCCGACGGTCGACCGTGGCGACGACAGCACGACCACCGCCGGCAACGTCGCGTGACCACGACGACGCTCGACCACCGACCTCGTCGTCGACACCACCACGCACAACGCTGCGAGACGGAGAACGCGAGCAACAGTGACACCAACGGCGGCGCCATCGCCTTGCTGGTGATCCTGATCGCAGCGGTGCTCGCGGTCGCCGGCACCCTGTTCGTCCGCATGCGCAACGCGACGTAACGTCAGTGGTCATCGCCGCCGCGGTCGTCACGATGCTGCTCGTGTTCGCGATCGCCGCCGGGGCGGTCGGGCGCGAAGCGCAGCTGCTCGACGCGGTGCCCGCCCGCCCGGTGTTCGATCCCGACGAGGCCACCACGTGGATCGCCGAGCGCCTGCCGCCGCAAGTTCACCGCGTCGCTTGTCGTATGACGACCTCGCATCGCATCGTGGACTGGACCCTCGACCTGCTGCGTCGCAGCGCCGGCGTGGCGCCACCAGCGGGAAGTGCCCGACGCCGGCCAGCGCCGTGGTCATCGACGAGGATCAGGCGGTCGACCATGTGCTCGGCGCGGCGGCCGAGCGCCGCACCTGAGCCTGCAACCGAGGCGATGCGCGGGCCGTCGTCAAGGCCACCCTCCAGTACCTCGAGACGATCGGAGCCGTCGGCCCCGAGCCCGGACCCGAGGCCGAAACCCCGTAATTCCGGGCTCTTCGTAAACGCCGTGTAAATGACACCACAAGACCGCGAGCGTGATTTACTGACGGCACCAGAGAAAGGAGGTGGTCCCGCGAATGAATTTAGTTTCTAGGACTCTGGAGGTGGCTGGCCGCTAAGGCGGCTTGTCGGACCACCCGGCGAATCTTCGCCAGTCACCCTCGCTGCTAGCCCGGCGGGCCCTCGTCCTTCCCGTGCAATCCGGTCAGTGAGACCAATCCGATTAGATGGTAACCGGAGGCCCGTCACGGTTTCGAACGAAGCCGGACGGGCCTTCGGCGCGTCCAGGGTAGTTTCAGGAGCAATGAGTCGGCCGACGCGTTTCGAAACCCATCGCTTCCTTGGCGACAAGCGTTCGCAGGTCGTCTACGACCTCGACGCGTCGGACCTCGACGCTGACGCGCTCGAACGAGCTCCTCGCCGCGCAGACTTACCAAACCTTTGGACCCGACCGCCTCGCCGAGGCCCGCAACCGCGGCTACAAGCTGTGGAAGGGCCACGCCGACCGAAACCCTGTGTAGTGGCGGAGCCCGTTGTCTTGCCGGGGGCGGCGGGCGAGCTCGTCGGGCAACTGGCGCTGCCGCCCGGCGCCGAGCGGGGAGCGGCGGCTGTCGTGCTGTGCCACGGCTTTCCGTCGCCGCCGCGTGGCGCCCTTGCCAGCGGCGAGGGCTACGCGGAGCTCGCCGAGTTCCTGGCCGACGAAACCGGCGCGGCGGTGCTCACGTTCACCTTCCGCGGCTGCGGCAAGTCGGCCGGAGACTTCTCGCTCGGCGGATGGATCGACGACCTCGGCGTTGCCATCGACTGGTTGACGACGACCCGCAATGTTGTCCGAAGTCGGCGTGGCCGGCTTCAGCTCTGGTGGTGCGGTCGCGCTGTGCCGCGCCGCGAGTGACGACCGCATCGCGTCCGTGGCCGGCTTCGCGGCTGCCCGCGACGTTCGAAGAATGGGCGACCGAGCCGCGCAAGTTCCTCGAGACCTGCCGCGAGCTCGGCGTTGATCCGCGACAAGTCGTTCCCGTCCGAGGTCGGCCTGTGGGCCAACGAGTTCGTCGCCGACAACCCGACGAAAGCAATCGAGCGCATCGGCAACCGCCCGGTGATGCTGGTGCACGGGAAGGACGACGACAGCGTCGACGTGGCTGCGGCGCGTCGAGCTCGATGGCCGCCGCGGGCGAAGACGCCGACGTGGAACTCCGGATCCTGTTCGGCGCCGGTCATCGGTTGCGTCACGATCCGCGGGCGATCGCCGTGCTCGTCGGCTGGGCGTCGCGCCTTGGACCGGAGGCGCAAGCCGCCGTCGCGTCCGGAGTGTCGGCGTGAGCGGACGGCGGGCCTGGGACGGCGACGCGTATCACCGCCTGTCGGCGCCGATGGAGGCGATGGCGCTGCCGGTGCTCGGCCGCCTGAAGCTGGTCGACGGCGAGTCGGTGCTCGACGCCGGTTGTGGGAGCGGGCGCGTCACCCTCCACGTCGCGAAGCAGGATCCGACTGGCCGAGTCATCGCCGTCGACGCCGACTCCGACATGGTGCGCGCCGCATCCGAGACGCTGTCCGGCACCGGAGTGATCGTGCGCCATGTGTCGACTTGCTCGAGCTTGACCTCCCAGCGCTTGACGTCGGCATCGACGCCGTGGACGCCGTGTTCTCCACCGCCACGTTCCACTGGATCAAGGACCACGACACGCTGTTCGAGCGCCTCTTCGGCGCGCTCGCGCCAGGCGGCCGCCTGGAGGCGCAGTGCGGGGGCGGCAACAACGTCGCGCGCGTGCACGCCGTCGCCCGCGAGGTCGCGCAACAACCGCAGTACGCCGAAGCCCTCGCCGACGCCGAACAGGTCACTAGCTTCTACACCCCCGAACAAACCGAGGAGCGGCTGCGCAACGCGGGGTTCGTCGACGAGCGCTGCTGGCTCGAAGACTGCCCTGTCGTTTCCGACGATCCGGTCGGGTACTTGCGCACGATCATCCTCGGCCAGCACGTCGAGCGCCTCGGCGAAGAACTCGGAATGACATTTGTGCGCGAAGTTGCCGACGGACTTGGTTTTCCCGGCACCGTCACCTTTGACTACGTCCGGCTCAACATCTCGGCGCGGAGGCCCACATGAACGAATGGATATTGCAGCTCGACGAAGGTCCGGCTGACGGACCGCGCTTGGCGGTGAAGGACGCGATCGACGTCGCCGGCACCGTGAGCACCGTCGGCGTCAAAGCGTTGGCCGACCGCGGCGTGGTCGCGGCCGCGGACGCGCCGTGTGTCGCGACGGCGCGCGTTGCCGGCGCGCGCATCGTCGGCAAGACGAATCTGCACGAGTTGTGTTTCGGCACGACGGGGCTCAACCCGACCTTCGGTGATCCGGTCAACCCGAGGTGGCCGGATCTCGTGCCGGGAGGTTCGTCGAGCGGTTCGGCGGTGGCGGTCGCGCTCGACGGAGCCGACGTGGGTTACGGGACCGATACCGGAGGATCGGTGCGCATTCCCGCGGCGTGCTGTGGTATCGCCGGGCTCAAGACCACGCACGGTCGCATTTCGATCGAGGGTGTGTGGCCACTGGCGCCGTCGCTCGACACGATCGGCCCGCTGGCGCGCGACGTGGCCGGGCTTGTGGTCGGGATGCGAATGTTGGAGACGGGATTCACCACCGACGGTGTCGAGTCGGCCTCCGTCATCGGAAGGCTTGCGACCCCGGCCGACGTCGAGGTCGATCCGGCGTTCGACAAAGCGGTCGACGACGCCCTTGTGCGCGCGGAGATGAACATCGAGCCGGTCGAGCTCGACGGGTGGGACCGCTGCGGACGGGCGTTCGGCGGCGTCATCGGCTACGAGGCCTGGCAGTCGAATCAGGAGTTGATGGACATCCCCGGCGGCATCGGCGAAGAGACCGCCAATCGCCTACGCGGCTGCGCGACCATCACGAAGGACGTGTACGACGAGTGCCTCCGCGGGATGTCGGAGTGGCGCGAGGAGATGCTCGAGCTGCTCGAGCGCGTCGCCGTGGTCGCGCTGCCGACCTTGGCGCTGCCACCGGTCACGATCGACGAGTCCTTCCAGCCGAACCCGCTCGTCTACCCCTTCAATCTCGCCGGAGTGCCCGCGCTTTCGCTGTCGCTGCCGGGTGGTCCGGGCACCAGCATCCAGCTCGTCGCCGGGCCGGGCGGCGAGGAGCTTTTGCTGGCCACCGCCGCCCGCATAGAGGCGAGCACAAATTACTGACCAAGTGGTACGGTAAATGAATGCTGCTGAGTGAAGAGGAAGCCGCGGCCTTCGATCACGACGGGTTCCTAATCCGACGCGGCGTGATCGACGAACCCACGCTGGCTGGGCTCCGCCGCGTCTTTTCTGACGCGGTCGACCGCCTCGCGCAGTCGTGGGTCGAGGCCGGGGTTATCGCCGACCCGGCGACCGACGAGCCGTTCGACCAGCGCTGGAACGTGCTGCGGGCGCAGCTGCCGGCGCTGTACGCGACTGCGTGGCGGCGGATCCTCGTGAGCCCCGAGGTGTACGCGCTGTGGCAGCACCCGGCGTTGCTCGAGCCGGCGCGCCAACTCATCGGCGACGAACTCATCGCGCACAGCATCTGGAACGGTCGCCCCCGCGACTCGGGTGGACACGACACCCAACGCATCCACTGGCACCAGGACGCGCACTATTACAAGCAGTGGAACCCCACCGACGGAAAGCTCATGAGCGCGTGGCTGCCGTTGGTTCCCGTCGACGAAACCGCCGGGTGCCTCCAGATGGGTCCCGGGTCGCACCGGCAGGGCTTGATCCCGCAGGTGCCGTCGGTCAACGGGCTACGCACGGTCGCCGACGAGCACGTTCCCGTGGCGCCGCTCGACGCCGTGATGAACCCGGGCGACGTGTTGTTCTTCACCGATCTCACGCTGCATCGCGCGCTGGACAACAACGCCGGTCGCGTGCGCTGGAGTATCGACGTTCGCTTCGGTGAGGCCACCGAGCCCGTCGTGCGCAAGTCCGGTCGCGGCTACATCTGCGCGTCAGCCGAGGAGTCGTTGGTCGAGTCGTTCGAGACGTGGAGGCAGCGTTACGACTACACCCTCGACGAGCTCAACGAGGAACTCGGATCCGACTTCCGTGGCGTCGACGTCGATGCGACCGCCAAGGCCATGGGCACCTCCAAGCTCGACCTCCTGTCGTACTAGGGCCCAGCTTTAATACGCGTGCATTAGAGTCTCGGCATGGCTGACTTGGTTATCCGCAACGCGCACATCGTCGACGGCTCGGGCGCCGCCGCCTTCGACGGCGACATCACGATCGACGGCGAAACGATCACCGCGATCGACGCGGCGGGCGCCGCCGGCAGAGGAACGCGGGAGATCGACGCCGATGGTCAACTCGTCGCGCCCGGGTGGGTCGACGTGCACACGCACTACGACGGCCAAGTCACTTGGGATCCCGAGGTCACACCGTCGTCATGGCACGGCGCCACCACGATCGTGATGGGCAACTGTGGCGTCGGTTTCGCGCCGGCCGCGGCGCGACGAGCACGACCTGCTGATCGAGCTCATGGAGAGCGTCGAGGACATCCCCGGCACCGCGTTGCACGAGGGCATCGACTGGCAGTGGGAAAGCTTCCCCGAGTACCTCGACGCGCTCGAAGCGATGCCCCGCGTGCTTGACATCGCCGCGCAGGTGCCCCACGCCGCGCTGCGCGCCTACGTGATGGGCGAGCGCGCCCACGACGACGACGCCACGCACGAAGACGTGGCGATGATGGCCAAGCTCACCGCCGAAGCGGTCGACGCCGGCGCCGTGGGATTCTCCACCTCGCGCACCGTGCTCCATCGATCGAAGTACGGGCTCGTCCCTGGCACCACCGCCGCGGGCGAAGAGGTCGTGGCCATCGGCGAAGCCATGGGCAAGGTGGGCAAGGGCGTCATCCAGATCATCAGCGACCGGTCGGGTCACGACGGTCCCGAGCGCCAGTGGATGGTCGAGCTGGCTCGCTCGAGCGGTCGCCCGCTGACGTTCCTGTTGGCGCAGGCGCCGCATCAGCCCGAGGGCTACCGCGACGTGCTGGCGCACGCACAGAAGCTGCAGGAGGAGGGCGTGATGTTCGTGCCCCAGGTCGGCAACCGTCCGACCGGCATGCTGTTCGGCCTGCAGTCGTCGCTGCATCCGTTCATCTCGCACAACACCTACCGGTCGATCGCCGATCTGCCGCTGGCCGAACGCGTCGCGAAGCTGCGGACGACCGAGGTGCGCGAGGCGCTGCTTCGCGAAGACAGCGGAGCCAACCCGATGGCGGCGGCGCTCATGTCGCGCTGGGGTCAGATGTTCCCGCTCGGTGACCCACCCGACTACGAGCCCGCGCCCGAGACGAGCGTCGGCGCGACGGCCGAACGCGAAGGTCGCCGGCCCCAGGAGGTCGCGCTGGACTGGCTGCTCGAGCGCGACGGCAAGGCGTTGTTCTTCGCTCCGCTGGCGTCGTATGTCGACTACAACTTCGACGCGATCCGCGAGATGGTCTCGCATCCCTCGACGATGCTCGGTCTGTCCGACGGTGGCGCGCACTGCGGCCTGATCTGCGACGCGTCGATGACCACCTTCAACCTCACCCATTGGGCCCGCGACCGCAACCGCGGCGAGACGCTGCCGATCGAGTTCGTCGTGCAGCAGCAGACGCAGCGCACCGCGTCGATCTACGGCTTCAACGACCGGGGCGTGCTCAAGCCCGGCAAGCGCGCCGACCTCAACGTGATCGACTTCGACAACCTGCAGATCCACGCACCCGAGATGATCTTCGACTTGCCCGCCGGCGGTCGCCGACTCGTGCAGTACGTCGACGGCTACTCGGCCACGGTGTGCGGTGGCCAGGTCACCTTCGAGAACGGCCAAGCCACCGGCGTTCGTCCCGGCAAACTCGTCCGCGCTTAGTCGCGCACCGCTTTGCCGGTGTCGATGGCGCGGCGAAGCTTCCGCGCCGCTTCATAGGGTTCTTCGGCCTCGGTCAACCAGCGCACGGCAACGAAGCGCGTCGCGCCCGACATCAAGAGATCTCCGATCGAACGCGGGTTGACGCCGCCGGTCACGTAATAGGGGACCGGCGCGTTGTCGACGGCATAGCGCAGGTACCCGAGCCCGACGCCGGGCCGGCCGGGCTTGGTTGGCGTCGGGTTGATCGGGCCGACCGAGACGTAGTCGACGGGTTCGCGTTCGGAGCCGATCATGTCGTCCTGGCTGTGGGTCGACAGGCCGATGATCGCGTTGGGCCCGAGGATGCGCCGGGCCAGCGTCGGCGGGGCATCGTTCTGACCAACGTGCACCCCGTCAGCGCCGAGTTCCAACGCGAGATCGGGCCGGTCGTTGAGGATGAACGGCACGCCGTGCGACCGGCACACGTCGCGTACGAGCGCGCCGCGCTTGATGATCGAACGCGCGTCCGCGTCCTTATCCCTGTATTGCACGATGTCGACGCCGCCGCGAATGCAGGCGT
Source organism: uncultured Actinomycetes bacterium (assembly GCA_963769985.1). GTDB lineage: Bacteria > Actinomycetota > Acidimicrobiia > Acidimicrobiales > JACCXE01 > JACCXE01. The sequence continues at coordinate 124,160 of CAVYNR010000007.1, read as the reverse complement.
CGACGAACAGCGGCAAGTCCGGTCGGTCGGGCGTGCACAGGTAGAAGCGCCGACCAGCCAGGCTGCCGCCGAGGGACTCAACCACCGGCGACGGCCCGCACGATCTCGAGAGTGTCGCCGTCGCGCAGCGCGATCAACGCGTGCTCGCTCTTGATCAGCGCGTCGCCGTTGTGTTCGACGGCAACGGTCTTGTTGGCCCAGCCGAGCGTCGTGAGCAGATCCATGACAGTGGCGCCGTCGGCTAGCTCGACGGACGCACCGTTGGCGACGACGGTGATCAGGCCGGGGCCGCGGCGGCGACTTTGGCCGCGGCCTTCTTCTGGGCCTTGTAGGCGCGGACTTTGCCGAGGCTGGTGGCGTCGACGATGTCGGCGACGGACATATACGTGTCCTTCTTCCCGTAGTCGCCGGCCACGTCTTCCCAGCCCGAAGGGGTCACGCCGAACTGTTTGGCCAGGAGCGCGACGAAGATGCGCGCCTTCATCTCGCCGAAGCCGGGCAGCGCCTTGATGCGCTTGTACAGCTCCTTGCCATCCGCCGCGGTCGTCCAGATCGACGCGGGATCCGAGTCGTATTCGCCCACGATGATGTTGCACAGTTCGTGCACGCGGCGCGCCATGGCCGCGGGGTAGCGGTGCATCGCGGGACGGTCGCAGAAGACGGTGACGAGGGTGTCTTCTTCCATCGCCGCCAACTTGCCGACGTCGAGGCCGATACCCAGGCGTTGGGTCAACGTGTAGGGACCGAGGAATGCCCACTCGAGCGGCACCTGCTGGTCGAGCACCATGCCGATGAGCAGCGCCAGCGGATCCGAAGCCAGTAGGGCATCTGCCTCGGGATGCTGAGCCAAGAAGAGGTTCCGAGCGGGCATGTTGGTGATCCTACCGAGCGGTCCGATGGGAATTAGGTGGTCTACCGTCAGACGGTGACCCTCACCGGCAAGGCCGCCGACTTCCTCGCCCTGCACGTGCCCGGCAACCCCCTGCTGCAGCCCAACGCGTTCGACGTCGGGTCGGCGCGGATCCTCGAGTCGCTCGGCTTCGAGGCAATCGCGACGACCAGCCTCGGATTCGCCGCGACCGTCGGCCGCGTCGACGGCGCGATGGGCCGTGAAGACACGCTTGCGCACTGCGCCGCGGTCGCTGATTCTGTGACGATCCCGGTCGCGGGCGATACCGAGAACGGGTTCGCCGACGATCCGGCTGATGTCGCTGCGTTCGTCACCGACGCCGCACGCGCTGGACTCGCCGGCTGTTCGATCGAGGACTGGTCGGGGAGCGAGACCTACGATTTGGGCCTCGCGACCGAGCGCATCGCGGTCGCGGCTGATACCGCGCACCGCGGACCCACCCAGTTGGTGCTGACCGCGCGGGCCGACGGAGCCTTCCACGGCACCGACGATCTCGACTCCGTCATCCGTCGGCTCCAGGCGTACAGCGCCGCTGGTGCTGATGTGTTGTTCGCTCCCGGGTTCGCGGCGCTCGACGACGTTCGTCGCATCATTAGCGAGACGGACAAGCCGGTGAACGTGTTGGTCAATGTGTTGATCAGCGACGCGTCTCCGCCGGTGGAACAGCTTGCCGAAGCGGGCGCGGCGCGGATCTCGGTCGGCGGCTCGTTCGCGTTCCTCGCCTACGGCGCGGTGATCGAGGCGGCGCGTGAACTCAAGGAGTCGGGCACGTACCGGTACTCGGACGCCATCGTCGCTGCCCGAGACGCGGTGCGCAGGGCACTGCGCTAGGCGTCAGGCGAAACGCCCTTAGAGGCAGCCTGCTGGCCGCGGACGTCGGCGGCGCATTCGAGGATGACTTCGGCCGCGCGCCGCGCGATCTCTCGGTCGGTCTTCCATGCCGAGACGCTCACTCGCATCGCGGTCGCGCCGTCCCACTGCGTCGCGCCGCACCAGACGCGACCGTCGCGCTGCACGGCGCTCAGGAGAGCGTCGGTCGTGGGCCCGTCGTCGCAGCGCACCAACACCTGGTTGAGCACGACGTCGTTGAGGATGATCAGGCCCCCGTCGCGGAGTCGCTCGGCTAGTTCGACCGCCGCGTCGCAGGATTGTTGGACCAGCTCGGCCACGCCTTCGCGCCCGAGCGCGCGCAGCACCGCCCACACCTCGATCTGGCGCGCCCGCTGGGACGACTGCGGGGTGTGGTGCATCGCCTCGAAGGTGTCCGACGGTGGGAGGTAGCCGGCCGTGGCCGCGAACGTGTGGCGAAGGTCGGACAGGCGACGCACGAACGCGATGCCGCAGTCGTAGGTGACGTTGAGCCACTTGTGGCCGTCGGTCGCCCACGAGTCGGCGCGGTCGAGGCCTCGAACGAGATCCTGGCGGGTGGGGTCGGCCATCGCCCAGAGGCCGAAGGCGCCGTCGACGTGGAGCCAACCGTCGCGCGCCTCGAGCCAGTCTGCGATGGCGTCGAAGGGATCGAACGCACCGGTATTCACCTCGCCCGCTTGGGCGCATATGAGCACCGGATCGGCAACGTCGGGGAGTTGGTCGGCCTGGAGGCGACCCTGATCGTCGGCGGGCACCACCGTGACCCGGTCGCGTCCGAGCCCCACGAGCCCGAGCGACTTCGACAGCGTCGAGTGGCGTTGCGCGCCGACCACGACGGAGATCGGAGGTGCGCCGAAGAGGCCCTGGGACTGGACGTCCCATCCGGCGCGGAGCAGCAGGGCGTCGCGGGCGGCGGCGAGGCATGCCGCGTTGGCGACGGTCGCGCCGCTGACGAAGGCCACGCCGGTGCTGCCCGGCAGGTGCAGCAGCTCGACCAGCCACGAGCGAACGACGTCGTAGAGCTTGGCCGCCACGGGCGACATGACCGGAAGCGCCGCGTTTTGATCCCACGCGGCGGCGAGCCAGGCGGCCGCCAGCGCGGCCGGGTGGATGCCGCCGGTGACGAAGCCGAAGTACGCGGACCCGGTGTTGGCGACCGTCGCCGGGCTGCCCGCGGCGTCGAGCAGCTCCAGCACCGACGCCGGGTCGCAGGGGCGCGCAGGGAGGGCCTCGTCGAACGCCGCCAGGCCGGCGATCGCCGCCTCGTCCGGCGCGACGAGACGCTCGTCGATCGTCGTCGCGTAGGCGATGGCTCGCTCGGCCGCCGCCTCGAGAAGGTCGCGCAGGTCCGTCGGAATCACAGCAGCGTTACGCCAGGCGGGGATCGGCGGCGTCGGGGTCGATGCCGTACTTCTCGATGGCGGCCGCAACCTCGGCGGGCTTGGCGTCGCCTTGGGCTGCGAGCGCGCTGAGCACGGCGACCACGATGTGGCCGGCGTCGACCTCGAAGTGGCGGCGCAGCGCCTCGCGGGTATCGGATCGGCCGAAGCCGTCGGTGCCGAGCGTGGTGTAGTGCACCGGCACCCAACGAGCGATCTGATCCGGCACCGCCTTCATGAAGTCGGTGACCGCCACAACGGGGCCCGCCGCGTCGGTCAGCGCGGCCGTGACGTAGGGGACCTCGGCCGCGCGGGACGGGTGCAGCCGGTTGGAGCGTTCGACCGCCATCGCGTCTTCGCGCAACGCCTTGTATGACGTCGCGCTCCAGAGCTCCGCCGCCACGTCGTGGTCGGCCGCGAGCGCATCGCGGGCGGCCAACGCGGCCTGGGACGCCGAGCCCGAGAACAACACCGTGGCGTTGCGCGACGGTCCAGCGGGTGCCTCCGCGAATCGGTAGAGCCCGCGGCGGATCCCGTCCTCGACTCCTTCGGGCTTGGCGGGCATGGCGTAGTTCTCGTTGTAGAGCGTGATGTAGAAGAACTCGTCGCGGTCTTCGGGACCGAACATCCGCACGATGCCGTCCTGGATGATGTTTGCCACTTCGTAGGCGAAGGCCGGGTCGTACGCCGCGACGTTCGGCACCGTTGACGCCAGAAGGAGCGAGTGACCGTCCTGATGCTGGAGGCCTTCGCCGTTGAGCGTGGTGCGTCCGGCGGTGGCGCCGAGCAGAAAGCCGCGCGCGCCGCTGTCGCCGGCGGCCCACGCGAGGTCGCCGACGCGCTGGAAGCCGAACATCGAATAGAAGATGAAGAACGGGATCATCGGCTGCGCCCCACGTCGAGCGCGGCCGTGCCGGCGGCGGTGAACGATGCACATCGATCCCGCCTCGGTGATGCCTTCTTCGAGGATCTGCCCGTCGGTCGACTCGGTGTAGGAGAGCAGCAGTTCCTTGTCGACCGGGTCGTAGGTCTGGCCGAAGGGCGCGTAGATCTCGAACTCTTTGAACAGCGCGTCCATGCCGAAGGTGCGCGCCTCGTCGGGCACGATCGGCACGACGCGCTTGCCGATCGCCTTGTCGCGCAACAGGTTGCGGATCAACCGGGCGAACGCCATGGTCGTGGAGACCGCTTGGCCCTTCGACCCGGTCATGAACTCTTCGAACGTCGACGGCGATGGCAGCTCGCGCAGCGCACACGCGCGGCAGACGGCGCGGCAGCGACTCCGCCAGCGCGCGCCGGCGCGTCATCAGGTACTCGTGGATCTCCGAGCCGTCCTCGGGCCGGTAGTACGGCGGCAGCTTCTCGTCGAGCGCCTTCTCGGGGATCTCGTCCTGCATGTACAGCGTGTCGCGCATCGCGAGCAGCTGCGCCTTGTTCATCTTCTTGATCTGGTGCGTGGCGTTGCGCGCTTCGATCTCGGGCCCGAGCGTCCAGCCCTTGATGGTCTTGGCGAGGATGACCGTCGGTGCGCCTTCGTGTTCGACCGCGGCCTTGTACGCCGCGAACAGCTTGCGGTAGTCGTGCCCGCCGCGGGGCAGCGCGTGGATTTCGTCGTCGGTGAGGTGCTCGACGATCTTGCGCAGCCGCGGGTCGGGGCCGAAGAAGTGATCGCGGATGTACGCGCCGTCGGACACCGCGTACTTCTGGAACGCGCCGTCGACGGTGGTGTTCATCTGGTTGAGCAGCACGCCGTCGGTGTCGCGCTCGATCAACTCGTCCCACTTGGAACCCCAGATCACCTTGATGACGTTCCAGCCCGCGCCGCGGAACACTGCTTCGAGTTCCTGGATGATCTTGCCGTTGCCACGCACCGGACCGTCGAGGCGCTGCAAGTTGCAGTTCACGACGAAGATCAGATTGTCGAGGCCCTCGCGCGCGGCGAGCGACAGCGCGCCGAGCGTTTCGGGTTCGTCGGTCTCGCCGTCGCCGACGAAGCACCACACCTTGGCGTTGTTGGTGTCGGCGATCTCGCGGTTACGCAAGTACCGGTTGAACCGCGCCTGGTAGATCGCCTGCAGCGGGCCGAGGCCCATCGACACCGTGGGGAACTCCCAGAAGTCGGGCATCAGCCGAGGGTGTGGGTAGCTCGACAGGCCGAGCCCGCTCAGCTCGGTGCGGAAGCCGTCGAGCTGCGACTCGGTCATGCGGCCTTCGAGATACGCGCGGGCGTAGATGCCGGGCGCGGCGTGGCCCTGGAAGAACACCTGGTCGCCGAACTGGCCGTCGTCCTTGCCGCGGAAGAAGTGGTTGAAACCGACTTCGTAGAGCGACGCGCTCGACGCGAATGTCGACAGGTGACCGCCGATGCCTTCGCTGCGCGCGTTGGCGCGCGTCACCATCACCGCCGCGTTCCAACGGATGAAGGCGCGGATGCGTCGCTCGATGTGCTCGTCGCCGGGGAACCACGGTTCGGCGTCGCGGGGAATCGTGTTGATGTATGGCGTGCGAGACGGTGGCCGGAAAGCCGATCTGCGACGCCCGGGCGCGCTCGAGCAGTTTCATCAGTAGGAAGCGGGCGCGAGTTCTTGCCGTGGGTTTCGACGATGGCGTCGAAGCTGTCGAGCCATTCCTCGGTTTCCGAGGGATCGGTGTCCGGGAGCTGGTGGCTAAACCCGTCGAAGATCACGCGATCCATCGTAGGAGCGATGCTGACCGGTAATGATCGGGCGACTGTGAAGACTGTGTATACGGACGGCGCGTGCAGCGGAAACCCCGGCCCGGGCGGCTGGGCGTGGGTGGACGTCGACGGCCCTTGGGCGTCGGGCGCGCGAGGCGCCGTCGACCAATCAGCGCATGGAAGTCATGGCCGTACTCGAGGCACTGCGAGCGCAACCCTGGCGCGATCACGATCGTGAGCGACTCGACCTACGTGGTGAACTGCTTCCGCGACAAGTGGTGGGATGGGCTGGCTCGCGCGCGGGTGGACTCAACACGCGCGAAGAAGCCTGTCGCCAACCGCGACCTGTGGGAACCGCTGATCGACCTGTACCGCGCGCGCATCGACGAGATCGCGTTCCAGTGGGTGAAGGGACACGGGACCGATCCGATGAACCTGCGCGTCGACGAGCTCGCGGTCGCGGCGTCATTCGCCCAGCGAGATGCGTCAGGCGAGAGCTGACGGTTACCGTTCCCGGCCATGGATATCAAGGGATCTGCGGCCATCGTCACCGGTGGCGCCTCGGGCCTGGGCGAGGCCACCACCCGTCGCCTCCACGCGGCGGGCGCGTCGGTCACCATTCTCGATCGCAACGCTGAGGCCGGCGAGGCGCTGGCCAAGGAACTTGGCGGCGCCGCCAACTTCGCGCAGGCTGACGTGACCAAGTACGAGGAATGCGAGGCCGGTGTCGAGCAGGCCGCGTCGACGGCACCGCTGCGCGTGTGCGTCAATTGCGCCGGGCTCGGCATCGCCATCCGCACGATCAACAAGGACAACTCGCCCCACGATCCCGAGGATGTTCGGGATGCTCGTCGGCATCAACCTGATCGGTACGTTCAACGTCATGACGCTCGCCGCGTCGAAGATTGCGCAGACCGATCCCACGCCCGGTGGCGACCGCGGCGTGATCATAAACACCGCCTCGGTCGCGGCGTTCGACGGGCAGATCGGCCAGTTGGCCTACTCCGCAACTAAGGGAGGCGTCGTCGGCATGACGCTGCCGGCGGCGCGCGATCTGTCGGCGGTCGGGATTCGCGTCAACACGATCGCGCCCGGCCTCATGGACACGCCGCTCTTGGCGATGTTGCCCGAGCCGCAGCGCGAAGCCCTCGGCGCTGCGGTGCTGTACCCGAAGCGCCTCGGCATCGCCGACGAGTACGCGTCGCTCGCTATGCAGATCGTCGAGAACGGCTACCTGAACGGAGAAACGATCCGCCTCGACGGCGGCATCCGCATGCCCCCGAAGTAGCCCGGGTCAGGGCGTTGGTCACACGCGGGTCCAGTCTTTCCAGACGGGGTCGTAGCCGTTGGCTCGGAGGGCGGCGGCTACTTCGGCGGGGGAGCGGGTGTCGCTGATTTCGAATTGCGGTTCGGCGTCGGACTCGGACGCGTAACCGCCCGGTTCGGTGTGCGAGCCCGCCGACAGCGTGGTCACGCCCAGCGGCACCAGCGCGTCGCGCAGTGTCGCGGGCTCGCGGGTCGACAGCGTGATGCCGACGTCGGGCAGCACGAGCCGCAGTGCGCAGATCAATTGGGTGAAGGCGCGGTCGTCGACGGGATCGAGCGGCTCGTAGTCGCCCGCGGCCGGACGCAGTCGCGGCACGGCCACCGACACCTCCGCTCGCCACCACCGGTGCATGAGCTCGCGCGCGTGCGCGGCAACGGCCAACGCCTCAGCCCGCCAGTCGCCGTGCAGTCCGAGCAGCGCGGCGATGCCGAGCTTGCGCGCACCGGCGGCGGCCGCCCGATCGGCGGCGGCGAGGCGCCACTCGTAGTTCCGCTTCTTGCCAAGTAGATGCACGGCGGCGTAGGTGTCGCGGTCGTAGGTCTCCTGATACACGACCACGCCGTCGGCGCCGGCGTTCACGAGGCGCACATAGGTTGGCTCGTCCCACACCTGCACTTCGACCGACACGCTGGCCATGAACTCGCTCACCGCGGCAACGCACGCGACCAGATAGTCCTTGTTGACGATCCGGGCGTGCTCGCCGGCCACGAGCAGCAGATGACGGAACCCGCGGGCCGCGAGCTCCCGCGCCTCGTCCACGACCTCGTCCACTGACAGCGTGCGGCGCGCGACTTCGTTGCCGGCCGAGAACCCGCAGTACGTGCACACCGACACGCACTCATTCGACACGTACAGCGGCGCGAACAACGTGCGCGCCCGTCCGAACCGCTGGAGCGTCACGTCCCTCGCCGCCACTGCTAGTTCCTCCAAGCGCGCGGCGGCGGCGGGTGACAGCAACGCCGCGAAGTCCACGAGATCGCGTCGCGACCGCGCCAACGCACGCGACACGTCGGCGTCGGTGGCCCGGTCGATGAAGGACCGCAGGAAGGACAGCTCTCCTGCCATCTCGATCAGCGCGGCGGCCGCGCTGTCGGCCGGCACTTCACGCGGCCGGGATACAAGCTCGACCGACGCCATGGCTACGACCCGGACTCGGCCAGAAAGCCCGTGAGCGGCGACGACGCGTCGGCCACGCGCCGTGACGGCGCCAGCCCGGCGAGGTAGCCCTGCCGACCGGCGATGGTGGCCATCCGGAACGCGTCGGCCATCGCCGCGGGATCCGCAGCCGTGCCGATGGCCGTGTTGACCAACACCGCATCGGCGCCGAGCTCCATTGCCTCGGCCGCGTGCGACGGCGCGCCCAGGCCGGCGTCGACCACCACCGGCACGCGCGCCTGCTCGACGATGATCTCCAGTGCGCCGCGGGTCCGCAGGCCCTGGTTCGACCCGATCCACGATCCCAACGGCATGACCGTCGCGCACCCGACCTCTTCGAGTCGCTTGCACAGCACTGGGTCGGCGTTGACGTACGGGAGCACCGTGAACCCGTCGGCCACGAGCTTCTCGGCCGCGTCGAGCGTCTCCACGCCGTCGGGCAGCAGATAGCGCGGGTCGGGCGTAACCTCGAGCTTGATCCAATCGGGGAATCCGGCCGCCCGCGCCAGCTTGGCGATGCGCACCGCTTCTTCGGCATTCATGGCGCCGCTCGTGTTCGTCAGTAGCAGGACCGACGGGGGCAGCGCGTCAAGGATGTCGTCGCCTGTGCTGTCGAGGTCGACTCGCCGCATGGCGACGGTTACCAGTTCGCTGCCAGAGGCGACGATCGCGTCATGTAGGGACGCGTTGGACGGGAACTTGCCCGTCCCGAGGAAGAGGCGGGAGCCGAACTCGCGCCCGGCGATCACGAGTGTGTCGTTATCCATCGCGACAGTTACGTTACCGGGGTGCCCACACGTGTCCTCATTGCTTTAGCGCTGCTGTGCGGGGTCGTGATCGTGCTCGCGTTCACGATTCAAACGCTGCTTGCCAACCGGTAGGACCGCGCGACGCTCGGCGGTAGGCTCGTTTTGTGGCTGAACAGTTCGACATAGTCGTGATCGGCGGTGGACCGGCTGGCTACGCAGCCGCCCTTTACGGCGCCGGAGCTGGCCTGAACATCGCCGTGGTCGAGAAGGAAAAGGTCGGCGGCACGTGCCTGCACCGAGGCTGCATCCCGGCCAAGGAGTACCTCGAGACGGCGTCGGTCTACCGCACCGTTTCCCACGCCAAGGACTTCGGCGTGGTCTCAGATCAGCCGACAATCGAGTTCGCCACCAGCCAGGCGCGTAAGCAGAAGGTCGTCGACCAGCTGTGGAAGGGCCTGGCCGGGCTCATGAAGCAGCGCAAGATCACCACCTACATCGGCGCCGGACGACTCGATGCCGACGGCGTCGTGCGCGTGAGCGGTGGCGACGCCGACGGCACGGAGCTCGTCGGCGCGAACGTGCTGTTGTGTTCGGGATCGGTGCCGCGCACGCTGCCGGGCTTCGACGTCGACGGCAAGTACGTCCTGACCTCCGATGAAGTGTTGATGCTCGACAAGCTCCCGTCGTCGGCCGTGGTCATCGGCGGCGGCGCCATCGGCTGCGAGTTCGCGTCGTCGATGTCGGACCTCGGCGTGCAGGTGACGATCCTCGAGTTCCTCCCGCAGATCCTCACCGGGTGTGACAAGGACGCGGCCGACGTCGTGGCGCGCAGCTTCAAAAAGCGCGGCATCGACATCCGGACCGGCGTCGAGGTCAAGAGCCATGCGCCGACCGCCGACGGCAGCCAGACCGTGGTCACGTTCGGCGAGGCCGAAACGATCACCGCCGACGTCATCGTCATGTCCGTCGGCCGGCGCCCGCTGAGCGACGATCTGCTCGGCGAAGGAAGCGCAGTCGCCGTCGACGAGCGCGGGTTCGTGAAGGTCGACCCGTGGATGCGCACCTCCGCGCCGAACGTGTACGCGCTCGGCGATCTCATTGCCGTCGACGGGTTGGGAATGCATCCGCAGCTGGCGCACGTCGGCTTCGCCGAGGGCATGCTCGCTATCAAGACGATCTTGGGCGAGCCCGCCATTCCACTCGACTACTCGAAGGTGCCGATGTGCATTTACACCTATCCCGAGGTGGCCTACGTCGGCATGACCGAAGCGGCGGCGAAGGAAGCGGGCATCGAGATCGCCGTGTCGAAGCACAAGTACATCGGTAACGGTCGGGCGATCATCGTGGGCGACACCGACGGTCTCGTGAAGGTGATCGCCGAGAAAGACGCCGACGGCAAAGCCGGAAAGTTGATCGGCGTGCACATGGCCGGTCCGTGGGTAACCGAACAACTCGGCCAGGGATACTTGGCCGTGAACTGGGAGGCCACCGTTGACGAGGTGAGTGCCTTCATCCAACCGCACCCGAGCCTCTCCGAGTTGTTCGGTGAAACCGTGCTCGCGCTTACCGGGAGAGGCCTCCATGGCTGACATCACGATGCCGCAGCTTGGCGAGACGGTCACCGAGGGAACCATCACGCGTTGGGCCAAAGCGGTGGGCGACACCATCAAGGAAGACGAGATCCTCTTCGAGGTCTCGACTGACAAGGTCGACTCCGAAGTCCCCTCTCCCGTGTCGGGCGTGATCACGTCGATCGTGGTGCCCGAGGGCGAGACGGTTCCGGTCGGCGCGGTGCTCGCGGTTGTCGGCGATGCCGCCGACGGGGCCGCGCCCGCCGCCCGCGCCGGCGGCGGAAGCGCCCGTCGCCGAGCCCACGCCGGCGCCGCCGGAAGAGCCGGCGGTCGTCGAGGCGCCGGTATCCGAAGCGCCACCGCCCGAACCCGAACCCGCGCCAGCGCCTGCGCCCGCACCAGCACCACACACCGGCGGCGGACACGTCCTCGAACGGTGGTCCGTCGACGGTGCTGTCCCCGGTGGTGCGCAAGCTGCTGGCGGAGAACAACCTCGATGCCGCGAACATCAAGGGCACCGGCGCGGGTGGGCGGATCACCCGCGCCGACGTGCTTGGCGCGATGGACGCGGGCGCCAAAGGTGCGCACGCCGGCGCCCGCCCCCGCCGAAGCCCCAGCTGCCGCGCCGACGGCCCCACCTGCCGCCGCCAAAGCCGAGCCGGCCGCCGCGCCCGCGGCGAAAGCCGCCGCGCCCGCCCGCGCCGCGCCGGTGAGCGCGACACCGCGATTCCGTTCTCCAACATCCGGCGCCGGACCGCCGAGCACATGGTGCGCTCACTCAGCACGTCCGCGCACACGCTCGTGGTCATCGAAGTCGACTACGAGAACGTCGAGATCGTGCGCCAGGCAGAGAAAGACGAGTTCAAGGCAGCCGAGGGCGTGAGCCTCAGCTACTTGCCGTTCATCGCTCGCGCGCTGGTCGACGCCATCCGCGAGTTCCCGCACGTGAACGCGACAGTTGGCGCCGACGAGCTGATCGTGCACAACTACGTCAACCTCGGCATCGCCGTCGACCTCAACTTCGAGGGGCTCATCGTTCCCGTGGTCCACGACGCCGACACGAAGCGGCTACGCGCGCTCGCCCGCGAGATGGGCGAGCTCGCCAACAAGGCGCGCAACAAGAAATTGGGGGCCGACGACATCTCCGGCGGCACCTTCACCATCACGAACGCCGGTGGTTACGGCACACTCATCACCGGGCCGATCATCAACCAGCCGCAGGTGGCGATCCTCTCGACCGACGGCGTGAAGCCGCAGCCCGTCGCGGTGCCGCTGCCCGACGGCACCCACGCCATCGCGGTACACCACGTCGGCAACCTCGCCATCTCCTTCGACCATCGCGGTACGACGGGGCCTACGCGGCGGCGTTCCTGGCCCGCATCCGCGAGATCATCGAGACCCGCGACTGGGCCACCGAGCTCGCGTGAACGATCACTCCGGCGCCTTCGGTGCTCCCGGCCGGGGCCCCAACCCCGGCCTCCTCCCTTGACGTGGGGCCCCTCGCTCCGCTCGCCCCACGTCGGGCCGTTGAGAACTCGCTGGCTCGGGCGCGTCGCGTACACCGAGGCGCATGAACTCATGCGCGCGATGTGGGAGCGCGACACGGGCGACGCGCTGCTCCTGGTCGAGCACCCGCCGACGTACACGCTCGGGGTCCGCACGGACCCGGCCAACATCCTCGTCGCGCCGGAATCCGTGGGCGCGGTCTGCGTGCGTACCGACCGGGGCGGCGACGTCACCTTCCACGGCCCGGGCCAGCTCGTCGGCTACCCAGTCCTCAACGTCGCCATGGGCACGAACGCGATCCCGAACCACGTCGAGTGGATCGAGCAACTCGTCATCGACGCGCTCGGCGACGTCGGCGTCGCCAAGCCATCACGCCTCGAGGGCTATCCCGGGGTGTGGGTGGACGTCGACCGAGACCCGCGCAAGATCGCGGCCATTGGGGTGCGCGTGAGCCGGGGCCGCAGCATGCACGGCTTCGCCGTCAACGTGAACACCGACCTGAGCTGGTTCGACCACATCGTGCCCTGCGGCATCGCCAAGTACCCGGTCACGTCCATCGCGAACGAGGGCGTCAAGGCGTCGATGCGCGACCTGGTCGACGCGATCGTGGCCCGTACCGGATCCGGCGATCGCGCCGATGTCGCCTGGGTCAAGCGCCCCGACGACCTCTCGCCCTTCAGTCGGGCTCACGCCGAGGGCAACGCCGCTCCCGTCCGCCTGCTCGGGCGACTGAACGCCGCCGGAGTCGACACCACCACATCGGTGGCGGTCGACCAGCGCAAGCCGGAATGGCTCCGGGTCAAGGCGGACTTCAGCGCCGAGTACCGGTCGCTCAAGCAGACGATGCGATCCAACCAACTCGTCACCGTGTGCGAAGAAGCGGGCTGTCCCAACATCTACGACTGCTGGAACGAGGGCACGGCCACGTTCATGATCAATGGGTCGCGCTGCACCCGCGCGTGCGGCTTCTGCCTTGTCGACACGCGCAAGCCCGAACCAATTGACGCGCAGGAGCCTGCACGTGTGGCCGCGGCGACCGTCGAACTCGACCTCAAACACGTCGTGATCACCACCGTTGCCCGCGACGACCTCGACGACGGCGGAGCTACCGCGTTCGCTGCGACCGTCGACGCCGTGCGGCTCGCCGCGCCGAGCACGACGATCGAGTTGCTGATCTCGGATTGCAAAGGCGATCCCTCGTCGCTCGCCACGATCTTCGGCGCGCGGCCCGACATCCTCAATCACAACCTCGAGACCGTTGCGCGACTACAGCGGGCGGTTCGGCCGTCGGCGGGCTACGCCCGCAGCCTGTCGGTCCTCGCCCAGGCCAAGAAGACGGGGCTCGTCACGAAGTCGGGTTTGATGGTCGGCCTCGGCGAGACCCACGACGAAGTGCTCGGTGCCCTGCGCGACCTGCGCGCCGTGGGCGTCGACATCGCGACCATCGGCCAGTACCTCCGTCCCACGGCGCACCACCTACCGGTGGCGCGCTGGTGGACGCCGGACGAGTTCGACGCGCTCCGTCATGACGCGCAGCAGCTGGGCTTCGCGCACGTCGAGTGCTCACCGCTGACGCGGTCGAGCTATCACGCCCGCACCGGCGCCGACGCAGCGCTCGCGACGAGTCGGTAGGTTTGCCGGTGGTGGTGACAGCGCAGTCGGGGGCGAATGTTCTGGTCGATCGGTTGACGCGTGTGCGCGCGCGTATGGCCGAGCTCGGCGTCGACGCGTTGCTGCTGTCCGTGGGCGCCGATCTGCCCTGGTTATGTGGCTACGAGGCGATGCCGCTGGAGCGCCTCACCATGCTCGTGGTGCCCGCGAAGGAGGAGCCGACGCTGATCGTGCCGCGGCTCGAAGCGCCTCGGGTCGAGGACCGTCCGGATTTGTTCCGTCTCATCGCGTGGGACGAAACCGACGATCCGGTGTCGATCGTCGGTGGTTTGGTCGGGAGTCGCATCACGCTGGCGATCGGCGACCACACCTGGTCGCGGTTTCTGTTGGCGCTGCAGAACGAACTGCCGGCGCGGCGCTGGCATCCGGCGTCACTCGTCACGTCACCGCTTCGCGCCGCGAAGGATCGAGCCGAACTCGACACGTTGGCGCGTGCCGCGGCCGCGGCGGACCGCGTCGCCGGCGCGATCCACAGTGGCGAGATCGCCTTGGTGGGCCGGGCCGAGAGCTGACGTTGCCACCGACATCGGACGCCGCCTGATCGCCGAAGGCCACGACAAGGTGGCGTTCGTGATCGTGGCATCAGGCCCGAACTCGGCGTCGCCCCACCACGAGCCGGGCGAGCGCGTCATCGGGCGCGACGAGTCGGTGGTGTGCGACTTCGGCGGCGTCCTCGACGGCTACTGCTCCGACATCACGCGCACGGTCTGCACCGGGGAGCCCTCGCCCGAGTTCGCGGAGATGTACGCGGTGATCGCCGAGGCGCACGCCGCGGGCGTGAGCGCGGCGGTGGTCGGCACGCCGTGCGGAGATATCGACGGTGCCGCCCGCGACGTCATTGCCGACGCCGGATTCGGCGAGTTCTTCCCGCACCGCACTGGCCACGGCATCGGCCGTGACGTGCATGAGGACCCGTACCTGGTCGACGGCAACCAGACGCTGCTCGAGGCCGGCAACGCCTTTTCCGTCGAGCCCGGCATCTACCTGCCGGGTCGCTTCGGCGCCCGCCTCGAAGACATCGTGGTCGCCACCGACGACGGTCCCTGGTCGCTGAACTCGGCGAACCACGACCTCGTCGTCGTCGGCTGAAACAACCCCCCGACTTTCTGCGGATTCCGCCCATCCCCCGAGCGAAAATCCGCAGAAAGTCGTCGGAATGAGGGCCGACCGGTGACAATGCACGCGTGATTCGCCTGGACGCGGCAACTGTTCTGCTGCAGTGGTCGGTCGGCGGGCTGGCGTTCCTGTGGGTGACTACCCGCGGCCGGTTGCTCGGCATCGGCTACGGCTGGTTGATGCGCGGCGATCTTCATCGCGTTTGCCGCCGGCTCGATCGCCGCCGGGCTGGCGTTCGACCCCGTTGCTGGGCGCGAGCTGTCATCGGCCGGCGTCATGGTCGCCGCGACCGTGGCCCTTGTTGTTTCGATCATCCGACGCAAAGCGGGCGTGTCGGGCGCCCACGATCTTGCCAGCGCCCGGAGCCAGCGTGTGACCGCCATGATCGATCACCCCATCGGCCGCGAGAGACCCGTCGAACGACCGGCGTTGCCGGAGTTTCCGCCGATCCTCGACGCCGATCGCGCCGGTGATCGGTGTCGTTGGCCTGATCTCCGCCGGGTTCGCCGACGCCCACGGGGGCGTCGGCACCGAATTGCTCGGTGTGGCGCGCACCGTGGTCGGGGCAGCGTTTCTCGGATCGGTCACCGACGCCATGCTCCTCGGCCACTGGTACCTGGTGCAGCCCGGCCTGCCCCGGGCGCCGCTGTTCGAACTGAACGGGTGGGTGGCGCGCATCTGGCCAATCGAAGTCGTCCTGCTGCTGCTGCCCACGGGCATGTTCTCTGTGTTCAGCGGCACCATCGACGACGGTTACGGCGGCATGCTCGGCTGGTTTTGGATCGCGTGCGCGCTCACCACCATCGCCCTGTGTTTGGTCACCAACGCGGCGCTGAAGGAGCGTTCCTATAGCGCCGTGATGGCCGCCACCGGACTGCTCTACCTGGCGATCCTCACGGCATTCGGAACAGATTTGGTGGCCAGGGCGGTTCTTGCCTCGTAGTTAACGGGTAAGGCATCCCGATGTCACACCCGTCTCCGTAGTGTTCCTGTGATGCGGATTGAGGTGTTCCTCGACGAAGCCGCGTCTGCCGTCGCGCTCCGCCACGAAGTCGTACGCGGGCTGACGTCGTCGCCGAAGACTCTCACGCCCACCTGGTTCTACGACGAGACGGGCTGCGCGCTCTACGACGAGATCACGCGGCTCGACGAGTACTACCCCTTCCGGGCGGAGCGGTCGATCCTCACCGACCATGCGAAAGACATCATCGCCGCGGCCGAGCCCGACACATTGGTCGAGCTTGGTTCGGGCAACTCGGAAAAGACCCGCTTCCTGCTCGACGCCATGACCATGCCGGCGCTGTACGTGCCGTTCGACGTCGCGGAGTCAACGTTGCGGTCCGCCGCCGAAGCGCTCGTGGACGAATACCCCGGCCTCGGGGTGCACGGCATCGTCGGCGATTTCGACCACGACCTGCCGGCGATTCCCCAAGACGGTCGTCGGCTCATCGCACTTCTCGGTAGCACCATCGGCAACTTCGGTCCCGCCCAGCGCGCCGGTATACTCGGCACCCTTCGATCCGGCATGCGTCGACGGCGACACCTTCCTGCTGGGCACCGACCTCGTTAAGGATCGCGCTCGTCTCGTCGCGGCGTACGACGACGCTAGGGGCGTCACGGCGGCGTTCAACCGCAACGTGCTCGTACGGCTCAACCGCGAGCTCGGCGCCAACTTCAACGTGGACAACTTCCGCCACGTCGCGGTCTACGACGAGGAACATCAGTGGATCGAGATGCGTCTGGTGTCCTGCGCGACGCAGCACGTGCGCGTCGACGACCTCGATCTCGAGGTCATCTTCGAAGAGGGCGAGGTCCTGCGCACCGAGATCAGCGCCAAATTCACCGCCGGCGGCGTCAACGTCGAGCTGGCGGAAGCGGGCATGCGTGTGATCGACCAGTGGACCGACGAAGCTGGGGACTTCCTCCTCACACTCGCAGGGGTGAGCGCATGACCCAGCGTGACTACGACAACGTCCGTCGCCTCACCGAGGCACTGGCCGAACCCCTCTCGGCCGAGGACCAAACGGTCCAGTCGATGCCCGATGTGAGCCCCACAAAGTGGCACCGGGCCCACACCACGTGGTTCTTCGAAACGTTCCTCCTCGAGCCGTCGCTCGCGGGTTATCGCCACTTCGACGACAACTACCGGTATCTCTTCAACTCCGTATTACGAAGCGGTCGGGCCCCGCCACGCCCGCAACGAGCGCGGCCTGTTGACCCGTCCGGGCGCGAAGGAGATCAGCGACTACCGCCACCACGTCGACGACAACATGCACGTCCTGCTCGACGCCATCGAGGATGGCTCCGACGCCGCCGCGCTCGTCGAGCTCGGCCTCAACCACGAGCAACAGCACCAAGAGCTGATCGTGATGGACATCAAACACGTGCTGTCGGTCAACCCGACCCAGCCGCACTACGGCAAAGCCCGCTGGTGGGATCAACCGATCGTTCGCCCGAAGGCGGGGCGCTGGATCGACCACGCAGGTGGCGTCGTCGAGATCGGCCACGCCGGCGACGGGTTCTGCTTCGACAACGAAACGCCGCGCCACGACGCGCTGCTCACGCCGTTCTCCATCAGCAACTCGCTTGTGTCGTGTGGCGACTGGCTCGCGTTCATGCACGACGGCGGCTACGAGCGCCCGGAGTTCTGGATGAGCGACGGCTGGGCGACGGTGAAGGAGCAGGGGTGGGACGCGCCGCTGTACTGGTGGCACGACGGCCACGAGTGGACCACGTTCACCCTCGGCGGCCCGCTCGCCGTGCGCGCCGACGAGCCGGTCGTGCACGTGAGTTGGTACGAGGCCGACGCGTTCGCCCGCTGGTCGAAGGCGCGCCTGCCGACCGAGGCTGAGTGGGAGATCGCCGCGCCCGAGACGCCGCCGGCCAAGTCCGGCCTCGACGTGAAGTGTCTGCATCCGACCGCCGACGAGTGGTTCGGGTCGGTGTGGCAGTGGACGGCCAGCGCGTACTCGCCCTATCCCGGATTCACGCCCGCGGCGGGCGCGGTCGGCGAATACAACGGCAAGTTCATGATCAACCAGCAGGTGCTCAAGGGCAGCTGCTGCGCCACGCCCAAGGGTCACGCCCGGCGCAGCTACCGCAACTTCTTCGGCCCCGCCTGCCGCTGGGCGTTCAGCGGCCTCCGCCTCGCCAAAGACTTGTAGCCGCCGGCGGCGACGGGGTTACCAGTCGACGTGGTCGGCGGCGTGCCAGTAGTCGGCCATGAGTTCCTTCGCCCAGACGGGCTCGCGCACGACTGATCGTGGCGCGAACGCGGTCATGAATGGCTTGATGTCGATCACCGGGGTGCCGTCGATCGCGTCGAGGCCACGCACACGAAGGCTGAGCCCCTCAACCGACACGATCTCGCAGGTCGTGGTGCCGACACGGTTCGGCCGCCCCTTGGCGCGCTGCGAGAAGATGCCGACCGACGGCCAATCCTCCCGCTCGCGCGGGTGACGGGCGCCGGTCTCGATCTCTTCGTCGGCGACGAGGTGGAAGATGTAGACGATCTCGACGTGACTGAACGAGTCGAGCCCGTCGAGCACGTCGGGGCCGAATTGTTCGGCATCGAGTTCGATCGTGCACTCGACCTCGCCCCAGTCATCGTCGATGGGCTCAACCCGTCCGCCGACCACGAGGCCGATCGGTCGCACGACCAATTCGTCGGTCATGCCACGAAGTACTTCGACTGCGGGTGGTGGCAGATGACGGCGGAGGTGGTCTGCTCCGGCTGGTACTGGAACGACGTTTCCTCGCTGCACTCCACGCCGATGCGTTCGGCGCCGAGGAGTTCACCGATCTTCACGTTGTCCTCAAGATCGGGACACGCCGGATAGCCGAAGGAGTAGCGGCCGCCGCGGTACTGCTGGCGGAACAACCCCGCGATCGACGGCCCGTCCTCGTCGGCAAAACCCCACTCCTCACGGATGCGGCGATGCCACAACTCCGCCAGCGCTTCGGCCATCTCCACGCCGAGGCCGTGCACGTGCAGGTAGTCGGTGTACTTGTCTTCGGCGAAAAGCTTCGCCGCGTGCTGCGACACGACATCGCCCATCGTCACCACGTGGAATGCCAAGTAGTCGGGCTCGGGCGAGCCGACCGGCTTTACGAAGTCGGCGATGCAGAGATACGGCTCTTTTTGCTGGCGGGGGAGCGAGAACCGCATCCATTCGGCGGTGCGGTCGTCATCCTTCCAAATGACCACGTCGTTGCCTTCGGCGTTGGCGGGGAAGTAGCCGTACGCCACCTGCGGCACCAGTAGACCGAGCGACTTCGCTTCGGCGAGGCGGTTGCGCAACTCCGGACGGATGCGGGTCTTGAAGTCCTCGTCGTTCTCGCCCTTCTCCGGGCGGTACTGCCACTGGTTGCGGAACAACGCTGTCTCGTTGAGGTACGTGACGATGTCGTCGAGCGCGATGCCCTTGATGACGCGCGAACCGATAAACGGCGGTGTGAAGACCGGGTTGTCGGTCGCGACCTCGGGCGAACGCCGCGGCAGCGTCGAGGGATCTACGACGGCCTTCGGCGCGCGCTTGGGCAGGTTGCGCCCGCCCGCTTCGCTTGCCGAACGCCTCGTCGCCCTCGAGTGTGCCGGCGCGTTTGCGGTTCATGAGGTCGTCGAGGGTGTGCAGCCCTTCGAACGCGTCCTTCCCGTAGAAGACCCGCCCGTCGTACACCTCGCGCAGGTCGCGCTCGACGTAGGTGCGGGTCAGCGCGGCGCCGCCGAGGATGACCGGAGTGTCGCTGGCGAGGCCGGCGTCGTTCAACTCTTCCAGGTTCTCGCGCATGATCAGGGTGCTCTTGACCAGCAACCCGCTCATGCCGATCGCGTCGGCGCCGACTTCGCGGGCCTTTTGCACCATGTCGTTCAACGGCACCTTGATGCCGAGGTTGAACACCTCGTAGCCGTTGTTGGTGAGGATGATGTCGACGAGGTTCTTACCGATGTCGTGCACGTCGCCCTTCACGGTGGCGAGCACGATGCGGCCCTTGGTCGAGTCGGCGCTCTTGGGCATGTGCGGTTCGAGGTGCGCAACTGCCGCCTTCATCGCTTCGGCGGACTGCAGCACGAACGGCAGCTGCATCTCGCCGCGGCCAAACAGGTCGCCGACGACCTTCATGCCTTCGAGCAGTGTGTCGTTGAGGATGTCGAGCGCTGGCGTGGTCGCCAGTGCCTCGTCGAGGTCGGCGTCGAGTCCGGTGCGGTCGCCGTCGATGATGCGCTGCTTCAAGCGGTCCTCGACGGGCCAGCCGCTGCGGTCTTCCTTTTCGAGCGCGCCAGCCTTCACGCCTTCGAACTTGTTCAGCAGGATCGTGAGCGGGTCGTAGTCCTCGGTGCGACGGTCGTAGATGAGGTCGAGCGCGAGCTTCTTGTCCTCCTCGTCGATGCGGTTGAGCGGCAGCAGGCGACCGGCGTGGGCAATGGCGCTCGTCAGACCGGCTTCGACGCACTCGTGCAGGAACACGGAGTTGATGACGTGGCGCAGCGCCGGGTTCAGGCCGAACGACACGTTCGACAGGCCGAGCGTGGTGAAGCAGTTCGGCAGTTCCTGCGAGATGAGGCGGATGCCTTCGATCGTGGCCGCGCCGTCGCCGCGGCTCTCTTCGAGGCCGGTGCCGATCGACAACGCCAAGGCGTCGAACAGCAGGTCTTCGTCGCGCAAGCCGTATCGGTTGACGGCGAGGTCGCGGATCTGCTTGGCCGCCCGCAGTTTCCACTCGGGCGTGCGCGCCTGTCCTTCTTGGTCGATGCACGTGCACACCACAGCGGCGCCGAACTGGGCGGCGAGGGTGAGCACCTTGTGGAAGCGCGTGTCCTCGCCGTCGCCGTCTTCGAGGTTGACCGAGTTGATGATGGCGCGAGCGCCGAGTCGTTCGAGCCCGGCTTGGATTACCGCCGGCTCGGTCGAGTCGAGCACGACGACGCCGTCGATGCGCTCGGCGTAGCGGCGGGCGAGTTCGCTCATGTCGGGCGCGCCGTCGCGGCCGACGTAGTCGACGCACACGTCGATGGCGTGGCTGCCTTCGCGCACCTGTTCGCGGGCCATGTCCTCGCAGGTGTCCCAGTCGCCTTCGAGCAACGCGTCGCGGAACGCGCTGCGAGCCGTTGGCGTTGGTGCGCTCGCCGATGACCAGGTAGCTCGTCTCCTGACGCAGCGGGACGGCGGAGAACAGCGACGACACGCTCGGCTCGACGACCGGGGTGCGCGCCGCCGGGGTGAGGTTCCGCACCCGTTCCACGACCTGACGAAGGTGCTCGGGCGTGGTGCCGCAACAACCGCCGACGACGGTGATGCCGAGTTCGGTCACGTTGCGCTCGTGGGCGTCGGCCAACTGCTCGACGGCGTGAGGTCGTAGTGCGTCGCCCCGTCGACGATCGAGGGCAGGCCGGCGTTGGGCACGCAGCTGATCGGGAACGGCGAATAGCGCGACAGGTGGCGAAGATGCTCGTGCATCTCCTTCGGACCGGTCGCGCAGTTGAGTCCGAATACATCGGGGCGCATCGGCCCCGAGCGACGCCAGCGCCGCGCCGATCTCGGTGCCGAGCAGCATGCGTCCGGTCGTCTCGATCGTCACCTGCACCTGGATCGGGACCTCGCGTCCTGCCGTCGCCATCGCTCGGCGAGCAGGCGATGATCGCCGCCTTCGCCTGAAGCAGGTCCTGCACGGTCTCGATGATGAAGAGGTCGACGCCGCCTTCGAGCAACGCGGCGGCCGCCGTCTCGTAGCTGTCGCGCAACTCGGCGAAGCTGATCCAACCGAGTGTGGCCATCTTTGTGCCGGGGCCGAGTGACCCGGCGACGAACCGCTCGCCGTCGTAACTGTCGGCCACCTCGCGGGCGAGGCGCGCCGCAGGCCAGCGACAGCTCGTAGGCCCGCTCGGGGATTTGGTATTCGTTGAGGACCGTGGAGAACCCGCCGAAGCTGTTGGTCTCCACCACGTCGCACCCGACGTCGAAGAAGCTGGCGTGCAGGTCACGGATGACGTCGGGCCGGGTGATGTTGAGAATCTCCGGGCAGCCTTCGAATTGCGGACCGCCGAAGTCGTCGATCGCTCAGTTCACGGGCGTGCAGATTCGTGCCGGTTGCTCCGTCGAACACGATGACGCGTTCGCGCACTGCCTCCAGATAGTCACGCATGTTGGCCATAAGGGTAGGGCCTCACCAACGGAGTCCCGATTTCATTTGTTCCGCGGACTAGCGGGCTTGATGCAGCTCGACGAGATTGCCGGACGGATCGGCCAGAAACGCCTGTAACCCGGTGCCGACGGGTGACGCGTCGCTGATCGTGATGCCGCTGGCGCGTAGCTCTTCGATCGTCCCGCCAAGGTCGGCCACGTGCAGCGCGAAATGCTGGCCTTCGCCCTTCGGCACCGACCCGGCGATGAGATGCACCTGCTGGTCGCCGGCATTCAGCCACGCCCCGTCGAAACCGAAGTCTGGTCGGTCGTCGCGGCGAGTCAACCCGAGTACGTCGACGTAGAACGTCGCCGCCGCCGCCACGTCATTCACGTTGATCGACACATGGTGGACGCCAATTGGTTGCATCGAATCAGTATGGTGCCCGACGTGGGGGCTGTTCGGTCTCGGGGTGTGATCGTGGTCGCGCTCGCTGCGCTCCTCGCAGCGGGAACCGGCGTTGCGGGGACGGGCGCGGCGGCCGTGCCTCCGAGCAACCCACTCGCGACGCCCGCCGATGTTGCGAACGCCGTGCACTTCGAGCACTTGATCGACGATCACATGCGCGCCGGTCACGCCGTCGAGGTCGATTTTGACTCTCCGGCGCGCCTCGCCGGCCACGTGGTCGATACCAGCGGGTGGGGCGACAGCGGTTTGTGGACCGGCGTGTACCTGGGTGGCCAGGCGATGCGATACCAGGTCGCGAAGAGATACAACAGCGATCCGTTTTGGGCGGCCGAGCAGGCCGATGCGATTGGCGCGTGTGCGCGAAATCCTCGCCGCCGAACACATCGACATCAACATCGCGCAGGACTGGACGGGCACGCTCAAGATTCCGCCGGGTGTCTCGCTCACGGACCCGACGAACGACCGGCACGTCGCCGACTTCGGCGGCGGAGTCATACGCGGCGAGAAGGGAATGATCCAGCGCGCATGCACGCCGGTGGGTCTGGGCCCGCTGGGCATCGACGATCCGTCGCAGCACCCGGAGGACGCGGTGCAGAACAACGACAATCGCGTGTTCCAGATCACGTGGAACCACGGCGACGGCAAGACGTACAACTGCGAGACGTCTCCGTCGCGCGACACCTACGCTGGCCTGACCTTCGGCATGCTGACCGCCTACGACCTGGTCGGTCCGGACGCGCCCGACCTGCGCAAGCAGATCCGTACCGACCTCTTGGCGATGGGTGACTTCCTGTGGAAGTACGTCTGGACATACCCGCGACCGCACGGCTACGTCAGCGCAACGCACGACTTCGACGGGTTCTTCTCGCCGCTGTTCGTCTACACCCCCGAGGCGCGGCTCAACATCGCGAACTCGGTGCGTCACGTGCTTGCGCGAGGGGGCGCAGCCGCCGACAAGTTGAAATGGGACGCGATTTGGTTGGAGGAGTTCGCCACGCAGGGCCCCGCGCTCGGACCGTCCTTGGCGTTGGACGCGCTGCGACCCCGCGACGACTACTACAAGTGGAACCTGAACCACCTCAACGCGTTCAACCTGCTTCGGACAACGAGCGGGCTCGAACGCCAGGTGCTCGCGCTCGGGCTCAGCGTCATGGACAAGACGATCAGCGACGATGTGAACGCGCACTTCGAGGCGATCATGTACGCGTCGACCGGCCAGCAGCGCCGCCTCGACCAGGCGGTTACCCACCTTCGCGAGTGGTTGGACTACCGCGCCAACATCGAAGCCGGTCCCGTCGTCAACAGCACGCGGTGTGGCAACTCGCTGGTTTGTGTTCCCACCGATCGCGAGGAGATCCGGCTCGACCTTCTCGGCAACGACACCATCGTGTGGAACTCCGGATCTGCTCCGGAATTGCGAGCAGCCCGACCGCTGCCGGTGGCCCAACGCACGCCGACGGACTTCCTCTGGCAACGAGCGCCCGATCAACTCGACGGCGTGCAAGCGAAAACCCATCGCAAGCCGGGGATCGACTTCCTCACGCCGTATTGGATGATTCGCTACTTCACCGAGGTCGCGCCGCCGCCGTTGCGGCCGCTGCCGACGTGGCCGGGGCCCGCATCGCTCTAGCGGAGCGTTCGTGGGAGGTCAGTTCCTTAGCGTGCGGTCGAAGAACACCAGCGTGCGCTCCCAGGCGTTGGCCGCCGCCTCGGCGTTATACATCGAGGGGGCGTCGTTATTGCTGAACGTGTGGCCGGCGGCGTAGTGCAGAACTTCGACGTCGCTTCGGGCCGCAAAGGCAGCTTCGACCTCTTCGATAAGGGGCGTCGGAATGAACGCGTCCTCGTCGCCGTAGTGGAAAAGCAGCGGACACTGGACCTTGTCGGCGTGCTCGAGCAAACCGTTCACGGGCGAGCCGTAATACGCCACCGCGGCGTCGGGACCCCGGCCCTCGACGCGGCTGAGCGCGGCCGCCGCGAACGCCAGCCCGCCACCGAGACAGAAGCCGACCGCGCCGATTGTTCCTGTGCATTCACTCATCCCCAGCAGGTGGCCGTGCGTCGCTTGAATGTCGGAGATGCCCTGCTCGAAGTCGAATTTCTGCACGATGGCAAAGGCGTCGGCGATGCCGGACTCGTCCTTACGTTCGAACCGGGGCTCGATGCGCCAGAACATGTCGGGTGCGAGTACGACGTAACCCTCGGCCGCGAGCTTGGTTGCGAGGTCCCGGATGTTGTCGTTGACGCCGAAGATTTCCTGGAACAACAAGATGCCGGGTCCAGTACCGCTCTCGGGTACAGCGCAAAAGGCGTCGAATGCTCCTCCGTCGTTGGCGGTCACCTGCTCGTAGCGCGTCGCAATCGTCATGACGCGCAACGTAGGCGAAGCGCTTGGTACGTTCGACCATCGCATTTCCCCTAGTAAGTCCGATTGGTGGCGTGATTTCGCACGTCCGTGCGTACGAGGACCGCGCTCCTGGCGCGGATGCCGCTCGACGGGTGGTGCGGCTCGCGTCGGCGGGCCACGGGCGTCACCCCGAGTACGCGCCGGCGCTCGAGGGCGTAGGCGCAGGCCTCGACGAAGCCGCGGCGTCGCGCGACGCGGTCATGCGCGCGCTGGCGCTGTACGCCGCCGCCGGTTGGGAATCCTCCGACATGCGCTGGTCGAGCGCCGATGAGTTGGGCGACGAAGCGATCGCCGTCGAAGACCTGCCCCGCCTCGCCCCCCTTGAAGCCCGCGATCGCATCCGCTGGGTCGAAGGGTTCGCGCTCGACGACGGGCGGCCGATGTGGGTACCGGCGGTCCTCGTGCACCTCGGCCTGACTCCGTCGGTCGAAGCCGAGAACTTCTGGGGTGCAACGTTGTCGGGCCTGGCGGTCGCCGAGGACTTCGGCGGCGCGGTGCTCGACGGCCTGCTCGACACCATTGCCCGCGACGCCTTGGCGATGGCGCGGCACGCGCGGCGCTGATCTGCCGCGGGTGACAACCGGTGAAGTGGGCGTGTTCGACGCGACAACCGACGTGGGCCTGCCCGTCGCGATCGCTCAAGGGCGTAATTCGTTCGAGGTCGGCATCGCCGCGGCGGCGACGATCGACGACGCCGCTGCCGGAGCAGTCGACGACCTGGCGCGGCGACGGGCGCGTCGCGTGATCCGTGCCTACCCGGACGACCCGCCGCCCGACCCGGCGTTTGAACCCGGCGCGTCCGGCGACGCCGGAAGCGCGGCACCGGGACAAGATCCCGTCGACCTGTCGAAGCCGGCGATCGTGGCGCGACTTCAGCGCGTCGGCGTCGCCGGCTTCGCCGTGGACCTCACCACCGAGGAATTGCGGCGCGCCGGGTTGCACGCGGTGCGCGTCGTCGTGCCCGGACTGAGCCCCATCCCCCTTGCCCCCGGATGGACCGACCACGCGCGCCTTGCGCGGGTGGTCGTGTGAGAGTCCTCGTCGTTGGTGTCGGGCTCTACGGCCGCGACGTCCGCAATGTCCTGCGCGACCGCGAAGTGACCCATGACAGTCCTTCGGATCCGATGGGCGAGGACTGCGTGGTCGTGGTCGTGGCGTCGCGACCGGCGCTCGCCGTTGCCCATGATCTCGATCGCAGCGGGCAGGCGTTCCTGCCGGTGTGGGGCCACCACGGTCGTCTGCAAATCGGACCTCTGGTCGCGCCGGGCGGTCCCTGTTTCGAATGCTTCGAGCAGCGTGAGCGCCAGCACGCCTCCGAGTTGGCGGTGCACGACGCAATCACGTCGCACTGGTTGCGCGCCGTCGTCCCCGCACCGACGGAGCAACTGCGCGCCCTGAGGAAAATCGCGGCGTCGGAAATTGCGAAGCTGAAGGAGACGGTCACCGACGTCGACCGCGTTCCCGAGGAGTTGATCGGCGTCGTTCGCCGCCATCCCCATGGGGGCGGCGACGTCGTCGAGGGACGAGTCGTTGCGATGCACGGATGCAAGTGCGCGGCGGTGTCGGTATGAGCGCGCCCAAGCTCGCGCAAGGCCTCGAGGTCGTCACGATTCCCGACGGCATCGCGGTTGTGAACGGCGGTCACCCTGTGTTGTTCCAAGGGCGCGCCGCCACCGAGGTGTTGGTGCCGTTGCTGGGTGCGCTCGACGGGGTGCTGGTTGCGTCGGGGCTGGCTGCGGAGTTGAACATGGCGGTCGCCCACGTCGAGCGCGGACTCGCGTTGCTCGAGCGAACGCGGGTTGCTGGCGACTTAAGCGAAGCCGTCGGCCGCGAGCACGCCGTCGGGACGTGAGCGCGTCGACCTCATCGCCTCCGATGCCGGCCCACTCCTTCAGGACTTCGGCGTTGTGCTGTCCACGATGCGGCGCCGCGCCGCGCACGCCCGACCTCGCGTCGGAGAACCGGTACGGCGTCTGCACCACGCCGCGGGTGGAGCCGGTGCCGCTGTTGTCGTCGATCTCGGCGACCGTGCCGCGGGCGTAGGCGGTGGGCGAGCGCACAACGTCGACCTGGGCGCGCACCGGTCCGTAGGCGAGGCCGGCGACGTCGAGCGCGGCGGCGAGGTCGTCGAAGTTCTCGAACCCCGCCGTCCATTCCTCTACCGCCTGCTTGCGCAGGCGCGCCTTTTCCGGGATCGGTACGTCGCCTGGCGCCGGATCGGGGATGCGATGCGCCTTGTGGAGCTGGGCCCACACCGTGCGGAGCTGCCCGGCGAAGAGCACCGGTCCGGCCACGGTTGGGTAGACGTCGCCGCCGAGACGCACGACGGGTTCGTCGTCGACGGCGTGGTGCGCGTAGTCGTCGGTGAAGACCATGGCGTCGAACATCGCGAGATCGATGTGCTGGCCGGCACCAGTCTCGTCGCGCACGCGCAACGCCGCGAAGATCGCGATCGTGCCGTGCAGCCCGCTATAGGTGTCGGCGATCGACAGCATCGGGTCCGACGGCCACGCGTCGTCGAACGCGGCCTGACGGTCGAGCAGTCCGGTCTCGGCGTGCATCATCGGCGCATACGCGGGCCGGTTCGACTCCGGTCCGCCGCGGCCGAACCCGCTGACCGACAACATGATGAGGTCGTCGTTGACCGCTTTCAGTTGGTCGTAGCCGAGCCCGAGGCGATCGAGTACTCCGGCGCGAAAGTTCTCGATCACGACGTCGGCCTCGGCGGCGAGCGCCTTGACGACGTCAGCGGCACCGTCGACCCGCAGGTCGACGCACACGTTGCGCTTACCCGCGTTCTGCTGCGTGTAGAAGCCCGAGAGGCCGTGGCGGACCTGACCCCAGACGCGGGTCACGTCACCCTCGGGCGGCTCGAGCTTCACCACGTCGGCGCCGAGATCGCTCAGGATGCGTCCGGCGATAGGACCAGCGACGACGCGCGACATGTCGAGTACCCGCAGTCCGTCGCACGGCGAAACCGGTCCCTCACCTCTGTCCATATGAGCGGCGAAGGTAGCGTGCTCTCTCGCAATGGCGCATTACACAGGCAAAGGCGACGACGGCACCACTGGCCTGCTGTACGGCGGCCGCGTGGCGAAAGACTCGGCATTACCGATGGCCTACGGCGCCGTCGACGAAGCGCAGGCGTTCATCGGACTGGCGCGCGCGCACTTCGAACCAGGCGGCGAAGTCGACGATCTCCTCGTGCACGTGGCGCGCGACTTGTGGGTGCTGATGGCGGAGTTGGCCACCGCGCCCGAAAACCGTCACAAGCTCACGCCCGGCCAGGGCGCCGTCGACCCGGCGATGCTCGACGCGCTCGAGGCCCACGTTGATCTGGTCGAGTCGAAATTCGACGTGCCCAAGGAATTCGTCGTGCCGGGCCAACACCGCGGCGCGGCGGCGATCGACGTGGCCCGCGCGGTGACGCGACGCGCGGAACGACACGCGATCGCAGCGGCGGGCGAAGGCTCGCTCGCCATTCCGTATCTGAACCGGCTGTCGAGCTTGTTGTGGGCCATGGCCCGCTGGGTCGAGGGCGACACCACTCTCAAGACAAAGGACGTCACGTAAAAATGCCGATCACGTTCACCGCGGCGAAGGATCTTCCGGCTGACGGCGTCGACGCCATCATCGTCCCGATCTTCTCTACCGAGGACGGTCCGTTCGTGCCCGCGTTCGCCGGCAGTGAATTTCTCGACGCCGGCCACCTCAAGGCGAGCGGCATCACCGGCAAGCTCGGCTCGACGCACTCGGTCCCAGGCAATGACGGCGTGACCGTCATGGCCGTCGGAACCGGACCCCTTGATGACCTGTCGCTCGACAACGTGCGTTCGGCGATGGCGGTCGCTGCCCGCGCCGCCCGTCGCCACGCCCGCGTCGCCATCCAAATCAGTGGCGACCTCGACGTGAAGGCGATGGGGCAGGCGCTGGCCGAGGGCGCAGTTCTCGGCGTGTACAAGTTCACCCGTCTCAAGAAGGCCGGCGAAGCCGACGCGATCTCGAGCGTCACCGTGATCAACTCGGCGAAAGCGAGGTTGCAGCAGGGGCTCGACCGTGGCGCGACGATCGCCCGCTTCGTGTGCAACGCCCGCGACTGGGTGAACGAGCCGGCCGGCGAACTGAACCCGACCGATCTGGCGAACGCGGCGAAGGCGTTGGCCGACGAGTCCCCATCGCTCACCGCGACGATCTGGGACGAGAAGCGCATCGAGAAGGAACGTCTGGGCGCGCTGCGCGGGGTGTCGTTGGGCTCGGATCAGCCGCCGCGCCTCATCCGGCTCGAGTACGCGCCCGCCGGCGCGAAGAAGACGTTGTTCTTCGTCGGCAAGGGCATCACCTTCGACTCCGGCGGCCTGTCGCTCAAAACGGCCGACGGGATGATGACGATGAAGACCGACATGGGCGGCGCCGCCGCCGTGTTGAACGCGATCGCGGCGTGCGCCGCGCTTGGCGTGAAGACGCGCGTCGTCGGCCTGGCCGCGTGTACCGAGAACATGCCGGGGCCGAAGGCGATCAAGCCCGGTGACGTATTGCGGGCGCGCAACAACACCACGATCGAAGTGTTGAACACCGACGCTGAAGGTCGCCTGGTGCTGGCCGACGCCCTTTCGCTCGCGGCGGAGGAAAAGCCCAACGCGATCATCGACCTTGCGACGTTGACGGGCGCGCAGGTAGTCGCGCTCGGCTCGCGTATCGCCGGCGTGATGGGCAACAACCCCGCGTTCCTCGACAAGGTAAAGGCGGCCGCCGCCAACGCCGGCGAGCACATCTGGGAGCTGCCGCTGCCGCAGATGTACAAGAAGCACCTCGACTCCGAGGTCGCCGACCTGAAGAACATCGGTAATCCCGGTCAGGCGGGCACCATCGTCGCCGGGCTGTTCCTGCAGGACTTCGTCGCCGGACTGCCGTGGGCCCATCTCGACATCGCCGGCCCCGCTCGCGCCGCCGAACAAGACGGCGAGTACGTCAAGGGCGGCACCGGCTTCGGCGTCCGCACCCTCGTGGAACTCGCGAGCAGTTTCCGATGAGCAGCTTGGGTGATTCCGTCACCGTTCACGTAAACGCCGATCCGATGGCGTGTTGGAACATTGCGTCCGACGTCACCCGTATCGGCGAATTGTCACCGGAGACGTTCGAGGCCGAATGGCTCGACGGGGCGACCGGCCCGGCGGTCGGCGCGAAGTTCCGCGGTCACGTCAAGCGGAATGGTCGCGGGCCGACGTATTGGACGACGTGCACTGTCACGGAATGTGAGCCGGGCAAGGTGTTCGGGTTCGGCGTCGGTACCGACAAGGTCATGGTCAACACCTGGGGTTACCGGTTCGAGCCGAACGACGGCGGCACCGACGTGACCGAGTACTTCCAGCTCATGCCGAATCCACTCACGAAGCTCTATTGGGCGCTCCTCGGATGGGCCCGCGGCAAAACCAACCGCGACGGCATGACCCAGACCCTCAACCGCCTAAAAGCCATCGCCGAGCGCGCGTAACGGCCGCCGTGGGGCGAGCGAAGCGAGGGGCCCCACGTTGCGGAGGAGGGCGAGCCTGCGGGCGCCCGCCCGGGAAGAATGATCCATGCGGTTGGGAGCCGTCAGGCTCCAACCGCGTGGAAGCCGCCGTCTACGTGGATGATTTCGCCGGTGGTGGCCGGGAACCAATCCGACAGGAGGGCGACGACCGCCTTGGCGGCGGGTTCGCGGTCGTTGAGATCCCAGCCGAGGGGTGCCCGGTCGGCCCAGATGTCCTCGAACCGGTCGAAGCCGGGGATCGACTTGGCCGCCATCGTGCGCAGCGGGCCGGCGGCCACGAGGTTGCAACGCACCTTCGACGGGCCGAGGTCCCGGGCCAGGTACCGCGACAGCGATTCCAGCGCCGCTTTGGCCACGCCCATCCAGTTGTAGGTCGGGAACGCCTTCGTGGCGTCGAAGTCGAGCCCGACGATCGAACCCCCGCCCGCCGCTTGCAGCAGGGGCAGAAATCCTTCGGCCAACGACTTCAACGAATACGTCGACACCTGCACCGCCGTGGCGACGTCGTCCCACTGCGCCTCGAAGATGTTCTCGCCAAGACATACCGCTGGCGCGAACCCGATGGCGTGCACGACGCCGTCGACCCGGCCCCACTGCGAGGCGAGCGCGTCGGCGACGCCTTTGATGTTCTCGTTCGACGTGGCGTCGAGCTCCAAGACGTCGGGCGTGGTCGGCAACCGCTTGGCGACGCGCTGCGTGAGCGACATGGCGCGGCCAAACGACGTGAGCACGATTTCGGCGCCCTGCTCCTGACAGATACGCGCGACATCGAACGCGATCGACGAGTCTGTGAGCACGCCGGTGACGACGATCTTTTTTCCTTCGAGCAACATGGCGACGGTTCCTTACTTACTGAGGAGGGTTGGCGTGGCGGCGCTTGGGGAGGTGTTCGCGCTTGGAGCGCAGCGCGTCGAACGCGCCGCACACGACGCGCCGGGTTTCGATCGGTTCGATGACGGCGTCGACGTAGCCGCGCTCGGACGCGACGCGCGGCGTGCAGTAGTCGGCCTGGTAGTCGTCGATCATCTTCTGCCGGTCTTCATCCGACATCTCGCGTCGGCCATACAGCAGACCGATCGCGCCCGACGCACCCATCACCGCGATCTCGGCGTTGGGCCACGCGACCACGAAGTCGCTGCCCATGCCCCGGGAGTCCATCACGATGTACGCGCCGCCGTAGGCCTTGCGCAGCACGACGCAAACGCGCGGCACGGTGGCCGACGCGTAGGTGTGCACCAACTTGGCGCCGTGGCGAATCATCCCGCGCCACTCGATGTCCTTACCCGGCTGGAATCCCGGGGTGTCGACGAAGGTGAGCAACGGCACGTTGAACGCGTCACACAGCTGTACGAAGCGCGCCGCCTTGGTCGACGCTTCGATGTCGAGCGTGCCCGCCAGCCACGCCGGCTGGTTGGCGATCACGCCGACGGGATGCCCGTCGACGCGGGCGAATCCAACAACGGCGTTCGGCGCGTGACGTGGCCACAGTTCGAGGAACGACCGACGGTCGGCACACCTCGTCGATCACGCTGCGCACGTCGTATGCCGCATTGGGCGAGTCGGGCACGGTGGCTTCGCAATCGCGATGGATCCCGTCGTATGACGGTATCCACGGCGGCTCGGCGTGGTTGTTGGCCGGGAGGTGGGCGAGCACGCCGGCGATCGCGTGCATCGCACCGGCCTCGTCGTCCACGCTGAGCGCGGCGATGCCGCTGTGGGGACCGTGCACATTCACGCCGCCGAGGTCAAACGGGTCGATCGACTCGCCCGTCATGCCCATCACCGCTGCCGGGCCGGACACGAATGCGGTGGCGTCGGCGGTGAACACCACGAAGTCGGCCAACCCGATCAGTAACGCGGGTCCCGCGGCGCACGGCCCGATCACCGCGAGCGCGATCGGCACCATGCCCGAGGCGTTCGACCAGCGCCGACGCGATGCTTCCCCACGCGACCAGCGATGCCACGCCGTGGCGCACATCGGTGCCGGAGCACGCGAGCTCGCCGACGATCGGCACACCGGTGTCGGTGGCGAGATGGATCAGCCGCGTGACGGCGTCGGCTTCGTCGGGACCGATCGCGCCGCGGCCGACGCCTTCGTCGCCGTCAGCGGGCTCGTCAGCGAGGCGGAACCACCCGACGCGTTGTCCGCCCAACTCGCGGATTTCGGCTTGCGCGCCACCGAGGCGCGCCGTGCCGAGCGCGAGCAGACTCATCGGAAATCTGCCTAGGTGGCCGGGCCGAGAACCAGGCTGGCGTTGTGACCGCCGAAGCCGAACGAGTTCGACAGGGCAGGCGCGGGAGCGATCTCGCGCCCGGACCCGTGCACGACGTCGACTTCGATGCCCTCACCCTTCTCGGTGTGGTTCGCCGTCGGTGGCACCACGCCCTTAGTCGCGGCGAGGAGCGCGGCGACCGCCTCGATCGCGCCTGCGGCACCGATGCAGTGACCGGTAACGCCCTTGGTCGACACGACCGGCGGCGGCGAACCGTTGAACACCTTGTAGATGCCCTGGGATTCGGCGGCGTCGTTGAGCGGGGTCGACGTGCCGTGCGCGTTGACATGGCCAATGTCGCCCGGCGTGAGTCCGGCGTCGGCGATGGCGAGTTCCATGCAGTTGATCGCGCCGGCGCCGTCGGGCGACGGGGCGGTGATGTGGTGCGCATCGGCGTTGCGGCCGTAGCCGAAGACCTCACCGAGAATGGTCGCACCACGCGCCAGCGCGTTCTCATACGTCTCGAGCACCAAGAACGCCGCGCCCTCACCCATCACGAATCCGTCGCGCGACGCGTCGAACGGACGCGACGCGGTCGACGGGTCGTCGCGCCGCGTCGAGAGCGCGCCCATGCGCGCGAACGCAGCCATGGCCACGGGCGTGATCGCGGCCTCGGAACCGCCGGCGATGATCACGTCGGCGCCGCCGTAGCGAATGATGTGCGCGGCTTCCCCGATAGCGTTCGTGCCCGCGGCACACGCTGTGGCGATGCAGATGTTCGGGCCGCGGAATCCGTTGCCCATCGAAACCATCGCCGCGGTCGCGTTCGCCATCATCATCGGCACGAGGAACGGCGACTGACCCGCGATCGGGCCCTTTTCGTACACGACGATCTCCTCACGCTCTTGGGTTTCGAGACCGCCGACGCCGGTGCCGGCGACGACGCCGATGCGCGCGGGGTCGACACCAAGCGGTCCCGCCTGCTTGAGCGCGTCGGCCGCGGCGGCGAAGCCGAGTTGGGCGACGCGGTCGGTGCGGCGGACTTCCTTCGACTCGATGTAGTCCTCCGGGTCGAAGTCCTTGACCTCGCACGCGAAACCGACCGGCCAGTTCGACGCGTCGACGCGCTCGACCGGGACCGGCGGCGGTCCGTTCGGCGGCGACCAGCGTGCTCCAGAACGTGTCGATGTCGTTACCGGCGGGCGACTTCACGCCCATGCCGGTTACGACGACGCGTCGGCGGTCGCAGTCATGTCTACCCGCCCACCTTGGGCACGATCACGTTGAGCGCTTCGCCCACGGTCTTGATTCCCTCGAGCTCTTCCTCGGGGATGCTGATGTCGAGCTTCTCCTCGAGCGCCATCACGAGTTCGACCACGTCGAGGCTGTCGGCTTCGAGATCGTCGGCGAACGTGGCCTCCTCGGTGACCTTGGCCGGGTCGATCTTCAACAGCTCGACGGCCGAGTCACGCATCACGGTGAGGACTTCGTCACGGGTCATTTTGTTGGGGGTTCTCCTTGGTGTTGAAAGATGAATGTGTAGGTCTAGTGGCTACTGCGTTGGTCGTTAATGCCCGAGGCCGAGGCCGCCGTCGACGGGGATCACGGCGCCGGTGATGTAGGCCGCGGCATCGCTGCACAAGAAGGCGACGGTGGCGGCGACTTCGTCGGTCGTACCCATGCGGCCGGCCGGCACTGCATCGGTGATCGCGGCCAGCCGCTCGGCGCTCAGCGCGTCGGTCATCGCGGTGGCGATCGGCCCGGGCGCGACGACGTTGCACGTGACGTTGCGCGACGCCAGTTCGCGGGCCACGGATCGGCTGAGCCCGACGAGGCCGGCCTTGGCGGCGGCGTAGTTGACCTGGCCGGCGGAGCCGGTGAGGCCGACGACCGAACCCATGTTCACGATGCGGCCGAAGCGCGCCTTCATCATCCCGGGCGTGGCACGCCGGATGCAGTGGAACGCGCCGTCGAGATTGACGCGCAGCACGTTCTGCCAGTCCTCGTCTTTCATGCGCAGCAGCAGACCGTCGGCGGTGACGCCCGCGTTGTTCACCAGCACCGTGACCGGCCCCAGTTCGGCTTCGATCGCCTTGAACGCGGCGTCGACTGACGACGCTGTCGGCTCACGTCGACTTCCACGGCGATACCGCCACAGAGCGCCGCGGTTTCGGCTGCGCCTTCCTTGTTGCCGCCGAAGCCGACCGCGACGCGGTCGCCGGCGGCGCCGAGCGCGACCGCGCACGCGCGGCCGATGCCAGCGCCGGCGCCCGTGACGAACGCGACGCGTCGTGCTCACGGATGTCCCCCAGCGCATGACGGCGCTGGCCCACGTCATGCCGGCCCCGAAGCCGCACAGCAGCACGAGGTCGCCGTCGTTGGGTTCGGCCTCGGCCAGCGCCAGCGGGATCGACGCGGCCGACGTGTTGCCGTACTTGTCGATGTTGCGGATCGTCGTTTGCCTCGGTGGATGCCGAAGCGCTCGATGATCGCGTCGATGATCCGCGTGTTCGCTTGGTGGGGCACGAACACGTCGATGTCCTCGGCCGCGGTCACGCCGGCGCGCTCCATCGCGTTTGTCGGCCGACTGGATGCACGCGCGCACGGCACGGCGGAACACCTCTTTGCCGTCCATGTGCACGAACTGCTCGCCCGGAGGCGATGTCCAGGATCCCTGCAGCCGATCCGTCACACCCCAAATCAAAGCCCAACACGCCGTAGCCCGGCTCCGACGGCACGAGAACGGCGGCGGCGGCGCCGTCGCCGAAGAGGATCCGCGTGCCGCGGTCGGCGGGGTCGACGATGGTCGACAGCGTCTCGGCGCCCACGATCAACGCGGCGCGGGCGCCGCCCGGACTGCACGAGCGCGTCGGCCATCACCAGCGCGTAGACGAAGCCCGAGCACGCCGCCGACGAGGTCGAACGCGCCGCAGTGCAGGCCGAGGTTGTCCTGCACAAACGCGGACGTGGCCGGCAGCTTCTGCCGGGCGTGATCGTTGCGACCACCAGCAGGTCGACGATCTCGGGGTCGATCCTTCGACTCCTTCAGCGCTTCGGCGCACGCGGCGGTGGCCAGCGTGACGCGGTGTCCTCGTCGGCCCCGGCGATGCGGCGTTCACGATGCCGGTGCGTTCGACGATCCACTGCGTCAGACGTGTCGAGCGTCGCTTCTCGAGGTCTTGCGTTCGTCAGGCGGCCGGCGGGCACCGCCGTCCCCATGCCGACGATGGCGCTCACGAGGCCGTCAGCTCAGCCGAAGGTGCGGAGCCAGGCGAGGGGTTGACCGGCGCGGACCCGTTCGCCCGACTGCACGAGCATGCCCATCAAGAAGCCCGTGAACCGGCTGCACGCTTCGACTTCGTCGCCCGAGTTGGTGATGATGGCGACGGCTTGGCCGACCTCGATGATTTCGCCCTCGGTCGTGACGACCTTGGGATCGAGCACGGTGACGACGCCGCGGGACGGGCGCCAGGATCAACTTCTCCGCGACCTCGGTGTACTCGGCGAGTTGGACGGCGAGACTCATCAGTTGTAATCCATTCGGAATCGGGAAGGCATCGCTTGGCGAGTGCCGTGAGCGTGGTGCCGGGCCCGACTTCTTTGAGCGAAGTGGGGCCCAGGGAATCGATCGTGATCATCGAGTCGGCCCAGCGGACCGGCTTGACGAGGTGGTGAGACGAGGCGGGTTTGCCAGCCCGCGCCGTCGGTGTAGGCGAGCACCGTCCTCGTTGGAGACGATGGGCGCCGACGGTGCGGCCGAATTCGACCTGCGGGAGGTACTCGGCGAACGCGTCGGCAGCTTCGTGCATGAGCGGCGTGTGGAACGCGGCGGCCACGTCGAGCGGCACGACCTTGCGAACGCCGGCGGCCTTGGCGGCTGTCGCTGGCGGCGGCGAGACCTTCGGGCGTGCCCGCGATGACGATCTGTCCCGGGGCGTTGAGGTTGGCGACCCAGCACGAGTCGGCGGTGTCGGCGACGGCGGCCGCGGCCTGCTCGTCGGTGGCGCCGAGCAGCGCGGCCATGACGCCGGGCTTGTGATCGGCGGCTTCCTGGGTGACCGCGGCGCGGTGGGCGGCCACCTGCACGCCGATTTCGAAGCTGAATGCGCCCGCAGGCGATCAGGGCGGTGATCTGGCCGAGCGAGTGACCGGCGAAGGACGTGACACGTCGCCGATCTCGTCCTTGACCGTTTCCCAGCACACGAGTGAGTGCAGCAAGCACGGCCATCTGCGCGGCCTGCGTGGTCTTCAGCTCGTCGCCGAGCAAGAGGGGAGCGAGCGAGGTGGCGAGGATCTCCTCGGCGTCGGTGACCAGGTGCCACGCCGGCAGGTCGCGGAGCTCAACGCCCATGCCCGTCTGCCTGACTTCCCTGTCCTGGAAACACCACTGCAACGCTCACTGCGTCGACCACTCCTTCGCCCGGTAACAAGAGGTTCTGACCTCGGGACTGACGCAATAGTTACACAGATTGATCAAACATTGTGATTCGGCTGTATTACGATTTGATGGCGATGACCTACGATGTTCGACAGCTCGCCGAGGCGGCCGGCCTCTCCGTTGAGGTCGTGCGGAGCTATCAGTCAAAAGGCCTGCTGCGGCGCCCCGCCACGAGGGCCGCACCGCGATTTACGACTCGAGCCACCTCGACCGGCTGCGCAAAATCGTGGCGCTCAAGGCCCGGGGTCTGTCGCTGCGGGCCGTCGCCGACGTGCTGGCAGGCGGGCGACGACTCGCCCGTGGGCGCCGCCGACGCTCGACGGCGCCGACGAACGGTTAACCCGCGGTGAACTGGCCGAACGGGCCCGGGTCCCACCGTCGATGCTGCGCTCGCTCGAGGGATCCGGCATCCTGCGGCCGCTTCCAGCCGACGATCCCGAGCGGCCTTACAGCCGCGCCGACGTCAAAGCCGTCCGCATGCTGCTGGCGCTCGTCAGCGCCGGCGTGCCGATGGAGGAGTTCATGGCGGTGGCCAAGCACCAGATCGACACGTCCGACGCATCGCCGAGGGCGCGTCGGAGCTGTTCCTGCGCTACGTCCGCGAGCCGCTGCACGACGGCAAGCCGCCCATCCCCACGCCGAAGAAGAACTCGCCGACGCGTTCGCGATGATGGTGCAGGCGGCGTCGTGGCTCGTCGGCTACCACGTCGAGCGCACGCTGGTGAACGCGATGGAAAAGCACATCGCCGACGTCGGCACCAAAGCGGAGCAGAAGGCGTTCAAGGGCGCGCCTCGATCGACGCGTATCGGCACGCGTCGTGACCGTGACCGCGTGACCAGCCCTCTCGACCCGGTCCAACTTCTCCGCACCGCCCGCCGTTCCGCTTCGTCGACGCCGTCGACGAACTCGTCGTCGGCGAGCGGTGCGTCGGCCGCTACCCGTGACCGGCGACGAGGCGTTCCTGGCCGGCCACTTCCCCGGCAACCCGGTGTTTCCCGGCGTGTTGCAGCTCGAGGCGCTGGCGCAGACGGGCGCGATCGCCGTGTTGTCCGACGAACGCTTTGCCGATCGGCTGCCGCTGTTCGGCGGCGTCGAAGAGGTGCGGTTCCGCCGCATCGTGTCGCCCGGCGACGAACTCGCCCTCGACGTCACCATGGAACGGCTCAGCAGCAAAGGTGGCTGGGGCGTCGGGCAAGGCGACGGTCGACGGCGCGGTCAGTGCCAGGCCCGGCTGTTCTTCGCGCTCGCGCCGGTAGCCGCCCGGCGTCCGTGGGTAGGCTCCCAAACATGCGCTTACGACACTTCTTGTCTGGTTTGTCGCGAACTGTGCTCGTGGGGCTGGGGATCGCCGCGAGCGTCGGCGTCGTCGCTCGCCCATCTGTTTGGCCTCGCCGTCGGCGCAGGCGGCGGCCACCGATGCCGTCCTCACCGCGCCCGGCCCCAGCGGCAGCACGCGGGTCACGATCCGGACGTTCCTGCGGGACGGCGCCAGCGACGTCAGCTTCGACGTCCAGCCGGGACATCCAGACCGCGGCGCGTTCGTGGCGTCGGGCGACATCACGGGCGACGGCGAACCCGGAAATCGTCACCGGCACGGGCCCGGCACTGCGGCGCAGGTGCAGGTGTGGACCAAGAACGGCACAGACGCTGGTCGCGTCAGCACGTCCCGTTCGGCGGCTTTACCGGCGGTGTGACGGTGGCGACGGCCAATGTCGACGGAGACGCCCCGCTCGAAGTGATCGTCAGCGGCCGGCCCCGGCGGCGGTCCGCACGTCAAGGTGCTACAACCTCGACGCGTGGCCAGCTGGTCGAAGTACCGACCTTCGAGCTTCTACGCGTACGACGCCGGGTTCACCGGCGGCGTGTTCGTCGCCGGCGCGCCCGGCCAGATCATCACCGGCCCCGGCGCCGGCGGCGGTCCGCACGTGAGGGTGTTCGGCGGTGGCCAGCAACGTGCGCCAGCGTGAGCGCCGGAGTGGTTCGCCTACGACCCGGCTTTACCGGCGGCGTGCGCGTGGCCGCGGGCCCGCGTGCGCGGCAGCGCCGTCGACGTCGTGACCGGCGCCGGGTCCGGCGGCGGCCCGCACGTGAAGCTCTTCAGCCTCACCGGCGCCGAAGGGCCCGGCCGGTTGGCGTACGACGCCGGGTTCACCGGCGGCGTGTTGGTCGGTGTCGGCCAAGGCAGCCGTATCATCACCGGCGCCGGCTCGGCGGCGGCCCGCACGTCAAGTACTTCACGGTCTCGCCAACAACGCGTTCACGGCTACCGCCAGTTTCTTCGCCTACGACGCCGGCTTCGACCGGTGGCGTGCGCGTGGCCGGCTTCCCGGCGTCGTCGGCGGTTCGGGCACGACCACGACCACGGCGGTGGCACGGGTATCCAGCACGTCGACCACCGGGTGGCAGCACGAACGAGCACCACCGCGGGCGAGGAGTCCTGCGTACCCGGACCGCCGCCGCTCTGCTTGCCGATCTAGCTCGACTAGCTCCGACGACTGGTCGGCGGCCCAGGCCGTCGACTCGTAACAAAGCGCGGGGTGATAGCCCCAGCGAGCAGCTGTCGCTCGGCGCTTTCGCGTTCCTCGCCGGTGCGCGATGAGCGCGAGCGCCAGCTTGCGGCAGCGGCGGCGGACGCCTTCGGCCGGCGGTGCGTCGAGTTGGCGCGCCTGCCAGTGGTCGTGGCGGTTGCGCAGCTCGTCGGGCAGGTGCATCACTTGGCGGCGGTTGAGCGGTGGCACGCGGCGACGCACTTCGAGCGTGCGGTCTGCACGGTTGCCAGCGCGCGATCTCGAACTGCACGAGCCGGCTGAGCGATCGGGCGAACGGCGAGTGCCGGCCGCCTTTGTCGCCGAGGCCGAGCTCGCGGGCGCAGGTTCGGCAGGTCGAGCTCGAAGCCGTCGGGCGTCGGATTCGAGACCGTGGGCGAGGCGACGCAGCAACCAGGTAGTCGACGGGCCGAGCGTGCCGAGCCAGTACGTCTCGACGTAGGCCGACCGCGGGTCGAGGCCGAGCCTGTCGATGACCGGGTCGGGCCACGGCGGCGACTTGCAGCGGAGCCGGTGGCGGGGATCGTGGGTGCGGGAGCGAATGTCACTCCACGCATTTTCGTGATATTTCATGTTGTGTCAAGCCCTACGGGAGTGAGGCGGCGCCCGGGGAAGCTGATCGTCTTCATCTCGAGGTAGGCGCCCAGGCCTTCGGCGCCGAGTTCGCGGCCGAGGCCCGATGCCTTGAAGCCGCCGAACGGGCAGTTGAAGTCGAGGATGAAGCCGTTGATCGACAGCGTGCCGGTGCGGATCTGGCGGGCGATGTCGAGGGCCTGGCCGGCGTCGGCGCTCCACACCGATCCCGACAGTCCGTACTCGGAGTCGTTGGCGATCGCGATTGCGTCGTCGACGTCGTCGTACGGAATCACCGCGACAACCGGTCCGAAGATCTCTTCCTGCGCGATCTTCATCTTGTTGTCGACGTTCACGAACACGGTCGGCTCGATGAACCAGCCCTTGTCGAGGCTCGGCGGGGCGACCGCCGCCGATGGCGACCTTGGCGCCTTCCTTCTGGCCCGTGCTCGAGGTAGCCCATCACGCGATCGCGCTGCCGCTCCGCGACGAGCGGGCCGATCTCGGTCTCGGCCGCCATCGGATCGCCGACCTTGAGCGCGCGCACGGCTTCGACCATCGCCGTCGACGACCTCGTCGTACTTGCTGCGGCTGGCGAGGATGCGCGTTTGCGCCACGCACGCCTGGCCGTTGTTCATCATCCCGGCGGGCACGAAGCCGGCGACGGTGGTGGCGACATCGGCGTCGTCGAGGATGATCGCGGCGCGACTTGCCGCCGAGTTCGAGCGTGACGCGCCGCAGCTGCTCGCCGCACGAGCGACGCGATGCGCCGACCGGCGGCGGTGCTGCCGGTGAACGAGATCTTGTCGATGCCCGGATGGGTGACGAGGTGCTCGCCCGCTTCGCGTCCGGCGGCGACGATGTTGACGACACCCTTCGGCAGGCCGACGGCCTCGAGGCACTCGGCGAGCATGTACGCGTCGAGCGGCGTTTCCGGTGCGGGCTTGAGCACGACGGTGCAGCCGGCGGCGAGCGCCGGCGCGAGCTTGAGCATCGTGACGAACAGCGGCACGTTCCACGGCACGATGGCGCCGACGACGCCGACGGGTTCCTTGCGCACGATCGCGGGGCCCATCATTCCCGGCGCGCTCCTCTTCGAACGCGTAGTCGCGGCACGTGGCCGGTGAAGAAGTCCAGCGCCATCGTCGACGCGAAGACCTGGCCCATGATTCCCCACGACACCGGGCAGCCGTTCTCCGACGTGATGGTGTCGGCGAACTCCTGCATGCGGCCTTGGATCTGCCCGCTCAGCGCGGCCATCAGGTCGGCGCGCTCGGCGCCGGACAGTCGCGGCCACGGGCCGCGGTCGAAGGCCTCGCGGGCGGCGGCGACGGCGCGGTCGATGTCGGCGGTGGTGCCGTCGGGCACGCGGGCGAAGACCTGTTCGGTCGACGGCGAGATGACCTCGATGGTGCCGGTGCCGGCGGGCTTGACCCAGTCGCCGCCGATGAACAAGCGTGTCTTTGACGATCAGATCAGCGGCCACTTCGGGTCCTCTCCAAAACTGGATCACGTTCTAGTACGGTGCGAAAACCTAACACCCCTTCAGAATCAACGAGGTTCGGCCATGCGGGCAGCAGTTCTCACGGCGTACAACGAGCCGCTGGCGATCGAAGAGCTCAGTTCTCCCGATCTCGGCCCGACCGACGTGCGTGTGCAGATCGACGCCAGCGGCGTGTGCCATAGCGACCTCACGGTGCAGACCGGTGGCGTGCCGATGCCGCCGCCCGTCATCCTCGGTCACGAAGGCGCGGGCACGGTGCTGCAGGTCGGCGACGACGTCACCGCGCTGTCGGTGGGCGACCGCGTCGATCGCGTCGTTCATTCCCGGCGTGCGGCGTGTGCTGGTACTGCCTCCACGATCAGTCGAACCTGTGCGAGACGGCCAACGCGTTGATGTTCGCGACCCGCGGCATCGCGCGCCGACGGCTCGACCGTGTTCGGCATGACGGGTCTCGGCACGTTCAGCGACGAGATGGTCACGTCGCAGACGATGTTGGTGAAGGTCAACACCGACTTGCCCGCCGATCAGCTCGCGCTGATCGGTTGCGGTGTGACGACCGGCGTGGGCGCGGCGCTGAACACCGCGCAAGGTCGAGCCCGGCTCGACCGTCGCGGTGATCGGCTGCGGTGGCGTCGGCCAAGCGGTCATCCAAGGTGCGCGCATCGCCGGCGCGTCGCGCATCTTCGCCATCGACCCCGTCGAGATGAAGCGCAAGACCGCCGAGCAGCTGGGCGCCACCGACCTCATCGATCCGTCCGACGGCAACAGCATCGCCGCCGTGCAGGCGGCCACCGGCGGCCGCGGCGCCGACTACGCCTTCGAAGTCATCGGTTTGCCCGAGACGATGCTGCAGGCGTTCAACACGGCGCGGCGCGGCGGCACGGTCGTGCATCGTCGGCATGCCGCGCATCGAGGCGCAGGTGACGTTCCCCGCGTTCCCGTTGTTCTCCGATTCGAAGACGATGCTCGGTTGCTTCTACGGCTCCGCGCAGGTGCGCCGCGACTTCCCGCGGTTCGTCTCGCTGATCGAGACGGGTCGCCTCGACGTCGGCTCGATGGTGTCGCGCCACATCCATCTCGACGAGGTCAACGACGCGTTCCGCGCCATGCAGGCCGGCGAAGTCATCCGCTCCGTCATCGTCTAATCGTGGCACTGAACCGCAGGTGCTGCGGGCACCGATGGTCATCGAGTACCCGTTCACGCGTACGACGGGTCCGGTCATCGGTGCGTTCCTCACTGGTCTGCGCGAAGGCGTCGTCATCGGGATCAAGGGTTCCGACGGGCGGGTGCTGATGCCGCCGATGGAATACGACCCGGTCACGTCGGAGTCGCTGACGGAGATGGTCGAGGTCGGCCAGGCGGGCGAGGTCACGACGTGGTCGTGGACCGAGGGGCGCCGCTATCAACCGATCGAGGGTCGTCCGTTCGCGTGGGCGTTGATCAAGCTCGACGGCACCGACACGCCGATGCTGCACGCGGTCGACGTGCCGTCACCCGAGCTGATGTCGACGGGCATGCGAGTGCAAGATTCGCTGGCGCGCCGAGCGCGAGGGCCACATCCGCGACATCGAGTGCTTCGAGCCCGAGGTCGCAATGACTGATCCTGGTGTTGCCGCCGTCGATCGCCGACGTCGAGCATGGTCAAGTCCGTGCGCACGCCCGCGCACCTCGACTACAGCTACACGCCGGGCAAGGCGATGTCGCTGTTCCTGAAAGGCCTGGCCGAGAAGAAGATCCTCGGCCAGAAATGCCCGAAGTGCGGCAAGGTCTACGTGCCGCCGCGCGGCGCGTGCCCGACCGACGGCGTGCCAACTGAAGAACAAGTCGAGCTGCCCCACACCGGCACGATCACGACGTTCTGCATCGTGAACGTGTCGTTCTACGGGCAGGGCATGGAGATCCCGTATGTGAGTGCATTGGTGCTGCTCGACGGCTCGGATATTCCGCTTATGCACTTGATGCAGGAAGTGCCCTACGACCAGGTGCATACCGGCATGCGGGTCGAAGCGGTGTGGGTACCCGACGACGAGTTGAAGCCGACGCTCGAGTCGATCAAGTGGTTCCGGCCCAACGGCGAACCCGATGTCGACGCGTCGACAGATGCGAGGCAACGCCTGATCCGCGACGTCGCCATCGTCTCGTTCGCGCAGACCAAGCACTTGCGCGCCCAGCCCAACGCCAACGAAGTCGAGATGCTCATGCCGGTCGTGCGCGAAGCGCTCGACGGCGCCGGCGTCGGCATGGACCGGGTCGGCTTCACGTGCTCGGGATCGACGGACTACCTGTCAGGCCAAGCGTTCTCGTTCGTGATGACCCTCGACGCGGTTGGGCCGTGGCCGCCGATCTCCGAATCGCACGTGGAGATGGACGGCGCCTGGGCCA
The DNA here is from genome assembly GCA_963769985.1 of uncultured Actinomycetes bacterium. Taxonomy (GTDB): domain Bacteria; phylum Actinomycetota; class Acidimicrobiia; order Acidimicrobiales; family JACCXE01; genus JACCXE01. The sequence continues at coordinate 80,044 of CAVYNR010000007.1, read as the reverse complement.
TGTACGAGGCGTGGGTGAAGTTGCAGATGGGCGAGGTCGACGTCGCGCTCGATCTACGCGTACGGTAAGTCGTCGCCCGGTGACGTGACCGAGGTGTTGACCCGCCAGCTCGATCCGTACTTCTTGGCGCCGCTGTGGCCCGACACGATCTCGCTCGCCGGCCTACAAACCCGGGCGCTGTTAGAGACCGGTCGCGTAAAGGAAGCGGACCTGGCCGAGGTGGCGTCACGGTCGCGACGCGACGCACTGTCGAACCCCTACGCGTTGCTGGCGAAGGACGAGTCGCCCGACGCGTTGTTGGCCGAGCCCTACATCGCCGAGCCGATGCACAAGTGGGACTGCCCGCCCGATTACCGACGGCGCGGCCGCAATGGTGATCGCGGCGGGCGACGTGGCGCGCGAGCTGTCGTCGCGGCCGGCGTGGATCCGCGGCATCGACCACCGCATCGAGTCGCAGGGGCTCGGCTTGCGGGATCTGACGACCTCCGCGTCGACGCGGCTGGCCGGGCAGAAGGCTGACGTCGGCGATGCGCCGGTGGACTTCGCCGAGCTGCATGCGCCGTTCACCGCGCAGGAGTTGATTCTGCCGCGAGTCACTCGGTCTTGGTGATGGTGTCGCGATCAATCCGTCGGGTGGCGCGCTGGCCGCCAACCCGGTGATGGCGGCCGGCCTGATCCGCCTCGGTGAGGCCGCCTCTCGCATCACGCGGGGCGAGGGTGATCGTGCGGTGGCGCACGCGACGTCCGGTCCGCTGCTGCAACAGAACCTCGTGTGTGTCCTGGAGGGTGAGTAATGGGTGGCTCGAACACGACGCGGCAGCGCGCCGCGATCGTCGGTATCGGTCAGACCAAACACATGTCGACGCGGGGCGACGTGTCGATCGCCGGGCTCATCCGCGAGGCCGCGCTGCGCGCGCTCGAAGACGCGGAGATGACGTGGAGCGACATCGACGCCGTCGTCATCGGCAAGGCGCCGGACTTCTTCGAGGGCGTGATGATGCCCGAGCTGTTTTTCGCCGACGCGTTGGGCGCCGCGGGCAAGCCGATGCTGCGTGTGCACACCGCCGGCTCAGTCGGTGGGTCGACCGCGCTGGTCGCAGCGTCGTTGGTGCACGCGGGGATCCACGAGCGTGTGCTCACTGTCGCGTTCGAAAAGCAGTCCGAGAGCGAGGCCATGTGGGCGCTGTCGATGCCCATGCCGTTCGCCCCGCCGACCCACGCCGGTGCCGGTGGTTACTTCGCGCCGCACATCCGGTCCTACATGCGCCGGTCCGGCGCACCGGATCACATCGGCGTGCTCGTCGCGTTGAAGGACCGGTTGAACGCGCTCAAGAACCCGTACGCGCACCTGCACGAGACCGACGCGACGTTCGAAAAGATCGCCGACTCGGTGATGTTGTGGGATCCGATCCGCTATTCCGAGACCTGTCCGTCGTCGGACGGCGCGTGCGCCATGGTCATCACCAACGAGGCCGGCGGCGATCGCGCCGCCCACCCGCCGGCGTGGATCCACGGATCCGCGATGCGCAGCGAGCCGACGATGTTCGCCGGACGCGACGTGGTGTCGCCGCGCGGGTCGCGTGAGTGTGCGGCCGATGTGTTCGGCCAAGCCGGCATCACCGATCGGCGGGCGGAGATCGACGTGGTCGAGATGTACGTGCCGTTCAGTTGGTACGAGCCGATGTGGTTGGAGAGCCTTGGCTTTGCCGAGGATGGCAAGGGCTGGACGATGGTCGAGGACGGCTCGACGCAGATGGACGGCGACCTTCCGGTCAACCCGTCGGGCGGCGTGCTGTCGACCAACCCCATCGGTGCGTCGGGGATGCTGCGCTTCGCCGAAGCGGCCATGCAGGTGCGCGGCCAGGCCGGCGAACACCAAATCGACGGCGCCCGCAAGGCCCTCGGCCACGCCTACGGCGGCGGCGCCCAGTTCTTCGCCATGTGGATAGTCGGCGCCGACAAGCCGGCCTAAACCGCTTACTTCTTGGGGTTACCAGCCCTTGTAGGTGGGGTCGCGGCGCTCGACGAAGGCGGCGACGCCTTCTTGGGCGTCGTGGGTCGTCATGGCGACGTCTTGGGCCATGGCCTCGGCCTCGAAGGCTTCGGCGCGGCTCGAGTCCAGCGAACGGTTGACCAACGCCTTGGTGAGCGCGATCGCTTTCGTGGGCGACGTGGCGAGGCGAGAGGCCCATTCGGTGGTCGCGGCCTCGAGTTGGGCGAGCGGGACAACCTTGTTGACGAGGCCGATCGACGCCGCGTCGGTCGCGCTGACGTCGTCGCCGAAGAACAGCAGTTCCTTCGACTTCTGCACGCCGATCAAACGCGGCAGCAGGTAGGCGCCACCACCGTCGGCGACGATGCCGCGTCGCACGAAGATCTCGATGAACTTGGCGGTGTCGGCGGCGATCACGAGATCGCATGCGAACGCGAGGTGCGCGCCGATGCCGGCGGCGGTGCCGTTGACCGACGCGATCACCGGCTTCTCGCAATCCATCACCGCCGCCACCAATCGTTGCGAACCATTCCGGAGCATCCGCGCGACGTCGCCGGCCGCGCACGGCGGCGCGTCATCCGGTTGGGCGACGACGGGCTGCGCGACTCGCAGGTCCGCCCCGGTGCAGAAATGCTTGCCGTTGGCGGTGATGACGACGGCCCGGATCGCCAGCTGCTCACTCGCGGCCGCGAGCAGGTCGATCACGCGGTTGCGTTGATCGGGCGTGATCGCGTTGGCGGCGTCGGGACGGTTGAGCGTGATCCAGGCGACGCCGCCGTCGACGCGATGCAAGACGTGTTCTTCGTCGGTCACGCCTCTACCGTCCCACGACCAGCGCGTCGAGGGCGACCACGCCTTCGCCGCGGGGGCGAACCAGCAGCGGGTTGATGTCGAGTTCACGCACCTCACCGCGTTGTTCCATCGCCAGCGTTTGCACCTTCATGACGACGTCGACAAGCGCGTCGACATCCGCCGGCGGACCGCCGCGCACCCCGTCGAGCAACGCCGCGCCCCGCAGCTCGCGCACCATGCGGTACGCCTCGTCGCGCGAGAACGGCGGCACCCCGAACGAGACGTCGCCGAGGACCTCGATCAGCACGCCGCCGAGGCCAACCATCACCGTCGGGCCGAACAATTCGTCATTCGACAGCCCGACCACCGCCTCGACGCCACCGCTTGCCATCTCGCTCACGAGCACACCATCACCCTTCGCAATGGCGCGGAGCTCGTCGAAGATGCGTCGCACGTCGTTGTCGTTGTCGACGCCGACGCGCACCAGGCCCAGCTCGGTCTTGTGGAGCAGGTCGGCGCCGCAGCCCTTCATGACGACCGGATAGCCGATGCGGTTGGCGGCGGCGACGGCGGTCTCGGCGTCGACCACCAACTCCTCGCGCGTGGTCGGTACGCCGTAGGCCGCGAGGAGGCGCTTCGAGTCGAACTCCGACAGCGCCCCGCCGAGCAGCATCGCCCGCGCCGCTCCGACGGCGCCTGACGCATGCGGCAACCTGGCGAACGGCGACGCGTACGTCGCCGCGAACCGGTGGTAGTCGAGCCACGCCTTCACCGCGGTGACGCAGTTGCCGAACGTGCGGAACACCGCCACCCTCGACGACGACAGCAGGATGTCGCGGTACGCGTGCTCGGTCCCCACCGGCGAACCCCAGATCACACACACCGGCTTGTCGGTGGTCTCGGCCACGTCGACGAGATCCTGCGCCAACCGGTCGCTCATCGGCGGGAACGCACCAGTGATCGGACAGATCAGCGCGGCGATGTCGGGATCGGCCATGAGGGTGTCGAGGATCTTGCGGCCGCGCTCGTCGCCCACGGGATGCCCGCCGTTGTCGACGGGGTTGGAGACGCGCAGGTAGCGCGGGATCCACTCGTACAACTGCTCCTGGGTCGCGTCGGACAGCGTGGGCATGCGCAGGCCAGCGGCGCCGCACAAGTCGGCCATGTGCGCGCCGGTACCGCCCGATATCGCGTAAATGCACACGCCGTCACCGGTGGGAGGTTTGGCGCGCGCCAACAGTTGCGACGTGTCGAGCAACTCGTCGAGACCGTCGACGCGCGTCACACCGAACTGGCGGAACACCGCCGAGGTCACCGCGTCGGAACCGGTGAGCTTGCCGGTGTGCGAGCTCGCCATCGAGGCGCCCTCGTCGGTCCGGCCCACCTTCACCATCACGACGGGCACGCCCCGTTTCGCCGCGTGATCAAGGCCAAGCATGAGCGTGCGGCCGTCCTTGAACCCTTCGATGTACGCGGCGATGACCCCGACCTCGTCCTGGTCGGCGAACCACGTGGTGAAGTCGGCGAACTCGAGGTCGACCTCGTTGCCCGTCGGCGCCCAGTGCGAGAGGGCGATGCCGATCTCTTGTGCCTGGAAGATCGGCCGGCCTTGATGGCCGCTTTGGGTCACGAGCGCGATGGTGGGACCGGGCAGGGTGCGATCGAATGTTTCGAACGCGTTCAGGTTGGTGTTGGGCCCGAGCAGGTGCAGGTCGCTGGCCGTCACCATGTCGCTGAGGCGCCTCTGCGCGACCGCGCCCTCGGCACCGGTCTCCGCGAAACCGGACGCGAAGATCACCGCGAACCGCGACTTCTTCTCGATCGCCTCCTCCAGCACCGCCTCGGCGTTGCCGACGAGGATCACGGTGACGTCGATGTCGCCGGGAATGTCGAGGACGGAATTGAAGCAGGGGAGGCCGTCGACGGATTCGCGGGTCGGATTGACGGGATGGACCGTCGCGCCAACTTCGCTCGACCAGACCATGAGCCGCCGCCAGACCCCCGTGTTCGGCTTGCCCTCGGTGTCGGACGCGCCGACTACCGCAACGGTGCGCGGCTGGAAGAAGCGTTCGAGGTCGATGCGGCGAGGCGCGACCGGACGGCCGGAAACGTCGAGGCCAGGAGAGTCGGTGCCGCCCACAGCGGGGGACGTTACTAAGGGTCTGACGGTCCGTCAGATACTGTCTGTCTCGATCGTCATGGACCGCACCGACCTGCCGCAGATTGACGACTTCACCCAGACGTGGTGGGACGCGGCGGCCGACAGCCGGCTGTTGATTCGCCGCTGCCAGGCATGCGGTGCCGCGCACTACTACCCGCGTCCGTTCTGCCCCATCTGTTGGTCCGAGGACGGCGACTGGGAACAAGCCAGCGGCCAGGCAACGCTCTACACGTGGTCGGAGGTGTTCATGAACGACCTGCCGCCGTTCAAAGAACGCCTGCCCTATGTGGCCGCCGTGGTCGACCTCGCCGAAGGTCCGCGGATGATGACCACGCTCGTGGACTGCACCGCCGACGAGTTATCGGTAGGCATGGCGGTCGAGGTGGCGTTCCGCCAAGAGACCGAAACCGTCACCGTCCCCGTGTTTCGCATCAAGCGTTAGCGATTTCGGCCGCCGCGAGCGCGGCGCGGTCGACCTTTTGCATTGCGGTCAACGGCAGTGCGTCGACGACCCGAATCGCTTCGGGCAGCTTCCACTTCGCCAGCTGGCCCTCGGCGTGAGAACGCAGTTCGTCGAGTGTCGGCGCCGTGGCTCCCGACCGCGGCACCACCACCGCCACGCCGATCTCACCCATCTTGGGATCGGGCCGCGGCACGACCGCCACCGAGGCGACCTGCGGGTGTGACGACAACACCGACTCGACCTCCATCGGAAACACGTTGTAACCGCCGCGGATGAACATCTCCTTCTTGCGTCCGGCCAGCCGCAGGCAGCCCGCCTCGTCGATGAACCCGAGGTCACCGCTGTGCAGCCACCCGTCGCGCAAGGTCGACGCCGTGGCCTCGGGATCGTTCCAGTAGCGGTCCATCACCGCCGGCGATCGCAGGCACACCTCGCCGATCTCACCGTCGCCGACGGGTGCGCCGTCCTCGTCGCGGATCTCGACTTCGATCGAACCACGCGGCCTTCCGACGGTCCACAGCGCTTCCTCGTCGGGCGCGTCGAACGCGGTCCCGGTGCCGCAGCCACCCGACTCGGTCGACGAGTAGCGGATCGAATACGCGGCGCCGAATCTTTCCCGCGCTTCGTTGACGAGTCCCGGTGACGACGGACCGCCGCCAACGATGATCGTCTTCACCGCCGACAAGTCGTATGTGTCGAAGTCGGCAACGGCGAGCAGCAGCGCGATCTGCGCGGAGATGCCGCCGACCGACGCGATGCGTTGATCGGCCACGAGCGCCAGCACGTCGTCGGCCCGCCATCGCTCGAGCAGGTGTGTCGTGGTGCCGAGGCGCAGGTACCACGGCAGCTTGGTCATGAAGCCGATGTGTGCGAACTGCGTCGAGGCGAGCATCGCGCCGCCGCCACCCCACGCGTCACCGACGTCGATCTGGGTGATGGCTTCGAGTTGCCGATTGGTGAAGACCGCGCCCTTGGGCACGCCGGTCGTTCCCGACGTGAACACGATGGCGACGTCGCGACCGCGATCGTCAGGCAACGCCGGCGGTGACGCGCCGGCCACGCGCAGGCCTGCGATCTCGTCGGCCGATGTCAGGACGGCCGCGGCACCTGCGAGTTCGACCAGTCTTGCTTGCTCCGGCGGCGCCAGGCTCGGATTGATCCCCGCAGTGATGGCGCCGATCTTGGCCAGCGCGAGATACGCCAGCACGTAGGCCGGCGTCGACGGCAACTGCAACACGACCACGTCGCCGGCGCGCACGCCGCGGCGCGACAGGCCGACGGCCACCTCGTCGGAGACCCGATGCAACTCCGCATACGTGAGGACCGATTGGTTTACATCCACGAACGCCGGCGTGTCGCCGAACCGGCGCGCCGCTTCGCCGACGACGAACGGGATCACGACGTGCCGAGGATGACGGTCCCGCTAGAGCAGAACCAGCCGCCGGTGCCGCTCACGCACGCGGTTTGCGCGCCGTGGACTTGTCGCGCGCCAGCTTCGCCGCGCAACTGGCGCGCCGCTTCCACCAGCAAGAACAGACCGCGCATGCCCGGGTGACACGCCGACAACCCGCCGCCGTCGGTGTTGGTGGGTAGCGCGCCGCCGACGTTGAGTCGACCGGCGGAGACGAAGCCGCCGCCCTCACCTTTGGCGCAGAACCCGAGGTCCTCGAGCGTGACGAGCACCATGTAGGTGAACGCGTCGTACAGCTCGCACACGTCGATGTCAGCGGGCGACAGGCCGGCCCGCTCGAACGCGAGCTTCCCCGATACCGCCGCCGGTGAGACGGTGAAGTCGTCCCACTCACTCATCGTCGTATGCGACACGTACTCGCCCGCGCCCAGTACCCACACGGGGGCCTTCGCGGTGTCGGGAACGCGATCCTGCGCCGCGAGCACGATGGCGGCGCCGCCGTCGGTGCGCAGGCAACACTGCAGCTTGGTGAAGGGATCGGCGATCATCGGCCCGGAGAGCACGTCGGCGACGGTGATCGGTTCTCGCACGAACGCGTCGGGGTTGAGTCCGGCGTTGTGACGCGCGGAGACCGCCACCTCGGCCATCTGCTCGACGGTGGTGCCGAACTCGTGCATGTGACGGCGCGCCGCCATCGCGTATTTTGCGATCAGCGTGTGGCCGTAGGGGACCTCGAACTGGAGCGGACCGCGCGAACCGAACGAGAGGTTGGCGGTGCGGAGTCCCTTCTTGAGATCGGCGCGCGCGGTGGAGCCGTACGCGAGGACCACCACATCGGCATGACCGGCGCTGATGGCGTCGACGGCGTGGGCCGCCATCACCTCCCACGTGCTGCCACCCACCTGTGTCGAGTCCACCCAGCGCGGCTTGAGCCCGAGGTACTCGGCCACCTCGATCGGCGGCAAGGTGCCGAGGCCCGCCGACGCGAACCCGTCGACGTCCTGGGGCGTGAGCCCGGCGTCGGCCACGGCGCGGCGCGCCGCCTGCGCGTGGAGGTCAAGTGGCGTCGCGTTGTCGACGCGTCCGATGTCGGAGAGCGCGGCGCCGACGATGGCAACCCGTCGCGCCATCAGCGCATCTTCGGCGTGATGCGTGTGCCGGAGGCGAAGAACGCTTGGCCCTCGGCCAGTCCGGTGGCGGTGGTGCCGACGTCGAGCAGGGCGGGGGCGCCGTCGATGGCCTGTCGCAGTGACAGTTCGCGCGCCGCCCACACCGCGCGCACCGTGGCTTGCACCGCGTGCGCCGGTTGCGCCGCGATCGACTCGGCTGCCCACTGCGCGGCGGCGCGTAACTCGGGCGCGGGGACGACTTCGGACACGAGCCCCACTTCGTAGGCCCGGGCCGCCGACATCCGCTCGTAGCTGCCGAGCAGCGCCATGCGGGCGACCTCGCCATAGGGCATGCGGCCGGTCAGGTAGGTGGGTTCGTAGACCGCCGGCATGCCGTAGGTGACGTGGGGGTCGAAGAAGGTCGCGTGGTCCGCCGCGATGATGAAGTCGACTTCGCCGAGGAGGTAGAACGCGCCGGCGCAGGCCATCCCGTTGACCGCCGCGATCACCGGCTTCCACAGGCGGTTGGTCTTCGGGCCGAGCCGCAGCCCGGGGTCGTTCCAGGTCATCGGGTCGAACTTGGTTTGGCCGTCGGCGGGAATGTCGGCGCGGTCGATACCGGTGCAAAACGCCTTGTCACCGGCACCGGTCAACACAAGACATCGCACGCCGTCGTCCAAACGCAGCGACGCCCACAGCGCTGCCAGTTCGTCGAGCATGGTTTCGTCGAACGCATTGTGGACGTCGGGCCGGTTGAGGGTCACCCAGCCGACACCGTCGGCCTGCTCGTAGGTGATCGTCTTCATCGGAGCCCTTTCTTGATTATCTGACGGTCCATCAGAGACTTTTTGACGGTCCGTCAGATTCTGGAGGATACTTCTCCGTGATGCCGGCTGACATTGACCTGCCGCTCATCGTGAGTGTTGACGATCATGTCGTAGAGCCCGCGGATGTGTGGCAAACGTGGTTGCCCGAGAAGTTCCGTGCGCGCGGCCCGCGCGTCGAACGGCGCGGCATCGGCTCGATGCGTCATTTGGGCGGGGGCACTTACGAGCAGACCTTCGATCCCGACGGCCCCCAGGCGGACTGCTGGATCTACGAGGACCTCGTCTACATCCACAAAAGACACGTGGCCGCGGTCGGGTTCGATCGCGACGACATGTCGATGTCGCCGATTACCTACGACGAAATGCGCCCGGGTTGTTACGACCCCAAGGCTCGCCTTGAGGACATGGACATGAACCATGTCGAAGCGTCGCTGTGCTTTCCGACCTTCCCGCGGTTCTGCGGCCAGACCTTCACCGAAGCCAAGGACCGTGAACTCGGCCTCGCCTGCGTCACCGCGTACAACGACTGGATGGTCGAGGAGTGGTGCGGCGACAGCGGCGGCCGGCTGATTCCGCTGCCGATCATTCCGCTCTGGGATGCCGATCTGGCGGCGGGCGAGGTCCGCCGCAACGCGGCGCGGGGCGCCCACGCAGTGTGCTTTAGCGAGATTCCCGCGCACCTCGGGCTGCCGTCGATCCATACCGGCTACTGGGACCCGTTCTTTGCCGCGTGCGAGGAAACCGAGACCGTGGTGAGCATGCACATCGGGTCGAGTTCGCGCATGCCCTCGACGTCGGGCGACGCGCCTCCGGCAGTCGCGGCGACGCTGTCGTTCAACAACTCGATGGCGTCCATGAGTGACTTTCTGTTCTCCGGAGTGCTCGTCCGCTACCCGAACTTGAAGCTGGCGTACTCCGAGGGGCAGATCGGCTGGATTCCCTACATCCTCGAGCGCGTCGACACCGTGTGGCAGGAGCACCGCGCGTGGGGTGGCGTGAAGGACCTGATTCCGGAGCCGCCGAGCACGTACTACTTCCGTCAGATGTACGGCTGCTTCTTCCGAGACAACTTTGGGCTGACCGCCCTCAACGCGATCGGCGTCGACAACGTGACGTTCGAAACCGATTACCCGCACACCGACTCGACGTGGCCCGACACAAAGGAAGTCGCCATCGAGATGATGGGGCATCTGCCCGCCGACGTGATCCGCAAGATCGTGCGTGGCAACGCGATCAAGATGCTCAGCCTGTCGCTCGACGCGTAGTCGCATGCCTCTCGACCTCGCGGCGCTCGTCGATCCGTCGCACACGGTGCTTGTCACCCAGGAGTGCCAAGTCGGCGTAATCGGAGAATCGTCACCGCTCGCCGAACTGAAGGCGGCGGCGGAGCCCATCCTCGGCGCGATCGCGCGAGCTGGGTGCGGCGGCGCGTTCTGCGGGCGTGCCCGTGGTCCATTGCGTGGCGTGGCGGCGCGACGACGGCGTCGGCTCGAACGAGAACGCCCGGCTGTTCAAGGCCATGCCGAAGAGCGGCGTGAAGATCGCTCCCGGCACGCCGGGCGCCGCGGTCGTGCCCACCCTCGTCGGCGACCGTGATCTCACGCTCGGACGATTCCACGGCATCGGGCCCATGGGCGGCACCGACCTCGACGCGGTGTGTCGCAACCTCGGCGCGACCACGATCGTCGGAGTTGGGGTATCGGTGAATGTCGGCATGACGAACTTCGTCATGGACGCGGTGAACGCGGGCTACCAGTTCGTGTTGCCGCGCGACTGCGTGGCGGGCATCCCCGCCGCGTATGCCGACGCGGTGATCGACAATACGCTGTCGCTGCTTGCGACCGTGGTCGCCAGCGATGATCTCGTCGTGGCATGGTCAGCGACGTGAAGCCCGACGCCAAACTCATGGTGGTCGACGACGAGGATCCGCGCGCGTCCGACGGGCGCGTACCGGGCCGGCGCGGTCGCGCCACTCGCACACGGTTGCTCGACTGCACCGCCGACCTGCTCGACAAGACGTCGTACCGCGAGCTGAAGGTGATCGACATCGCCCGCGAGGCGAAGACGTCGCCCGCCACCTTCTACCAGTACTTCCCCGACGTGGAGTCGGCGGTGCTCGCGCTCGCCGAAGCCACCGCGCTCGACGCCGAACCACTGACCGAACTCGTCCGCGAGGGTTCGTGGAAGTCCAAGAGCGGCCACGACGTCGCGCTCGCGCTCGCCGACGAGTTCCTGGCGTTCTGGGACCGGCATCGCGCCGTGCTGCGCGTGGTGGACCTCGTCGTAGCCGAAGGCGACCTGCGGTTCCGGTCCATCCGCACCGGGATGCTCAACGCGCTGACCGTGGAGCTCAGCACGGTCGCCGCCGCGTTGCAGCCGGCGCGCCGCGGGTCGCTCGCGCCCGATCCCATGGCGACCGCGGGAGTGCTCGTGGCCATGCTTGCCCACGTCGCCGCCCACCAGTACGGCTTCGAGTTCTGGGGCATCCGCACCGCCGACTTCCGCCGCAGCATGGCCGACATCATCTACACGACCCTCACCGGCAAGTCAGCGCCGCGGTAGTGACACTTATCCCGTCAGGCGAACTGGTCTACGGCCTGCAGCTGCCGGTGCAGGCGCAGAGCACGCTGTTCGTAGAAGCCTGGGAGAAAGACGCCGGTGCCGACGAGCTCGCGGCGTTGGCGCGCGCGGCCGACGATGCCAACTTCTTCTACGTCGCCGTGTGCGACCACGTCGCCATCCCGCGGTCGCTCGCCACCGCGATGGGAACGACGTGGTACGACACGATGACCACGCTCGGCTTCCTTGCCGGGATCACGATGCGGACCCGACTCATGTCGCACGTCGCGGTGCTGCCGTATCGCCACCCTTTGATGACGGCGAAGGCCATCGCCACGCTCGACACGCTCTCGCACGGCCGCGCCATCCTCGGCGCCGGCGCCGGTCATGCCGCCGATGAGTTCGCCACGCTGGGCGTCGACTTCGCCAAGCGCGGCGCGTTGCTCGACGAAGCCATCGACGTGGTCAAAGCGGCGCTGCTCGACGAGTTCCCGATCGCCGACGGACCGACGTGGCCGGTGCGCGACGTCGGCGTTGCCCCCCGGCCCGTCCAACAGCCGCGCCCGCCGGTGTGGATTGGCGGCTCAGCGCCGCCGTCGCTACACCGGGCGGGGGAGAAGGGCGACGGCTGGTTGCCCCAGGGAACGCCACGCGCCCAGATGCCGGACCAGATCGCCACGGTGTTGGCGCATCGTGAGCGCGCCGGCATCGCGGAGCCGATCGAGATCGGCTGCATTACCGAGATCCTGTATGTCGGCGAGCCCTCGTGGGACGTCGGCGACAAGACGCTGAGCGGCTCGCCGGACTTCATCGCCGAGCGCCTGCGCGAGTTCGGGGCGATGGGCTGCTCGCACATGCAGGTGCGCTTCCGGTTCGCGTTCGCTCGACGAGTCCGTCGACCAGATGTTGGCGTTTGGCTCCGAAGTCGGGCCACTACTGAAGGGGGCGCGGGCGTGAGCTCACGACCGGGGTTGCTCGAAGGAAAGGTGGCGATCGTGTCCGGGCTCGGCCCCGGCATGGGCCGCGACATTTCGCTCCAGTTCGCCGAGGAAGGCGCCGACGTAGTCCTGGCGGCGCGCACACCCAAGCGCATGGAAAAGGTGGAGAAGGAGATCATCGACAAGGGTGGGCGCTGCCTCTGCATCACCTGCGACATCACCGACAACGACGCATGTGTGGCGTTGGTCGCAGAGGCGTCGAGCGAGTTCGGTGGGGTCGACGTGCTGGTCAACAACGCGTTCCACGGCGGCGACTACACGCCGTTCATGGACGGCAACCTCGATACGTGGCGCGAGACGATGGACACCAACTTCTTCGGCACGCTGCAACTCACCAAAGCGGTGGTGCCTTCGATGCGCGCGCGCGGCGGCGGCCACATTGTGATGGTCAACACGATGTCGGTGCAGCGCGTACAAGAGGGCTACGGCGCGTACGCCGGATCGAAAGGAGCGCTCGCGACGGTCACCAAGACGCTCGCGGTCGAACTTGGCAAGGACGGCATTCGCGTCAACGCGGTTCACCCCGGCTACATCTGGGGCGACTCGGTCGAGTGGTACTTCGGCGAGCTGGCCAAACAACGCGACGTCACACCGCAAGAGATTTATGACGAGATCGCCGGCGAGACGGCGCTGAAGTACCTGCCGCACTCAAGTGAGATCGCGGGCGCCGTGCTCTTCTACGCCAGCGATCTGTCGAAGTGCATCACCGGTACGGCCCTGCCGGTCAACGGCGGCCACTTCATGAACCAGGCCTAAAGCACTCGAACGTCCGGCTACCCCCAGAAGTGCTTGGCGAAGCCTTCGATCGCGCCGATGCGGTCCTCGAGGTCGGGCGCCATCATCCAGGGCGCGCACAGCAGTCCCGTCGCACCGAGTGACGCCATGCGGTCGTGCAGCTCCGGTGTCGGTCGAGCCTTCAGGGCGATGATGCTCTCGAAGCTCGGGTCGTCGGCGCGGTCGACATGCTCGAGGTGGCCCCGCATGCGTCCGAGCATTACTTCGGCCTCGTCGGGCGAATAGGCGTTACCGATCCAGCCGTCACCGATGCGCGCCGCACGCGACAACGCGATCTCGGAGTGCCCGCCGATGTAGACGGGGACCGGTGCCGCGGGGACGGGCTCGATGCGCAGCGGATCGAAGTCGTAATAGGTGCCGTGGTGCTCGACCCAGCCGCCCGCCCACAGCCGACGACACACGTCGATCATCTCTTCGAGGCGCGCGCCGCGCTTGTCGAAGGCTTGGCCGACCTGGTCGAACTCCTCCTGACACCAACCGGGCGCCGCGCCCAGCGTCACGCGACCCTTCGACAGCACGGATGCGGTCGACACCAGCTTGGCCACGGTGAACAGATCACGCAGCGGCGCGACGTAGGCGTTGGTGGTGAAGCGGATCTGTTCGGTCACCGCGGCCATCGCCGAGATCAACGCCCACGCGTCGGGCCACGCCGTTTCGTCGGTGAACGGCGGCGCGCCGTCGTCGGAGTACGGGTAGTGCGCGATGCGGGTCTGGGGAGCGAACAGATGATCCGAGACCGTGATGCCGTGATAGCCGGAACGATCGGCGGCCTTGGCCAGTTCGAGCGTCTGCTCCGTCTCGACGAACGCGAGCGCCAGCCAAAATTTCATTGACTAGGCCGACATCCCGTAGTCGACGGGCACCGCGGCTCCCGTCATATTGCGGGCGTCGTCGGAGGCCAGGAAGCACAAGACACTGGCGATGTCCGATGGCGGCGCGAAGTGGCCGCGCACCAACTCCATGCGCGCGACGAGGAAGCCTTCGACGTCGTCGGGGATTGTCATATTGGCCACGAGCGGCGTGTCGACGCCGCCGGGGCACACGGCGTTGAACCGGACACCCTTTTTCGCGAACTCGACCGCGAGCGCCTTTGTCATCAGGACCACGCCGCCCTTCGACGCGGAGTACGCCGCGCTGTAGGGCTGGCCGAGTATGTCCGGCCGTCGACGCGACGTTGACAATGTTGCCTTTGCTCTCGAGCAGGTGGGGGAGCGCCGGACGAATCATGTTGAACATGCCCGTGAGGTTGACGGCGATGACGCGGCTCCACTCGTCGAAGCCCAGCTCGGTGGCGTGACCGAACTGCAGGATGCCGGCGACATTCGCCAGCACGTCGAGCTTGCCGTGGGTCGCGACGGCGTCGTTGACGACCTTCTCCGCGGCGACGGGGTCACTCACGTCGAGACCCACGCTGGTCGCGCCGTTGCCGATCTTGTCGGCGGTGGCCGCCGCGCCCTCTGCGTTGAGGTCGGCGCAGACGACGGTGGCGCCGTCCTCGCCGAATCGCATCGCCGATGCCTGTCCAATTCCCGATGCCGAGCCGGTGACGAGCACCACCCGTCCGTCGAAACGTCCCATCGAGCCAATCCCTCCGTCGCGAATCTGACAGATTGTCAGATATGGATGCGCAGGCGTTTGCCGGCAAGGTCGCGATCGTCACCGGAGGCGGTTCCGGCATCGGCCGGGCGACCGGCGATTCAGCTGGGCGCAGCAGGCGTGCGACCGTGATCGTGGCCGACGTCAACGAGCGTCGGCGGCGAAGAGACGGCCGCCGCCATCGGCGGCGACGCCGCTTCGTGCGCACCGACGTGACCGACCCGGCGCAGGTCGACGCGCTCGTGGCCGCGGCGTGGCGACGGCCTCGACATCGCGTTCAACAACGCCGGTACGTCGGGCAACTTCGGCAACATCGCCGACGCCGACATCGACGAGTGGCGCCGGGTCATCGACCTCAACCTTGTGAGCGTCTTCCTCTGCATGCGCGCCGAGACTCCCGCGTCATGCAGGCCAACGGCGGCGGCGTGATCGTGAACACGTCGTCGGGCGCCGGCCTGATGGGCTTCGCCGGGCTGTCGGCGTATGTGGCCAGCAAGCACGGCGTGATCGGCCTCACCAAGACCGCCGCGCTCGAATACGCCCGCGCGAACATCCGCATCAACGCCGTGTGCCCGGGCACCGTGCGCACGCCGATGCTCGAGGGATTCACCGGCGGCGACGAGGCGACGCTGCAGGCGATGGGCAAGATGATGCCGATCGGCCGCCTGGCCACACCCGAGGAAATCGCCGCCGCCGTCGTGTGGTTGTGCTCGGAGCAGCGCGTCGTACGTGACGGGCATGGCGATGCCGGTCGACGGCGGCGCCGCCGCCGCCTCGGGTCGCACCTGACGGACCGTCAGAAACCCGTTACGCTCCCCACGTGACGCAGCACCCGGACGAAACGTTTCCCAAGATCATCTCGGTCGACGACCACGTGCTCGAGCCGCCGAACGTGTGGCAGGACCGGCTGCCGGAGAAGTACAAGGAGAGCGGTCCGCGGTCGGTGCGGGCCAAGCTCGGCGAGATGGTGTTCGTCGGCGGCAAGTTCTCCGTACTCCGCGGGCGAAGGCGCCGACTGCGACTGGTGGTACTACGAGGACCTGAAGATCCCGACGACGCGCCTGTCGGCCGCGGCCGGCTTCCCGCGCGACGAGGTGAAGATCACCGCGATCACCTACGAGGAGATGCGCAAGGGCTGCTGGGATCCCGTCGCCCGCCTCGAGGACATGGACGTCAACCACGTCGAAGCGTCGCTGGCGTTCCCGAGCTTCCCGCGCTTCTGCGGCCAGACCTTCACCGAGGCCAAGGACAAGGAACTCGCGCTGCTCTGCGTGCAGGCCTACAACGACTGGATGGTCGACGAGTGGTGCGCCGGCACCGGCGGCCGACTTGATCCCGCTGATCATCGTGCCGCTGTGGGACGCGGAGCTGGCCGCTGACGAAGTGCGTCGCAACGCGGCGCGCGGCGTGCGCGCCGACGTGCTTCAGCGAGATCCCGCCGTTCCTCGGACTGCCGTCGGTGCACGACGCCAACGGCTACTGGGAGCCGTTCGTCGAGGCGTGCGCCGAGACCGGCACCGTGATCAACATGCACATCGGGTCGTCGTCGAAGATGCCCTCGACGTCGGCTGACGCGCCGCCCGCGGTCGGATCAACGCTGACGTTCAACAACGCGATGATGTCGATGACCGACTGGCTGTTCAGCGGGCTGCTGGTGAAGTACCCGAAGGTGAAGCTGGCGTACTCCGAAGGCCAGATCGGGTGGATCCCCTACATCCTCGAGCGCGCCGACAAGGTGTGGGAGGACAACCGCGCGTGGGGCGGCGTGGCCGACAAGATCCCCGAGCCGCCGAGCACCTACTACTTCAAGAACATGACCGGTTGCTTCTTCGACGACCACGCACGGGCTTGACAACCTCGACGCCGTCGGCGTCGACAACATCACGTTCGAGACCGACTACCCGCACTCCGACTCGACGTGGCCGCACACGCTTGAAGTGGCGAAGAAGCTGATGGGTCATCTGCCCGAAGAGACGCATTACAAGATCGTGCGCGGCAACGCGATCAAGCTGTTCGAGTTGGACTTCGACAAGATCGCTGCCCGTTTCATGACCGGGAAACGAAGCCGGGCACGGTCTTCATCGGCGGCGAGTGGGTCGAGGCGGGCAAGGGCACCTACGACGTCATCAACCCGGCCACCGAGCAAGTGGTCGGCCACGCGCCCGAGTGCTCGCGCTCGGACGCCGAAGCGGCGGCGGCGGCGGCGCGCGACGCGTTCGGCCGTGGTCGCGCACGTCGCAGCACGAGCGTGCCGCGCTGCTGCACGCGCGCCGCCGATCTGCTGATGGCGCGCAACGACGAACTGGTGCCGCTGGTGCAGGCCGAGACCGGCGCGACGATGCGCGTCGCGTCGACGATGCAGGTGCCGATCGTGGCGCAGCGCTTCCGTCGCTACGCGCAGGTCGAGCCGAACCAGATCCCGCTGCCACCGCAGCAGGCGCAGGCCACCGCGCTCGCGCCCGGCGGCATCGTCGGCGCGGTCGCCATCCGCCAACCCGTCGGCGTCGTCGCGTGCATCACGCCGTACAACTTCCCGATCGTGAACGCGGCGGGCAAGATCGGCCCGGCGCTGGCGATGGGCAACACGTGCGTCATCAAGCCGGCGCCGCAGAACCCGCTCGCCGTGCTCGAACTGGTCGCCGTGCTCGAAGAAGCGGGCTTTCCGCCGGGCGTCGTAAACATCGTGACCGGTTCGACGCCCGAGACGGGCGAGGCGCTGGTCGAGTCGCGCCGACGTCGACATGATCAGCTTCACCGGCTCGACGAGCGTCGGCGTGCGCATCGCCGAAGCGGGGGCGCGCACGATGAAGCGGCTGCTGCTCGAACTCGGCGGCAAGGGCGCGGCGCTCGTGTTCGACGACGCGTCGGTCGACGCTCGCCGTCGGCGGCATCGCCAGCACGTGGGGCTTCCACTCCGGCCAGATCTGCACGGCGCCGACGCGCGTCATCGCGCAGCGCGGCATCTACGACCAGCTGGTCGAGAAGCTGGCGGCGGCGGCGAAGTACCTGAAGGTGGGCGACCCGCTGGCGCCCGACACGCTCGTCGGCCCGGTCATCTCTGCCGCCGCCCGCGACCGCATCGAGGGCTACGTGAAGACAGGTCGCGACGAGGGCGCCGAGGTCCTCGCCGGTGGCGAACGCCCTGACATCGCGCCGGGCTACTACGTCGCTCCGACGCTGCTTGCCGGCTGCCGGCAGGGCATGACGCCGGTGCAGGAAGAGATCTTCGGCCCGGTCGTCGTCGCCCTGGCCTTCGACGACGACGACGAAGGCGATCGCGCTGGCCAACAGCACCCCGTTCGGCCTGTACGACTACGTGTTCACCGGTGACGACAGCAAGGGCATGGACGTGGCCAAGCGACTGCGCTCGGGC
The DNA here is from genome assembly GCA_963769985.1 of uncultured Actinomycetes bacterium. Taxonomy (GTDB): domain Bacteria; phylum Actinomycetota; class Acidimicrobiia; order Acidimicrobiales; family JACCXE01; genus JACCXE01. Next base: position 61,967 of record CAVYNR010000007.1, on the reverse strand, counting down.
AACGTCGGCATCAACACCGCGCAGCGCAACCACGAGGCGCCGTTCGGCGGCTTCAAGATGAGCGGCGTCGGGCGCGACGGCGGGTCGTTCGGCCTGCACGCGTACAGCGAGCTGCAGTCGGTGGTGTGGGCAACATGAGAGGCGTCGTCTTCGACGGGACCGAAACGAAGGTCCGTGACATCGAGGTACGCGACCCCGGCGCCAACGAAGTCCGCGTGCGCATCGCTGCGTCGGGTGTGTGCCACAGCGACCTGTCGGTGATCGAAGGAACGATCCCGTTCCCGACGCCGGTCGTGCTCGGTCACGAAGGCGCGGGCGTCGTGGAGGAGATCGGTGTCGGCGGTCACGTCGGTGAAGGTCGGCGACCACGTCGTGCTGTCCACGCTCGGCAACTGCGGCGCGTGTCGGTACTGCGACGTCGGGCCATCCCACGATGTGCCGCTCGACGTTCGGTCAGCGCCCGCAGCCGTTCACGCTCGACGGTGAACCGGCCTACGCGTTTGCCAACGTGTCGTCGTTCTCCGAGTACACGGTCGTCAAGGCGAACCAGTGCGTGCCCATCGACAAGGGCGTGCCGCTCGAGGTGGCGTCGCTGATCGGTTGCGGCGTCGTCACCGGTGTCGGCGCGGTGCTGAACCGGGCGAAGGTGACGCACGACCAATCGGCCGTCGTCATCGGCGTCGGCGGCATCGGCCTCAACGTGATCCAGGGCCTGCGCCTCGCCGACGCGCTGCCGATCATCGCCGTCGACACCAACCCGGCGAAGGAAGAGTTGGCGCGCGCGTTCGGCGCCACGCACTTCGTCGACGCGTCGAAGGTCGACGCCGACCGAGGGCGTGAAGGCGATCTGCAACGGCCGGCGTCGACTTCGCGTTCGAGTGCGTCGGCCACCCCGCGCTCATCCGCACCGCGATCGACCTGCTCGACTGGGCCGGCACGTGCGTGATCCTCGGCGTGCCGCCGCAGGGGACCGAGGCCGCGTTCAACGTGTCGTCGATGTACCTCGACAAGACGATCATGGGCTGCCGCTACGGATCGGCCCGTCCGCACCACGACTTCAAGATGATCGTCGACCTGTACCTCGCCGGCCGCCTCAAGCTCGACGAGCTCGTCACCAAGACCTACAAGCTCGACGACGTCCACGCCGCCATCGACGACCTCCACCACGGCGACGTCGCCCGCGGCGTCCTGTCGATCAGCGATCAGTTCGCCGTCTACGCCCGAAGAGTGACGCGACCAGCTCGCAGGACCGCGGTGCGAGGTCGAGCGGCGGAGGACGTCGTCAGTCGGGCCTTCGTTGATGCGCAGGACGACTTCGTCGATGCCGAGGACGCGGTAGTGATCGAGCTTGCCGGCGTCGGGGATCGTGCCGAACGGGCACGCAGCGCAGCGTCGACGGATCGCGGCCGGCGGCTTCGAACTGCGCGCGCAACTCGGGCAACGTCTTCGACAGACCGGCGCCGCCGATCGGGATCCAGCCGTCGGCGTAGTCGCAGATGGCGGCGAACAGCTTCGGGCCCGCGGCACCGCCGATGAGGACCGGCACGTCGCCGCGGACGGGCTTGGGCCACTGCCAACTCGGCTCGAGTTGCACGTGCTCGCCGCCGAACGACGCCTCGTCGTCGCGCCACAGCGCCTTCATCGTGAGCACCTTCTCGCGCACGACGTCGCGGCGGCGGCGCGTAGTCGACGCCGTGGGACGCCATCTCCTCGCGGTTCCAGCCGAAGCCCGACGCCGAGCACGAACCGGCCGCCGCGAGAGGTCGTCGAGCGTGGCGACCTGCTTGGCCATGCATCGATCGGGTCGTGCTGCGCCACCAGCGACACGCCGGTGCCGAGCGTGAGCGTCGAGGTCACCGCGGCCGCCGCGGCCAGCGACACGAACGGGTCGACCAGGTGGCTGTACGCCTGGCCGAGCTCTCGTCACCCGTCGGCGCCGGCGTCGCCGCGACTCGCCGGGATGTGGGTGTGCTCGGGCAGGTACAACGAGGCGAACCCGCGCTCCTCGACGGCCCGCGCCAAGCGTCACGATGTCGATCGTGTAATCCGTCACGAACGTCGTGATGCCGATGCCGCAAAGTGCCTCCGATGTGATTCCTGACGGTGCGTCAGATACTATCCAGCGCGATGCTCGACTACCTCGTTCGCGAGGCGCCACCATCATCGACGGAACGGGCGCTCCGGGCTACGTCGGCAACGTCGGCGTGCGGACGGAATGATCGTCGGCGTCGGCGACATCGACGAGGCCGCCGAGACCGTGTTCGACGCCGACGGGCTCGATCGTCTGCCCCGGCTTCGTCGACCCGCACACGCACTACGACGCCCAGCTGTTCTGGGATCCCGTTCGCCACGCCGTCGAACGTGCACGGCGTGACCACGGTCATCGGCGGCAACTGCGGTTTCACGCTGGCGCCGATCCGCGCCGAGGACGGCGACTACATCCGCCGCATGATGGCCAAGGTCGAAGGCATGCCGCTGGAAGCGCTCGAGACGGGCGTGCCGTGGAGCTGGGAGACGTTCGGCGAGTACCTCGACGCGCTCGACGGCAACACCGCGGTCAACGCCGGGTTCCTCGTCGGCCACTGCGGCCTGCGCCGCTACGTGATGGGCGCCGACGCCATCGGCAACGAAGCCACGCCCGAGCAGCTCGACGAGATGGCGCGCGTGCTGCGGCGAGTCGATCGCGCCGGCGGGCTCGGCTTCTCGACCACGCTGTCCAGCACCCACTCCGACGGCGACGGCCAACCGGTCGCGTCGCGCTGGGCGACGCCCGAAGAACTGCTGCGCCTGTGCACGCGTCACCGGCGAGCACGAAGGCACGACGCTCGAGGGCATCGTGCAGGGCTGCCTCGACCAGTTCAGCGACGACGAGATCGACCTGCTCGTCGGCATGAGCGTGGCGGCGCGCCGCCCGATCAACTGGAACGTGTTGACCGTCGACGCCCGCGTGCCCGAACGTGTGACGCGCCAACTCGACGCGTCGACGCAGGCGCGCGAACGCGGGCGGCGAGATCGTGGCGCTGACCATGCCGGTGCTCGTGCCGATGAACATGAGCTTCGGCACGCACTGCGCGCTGTTCCTCATCCCCGGATGGCAAGACGTGATGAGCCTGCCCGTCGCCGAGCGCATGGAGAAGCTGCGCGACCCCGAGGTGCGCAAGGAGCTGATCGAGAAGGGCCGCAGCAAGGAAGCGGGCGTGTTCAAGCGCCTCACCTACTTCGGCAAGTACGTCATCGGCGACACCTACTCGCCGCAGAACGAGGGGCTGAAGGGCCGCGTCGTGCAGGACGTGGCCGACGAGCGCGGCGGCGATCCCGTTCGACGTGCTCGTCGAGATCGTGTGCAACGACGAACTGCGCACGGTGCTGTGGCCGATGCCGCCCGACAACGACCCCGACACGTGGGAGCTGCGCCAGCAGGTGTGGGAGGACGACCGGGCCATGCTCGGCGGCTCCGACGCCGGCGCCCACCTCGACCGCATGTGCGGCGCGCCGTACACGACGCGGTTCGTCGGCGACATGCTGCGCGGCCGCAAGCTCGTGCCCGTCGAGAAGGCGATCCAGATGATCACCGACGCGCCGGCGCGGCTGTTCGGGCTCAAGGGCCGCGGCCGCATCGAAGTCGGCAACCACGCCGACCTCGTCGTGTTCGACCCCGCGACCATCGACTCCGAGCCCGCCACGCTCGTGGCCGACCTGCCCGGCGACGCCAAGCGCCTGACCGCCGATTCGATCGGCGTCGTGCGCGTGCTCGTCAACGGCGTCGAGACCGTCGCCGACGGCAAGGCGACCGGCGCCACGCCGGGCGCGATCCTGCGCTCGGGCCGCGACACCGAAACCGTCCTCACAGGAGCGGCGCAGATGATCGAGGCCACCGGACTCTGGTCGATCTCATCGACCAAGCGGGCGGCGGCGACGCCCGACGCCGTGATGCTCGTCGACCAAGACGAGCGGACGATGACCTTCGCCGAGTACCGCGAAGCCGTCGAGCGCGCCGCCGCCGGGTTCGCCGCGCACGGCGTCGGCCAGGGCGACGTGGTGTCGTGGCAGCTGCCGACGTGGATCGAGTCGTTCGTGCTCGTCGGCGCGCTGGCCCGCCTCGGCGCGGTGCAGAACCCGATCCTGCCGATCTACCGCAAGCGCGAGGTCGCCTTCGTGTGCCAGCAGGCCAAGACGCAAGCTGCTGGTCGTGCCGAGCGAGTGGCGCGGCTTCGACTTCCTCGCCATGGCCAACGAGATCGCGGGCGAGGTCGACGGCCTCGACGTGCTCACCGCCGACAAGGAGCTGCCGGGCGGCGATCCGTCGCTGCTGCCGCCTGCGGCCGCTCGAGCAGACGACGACCCCGTCCGCTGGCTCTTCTACACGTCGGGCACGACCGCCGACCCGAAGGGCGCGCAGCACACCGACGCCACGATCATGGCGACGGCCATCGCGATGAACGAGCGCATCGCGCTCACCGCCGACGACCGCAGCGGGCTGGTGTTCCCCTTCACGCACATCGGCGGGATCACGTGGCTGTTCTCGACGCTGCTCGAAGGCTGCCGCACGATCCTCGTCGAGGCGTTCGATCCCGTGACCACGCCGCCGGTGCTGGCAGCGCGAAGGCGTCACGCTCGCCGGCTCGGGCACGACGTTCCACATGGCGTACCTCGCCGCGCAGCGCGCGCAGCCCGGACGACGAAGCTGTTCCCGAACGTGCGCGCCTTCCCTGGCGGCGGCGCGCCCAAGCCGCCGCAGCTGCACTACGACCTGAAGAACGAACTCGGCGGCGTCGGCATCGTGTCGGGCTACGGGCTCACCGAGGCGCCGATCATCGCCATGGCGCAGCGTCACCGACACCGACGAAGTGCTCGCGCCGACACCGAAGGCCGCGCCACGCGCGGCGTGGCAGCTGCGCGCCGTCACGCTCGAAGGCAAGGTCGCCGGCATCGGCGAAGAAGGCGAGATCCGCGCCAAGGCGCCGCAGCTGATGAAGGGCTACCTCGACCCGTCGCTCGACGCCGACGCGTTCGACGAGGACGGCTGGTTCCGCACCGGCGACCTCGGCGTGATCGACGCCGACGGCAACGTGCGCATCACCGGTCGCCTCAAGGACATCATCATCCGCAAGGGCGAGAACATCAGCGCCAAAGAAGTCGAAGACCTGCTGTTCACGCACGACAAGATCGCCGATGTCGCGGTGATCGGCCTGCCCGACCCCTCGCGGGCGGAGATCGCGTGCGCCGTGGTCGTGCCCGCCGACGCCGATGGCGCAGGTCGGTCTGAAGGAAATCGCCGACTTCCTCACCGGCAAGGGCCTGATGATCCAGAAGGTGCCCGAGCAGGTCGAGTACGTCGACGCGTTGCCGCGCAACCCGACGGGCAAAGTGCTCAAGCACGAACTGCGTTCCCGGTTCTCCAGTGTAGCGGAGGACTTCGACCGTCGCCGGTCTGTTGGCGGCGCGGGCCGGCGACGACCACATCGGTCTGCGCGCCGGCGACGAGTCGTGGACGTGGGACGAGGTCGTGCGCGAGAGCGCGACCGCGCGCGGCGCTGTTCGACGCGCTGCGCGTCGACGGGCCGCCGCACGTCGGCGTGCTGCTCGACAACGTGCCCGAGTTCCTGTTCTGGATCGGCGGCGCGGCGCTGGCGGGCGCGGTCGTCGTCGGCATCAACCCGACGCGCCGCGGTGCCGAGCTTGGCCAACGACATTCGCCACACCGACTGCCAGCTCATCGTCACCGACGCCGACCGGCGCAGCGACGCTCGACGGCCTCGACATCGGCGTCGACGCCGACCGCGTCCTCGACATCGGTTCCACCGAGTACAAGCAACTGGTTCTGCGAATCGACGCCGACACGCCGGTGCCGGATGCAGAACGCGAGTTGACCAGTCGAGCCGCTGTTGCTGCTGCTGTTCACGTCGGGGACCACGGGCGCGCCCAAGGCGGTGCGGTGCACGCAGGGCCGGCTGGCGTCGATCGCCGAGCGGGTCGAGGCGCAGTACGGCGTCAACCGCAACGACGTCTGTTACGCGCCGATGCCGCTGTTCCACGGCAACGCGCTGATGGCGTTGTGGGCACCGGCGGTGCGCGCCGGTGCCACCGTCGCGCTCACGCCGAAGTTCTCCGCCAGCGGGTTCCTGCGCGACGTGCGTCGCTACCAGGCGACGTACTTCACCTACGTCGGCAAGGCGCTGACCTATGTGCTCGGCACGCCCGGCGGCAGCCCGACGACGCCGACAACACGCTCGAGCGCGGCTTCGGCAACGAAGCGTCCGACCTCGACATCGAACGGTTCCAGAGCGCGCTTCGGCTGCCGCATCATCGAGGGCTACGGATCGAGCGAAGGCGGCGCCGTGATCCTGCGCGTGCCCGACATGCCGCGCCGGCTCGCTCGGCGTGGGATGCGCCCGGCGTGATGGTGGTCAACCCCGAGACGATGCAGGAGTGCCCGCCGGCGCGACTTCGACGGCGGCGGCCGCCTGCTCAACGCCGAAGAGGCCACCGGCGAGATCGTCAACAAGGAAGGCCTCGAGCGCTTCGAGGGCTACTACCGCAACGACGAAGCCTTCGCCGAGCGGTCGCGCAACGGCTGGTACTGGAGCGGCGATCTGGCATATCGCGACGACAAGGGGTTCTTCTGGTTCGCCGGTCGCTCCGCCGACTGGTTGCGCGTCGACGGCGAGAACTTCGCCGCCGCGCCCGTCGAGCGCATCCTGTCGCGCCTCGACGGCGTGGCGGCCGCCGCGGTGTACGCCGTGCCCGATCGCGTTGAGCGGCGACCAAGTGATGGCGGCAATCGAGCTGCGCATCGGACGCGGCGTTCGACGGCGACGCGTTCGGCGGCGTTTCTCGCCGCGCAACCCGACCTCGGCACGAAGTGGGCGCCGCGGTTCGTGCGCGTCGTCGCGCACATGCCGCTGACCGGATCCAACAAGGTGCATGAAGACCGGGCTCCGCGCCGCAGGCGTGGATCACCGACGATCGCCGTGTTCTGGCGCGCCGGGCGCGGCGACCCGAGCTATCGCCCGATGACCGACGCCGACCGCACCGCCCTTCACGCCGAGTTCGACGACGCACGGCCGCGCCAACCTCGTCCCCAATCCTTAAGGAGTATCTGATGGCCACTGTTCGTGATGCGATTCGACATGCGCCGCCCGGCGATCTCGCCGGCGTCGCCGGCGAGCTGTACCGCACGGCGCTCGAACAGTCGGAGTGGGCCGAGCCAGAACGGGCTGGCCAGCGTGATCGTGTCCGAGCACCACGGCGTCGACGACGGATACCTGTCGTCGCCGATGGTCATGGCCGGAGCGATCGCCGGCGCGACGAAGAACATCATGATCAACATCGCCGCCGTGCTCGCGCCGCTGCACGACCCGCTGCGCCTGGCCGAAGACATCGCCGTGCTCGATCTCGCCAGCGGCGGGCGGCTGTCGCTCGTGCTCGGCCTCGGCTACCGCCCGTCGGAGTACGCGATGTTCGACAAGGAATGGAAGGGGCGCGGCAAGGAGTTCGACGAAATGCTCGGCGTGCTGAAGCAGGCGTGGACGGGCGAACCCTTCGAGTACCAAGGCCGCACCGTGCCGGTGACGCCGAAGCCGATGAGCCAGCCCCACCCGATGATCTTCATCGGCGGATCGTCGCCCAACGCGGCCAAGCGCGCCGCCAAGCACGGCATGTCGTTCTTTCCCGCGCTCGGTGATCCCGCGTTGCAGCAGGTCTACACGGACGAGTGCGCGCGGCTCGGCACGTCGCCCGGCATGGTGCTGCTCCCCAGCGGGCCGGGGTTCGTGCACGTCGCCGAGGACCCCGACAAGGCGTGGGCGGAGATCGGCGAGTACCTCCTCTACGAGACGATGGTGTACGCGTCCTGGCAGCTGCCGGGGCAGACGAGCCACGTGCACTCGCACGCGACCACCGTCGACGAGCTGCGCGCCGAAGGCAATTACCTGATCGTCACGCCCGAAGAGTGCGTCAAGGTGGCCAACGAACTCGGCCCGATGGGATCGCTGGTGCTGCATCCACTGATCGGTGGCATGCCGCCGGACCAGGCGTGGTCGAGCCTCGAGCTCATCGGCGTCGAAGGTCATGCCCAACCTCACATGATCAAGCTGATCTGTTTCGTCCGCCGCAAGCCGGGAATGTCGGCCGACGACTTCCACCGCTACTGGCGCGACGTGCACGGCCCGCTGATCGCGCGCACGACAGAACGGGTCGCACGTGTTGCGCTACGAGCAGAACCACGTAGTTCGGGAAGAAAAAGATACCGACGGCTACGACGGCGTGACCGTCCAGTGGTACGAGTCGGTCGACGACGTTCTACGCGTCGTTGCGCGAGCCCGACTACGCGGAGATCGCGGCCGACATCGAGAAGTTCCTCGACACCGTCACGCCTCGAATTCGTGCTGACCGAAGAGCCCGACGTCATCTTCGACCGGCTGTAGGCGTGCGCGGCGATCTCGAGTGGGGCAGCATCCCTCGCTTGGTGCGACGCGCCGCCGAACAATTTGGCGACGCCGAAGCGCTGGTCGACGGCGACTCGCGGCTGAGCTTTGCCGAGCTCTCCGACCGCGGTCGACGGTGCCGCGGCCGCCGCGGTTGCGGCCGGGCTGGAGCCAGGCGAGCGGGCCGCGATCTGGGCGCCGAACGTCGGCGAGTGGATCGATCGCCGCGCTCGGCGTGCTCGCCGCCGGCGGCGTGGTCGTGCCCATCAACACCCGCTTCAAGGGCGACGAGGCGGCCTTCGTGCTGAACGCCAGCAAGGCGCGAGTTCCTCTTCACCATCGCTGGATTCCTCGATACGGACTATCCCGCCGATGCTCGAGGGCATCGACCTGCCGCATCTCGAGCGCACTGTCGTGTTCCGAGACGGCGTCGTGGGACGACTTCCTGACCGCCGGCGCGGCGTCGACGAGCGCGTGGGCCGAGGTCGACACGCGCATCGCCGCGCTCACCGCCGACGACATGTCCGACCTGATCTTCACTTCCGGCACGACGGGCCGGCCCAAGGGCGTGGTCACCACGCACGGCCAGACGCTGCGGGTGTTCGAACAGTGGGCGTCGATCGTCGGGCTGACCGAAGGCGACCGCTACCTGATCGTCAACCCGTTCTTCCACACGTTCGGCTTCAAGGCCGGCTTCCTGGCGTGCCTCATCAAGGGCGCGACGATCGTGCCGCACCCGGTGTTCGACGTGCCGACGGTGCTCGCCCGCATCGCCGAGGAACGCATCTCGATGCTGCCCGGTCCGCCCGACGCTGCACCAGTCGATCCTCGACCACCCCGAACGCGGACATCGTTCGACCTGTCGTCGCTGCGTTTGTGTGTGACGGGCGCGGCGCCCGTACCCGTCGAGATGATCGTGCGCATGCGCAACGAGTTGACCTACAAGACCATCGTGACGGCGTACGGGCTGACGGAGTCGACCGGCGTCGTCGTCGATCTGCCGGCCGAGGGCGACGACCCCGAGACGATCGCGACCACGTCGGGCTGCGCCATCCCCGACACCGAGGTGCGCATCGTCGACGAGAGCAACCACGAATTGCCCGCGGCGAGCCCGGCGAGATCCTCGTGCGCGGTTACAACGTGATGCGCGGTTACTTCGAGAACCCCGAGGCGACCGCGGAGGCGATCGACGCCGACGGCTGGTTGCACACCGGCGACATCGGCACGATGGACGACCGCGGGTACATCAAGATCACGGACCGGTTGAAGGACATGTTCATCGTCGGCGGCTTCAACGCGTATCCGGCCGAGATCGAGAACACGCTGCTCGGCCATCCGCAGATCGCGCAGGCCGCGGTAGTCGGCGCGCCCGACGAGCGCCTGGGCGAAGTCGGCGTGGCGTTCGTCGTGCCGCGGCCACGGTCCGGCGCCGACGCCGACGAGTTGCATCGCGTGGAGCCGCGACCGCATGGCGAACTACAAAGTGCCGCGGCGCGTGTTCGTCGTCGACGCGTTGCCGCTGAACGCCAGCGGCAAAGTCCTGAAGTACGAGCCAGCCCGTGCCGCGACGAATACGGAGGCCGCTGACATGGCCGGAAACGAGACCGACGAGATCCGTCTCGGATCGATGCTCTACACGCTCGTCGAGCCCCGCAAGGGCCACGAGGTCGCGTACAACCGCTGGTACGAGCGCGACCACTTCTACGCCGGCTGCATGGTCGGCGCCGTACCAGTTCGCCGGCCAGCGCTTCGTCGCGACGCGTCCGTACAAGGACCTGCGCTATCCGATCGACTCGCCGATCACGCCCGACCCGCTCGACCGGTTCCTACGTCGCGATCTACTGGGTCCTCGAAGGCCACCACGGCGAGTGGAACCGCTGGGCGGTCGACCAGGTCAACAAGCTGCACGCCAACGGCCGCATGTTCACCGAGCGCGACCACATCCACACCGTCGCTCTACAACTACGAGTGGTCGTTCAGACCGCGACGCAGACGGCGTGCCGGCTCGAGCTCGCCTTCGACCACCGCTTCGGCGGGCATCGTGACGGTCGTCGGCGAGCTCGCCGAGGGCGTGAGCACGAGGAGATCGACGCCTGGTACCGCGACACACGGCTGCCCGAGCTGATGAGCGGCTCCGACGTCGCACTCGGCCATCCGCTTCTCGCCCATGCCGTTGCTGGCCGACGCCCCGAGCGACGTGCCGCGCGTCAGGAAGGCGTCGAGCGGCGCTTCATGTTGCTGTTCTTCACCGACGGCGACCCGGCCGACTCGTGGTCCGCGCTTCGCCGAGGAAGGCGACGCGCTCAAGGCGAGCGGGCTCGGCACGCTGCTGTGGGCGTCGCCGTTCATCCCGACCGATCGTCGGCACCGACACCTACACCGACCAGCTCTGGTAGCCGTCGACCACCCCCTGGTCGTGTTCGTCTGTACCGGTAACGCGGCGCGCAGCGTCATGGCGGGCGCCGTCCTGTCGCACATGGGCGGGGCCCAGGTCGTGACCGCCGGCACGATGGTGATCGAGGGCCTACCGATGAGTTGGCGGACCCAGCACGCGCTGCAGGATCTCGGCGTGTACCGTGCCCGCGCACCGCAGCCGCCAACTGAGCGACAACGACGCCGCGCGACTCCGACCTGATCGTGTGCTTCGAGACGTTCCACGTCGAGTACGTCCGCCGCACGCACCCCGAGGCGGCGGACAAGACGGCGACGATCCGCCGGCTCGTGCGCGACCTTCCGTCGACCGCGGGCGTTCTGGGGGAGCGGGTCGCGTCGTTGCGGTTGGCCGATGTCGCGCTCGAAGCCATGGGAGAACGTCGAGGATCCCGCCGGCGGCGAAATCGACGTCGTCGTCGCCTGCGCGCAAGGAAGTCGCCGCGCTGGTCGACGAACTGGCGGCGGCGATACGGTCGTGACCATGTTCGACGTCGAGGAGTTCGTGGCCGAGTGTCAAGCCGCGATCCGTGAGGGAGAGCCGCGGCGCGCGATTCGCGAGGTGCTGGATCGCGCGTTGACCGACACGTCCGCCATGGCCGACGCGCTGAAAGCCGGAGGAGGGCGGGCTCAACACGCTGCATCGCGCCGACGACCTCACCGTCTTGCACGTGGTGTGGGCGCCAAAGATGAAGCTGTTGCCGCACGACCACCGCATGTGGGCCGCCATCGGCATTTACACCGGCCAGGAGGACAATGCGTTTTACCGGCGCGCCGCGCCGGGCGCGGCGTCCATCGTCGAGTCTGGCGGCAAGCAACTCACCGAGGGTGATGCGGTGCTCTTGGGGGACGACACGATCCATTCCGTCACGAACGCGCGCGAGCAACTGACGGGTGCGATCCACATCTACGGCGGCGACTTCTTCTCCCAGCCGCGCAGCCAGTGGCCCCCCGACCTGTCGACCGAGAGCCCCCACGATTTGGAGCACACCCGCCGCCAGTTCGCCGAAGCCAACGCCGCCTGGCGCGCGTCGCAGTGAACCTGCGCGATTCCGACACCGACGCCGCATTCCGCGCCGAGTTGCGAGCCTGGCTGGCGGAGCGTGTTGCCGACCGTTTCCGGCGGACCGGCCGGGTGAGGATGACTGGCAGGGCCGCCGCGACTACGACACGGCGTGGCAGCGCACGCTGTTCGACGCCGGGTACGCCGGGATCGCGTGGTCAAAGGACGTCGGCGGTCGCGGCGCGACGCCGAGCGAGCAGCTGATCTTTCTCGAGGAAACCGAGAAGGCGGGCGCGCCCTACGTGGGCGTGAACTTCGTCGGGCTGCTGCACGCCGGGCCGACGCTGTACGCCGAGGCGTCGGCCGAGCAGAAGGCCGCGCACCTGCCGAAGATCCTGCGCGGCGACGAGGTGTGGTGCCAGGGCTTCTCCGAGCCGTCGGCCGGATCGGACCTTGCGTCGCTGCGCACACGCGCGGAGCGCGACGGCGACGAGTACGTCATCAACGGATCCAAGATCTGGACCTCGCACGCGCAAGTCGCGGACTACTGCGAGATGCTCGTGCGCACCGATCCCGAACGTCGACAAGCACCGCGGCATCAGCTGGCTGATCGTGCCGATGGACGACGCCGGGCATCGACGTGCGGCCGCTGCAAAACCATCGTCGGCGGCAGCGAGTTCAGCGAGGTGTTCCTCGACGACGTGCGCGTGCCCGTCGCCAACCGCGTCGGCGACGAGAACGACGGCTGGCGCGTCGCGATGGTCGACGTTCAGCTTCGAGCGCGGCACGGCGTTCGTGGGCGAGATGCTGCAGTCGATGCAGCTCGTGCGCGACCTCGCCGAAGTGGCCGACCGACGCGGGTCACCGGCGAGAACTCGGTCACCTCGTCGGCTGACCTCGACGCGCTGTGGGCGCTGACCAAGCGCAACGTGCGCAAGCGGCGCGCACGGGCGTGCCGGGCGTCGGCGGCTCGGTGTTCAAGCTGCACTACTCCGAGACGCGCCACCGCCTCGGCGAGTTGGCCATGCGCGTGTTCGAGCGCGAGGGTCTGTCGCTCGACAACAAACACGTCGAGGGCCAGATGCACGCGATCTCGATCGCGATCGCGGCGGGCACGTCGCAGATCCAGCGCAACATCGTGGCCGAGCGCGTCCTCGGACTGCCGAAGGACCGCTGATGGACTTCGAACTCAGCCCCGACCAGGTCGACCTGCAAGACGGCGTGCGCAAGCTGTGCGAAGGCCGCTTCCCGATGGAGACGGTGCGCGGACTCGAAGCACGCGACGGCGTCGACCGCGATCTGTGGCAGGAGCTCGTCGACGCCGGCGTGTTCAGCTTGCGCGTGCCCGAAGACGCTGGCGGCGTCGGCCTCGGTTCCGCCGAGTCGGTGCTGGTGTTCGAGGAACTCGGCCGGGCGTGCGTGCCCGGCCCGCTGGTCGGCAGCGAGTTGGCGGCGTCGAACGAAGTGGTGGGCATCGTCGAGCGCGTCGCGGGCCCGTCGTCGTCGAGTACCTCGGCGGCGCTCGACCGGCTGCTCGTGATCGACGACGCCGCCGTCGACGTTCGTGGACCCGAGGCGGTCGTCGCCGAACCCCGTCGCCCATCCGCTCGACCCGCTCACGCCGGTGTGGGTCGCCGACGTCGCTGCCGATGGGCGAGTCGTTGGCGACGCCGAGCCCGCTGTCCTTCGGCGGCGCACGGCGCGCTGCTCACCGCCGCGCTGCAACTCGGGCTGTCCGAAGCGGTGCTCGACATCGCCGTGGCGTACGCGAAGGAACGCGCAGCAGTTCGACAAGCCGATCGGCTCGTTCCAGGCGGTCAAGCACATGCTGGCCGACATGCTCGTGCGCACCGAGGTCGCGCGCGCCGCGGTCTACGCCGCCGGCGTCACGCTCGACGACCCGTCGGTCGGCGACGCGGGCCGCGCGGTCGCGGCAGCGAAGATCACCGCCGGCGAAGCGGCGGTGAAGAACGGCAAGGCCGCCATCCAAGTCCACGGCGGTATGGGCTTCACCTGGGAAGTCGACGCCCACCTCTACCTCAAACGCGCCTGGGTCCTCGACACCGCCTTCGGCACCCCCGACGCCCACAGCGAATACCTCGCCTCCCGCCTTTAGGTTTGCTTCCGTCAAGAAGCGGGGTTTAGAGAACCAGCTCGGCCATCGTGCGCAGCAGGTCGGGCGAGCCGTTGGTGAGCATGCGTCGTGACCATCGACGACTTCCACAGTTCGAGGTCGTCGCGGATCTTGGCGACCGGACCGATGAGGCAGATCTCCTCGACCATCGACGTCGGTACCGCCGCGATGGCGTCGGCTTGGTGGCCGTCGAGGTACAGGTCCTGGATCTTGTGGGCCTCGCCCTCGTAGCCCATGCGGCAGAACACGTCGAAGTGGAAGTTCATCTCGCTGCGCACCCATGCCGCCGACGTACAACGCGATCATCGGGCGCAGCGCGTCGGCCGCGACCTCGACGTCGTCGTTGATCGACACGGTCACCATCGGGTTGACCTCGAACCCGTCGGGCTTGCCGCCGGCGCGATCGGCAAAGCCCGCCGCCAGCGCGTCGCGGTACATCTGGTCGTGACGCGGCGAGAAGAAGATCGGGAACCATCCGTCGGCGATCTCGGCCGCCAGCGCGACGTTCTTCGGGCCTTCGGCGCCGAGGATGATCGGGATGCTCGGCGCGCAGCGGATGCACGATCGACTTGAGCGGCTTGCCCAATCCGAGCCCGCCGGGATGCGGGAGCGGGTAGTGCGGGCCGTCGTTGGTGACGGGACCCTCGCGCGCCAGCACCTTGCGAATGATGTCGATGTACTCGCGGGTGCGGGCCAGCGGCTTCTCGAACGACGCGCCGTACCAACCCTCGACGACTTGCGGGCCCGACACGCCGAGACCGAGCACGAAGCGCCCGCCGGAGAGGTGATCGAGGGTCTGGGCGGCCATCGCCATCGCCGTCGGCGAGCGCGCCGACAGTTGGGCGAGGTTGGTGCCGAGCCGGATCGTCGAGGTCGCCGCGCCCCACCACGCCAGCGGAGTCAGGGCGTCCGAGCCGTAGGACTCGGCCACCCAGACCGAGTCGAAGCCGAGGCGTTCGGCCTCGAGGATCGTGTCGACGGGGTTCGCCGGCGGGCCGGCGCCCCAGTAGCCCATGTGCAAGCCGAGCTTCACGTGTCAGACTGTAACGCGTTCCAGTTTTGGCCAGCCGTGAAGGGACAGCCTGCCGTGTACATCGGTTACACCGAAGAGCAAGAGAAGCTCCGCCAAGAGTTGCGGGCGTACTACCGCGAGCTGCTGACGCCCGAGGTCGAAGCCGAACTCGGCAAAGAGCACGGCGTCGGTCCCGTCACGCGGCGCATCTTCAAGCAGATGGCGGCCGACGGATGGGTCGGCATCGGCTGGCCGAAGGAGTACGGCGGCCAGGGCCGCAGCCAGCTCGAGCAGTTCGTGTTCTTCGACGAGTCGATGCGCTGCGGCGCGCCGGTGCCGATGCTGACGATCAACACCGTCGGCCCGACGATCATGCAGTTCGGCACCGACGAGCAGAAGAACGACTACCTGCCGCGGATTCTCCGCGGCGAGATCATGTTCTGCGTCGGCTACAGCGAACCGGGTGCCGGCACCGACCTCGCGTCGCTGCAGACCCGCGGCCGTGCGCGACGGCGACGAGTACGTCATCAACGGCCAGAAGACCTTCACGCAGCCTGTCGAGCGACGCCGACTACGTGTGGCTCGCGGCGCGCACCGATCCCGAAGTGAAGAAGCACAAGGGCATCTCGATCATCATCGTGCCGACGGGAGACGCCGGGCTTCTCGTACCAGCCGATGCACTTGCTGAGCGAGCACGACATCAACCAGACGTATCTACGACGACGTGCGCGTGCCCGTCACCAACTGCGTCGGCGGCGAGAACAACGGCTGGGGCCTGATCACCAACCAGCTCAACCACGAGCGCGTCACGCTGTGTTCGACCGGCATTCCCGAGTCCATGCTCACCGACGTGCGTCGTTGGGCCCAGCAGACCAAGCTCGCCAACGGTCAGCGCGTCATCGATCAGGAGTGGGTGCAGATCAACCTGGCGCGCGTGTACGCCCGCCTCGAGTTCCTCAAGCTCGTCAACTGGAAGGTGGCGTGGTCGCGCCAGCAGTGGCGCAGGGGCTCAACATCGCCGACGCGTCGACGATCAAAGTGTTCGGCACCGAGTTCTACCTCGAGGCGTTCCGGCTGATGTTCGAGATCATCGGCGAAGCCAGCTACCTCACGCACGACTCGCCTGATGCAGTTCTCAAGGCGCGCCTCGAGCGGTACTACCGCAGCCTGCTCATCCTCACGTTCGGCGGCGGCGTCAACGAAGTCCAGCGCGATCTCATCGCCATGTTCGGCCTGGGCATGCCCCGGTCCCTCCGATAGATAGGTACGGCGCAATGGATTTTGGATTCAGCGAAGAACAAGAAGCGGTGCGCGATCTGGCCACGCAGATCCTGGAGACGCAGCTGCCGCACGAGCGGCTGCGCGCCCTCGAAACCTCCGGCGAATATTTCGCCCGCGACGCGTGGGCGGAACTGGCCAAGGCGAATCTGCTCGGCATCGCGTTGCCCGAATCGGCGGGCGGCAGCGGTCTGGGGTTCGTCGAGTTGTGTCTGCTGCTTCGAACAGGTCGGACGCACCTCAGCGCCCATCCCGTTGGTGCCGACGCTGGTCAGCGCGGCGGCGATTGCCGAGTTCGGTACGCCCGACCACCGAACGTTGCTAAACGATGTGGTCAGCGGCGATCGCGTGCTCACCTCCGCGTTGGTCGAGGCCGGTGCTGAACCGACCGAACCCACCACCACCGCGGCGTGACGGCGACGGCTGGCGCATCGACGGCGTGAAGATTTGCGTTCCCGCGGGCCTCGACGCGTCACACGCACTCGTGCCCGCACACGCCGCGGATCAGGGCGTGCGCACGTTCATTGTCGACCTGTCTTCCTCCGGCGTCGAACGCACGCGCCTTAACACCACGAGCGGTATCCCCGAGGCGCGCCTCGACTTCAACAGCGTCTTCGTGCCCGACGCAGCGTTGCTCGGTGGTGCTCGACGTCCTCGAGTGGCTGCTCGATCGGATGACGGTTGGTCTGTCCGCCACCATGCTCGGATGTTGCGAGCAGGCGCTCGCGATGACCGCGACCTACGCCGGCACGCGTCAGCCAGTTCGACAAGCCGATCGGCACGTTCCAAGCGGTCGGCCAGCGCGCCGCCGACGCGTACATCGACACCGAAGCGATCCGTCTCACCATCTGGCAAGCGGCGTGGCGCTCTCAGCGAGGGCTTACCGGCGGCGGCCGAAGTGGCGACGGCCAAGTTCTGGGCGGCCGACGGAGGACAGCGCGTGGTGCACGCCGCGCAACACATCCACGGCGGCGTGGGCGTGGATCGCGACTACCCGCTGCACCGCTACTTCCTCTGGGCCAAGCAACTGGAACTCAGCCTCGGCGGGGCGACCAAACAACTGCGCAAACTCGGCGCGCTCCTAGCTTCCGAGCCCGCTTGAGTTCCTTACGTCGGTTCGCCCGCAGTGGTGCCGGCGATCGGCATGGCGGGCATGCCCATCTTGCGGTGGTCCCAGCTGCGGGCGCGGGTGACGTTGACCTTCACGGCGACGCGGTTGTTGAGCATGGTCTCGACAATCGGCTTCATCTCGTCGGTGTAGACGCCCTGATAGCGCTCGAAGACCGAGAGCCCGACGCGCCACAGATAGTCGGGGTCGTCGATGATCTCGGCCGTGCCCTCGAACGACACGCCGCGCAGTGTGTCGTAGGTCTTGCCCGCTTCGATCGAGCACGTGATGCGCGGGTCGCGCAACAGGTTCTGCACCTTCTGCGATTTGCGCTTGGTTTCGAAGCAGATCTGATGGTCGACGACGGCAAACCACATCGCCACCACGTGCGGATGACCGCCCTTGCCGTTGGTTGCCATCGTCATCGTGCGACTCGAATTGAGGAACGCGATCATCTCGTCCTCGGTCATCACAATCTGTCCACGCAGGTTTTTCGCCATCGCTCCCAGAAACTAACGGGGTAATGGCGACTCCCGCACCCGAGGTGCTCACCCGCAGCCAGCACGCGCGCCGGGCGCGCGTGATCGCCGCGGCGATGGAGCTGGCGCACGACGGCGGCTACGACGCGGTGCAAATGCGCGACGTCGCCGCGAGTGCGGGCGTGGCGCTTGGCACCGTGTACCGCTACTTCAGCTCGAAGGACCACCTGCTGTCGGCCGCCCTGCTGGAGTGGGCGCGCACGTTCGAGTCCGCGGCCGGACAGCGTTCGGTGCCGACGGGCGACACGCCCGTCGACCGATTGGTGGAGATGATCCGCCGCATCACCAAGGCGTCGGCGCGGGAGCCGGATTTGTTTGCCGCGCTCGTAACCGCGATTACCGCGCCGGACCCTGCGGTGTCGGAGTGCCAGGCCGAGGTGCAACGGATTGTCGCGACGGTCCTGTCGTGCCCGCTCGAGGGCATCGATCCGGAAATCCGCGCCGGCACCGCCCGCGTGCTCGCCCACGTCTGGTTCGCCTCGCTCCTCGGTTGGGTGAACGGCTGGACCAGCGTCGGCGCGGTCGGCGACGAACTCGAGTTCGCCGCGCGGTTGCTACTTCGCCACGAGTAGCAGCGCGCGCGGCAGCCGGCTGTCCCGCGCTGTCGCGATGTGAACGCGCGCTCACCCTTCACCTTCTCGGCGCAGGACTGCTCGCAGACCCACGCACTGCTGCACCGAGAACCTGGGCAGCGCCGCGGACTCCGACAACGATGTGGCCGGGCGTCAGCCGGTAGGTCGTTCGTCTCGGGTTGTGAGCACCACAACGAGTTGCGCCGCGAGGACGAGCGGAACGCTGTAGATCACAGCAAGGAAGACTCCGGCGCAGTGGAGGCCGTCGTCGGAGGATCCGAACACGCACATCAGCAGTCCGGCCACGAAGGCGACGGCGCAGCTCACCTGCACGAACCGAGCGGCGAGACGCAGTCCCGTACGAGTGCGCGCCCACCACGGTGGCCTTGGCGCGAGCATGCGCGGTCTGAACGGCGGCTTCGTTTTCACTGGTCTCTAGACCCGAGGAGGCGATCGAAGGTTTCAGAACGGTGACCACCTCACGGCGCCACATCCTCGAAAGAAATCTTCAAATTGGGTCTTGTCGAACGGGTGTTCGGGTTGTTGAGTTGAGTGATGGAAGATTGCCGGCTCACCAAATTGCGCCTTGTGGTGGAGAAGGTCGCGGACTGGTTCGAGCCTCGTGTGTTGAACACGTTCACCGCGGAGGCGGCGGTGGCGCAGTGGGCGGGGATAGAACGGGTTGCGTGCGCGGCGAAGTTGCGAGCGGCGGCGCGGGCCGAGGAAATCGGTTTGGACGCCGAGCAGGCCGTTGCCAATTCGTCGGGGATCACGTCTGGGCAGGCTCGTCAGCAGACGCGGCTGAAGAAGAAGTTGCGGGGCAAACAGAAGACGGCGGACGCCTTCGACAAGGGACGGTTGTCGCCGACGCAAGCCAACGCGATCGCCGACGCCGTCGATGCGGCGCCGGACGCGGAGGAGACGTTGCTGGATCTGGCGGCGTCGGGTGCGTCGGCGTCGGATTTGTTGTCCGAGTGTGACCGGATCCGGCGCGACGCATTAGACGCCGACGGGACGCTGGCGGCGCGACAACGTCAGGCGCGGCGTTTGCGGCACTGGACGAACGCCTTGGGCATGACGTGTATCAACGGCGAGTTCGAACCGGTTGTGAGCGCGAAGCTCGTCGCGGAGATCGAGCGACGCGCCGACCGGCTCTTCCGGGCACAGGTGCGCGCCAAGCAAGAGAACATCGACACGCCCGAGCAGCGAATGGCCGACGCGCTCGCCGACATCGTCGAGTCGTGCGGTGCGACCGGCAACGGCCGCGCGAGGCGTGGGCCGCGCACCATGGTGCAGCTGCTCGTCACCAAAGCCGCGGTGGATCGGGGTTACCTGCAGCCGGGTGAGAAGTGTGAGACCGCCGACGGCAAACCGATACCCATACGCGTGGTCGACGAGGCGATGTCGGACCCGGACACCAAGGTGCAGGAAGTCGCGTTCGACCAAGTCGACGTGCGCAGCATCACGTCGCACAAGCGGTACATACCGGCGCGATTACGCGACGCGCTCGCGGCGCGCGGGTTGTGTTGTGCGGTGCCGGGGTGCGGGCGGACCAAGGGTCTCGAGCGAGACCACGACGATGAGTTCGCTCGGGGCGGGCCGACGGAGCTCGTGAATCTCCGGTGGTTGTGCCGGTATCACCATGACTTGAAATCGCGGGGGCTCTACGAGTTCCGGATCGACGGCAGCGGAGAACCACAGTTTGTCCCCACCAAACGCGCACGCGCACCGGCGTAGGCGCAGGAGTGCGGGCTTCTGACGGGTTGTCAGAAACTAGAATCTGTTCTAGTCTCGGCGCGAGCGGACAGCTTGGGAGGGCGACCGATGGCAGGGATTTGTAAAGGCCGCGTGGTGATCGTGACCGGGTCCGGTCGTGGGATCGGACGGGGTCACGCCCTTGAGTTCGCACGGCAGGGGGCCAAGGTCGTAGTCAACGATCTGGGCGCCGAGCCCAACGGGACGGGCAGTTCGGAGGGTCCCGCCGGCGAAGTGGTCGACGCCATTCGTGCGATGGGTGGCGAGGCGGTCGCCAACGGCGACGACGTCAGCGATTTCGAGGGCGCTCGCCGCATGGTGCAGACGGCGATCGACACGTTCGGCGGGCTAGACGTCGCTGGTGAACAACGCCGGCATCCTGCGCGACCGGATGCTCGTGAGCATGTCCGAGGCCGAGTTCGACGCGGTCATCAAGGTGCACCTGAAGGGCACGTACGCGCCGATGCATCACGCGGGCAACTTCTGGCGCGACCGCGTCGAAGGCGGGCGAGACCAACGACGCCCGCATCATCAACACCAGTTCGGCCGCCGGACTCTTCGGCAACGTCGGGCAGTCGAACTACGCGGCGGCCAAGGCAGGTATCGCGGCGATGAGCCGCGTCGCGTCGGCCGAGCTCGCGCGGGTTACGGCGTCACGTGCAACGCGATCGCGCCGATCGCGCGGACGCGCATGACCGAGGATTTGTTCCCCGACTCGATGCAGGCACCGAAGGACGGTGGATTCGACGCGATGGCGGCCGACAACGTGGCGCCGCTCGTGGTGTGGCTCGGCAGCCCGCTGTCGGCGGACGTGACCGGCCAGGTGTTCGAAGTCGACGGCGGCAAGATCTCCGTTGCCGTCGGTTGGCAGCACGGGCCGGAGATCAACAAGGGTGACCGGTGGGAGCCGGCTGAGATCGGCGACGCCGTGCGCGACCTCATGGCCAAGGCCACGCCGCACGTCCCGGTTATCGGTTCCCGGCCCTAGCTGTTGCCGTATGGACGGCCCGCATGGGGCGAGCGGAGCGAGGGGCCCCATGCTTGGGAGGAGGGCGGGCCTGCGGGCGCCCGCCCGGGTAAGTAATGGATTTCGACGAGAGCCCCCAGGACGTCGCGTTTCGCGGGGAGGCTCTCGCCTGGTTGAAAGAAAACGCGCCATTGCGCGGCGCGGTGACGGCCCGGGCCGCGGCCGACGACCCCGAGCACGTCGCGCGGTGCAAGCAGTGGCAAGCAACGCTCGCCGATGCCGGGTGGGCGGCGATCGCGTGGCCCGTCGAATACGGAGGCCGCGGCGGCAGTAGTCGTGAGCAGTCGCTGTTCAACGAGGAGCAGTCCGCCTTCGACGTGTCGACGGGACTCTTCGCCGTCGGCATGGGCATGGCGGGCCCAACGTTGATCGCCCACGGGACCGACGAACAGAAGAACCGCTACCTGCCGCCGCTGCTGCGCGGCGACGAGGTGTGGTGCCAACTCTTCAGCGAGCCCGGCGCCGGCTCCGACCTCGCCGGCCTCTCGACGAAGGCCGAGCTCGACGGCGACGAGTTCGTGGTGAATGGGCAGAAGGTGTGGACATCCGGCGCGCAGCACAGCGACTGGGCCATCCTGCTGGCGCGTACCGACTTCGACCAGCCCAAGCACCACGGCCTCACGTACTTCGTGCTCGACATGCGCAGTCCCGGCATCGAGGTGCGCCCGCTCCGCCAGATCAACGGCGTCGCCCACTTCAACGAGGTGTTCCTCACCGACGTGCGCATTCCGACGAGCAACGTGATCGGCGAAGTCAACGGCGGGTGGGGTGTGGCGATCACCACCTTGGCCAGCGAACGCAACTTCATCGGCGGCGGCGCCGGCGGCATCGGGTTCGGCGACATCGTCGACCGCGTCCGCAAGTCCGGTCGCACCAACGACCCGCTCGTGCGCCAGGAGTTGGCCGACGTGTTCACGAGTTTCGAGGTGCTGCGCTTCATCGGTTACCGCGTGCAGACGGCGCTCGCACAAGGGCGGATGCCCGGAGCGGAAGCGTCGATCCTCAAGCTGCTGTATTCGCGTCACGTCGAGCGCAACGGCAACCTAGGCGTCGACGTTGAAGGCGCGGCCGGCATGTTGTCCGGAGCCGACGCGCCCGACGAAGGGCTGTGGCAGCAGCAGTTCCTGACGCAGTGGGCCACGCGCATTGGCGGTGGCACCGACGAGGTCCAGCGCAACGTGGTGGGCGAGCGGGTGCTGGGTCTACCGCCCGAACCGCGGCCCGACAAATACATGCCCTTCCGCGAGTTAGTAAAGAACTAGTCGTGCACCTCGAAGAAACCGCCGAGCAGCGCGCGCTTCGCGACGAGCTGCGCGCCTACTTCGCGCAAGCTCCTGCGCCCCGACGTGCGCGCCGAACTCGCCGCCGACCCCGAGGGCGGGCCGGTCTTCCGCCGCCTCGTGCGGCAGATGGGCAGCGACGGCTGGCTCGGCGTCGGGTGGCCCAAGGAGTTCGGCGGGCAGGGCCGGCCGGCGACCGACCAGTTCATCTTCTTCGACGAGGTGCAGCGCGCCGCCGCGCCGTTCCCGTTCGTCACGCTCAACACCGTCGGCCCGACGCTGATGGCGTTCGGCTCCGACGAGCAGAAGAAGGAGTTCCTGCCCGGCATCGTCGCGCGGCGAGATCAACTTCGCCATCGGCTACACCGAGCCCGACGCCGGCACCGACCTGGCGTCGCTGCAAGACGCGCGCCGTGCGCGACGGCGACGAGTACGTCATCAACGGCAACAAGGTGTTCACCAGCGGCGCCGACCAGGCCGACTACATCTGGCTGGCGTGTCGCACCGACACCGAAGCGCCCAAGCACCGCGGCATCTCGATCCTGCTCGTGCCGACCTCGTCGCCCGGGTTCAGCTGCCACGCCGATCATGACCGTTGGCGGCACCAAGACCACGGCGACCTACTACGCCGACGTGCGCGTGCCGGTCGCCAACCGCGTCGGCGAAGAGAACGCCGGCTGGCGGATGATCACCACGCAGCTAAACCACGAACGCGTCGGGCTCGCCGCGCTCGGCGGGCTGGCGCATCGCCTGTGGGACGACGTGGCGCGCTGGGCGTCGACCGCCGAAGCGGCGCCGGACCAGCGCATGATCGACGTGCCCTGGGTGCAGCTCGACTTGGCCCGCACCTACGCCAAGGCTCGAAGCGATGAGGCTGCTGAACTGGCGCATGGCCGCCGCGGTCGCCGACGGGACGCTCAGCCCGGGCGACTCGTCCGCCGTGAAGGTCTACGGCACCGAGACCGCGGTCGAGGTGTACCGCGTGCTGCTCGGCATCGTCGGCGCGGCCGGTTACCTGCGTCGCCGGCTCGCCCGGCGCCGTGCTCGCCGGCGAACTCGAAAAGGCGGGGCGCTCGGCGCAGATCAACACGTTCGGCGGCGGCGTCAACGAAGTGCAGCGCGAGATCGTGGCGAGCGGTCGGCCTCGGCATGGCCAGGCAGGCGCGGTAGGCGTGAGCGACTTCCTCGAGCAGCTGCACGGCGTACGAAGGCCGCGTCATCGGCCCGCCGACGCGTGGCGCTCGACGCCGTCAACGAGGCGATGATCCGCCACTGGTGCGACGCCATCGGCGACCACAACCCGATCTACGTCGACGACGAAGCGGCACGCGCCGACGGCCACGCCGGCATCGTGGCGCCGCCCACGATGCTGCAGGCGTGGTCGATGCGCGGCCTCGGCGGCCGCACGCGGCGCCACCGTGCAGGACGAACTGCTTCGTCTGCTCGACAGCGCCGGGCTTCACGTCGGTCGTCGCGACCAACTGCGACCAGGAGTACGTGCGCTACCTCCAGCCCGGTGATCGCATCACCACGACCGTCACCATCGAGTCGGTCTCGCGAAGAGAAGACGACCGGCCTCGGCGTCGGTCACTTCGTCACGACCCGGCAGGAGTTACCGCGACGAGGCGCGGCGAACTCGTCGGCACGATGCGGTTCCGCATCCTCAAGTTCGCGCCGGTGCCCAAGGCGGCGGCGCGGCCGCAGCGTCCGCGCCCGTCGATCACGCACGACAACGCCTTCTGGTTCGAGGGCGCGAAGAACGGCCAGCTGCTGATCCAGCGCTGCGCGTCGTGCGGCACGTTGCGCCACCCGCCCGGGCCGATGTGCCCGACGTGTCACTCGCTCGAGTGGGACACGATCGAGGCCAGCGGCCGCGGCACCGTCTACAGCTACGTCGTCAACCACTACCCGCAGGTGCCGGCGTTCGACTACCCGCTGATCGTCGCCGTGATCGAGCTCGAAGAGGGCACGCGGCTGGTGTCGAACCTGATCGACGTCGAACCCGCCGACGTGGCGATCGGCATGGCCGTCGAGGCGGAGATGGTCGCGTTCGACGACGACCTCACGCTGCCGCAGTTCCGTCCCGCAAGGGGGCGCGCGCTAATGGACTTCACCTTCACCGACGAGCAACTCGCCGTGCGCGACTCTGGCGGCGCAGATCTTCGACGGCATGGTCAGCGTCGAACGCATCAAGGCCGTCGAGGCCACCGACACGCGCATCGACGACGCGCTGTGGGCCGCGTTGGCCAAGGCGAACCTGCTCGGTCTCTGCCGTGCCCGAAGCGCACGGCGGCAGCGGCCTCGGCATGGTCGAGCTGTGCCTGTTGCTCGCAGGAGCAGGGCCGGCGCCTCGCGCCAGTCCCGTTGCTCGCGACGATGCGACTCGGCGCGCTGCCGCTGGCGGAGTTCGGTTCGGCCGACGCAGCAGCGCCGAGTGGCTGCCGGCGATCGTGAGCGGCGACGCCGTCTTCACCGCCGCGCTCGACGAGCCCGGCTCGATCGACGTCGGCCGCGCCGCGCACCACCGCCATGCCTGAGGACGACGGGTGGCGCATCGACGGCACGAAGTCGGCGGTGCCGGCCGGGCACGTCGCCGACCGCGTGCTCGTTCCCGCCACGACCCCGACGGCGCCGTGACGGTGTTCCTTGTCGACCCCGCCGCGCCCGGCGTCGAGCGCGAGCGCGTCGACACGACCGACCGTCAGAGCCACGCCCACGTGCTATTCGACGGGGTCATCGTCGCGCGGGCGACGTCGTCGGCGAGATCGGCGGCGGCGCCGACGTGCAGCGTGGATCCGCGACCGCGGCGCTCGTCGCGCTCGCGGCGATCCAACTCGGCGTGGCCGAGGAGGCGCTGCGACTGACGGCGGAGTACACCTCGGACCGCGCATGCAGTTCGGCAAGCCGCTGTCGACGTTCCAAGGCGTGTCGCTGCGCGCCGCCGACGCCTACATCGACACCGAGCGCCATGGACGTCACGCTGTGGCAGGCGGCGTGGCGGCTCGACCACGGGCTCGACGCGTCGCAAGGAAGTCGCGATCGCCAAGTGGTGGGCGGCCGAAGGCGGCGAGCGGGTCGTGCACGCGACGCAGCACCTGCACGGCGGCATGGGCGCGGATGTCGACTACCCGGTCCACCGCTACTTCCTGTGGGGCAAGCAGATCGCCGACACGCCTCGGCGGCGCCAGCCGCCAACTCGCGCGCCTCGGCGCCGAACTCGCGGAGGCGTACCGATGAGTGGCGTGGCCGAAGACGTGCAGGTCGGCGACGAGCTGCCGCCGCTCGACATTCCTCTCGACGCGCACGCTCATCGTGGCCACCGCGATCGCGTCGCGCGACTACCAAGACGTGCACCACGACTCGCGAGCTCGCGCACGAGCGCGGGTCGAAGGACATCTTCATGAACATCCTCAGCGACCAACGGATTCGTCGGCCGCTTCGTGACCGACTGGGCCGGCCCGCGCGCGCGTGATCAAGAAGCGTCGCGATCCGCCTCGGCGCGCCCAACTATCCGGGCGACACGATGCACCTGACGGGCACCGTCACCGCGGTCGACGACAGCGTCGTCGCCGTCGACGTGCGCGGCGCCAACGACCTCGGCGACCACGTCACCGGGCACCGTCACGGTGACCGTCCCGATCGAGCTCGCCATGACCGACGCATCGACATCGGCGGACGCACCGCCATCGCCGGCATCGGCGCCACCGAGTTCTCGAAGGACTCGGGCCGCAGCGAACTGCGCCTCGCCGTCGAAGCGGCGAAGGCCGCGCTCGACGACGCCGGGATCGCGCCGTCCGAAGTCGACGGCATGGTCACGTTCACCATGGACAACAACCCCGAGATCGAGGTCGCGCGCAACCTCGGCATGAACGACCTCAAGCTGTTCAGCCGCGTGCACTACGGCGGCGGCGCGGGCGGCGGCACGATGCTGCAAGCGGCGATGGCGGTCGCCAGCGGCGTGTGCGACGTGGTGGTCTGTTACCGCGCCTTCAACGAGCGCTCGGGTAACCGCTTCGGTGCCGGCGTGCAGGATCGCCCGCCGGCGCCCAACACCGAGAACGCGCACTACGCGTGGTACTCGCCCTACGGCCTGGTCACGCCGGCGCAGTGGGTGGCGATGTTCGCCCGTCGCTACATGCACACCTTCGGCGCGACGAGCGAGGACTTCGGTCGCGTCGCCGTGGCCGACCGGTTCCACGCGTCGACCAACCCGGCCGCGTGGTTCTACAACCAGCCGATCACGCTCGAGGACCACCAGAACTCGCGCTGGATCGTCGAGCCGCTGCACCTGCTCGACTGCTGCCAGGAGAGCGACGGCGCGCAGGCGCTCGTCATCACCAGCGCCGAGCGCGCCGTGGACTGCCCGCAACCGCGCGGCGGTGATCGCAGCCGCGGCGCAGGGCGCGTCGAAGGGCCAGGAGATGATGACGAGCTACTACCGCGACGACATGGCCGGCCTGCCCGAGATGGGCCTGGTCGCGCGTCAGCTGTGGGCGCACGTCGGGACTGTCAGCCCGGCGGACATCCAGACGGCGGTCTCTACGACCACTTCACGCCGTTCGTGCTGTGCCAGCTCGAAGAGTTCGGCTTCTGCGGACGGGGCGAGGCGAAGGACTTCATCGTCGACGCCGGCATCGAGCTGGGCGGCGGCCTGCCCATCAACACCAACGGCGGCCAGCTCGGCGAGGCGTATATCCACGGCATGAACGGCATCGCCGAGGGCGTGCGCCAGGTGCGGGGCACCAGCGTCAACCAGGTTCCGGGCGCCGAACACGTGCTCGTCACCGCGGGCACCGGGGTTCCAACCAGCGGGCTGATCCTGGGCCGGTCGAATAGCTGCGTGTGACGTGTGTCACAATATCTGACGGTGCGTTAGATTTCTCGACAGCCACGAGGTCGGGGGGACGAGTGAGACCGAAGCAGCTTCGATTGATCAGCATCCTTGCTGGCGGTCTGGTCCTGGTCGACAGCCGCATGCGGCGCACGCCTAACCGATCAACAGCGAACCGCGGTGCGCGACCGGCGCGAATACGGCCAGCGGCGTCCACGAGCGACACGACTGCCTGATCTGACCGGCGGTCACCGATGCCGCGGACGCACCGACACCACCGTCGCCGGCTCGACCGCCGCGCCGGGCGAGCCGGCACCGGCGGCACCGGCGGCGACCGCCACCACGCGTGAGGCCGGGCACCGTCGCCGGTGCCAACGTGCACGCAATGCCCGCCGGCGGCAACGGCGGCGCGACCGACGTCGGCGTCACCGCGACCACGCATCACGCTCGGCAACGTGTCGCACGCTGACCGGTCCCGTGCCCGGGCTGTTCGCCGGGCGCGACGGTCGGCGCCCAAGCCGTGGTCGCCTACGAGAACTCGCTCGGCGGCCTGTGGGGCCGCAAGTTCAAGCTCGACGCGCGCGACGACCAGTTCGACACCGGGCAGAACCGCTCGCAGACCGTCGACCTCATCGGCAAGGCGTTCGGCTATGCTCGGTTCGTTCTCGCTCTACGACGACGCCGCCGCCGAGCAGATCAAAGCGGCGAACATTCCCGACATGAGCCACGCGCTCGGCGTCGGCACGTCTCGAAGATCCCGAACAACTTCTCGATCCAGCCGTCGGTGACCGGCGGCCCGCTCGGACCGTTCAACTACTTCAAGGAGAAGTAACCCCGACGGCCATCAAGGCCGTCGGCAGCATCTACTCCGACATCCCGTCGGCGGCCAGCGCTGCACCACGGCTACAAGCGGGCGGCCGAGTCAGTCGGCTACAAGTACATCTACGAACGCGCCATCGGCGCGACCGAGACCGACTTCACGTCCGACGTCGTGCGCATGCGCGACAGCGGCGTGAAGATGGTCTACCTGACCTCGGTCGACGACAAGATCGGCGGCGCGCTTCGCCAAGGCGATGAAGTCCCAAGGCTTCAAGCCCGACGCTGTTCATCGTCGAACGGCTCGGGCTACGACGCCGACGTGCTCGCGCTGGCCGGCGACGCCGCCGAGGGCATGTTCGTCACCGCCTCGACCGCGCTTTACGGCGGCGAAGACTCGGCGCGTCGTCCCGGAAGTCGCGCTGATGAACAAGTGGATCCAGAACGTCAAGCCCGGCTTCAAACCCGACATCTTCGCCGCCTACGCGTGGGCGTCGGGCCGGTTGCTGTTCGAGGCGATGGAGACAGGTCGGTCCCAAGCCGACGCGCGCCGCGATCAACGCCGAGATCCGCAAGATCGGGACCGTTCGACGAGCTACGGCTTGTTCGCGCCGTCGAACCCCGGGCGAAGCAGCCGGCGCCGTGCTTCATCCTCGCCAAGGTCGTCGGCGGCAAGTACGTGCGCTTCGACTCGCCGACGTCGGGCTTCCGCTGCGACGACGGCCCCTGGTTCTTCGGCTAGCACGTGACCGTCGTTCCTGGCGTACAGCGTCATCGGTATCGCCACCGGCTGCATCTACGCGCTCACGGCCAGCGGGCTCGTCGTCACCTACACGACGTCGGGCATCTTCAACTTCGCCCACGGCGCCATCGGCATGCTGATGGCCTTCACGTACTGG
Organism: uncultured Actinomycetes bacterium; assembly: GCA_963769985.1. Lineage (GTDB taxonomy): Bacteria > Actinomycetota > Acidimicrobiia > Acidimicrobiales > JACCXE01 > JACCXE01. The sequence continues at coordinate 32,857 of CAVYNR010000007.1, read as the reverse complement.
CAGCTCACCGTGCAGAACGGCTGGCCGCAGTGGCTGGCGCTCGTCGTCGTGCTCGGCATGATCGCGCCGCTGCTCGGCGCGCTCATCCAGCGCACGTTGATGCGCCGGCTCTACGGCGCGTCGATCAGCACGACGCTCGTGATCACGCTCGGGCTGCTGCTGTCGCTGCATCGGCGTCGCCACGATCTTGTGGGACCCGGGCGAACCGCGCTCGCTGCCCGAGTTCTTCGCCGGGCAACAGCGTGAAGGTGTTCAGCATCTTCGTCAGCTACCACCAGCTCACGATGATCAGCGTGGCGGTGCTCGTCGCCGTCTTCCTGCGGCTTGTTCCTGTTCCGCACCCGCATCGGCACCGCCATGCGCGCCGTGGTCGACGACCCCGAGTTGGCCTCGCTCAACGGCGCCGCGCCCGACCGCGTCGCCGCGGTGAGCTGGGCGCTCGGCGCGTCGCTGGCCGGTCTCGCCGGCATCCTGCTGGCGCCGCTCGTGTCGCTCGACATCATCCTGCTGACGCTGCTCGTCATCAACGGTTACGCGGCGGCGATGGTCGGCCGCCTGCGGAGCCTGCCGCTCACGTTCGTCGGTGGCCTCGCGCTCGGCCTCGCCGAGGCGCACACGATCGGCAACCTGCCCAGCGAACATCCTCAACATCGTCAAGCCGGCGCTGCCGATCATCTTCCTGTACGCGGTGCTGCTCGTCCTGCCCCAGGCGCGCCTGCGCGTCGGGCGCGTCGTGGCCACGCATCGCGCGCCGCGCGTCGCGTCGCATGCGCGAGTCGCTGTTGCCGGGCGCGGCGTTCCTGGTCGTCGCCGGCGGTCCTGGCGGTCGTGCTGTCGCCCGACGACCTGTTCACGCTCGGCCAAGGCGTCGTGTTCGGGCTCATCATGCTGTCGCTGGTGCTGCTGACGGGTTACGCCGGCCAGGTGTCGCTCGCGCAGATGACCTTCGTCGGCATCGGCGCGTTCGCCATGGGCAAGTTCTTCGGCGGCGACTCGATCCTCGGCTTCGTCGCCGCCGCCGCGCTCGCCGGATTCGCCGGCGCGCTTCGCCGCGTTGCCCGCCATCCGGCTGCAAGGCCTGTACCTCGCGTTGAGCACGCTGGCGTTCGCGCAGGGCATGAGCGCGCTCTTCTTCAAGAACCAAAACGTCTTCGGCTACGGCGGCCGGCTCGAGGTCGGGTCGGCCCGAAGTGCTGGGCGTGTCGTTCCGCGGCGACAAGGCGTTCTTCATGTTGGTGTGCGTCACGTTCGCGTTGTGCGGCATCGGCGTACTGGCGCTGCGACGCGGTGCGTTCGGCCGCCGGCTCGTCGCGATGCGCGAGAGCCCCGCCGCGTGCGCCACGCTCGGCCTCAACCTCACCGCCACCAAGCTCATCGTGTTCTCGCTCTCGTCCGCCATGGCGGGACTCGCCGGCGCGTTCTACGGCGGCCTGCGCGGCCAGGTCGGGCTCAACGACTTCGAGATGCTGCAGAGCCTCGTGCTGCTGCTGCTCGTGTCGGTCGCCGGCATCAACACCGTGACGCGGCGCGCTGATGGGCGGTCTCACCTTCGGGCTGTTCCCGAAGATCCAGCGGGCGCTGCCGAGCATCCCGAGCCTCTCGTTCCTCGGCGCGGGTTTCGGTGCCATCGCCCTCGGGCGCAACCCCAACGGTTGGACGCAGCGATCTCGTCCCGAACCTCGACAAGGCGCGCGCCGCCCTCACCCGTCGATCGAAACCGAATCCACCGCCCGCGGCCGAGGTCAACCTCAACGGTGCCGCTCCGCGCGAGGAGGTGGTCAGTGCTTGAAGTTGAAGACATCGACGTGAAGTTCGGCGTGCTCGCCGCGCTGAGCGAAGTGACGCTCGGCGCGGCCGCCGGGCAGGTCACCGGCCTCATCGGTCCCAACGGCGCGGGCAAGACGACGCTGTTCAACGTGATCACCGGCCTGCAGACTCCGTCGGTCGGCAAGGTCTTCATCGACGGCGAAGACGTGACGAAGCTCAAGCCGCACGTACGCGCGCGCCGGCACGTGGCGCGGACGTTCCAGCGGCTCGAGGTGTTCGGGTCGCTGACGGCGCGCGAGAACATTCTCGTCGGCGCCGAGATCCGCAACGGCTGGATTCGACCACCGAGGACGCGCACGCGGTCGCCAACGAGATCCTCGACATCGTCGGGCTCGCGCGCGGTTGCCGACGAACCGGTCGACTCGATGCCGACCGGTCTCGCCCGCCTCGTCGAGCTCGGTCGCGCGCTGGCCATCCGTCCGAAGCTGTTGCTGCTCGACGAGCCTGGGTCGGGCCTAAACCCGGAGGAGACGCTGGCGCTGGGCGATTTACTCAAGGATCTGGCGTAGCAGCGGGATGGCGATTCTGTTGGTCGAACACGACGTGGAACTGGTCATGCGGATCTGCGCTGACATCTACGTGCTCGACTTCGGTGAGGTGATCGCCCACGGGACCCCCGCGCAGGTGCAGGCCGACGGCGCGGTGCAGGACGCATACCTCGGCATCGACACGTCGAAGGGTCCGTTCGAGATCGAGTTGGATGACGATATGGAGCCCGTGCAATGAGGTCGCGTGGCCGCGCAGCGCGGTTGTGTGCTTGCTGGCTGGGCTGGTAGCGGCCGGTGCGAGCGTCGCCGCCTTCGTGCATCCTGCTGGCGCCGATGAGTTGCTTGGCTACGACATGTCCGCCGACGCCCGGGGCCTCCAGATCTTCACGCTGATTCCGGATCAACAGGTCCAGCCCGAGCTGAACATCCCGCAGGCGAGCGTGATCATGCAGTCAGGCACGGGCTACGGCCTGGCGAGCGCGGCGTGGCCCGGCGCCATCATCGCCAACGGCGGCTCGCTCTCGGGATCCTGGTCCCGGGCTTCCCGCCGGAAGTCGCGGCACTTCTCATCTACCCGGTGCGGGCCGAGGCGCGCACCGGCCAGGACCCGCCCACCACCGTGTTCGAAGCACCGGGGCTCACGATGCGTTCGCGCGCCGACGACCACCTCAGCTGAAGCTGAAGCCGCCGCGCAAGGACTCCGGGGCCTGCCGGGCGTGTTCGGTGCCGCGTCGACCACCAGCCGCGCCGTGGCCACCGACAGCGGTGCCACATCCACTGCGCGCAGCGTCATCCACAACCTCAACATCGGCGGTGTGCTGAAGATCGACCAGATCGTCAGCACGGCCACGGCCAAGAGCGACGGCATCACCGGTTCGGGGTCGGCCAAGACCGTCATTACCGGCGCGACCGTCATGGCATGGGCGTCACCATCGACGAGACCGGCCTGCACTTCGGCGTCGACCAATCAACCGATCGACGCGATCGTCAACCAGCTCACCAAGCTGCACTGGCCGCCGCCGGCATCAAGGTCACGGTCGGGCCAGCCACGAGGAGATCACCGGCGCCCAGGCCGTCGAAACGGCGCAGTTCGGTCGTGATCACCGTGACCCAGCAGGGCTACACCCTTGGCTACGTCGCTCGGCGGTGCCCGCGCCGCGTCGGTGGCCTCGGTTGGCAGCGGACTGGAAGACTTCACCTCGATCGACGTCGGCGGTGACCTGGGTGCTGGGCGGGGACTTCCTCGGCGACTCCGGCCTCACGAGCGACTTCGGCGACCTCGGCACCGGCCTCGGGACCGGCACCGATATCGGCGGCGGCGGCGCGCCGACCGTCTCGTGCCCACGGCGGCGACAGTCGACGGCCGTCCGCTGTCGAAGATGGCGATGCTCCTTGGCGTTATTGCCGCGCTGTTCTTGGCGGTGGGAATGCGTCGGTTAAACACGGCGGTTCTGGCCGATCCGGCGGCGGCCATGGCCTGTCGATTGCCCGGAGACGACACGTGACCGCGCCCGGCGTTTGAACTGCGCGATGTGCGCGCGGCGTACGGGCGGATCGAGGTGCTGCACGGGGTGTCGTTCGCGGTGCCGGCCGGTTCGGTGTTCGCGTTGCTCGGCAGCAACGGCGCTGGCAAGTCCACCATCCAGAAGGTCGCCAGTGGTCGTCTCGAGCCCACGAGCGGCTGCGTCCACATTGCGGGCGATGCACGTCAACGGCGCCGATCCCGACGCGATCGCGCGTGCCGGCGTGTGCAGCATTCCCGAGGGCCGCGGCGTGTTCCCGAACCTCACCGTCACGGAGAACCTGAAGATGATGACCTACCGCGGCGGGCTGAAGTCGTCGCGACGTCGAGGAGAAGGCGTTCGCCCGCTTCCCGCGCCTGGCGGAACGACGCAAGCAACTCGCGGGCACGCTGTCGGGCGGCGAGCAGCAGATGCTGGCGATGTCGCGGGCGCTGGCCACCGACCCGTCGCTGCTTGTTGCTCGACGAGATCTCCATCGGTCTCGCGCCGATCATCGTCGGCCAGCTTTACGAGATCGTTCGCCAGCTCGCGCGACGAAGGCATCTCGATTCTCGTGGTCGAGCAGTTCGCCCAAACCGCGCTCGCCATCGCCGACTACGCCGCCGTCGTCGCCCACGGTCAGATCACCCACGTCGGCAACCCCAAGACATCGCCGACGAAGTGTCCGCCGCTTATCTCGGAGGGGCCGCGTAGCTGGCCTGCCACAAGGAGTTTCGATGACGACCGCCACCTCCGATATCGGTTTCGACGCCGACGACAGCACCAGCCGTCAACGCCGGCTGACGCGTGCCATCTCGTCGCTGCGCACGCGCACGCAGCGCCACCGACGCCGCCCGCGTCCTGCTGTTCATCGGCTCGATCGCCGCGCCGCTCGGCCTGGTCTTCATCTTCCTCGGATGGTGGGGCGCGTCGCACACGCCCAACGTGTACGAGCAGATCCCGTATTCGATCAGCGGCGGCATGCTCGGGCTCGGCCTCGTGTTCAGCGGCGGGTTCGCCTACTTCGCCTACTGGATGACGCAGCTCGTGCGCGCGACGCGTCGCGACACCGCCGAGACACGCGTCGTGCTCGAACGCATCGAGGAGTTGCTGTGCCGGCGGCGCCGACACGTCGTCACTCGTAGCCGAACTCGTCCCCTCGCAGACCTACGTGGCCACGGCCAAGGGCACGCTGTACCACCGCACCGACTGCCAAGCCGTCGCCGGCCGCAAAGGCCTGAAGAAGGTCAACGCCGCGACAACGTCGCTTGTCGCCCTGCCGATCTGTAACCCCTAACGGCCTAGCTGCTCTTCCCGTTGGCGCTGGGTGGAGTGCATCGGGTCCTTGTCGAACTGCGGGATGACGTACTTGCCGAACGTCTCGACGGCTTCGACCGCGATCTCGATCGGCATCGTGGATGACAGCATGCCGAAGGTGATCTGGTCGGCGCCGATGTCCGCGTAGTTCTGCACGCACTTGGCGCACTCGTCGGGCGTGCCGATCGTGGTCAGGCCGCGCTTGATCTGCTCGTCGATCTGCTCGGCGGTCTGATCGGGAATCAGCGCCGGCCACTCGGGGATGCCCGGCGGACGCGGGAACGTGTCGAGGTACCGGAACACGAGGCTCGTGTGATAGCCGGAGGTCATGTTGGTCGCGATGTCGCGCGCCTTCTGCCCGTCCTCCAGGCAGAGCATCTGGCTCGTGACCATCACGTTGTTGTTGACGTACTCGCCGACCGGCTCGGCGTTCTTGATCTCACGCTTGTAGGTCTCGATGAGTGGGGCGAGCGTCTTGGGTGAGCCGGTGGTGAAGCACAGGACACCGAGGCCCATCTGCGCCGCTTTCTCGAAGGTCGACGGGCTGCCGGCGGCCACCCACATCGGCGGGTGGGGCTTCGTGTAGGGCTTGGGCAACACGTTGCGCTCGGGCATCGAGAAGTACTTGCCGTCGAACGAGTACATCTCGTCGCGCCACATCTTCTTGAACTCGGGGATGACCTCGTCGAACATCTCGCGGGTCAACTCCGGGTCCTCGATGCCGAATCCTTTCTGTTCGGTGGAGCTCGAACCGCGGCCCATGCCGAACTCGAAGCGACCTTCGCTGAGGTGGTCGAGCATCGCCACCTTCTCGGCCACGCGCGCCGGAGGCGATAACCGGCGGGGTGATGTTGAAGATGCCCGCAGCCGATGTGGATGCGGTTGGTGACACCGGCGACGTAGGCGAGGAACGCCTCGTTCGACGACAGGTGCGAGTACTCGGTGAGGAAGTGGTGCTCGGTCGCCCACGTGTACTTGAAGCCCGAACGATCAGCCGCCTTGACCCACTCGATCTCGTCCATCAGCCGGTTGTGCTCGGCGTTGACGGGGTCCGCGTCCTTCAGTTGCGGCGGCAAATACAGGCTGTTGAAGATCCCGAATTCCATGCCAAAACTGTAACAGGTTCTATTTCACCGCGACAGGGTTGACGGGCGACCCGAGGCCGCCGACGAAGGGCTGAGGCGACGCGTCGAGCAGGAACTCGTAGACGCCGTCGGTCGCGCAGTCCTGCGACAGTTCTTCCAGGTCGAAGTTCTGCCCCTGGGTGAGACCCATCTCCACGAGATGCAGGAGGTGGACGGGCAACAGGAAGTCGGGGTTGTCGCCGGGGAACGCCTCGAACACGAACGTATCGGTCGCCACTGCGGCCACGTCGTCGCTCGCGGAACCAGTCGCACGGAGTGGATCGACGGTCCCGGGCTCGGGTGGGCGTACTGCAGTTTCTCGCCGGCGTGTAGCAACTGCATCTGGCCGGTGCGCACGAGCACGATGTCGCCGCTGGTCACGGTCGTGTTGGTCAGCGCTTCGGCGGCGTCGAGGTCCTCGCCCGTGATCGAGTAACCAGGCTCAAGCCGGTGCACGTCTTTCGCGTGCGCCACGTCGAGCAGCACGCCGCGGCTCACGAGGGTGGCGATCTTGTCGATGCTGTTCTTCGCCGCGCCGGCCTCGGTGATCGTCGACGGGTGCACGCCGTTGTAGAGCCGACCGTCGTAGGTCACGTGGGCGAGCGAGTCCCAGTGCGTGGCCGCCTGCAGGCCCATCGTCACCACGTCGTCGCTCGAGGAGAACATTGTGGCGTCGCCGAACGCCGGTTCGTTGATCATGATCATCGTGCGGCTCGGGTTGACGCGGCCCTTCACGAAGCCGAGTTGCGGACCGTCCTCCGACAGCGGAATGGCGAGCGAGAACGCCCGGCCCGTCTTCACGCATCCGGCGGCGCGCGCGATCACCTCGGGCGTGATGAGGTTGAGCGTGCCGATCTCGTCGTCGTCGGCCCCACCGGCCCCAGTTGTTCACCGACGCCGCCAACTCACGAAACGACTCGGGCACCGCCATGCGCGTCAAACTACGGCGTGGCCGACGTCCTCGACCAGCAACTCGCATACGTGACCGGAACCGACCAGCGGTTAGCCCGCGGCATCGCCGACGCGTTGGTTGCCGCCGGCGCAACGCTGACGGACTCCCTGGATCGCGTCGACGTGCTCGTGATCGCCGACATCGCGTCGGTCGAGCGTCCCGTTGAAGCGTTCGACGACGCCGCGATCGCCGCCGCGTGGGACCGGCCGGTGGTCGATGCCCTCACGCTCATGCAAGGCGCGCGCGCCGGCGGCGCGTCACGCATGATCATCGTGACGCCGTCGATCGCGTCGCTCGGCGCGAAGGGGCTGTCGGCCACCTGTGCAGCCATAGAGGCAAAGCGGGTGATGGCGCTGTCGGCGGCGCGGCAATGGCGCACGCTCGGCGTCACCGTGAACTGTCTGGCGACATCCCTCGAGCCCGACCCGGGTCCGATCGGCCCGCTCGCGGTGTTCCTGGCGAGCGCGGCTTCGCACTACCTGACCGGGGCGACGCTGCCGGTAGACGGCGGAAGCGAGCTCGCGCTGTGACGGCCGCGCTCGTGACCGGCGCCGGCCAAGGCGTCGGCCGCGGCATCGCCCTCGCGCTCGCGGCCGACGGCTTCGGTGTCGTCGTGGCCGCCCGACGGGCCGAAAACGGCGAACCGGTCGCTCAGGAGATCCGCCAGCGGGGCGGGCGCGCGGTATGCGTGCCGACCGACGTAACCGTGCGCGCCGACATTGCGGCCGCGGTAGCGGTGGCCCTCGACGAGTTCGGCGGTCTCGACGTGATGGTGCACAACGCGTTCAGCGGACGGAACTCGCCTTACCAACTGGAGGAGGCGACGCTCGACGACTGGGACCGCGCGTTCGTGCTCGGCGATGTGGGCGTCGATCTACTGCGCGCAGGCGGCGTCGGACGCGTTGCGCGCCAGCGAGCAGGGACGGTTGATCCTGGTCAGCTCGGCCGCCGGAGTGGAGGGCAGCGCCAACCTGCCGCTGTACGCGGCGGTCAAGGCGGCGCAGCGCGGCTTCGCCAAGAGTCTCGCTCGGGAATGGGGAGAGCGCGGCGTCACCGTCAACTGCATCGCGCCGGTCGCCGTCACCCCCGCGCTCGAGTCGGCATTCAAGACCAACCCGAACCTGCGGGGCCGCCTCGAAGGCCGCACGCCGCTCGGACGGCTCGGAGATCCGGAAACCGACGTCGGCTCCGTAGTGGCGTTTCTCGCGTCGGACGCCGCCGGTTTCGTAACCGGCCAAACCATCGCCTGCGATGGCGGCAGCTTCACCGGCCTCTAGGTAGGGTCAGGTCATGCGAGTAGTTGTCGATTTCGACCTATGTGAGAGCAACGCCCTGTGCATGGCCGAGGCGCCGGAGATCTTCGAAGTTCGCGACGACGACTTTCTCTACGTGCTCCAGGAGAACCCGCCCGAGGAGCTACGCGAGAAGGCCATGAAGGCGATGCAGGTCTGCCCGAAGCAGGCCATCACCATCGAAGATTGACTACGCGTCGACGAGTGCGCGGACGTGTTGGCTTACGAGTTCGGTGACGTCTTGGTCGGCGTCGGGCAGCCCAGCGGGCTGGTTGAGCCAGTTGAGTTCGGGTTGTCGCGCGTGACCGGGTGGCCAGCTACTTCGCGCGAATCCCCACGGCGTGGTGACGATGAACTCGCCGGTTAATCGAAGTTCGGCTTTCCAGCGGGGTTTGTGGATCACGTGGTGGTGACGTGAGCACAACAGCACGAGGTTGTTGATCGAGGTTGGACCGTTGTGGCGCCACCATGTGACGTGGTGGGCGTCGCACCAGGTGGCGGGGCGATCACAGCCGGGGTAGCGGCAATGCTGGTCGCGGAATCAATCGCTCCAGGGTGCGTGAGTCGAGGCGCATGCCGCTGACGGCGTCGTGGCCTTCGACGTGTTCGGTGCCGATGGTTTCGCCCTTGATCACGATGTTGAGGTGCGGGCGGTGCCGACCACCGGTCTTTGACTGTTGGTGGTCGAGGAACCAACGGAAGATGTCTTTGAGTGCTTGGCCGCGCCGCTGCGGCGCGGGCACGTCGAAGTCGTTCGAGTCGGCGAGTTGTAACGCGGCGGCTGCGAGGGCGTGGCCTTCGGCGTCTAACGACGCCGTCAACACGCCACGGTCATCGAGGGTGGGCGACAGGCGAGCTTCGCAGCCCGGGTCGCGAGGTTCGGGACCCTCGTCGAGCGCGTCGGCCTTGGCGCGCCACGTGCGCATCGCCACCGCGGTGTCAGCCACCGACAAGCCAGCGAACGAGGGCACGAGGTCGGATTCGCGGGAGGCGAACAAGTCGATGTGGCGGTCGATCACGAGCGCCGCGATCACCTGCACCTGGCCGCCCGACAACGCACCGGTCACCCAGGCCGCCGCGGTTACCGGAAGATGCCGAAGTTTGTCGGCCAAACCCACGAGCTCCGCCGCGTTCGCCCGTGTCATGCCGCGGTCGCGTAACCATGCGACCATCGACGTTGACCCGTCGAGATCCCAATCACCCGACGCCTTGAACCCCGCCAGAGCGAGCGCCGACTTGGCGGTGTAGCGGTCATGGCAGGCGACTGCTTCGGCCAGCCCATCGGCGTCTGAGGGCACCTCAGCCGATTCCAGTTCCGCGGCCCACGTGACGAATGACATCGATGTAATTTTACCGCCGGGGGTGTGACACCAACAAGACCTAATCCGAACAAATGTTTGGGCGAAGACTTAGTCAGGAGTGATTAGACGACGGCGCCGAGGCGAACCGGCAACGATTCGTAGCCGGAGATGAAGTTGGCGGGCCGGTAGTCGGGCTCGGCGTTGGAGACCAGTTCGAGGTTGGGCAGGCGCGGAAGAGTTGTTCGAACATCACCTGGAGCTCGAGTCGGGCGAGGCTGTTGCCGAGACAGAAATGCGTGCCGAAGCCGAACGCCACGTGCTCGTTTGGCGTGCGCGCGATGTCGAAGTCGAACGGGTTGGTGAACATCTCCTCGTCGCGATTGGCCGACGGGTAAAGCAACAGCAGCTTGTCGCCCTCGGCGATCGTTTGACCGCCGAGTTCGACGTCGCGCGTCGCGGTGCGAGCCATGTTCTTGATCGGCGACACCCACCGCAGCATTTCTTCGACGGCGGTCGCCGAGCAGGCTCGGATCGGCGCGGAGCCGTCCCACCGCGACCGATCGACCAGAAGTTGGTACGCGCCGCCCGAGATGACGTGGCGGGTTGTCTCGTCGCCGCCGATGAGGATCAGCAGCGACTCGTGGATGATCGCTCGTCGTCGAGGCTGTTCGCCGTCGACTTCGGCGTGGCACAGCACGCTCATCAAGTCGTCGCGCGGGTTCTCGCGTGCGGTCGGCGATGACATCAGCCGCGTACGCCCATGTACCCGCCGAACGCTTCGCCAGCCTTCTCGACGACATCGGGGTCGCCGGTGAGGGCGCGCATCATGGCGTCGCTCCACTCCGAGCAGCTGCGGACGATCGGACTCGTCCATGCCGAGGTCGTTGGCGATCATCGCGAGCGGCAGCGGCGCGGCGATGTCCCACACGAAGTCGCACGTGTCCTGCCCGACGATGCGGTCGATGATCGCGTCACACGTCGCGCGCACCTCGGCTTCGCGGTCGCGCACGCGGCGCGGGGTGTAGCCGCGGTTGACGAGCTTGCGACGCCGGAGGTGATCCGGGTCGTCCATGTCGATCATCATCGCGATCGGTCCCGGAGTCGGGCCGGATGCCGCCGGCGTTGGAGAACGTCGCGGGATCGCTCGACACGTGCTTCAGATCGGCGTAGCGGGTGATGCCCCACGTGCGCCCGTCCCAGTAGACCGGGGCGTTGGCGCGCATCCACGCCATCTCTTCGTGGGGATTGCGCCCCCAGAACGCGCCGCTGACGAGGTCGATGTCGTCGCGGGTCGGGTGATTGACGACGCGGTTTGCGCTCAAGGCGCCGAAGCCTAGCTAGCCGAACGCGGCGAATCAGAACAGGTTCTAGTATGTCTGGTCGTCGTCGAGGGAGTCCGTCATGCCGCAGCCCGTCATCGTCGAAGCCAGTCCGCACGCCGATCGGGAAGCGCAACGGCTACCTGTCGGGGATGCACGCGGCGGAGATCCTCGCCGTCGCCCAGATCGAACTGGTCAAGCGCACCGGCATCGACCCCGCCGACGTCGACCAGCTCGTCGGCGGCTGCGTTACCCAGGCGGGGGAGCAGGCGAGCAACGTCACTCGCAACGCGTGGCTGAGCCTCGGCTTTCCTACGAGCCGGCGGCCACCACCATCGACTGCCAGTGCGGCTCGGCACAGCAGGCCAACAACTTCGTGCAGGGCCTCATTGCGACCGGCGCGGCGCCGAGGTCGGCATCGCCTGCGGCGTCGAAGCGATGAGCCGCGTCGGCCTCGGCATGAACGTGATGAACGGCCCCGGGTCAGCTCGAAGCCCGACAACTTCCCGTGGGACATGCCCGACCAGTTCCAAGCGGCCGAGCGCATCGCCGAGAAGCGCGGCATCACGCGCGAGGACGTCGACGGGCTCGGCCTGCGGTCACAGACAGAACGCGGCGCGGGCGGTGGCCGAGGGACGCTTCGATCGCGAGATCGCGCCGATGGAAGCACCGGTCATGGGTCCCGACGGACCGACCGGCGAGCGCATCGTCGTGAACAAGGACCAGGGCCCGCGCGAGACGACTGCCGAAGGCCTCGCCAAGTTGAAGCCCGTCTGCCCGACGGCATGCACACCGCCGGCAACAGCTCGCAGATCTCCGACGGCGCCGCCGCCGTGCTCTGGATGAGCGAAGACCGCGCCAAGGCCGAAGGCCGCGGCCGCGGGCCAAGATCGTCGCCCAGACCCTCGTCGGCTCCGATCCCTACTACCAGCTCGACGGCCCGGGCGAAGCGACCGAGAAGGTGCTGCCAAGGCGGGCATGACGATGGACGACATCGACCTGTTCGAGGTCAACGAAGCGTTCGCGTCGGTCGTGTTGTCGTGGGGCAAGGTGCACAACCCCGACTGGGACAAGGTCAACGTGAACGGCGGCGCGATCGCGCTCGGTCACCCGGTCGGCTCGACCGGCTCGCGCCTGATCACGCACCGCGCTGCACGAACTCGAGCGCACCGACAAGGAGTTCGCGCTGATCAGCATGTGCTGCGGCGGCGCGCTCGCCACCGGCACCATCATCCAGCGGTTGTAGACGCCTTTGCGTGGGTGGCGATGAGGTTGACGATCGTGTCCCAAAGCTGCGGCGGGTAGTCGTGGCCCATGCCGGCCACAACTTCGAAACGTGAGCCGGGGATCGCCTTGTGCGTCAGCTCGCCCGCTTCGATCGGCACGAGGCGGTCGGCGTCGCCGTGGATCACAAGGGTCGGCACCTCGAGCGACGGCCAAGCGCCTCGCTGCGGCCGCCCGAGCGCATGACGGCGCCATCTGACGGGTGCGGCCCGTCGGGATCGAAGCAGCGGTCGAACGCCGCCTCGGCGTCGGCGGTCAAACGGTCGACCTCGCGGTACGCCGGGGAGCCCCAGATGTTGCAGCCCGGCGATGTGGCGCGCGACCGCGTCGTCGCGCGTCTTCTCGAGCGGTCGCGCCGAACACCGCCATCGCCTCGGGATCGCGCGCGCGAGCGCGACGCCGCCGGGCGACGACATCACCGACGTAAGCGACAGCACGCGCTCGGGATGCGCCAGCGCCATTGTCTGCACGATCATCCCGCCCATCGACCAGCCGGCGATGTGCGCCTTCGATGCGCCGACGGCGTCGAGCACGGCGAAGGCGTCGTCGGCCATGTCGGCCAACGTGTACTCAGGCCCGTCCACTAGGTGCGACGACAGGCCCACGTCGCGGTTGTCGAAGCGCACAACGCGGAAACCCTCGGCGGCGAACTTCTCGCAGAACTCCGTCTTGAAGTTGATGCACTGGCTGCCCAGCCCGTTCACCAGCAACAGCGTGGGCGCAGCCGGGTCGCCGAAGGTCTCGTAGAAGAGCTCGACGTCTCGGTTGTGTGTGGTCGGCATGCCGACTTGTTTACTCCTGGCCGAGCTTGGCCACGCGCTCGCTGGCGTCGATGAACTCTTCGACCATCTCGAAGATGACGTCCTTCACCGGACGCACCTCGTTCATCGAGCCGACGATCTGACCGACGGGAATGCCGGTCAGCTCGCGGTTGCCCGACCGGCCGATGCGGCGCTGCGCTTCGGCCGTCGCCAGGTACTGCAGCGGCATCGGGAGGAAGCCCGGCGCGTCTTCGGCTTCCCACGCGTCGGTCCAGCCGGTGCGCAGCTGACGCGCCGGCTTGCCGGTCATGCAACGCGACCGCACCGTGTCGCGCGACGACGCCGCCAACAGCTTCTCCACGACCATCGGCTGCATGTCGCTCTCCGCGGTGGTGAGCCACACCGAACCCGTCCACACGCCCTGCGCGCCGAGCGCCATCGCGGCCGCGATCTGTCGACCGCGGCCGATGCCACCGGCGCCGAGCACGGGGACGGGCGCGACCGCGTCGACCACTTCGGGCAGCAACACCATCGACGCGATCTCGCCGGTGTGGCCGCCCGCTTCGTGGCCCTGGGCGACGATGATGTCGACGCCCTGGTTCACCTGACGCTGCGCCTGCTGCACGCTGCCGATGAGCGCGGCCACCTTCACGCCGTGCTCGTGGGCGAGGTCGACGATGTCTTTGGGGGCGGGCCGAGCGCGTTGACGAGCAGCTTGATCGGATGGGCCAGCGCGATGTCGACCTGCGGACGGGCGCCTTCATGCGTCCAACCGAGGAGGCCGTGCACCTCTTCGTCGGCCGGCATCGGCGGAACGTGGTTCTCGTCGAGAACCTTGTTGATCCAGTCCTTGTGCTGCTGCGGGATCATCGCCTCGAGCTGTTCTTCCATGTGCTCGGGATCGAGGTTGCCGGCGCCTTCGTAGGTCGCCGGCATCACGACGTCGACGCCGTAGGGCTTGCCGCCGATGTTGTCGTCGATCCAGTTGAGCTCCATCTCCAACTGCTCGTTGGTGAACGCGAGCGCGCCGAGCACGCCGAGGCCGCCCGCCTTGCTGACGGCGGCCACGACGTCGCGGCAATGACTGAAGGCGAAGATCGGCAGGTCGATGCCGAACATGTCGCAGAGATCGGTATGCACGGTTGGCTCCTAGGAAATTGCGGTTGCAGAGGTAGCGATATTGAGGGCCCAGCGGTAGTCGGGCTTGCCGCTGGGTGAACGCACCATCTCGTCCACGACGTGCAGTTCGCGCGGCACCTTGTAACGGGCGATCGACAGTCGGCAGTGCTCTTGAATCGACTCGAGGTCAGGACGACACGCCTGCACGAGCCTGGATGACCGCCGCCACGCGTTGACCCCAGCGCTCGTCGGGCACGCCGACGACTACCGCGTCCCACACGTCGGGGTGCGACTTCACCGCGGCCTCGACCTCTTCGGGGTGAATCTTCTCGCCGCCCGAGTTGATCGACACCGAACCGCGGCCGAGCAGCGTGATCGTGCCGTCGGCTTCGACTTGTGCGAAGTCGCCCGGTACCGACCAGCGACGCCCTTCGAGTTGGATGAATGTCTCGGCGGTCTTTTCAGGATCCTTGTAGTACCCGATGGGGACGGGGCCGCTGCGCGCGATCTTGCCGATCACGCCGGAGCCCGGCTGCACGCGGTTGCCGTCGTCGTCGAACACCGCGGTGTCTTCGTTCGGGGTGACTGTCGGGCCGCCCTTCATCGCGGTGTTGTCCTTCGACACGTAGGTCAGCCCGTTGGCGCCGCCTTCGGACGAACCGACCGAGTCGGTCATGATCAGGTTCGGCAAGCGCTTGAAGAACTGGTCCTTCACCGCTCGGCGAGAACACCGCCGCCGTCGACGACAGCGCGATCAACGACGACAGGTCGTAGTTCGCATCCTCGTTGTCGAGTTCCTCCACCAGCGGACGACCCATCGCGTCGCCGGTGATCATCACGACGTTCACCTGCTCCTCGCCCACGAGCCGCCACACCTCGGCGGGGTCGAACTCGGGCACGAGCACGAGCTTGTTTCCGATGAACGCGCCCTGCATCAGGCCCCACTGCGTCGCGCCGTGCATGAGCGGCGCGATCGGCAGCATCGTGATCGGTCCGTTGGCGAGGCCGCGCTCGACCATGCCCTTGGGGCTGGCTACGCGGTTGCCGGTGGGCAGGTCGAGGCCGCCGCCGAGCGCGAAGAACACGTCTTCTTGCCGCCACACGACCCCTTTGGGCATACCGGTCGTGCCGCCCGTGTAGAGGATGTAGTGGTCGTCGGGTGAGCGGGGACCGAAGTCACGCTCGGGTGAGCCGCTGGCGACCGCGTCCTCGTAGTCGATCGCGCCGGTGGGCGCAGCGACGTCGCTGCCGTCGTCGATCGTGACGATGTGCTTCAAGTCCGGCAGGTGCGGGAGCACCCCTTCGACGCGGTGGTGAGTACTGGCGCTGATGCACGAGCGCGACCAGATCGGCGTTGGTGAACAGGTAGCGCAGTTCCTCCTCGACGTAGCGGAAGTTGATGTTGATCCACACGGCGCGGATCTTGAAGACCGCCCACATGATCTCGATCCACTCGACCGAGTTGAGCGAGTAGATGCCGACGTGGTCGCCGGGCTTCACGCCGGCCGCCTGCAAGTGGTGCGCGAGGCGGTTCGCCCGCTCCTCCATTTGCGTGTACGTGCGGCGTTTTCCGTCGCAGATGACGAAGTCGCGCTCGCCGAAATTGTCGACCGCGTACTCGAACAGATCGGCCAGGTGGTACTCCACATGGCAAGTAGAACACGTTTCATTTCGACCGGCAAACGCTCAAACCATTTTGCTAACGTCGCGTCAGATTTCCAACCAGAGGGGACCCGTTGAGCGGTTATTTGCAGGACAAAGTCGTTGCGATCACGGGTGCCGGTAGAGGAATCGGTCGAGCGGTTGCGTTGGCCTGCGCGGCCGAGGGTGCCCGGGTGGTCGTGGCCGATTACGGCGTCGGCATGGCCGGCGAGGACCCCACCAGCGAAGTCGCCGACGCCGTCGTCAAGGAGATCGGCGAAATTGGCGGCTCGGCGATCGCGATCGCCGAATCCGTCACCACGATGGCGGGTGGGGAGCGCATCGTGCAGGCCGGTATCGACGAGTGGGGCCGGATCGACGGCGTGGTGTGCGTGGCCGGCATCCTGCGCGAACGGATGCTGTTCAACATGTCCGAGGAAGAGTTCGACCCGGTAGTCGAGACGCACCTGAAGGGCACGTTCACGGTCTTCCGCGCCGCGGCCGCGGTGATGCGCAAGCAGAACTCCGGGTCGTTGATCGGGTTCACGTCCGGCGCGTTCCAGGGCAGCGTCGCGCAGGCGAACTACTCGGCGGCCAAGGGCGGCATCGTGTCGTTGACGCGTAGCGTGGCGCTCGGCCTCAACAAGTACGGCGTCACCGCCAACTGTGTGGCGCCGATCGCGCGGTACGCGGATGGCGGCCAACGTGCCGATGGAGCTGGCGGAAATGGGTGAGCCCGAAGACGTGGCGCCGCTCGTGGTGTATCTGCTCGGCGACAAGTCGCGCCACATCACTGGCCAGGTGTACACGGCCGTCGGCGGCAAGATTGCGGTGTGGAACCAACCAACGGGTTGCGCGCGATGTACACCGACGGCCGCTGGACGCCCGAGGAGATCGAGGCGCGGATCGACGGCACCGTCGGCCAGGAGAAGATGCCGATGCTCGCCCGTCTCGAGGAGATGGCCAAGGCCGCGGCATCGGGTGACAAGCCCAACGTGCGTGACCTCGCCTCCCTACGTCGAGGGTCACAACCTGCTGCGTGATCGCATCGTGCTGGTCACCGCCGCTGCCGGCACCGGCATCGGGTTTGCCACGGCCAAGCGCTGCGCCGAAGAGGGCGCGGTCGTGGTGCTGAGCGACCGGCACGAGCGCCGACTCAACGAAGCGGCCGAGTCGTTGGAACCGATCATGGGCGCGCGCCCGCTCGCGGTCGCCTGCGACGTTACCGATGAAGCCCAAGTGCAGGCGCTGTTCGACGCCGCCGTCAGCCAGCACGGCGGCATCGACGTGGCCGTCAACAATGCCGGCCTCGGCGGTACTGCGAATCTCGCGGAGATGACCGACGAGCAGTGGTCGTCCGTCGTCGACGTCACGCTCAACGGCACGATGCGCTGCACGCGCGCCGCCCTTCGTCACATGACAGCACGGGGGTCGGGTTCGATCGTGAACAACGCGTCGGTCATCGGTTGGCGCGCGCAGGCGGGCCAGGCGCACTACGCGGCGGCCAAGGCCGGTGTCATGGCGCTGACCCGCTCGGCGGCCATCGAGGCCGCACCCTTCGGCGTGCGCGTCAACGCGGTCGCGCCTTCACTCGCCATGCACGAGTTCTTGTCGAAGGTGACGACCGAGGAACTGCTGGAAGAGCTCACAGCGAAGGAGGCCTTCGGCCGCGCCGCTGAGCCGTGGGAAGTCGCCAACGTCATCATCTTCCTTGCGAGCGATTACGCCAGCTACATGACGGGCGAGGTTCTGTCCGTCAGCTCGCAACACCCGTGAGCCGACCGACGATCGCGTCTGTCCGACGCCGGATTGAACACGACATCGTTTCGCCAATGGCGGGCGCCCGGACGACGAACCTCATTCGGATGTTTTGGCAGAACCGCAACAGCATCGATAACTGGCCGCGGGCGGCACTGCTACTAGGCGTGACGTCGGTCCTGGCGCCGGTACGACTAGCAGAGACGATTGCGACGTACCGCCCGCTTCGCAGACACGTGATGCAAGAGTCGCCCTTGTTCGTGGTTGGTCATGCCCGCTCGGGTACGACGATGCTCTTTCGCCTTCTCGCCTGCGACGACCAGTTCGGCTTCCTTAGGTTTCGACAGGCCATCTTCCCCGCCATGTGTGCAACGGGCCGCCCGTTGGCCGACCGATTCTTAACCGGGATGGGCCCTGCAACACGCCCCATGGATGATATGGACGTGTACCCGGACCAGCCCGACGAGGAGGAACTATCTCTCGACCAGCTTTCGGGAACGGGTATCGGAGGCTTCCTCTACTTCCCTCGCAACGCGGAAAGGTATTTCGACAAGTGGGCGCTTATGCAGGGCTTGACACTTCGGGAAAAGCGGCGATGGGAACGCACCCGCGATGCCGTATTCCGCAAGGCGTCCTGGCTCGATGACGGCAAGCGCTTAGTCGCGAAGAACCCGTGGAATACCGCGTGGCTGCCGCAAATCCTCGAGCGGTGGCCGGACGCGCCGATCCTCCACATTGTCCGACACCCCTACGGGGTCTATTTGTCGGCGTGGCACGCGATCGAGGCGGGTGCACACATCATGGAGCTCGCGAGCCACGACGACAACGACCTCCGGGAGTTCTTCTTTCGGGAGTACAGGAGTCTGATGCAAGCCCATATTGCCCAACGATCGTTGGTCCCTGCGGGCCAGTACGCAGAGATTCGATACGAAGATCTGGTGACCGATCCCGTCGCGACGCTCCGGCGCATCTACGAGGAACTCGACCTTGGCGGCTGGCCGGCGTTTGAGCCCAAGCTCCGGGCGTACCTGGTCGAGATTGAGGGATATCAGCCCGGACGGTTTCGTCTCGATGCTGACATGGCGGAACGAATTGCTTCGGAGTGGGCCTTCGCCTTCGACGAGTGGGGTTACGACCCCGGGGCGTTCTCAGGCGTCGACGAGTCGTGACGGCTCCTGGCGCTGGTCTGGGACCCAGCGAGTCGAGACTCGCATCGATTCGACAACGCATCCAACACGACATCGTCTCGCCCATGGCGGGGAGTACGACTACCAACTTGGCGCGGTTGTTCTGGCGCAACCGCGACAGCATCGACAACTGGCCGCGGGCGGCGATCCTGCTCGGAGCAACGTCGGCCCTTGCTCCGGTCCGTCTTGTCGAGGCGGTCGCGACGCGCCGCTCTCTGCGCGAACACGTAATCGAGCACTCGCCCTTCTTCGTAGTAGGTCACGCTCGGTCCGGAACCACGATGTTGTTCCGCCTGCTCGCGCGTGATGAGCAATTCGGCTTTCTCCGTTTTCGCCAAGCGATCTTTCCCGCGATGTGCGCTACTGGACGCCCACTGACGGATCGATTGTTAGGGGGGATGGGGCCCGAGAAACGTCCGATGGACGACATGGCGTTCCACCCCGACGAACCGGAGGAGGAGGAGGGTTCGGTCTTCCTCCTCTCCGGCAAGGGCACGCCAGGGTTCCTCTACTTCCCCCGTCATGCTCAGCGCTTTTACGACAAGTGGGCTCTCATGCGCGACCTCGCCCCCAAAGAACTCGAACGCTGGGAACGGACACGCGAGAAGGTGTTCCGGAAAGCGTCGTGGCTGGCAGACGGCAAGCGGCTGGTCGCGAAAAATCCGTGGAACACGGCACGGCTGCTCCACATTCAGAAGCGGTGGCCAGACGCGCCGTTCCTGCACATCGTGCGCCACCCCTACGGGGTCTACCTGTCCGCCTGGCACGCGATCGAGGCGGGTGCGCACATCATGGAACTCGCACCGCACGACGAGGATCAGCTGCGCGAGTTCTTCTACCACTCCTATCGCGAACTGATGCAGGAACACATCGTGCAACGCGCGTCGATTCCTGCCGGACAGTACGCAGAGATTCGTTACGAAGACCTGGTTGCCGATCCCGTAGCGACCCTGCGTCGGGTCTACGAAGAACTCGGCTTGGGGGGCTGGGCTGCGTTCGAACCGCGGCTTCGAGAGCACCTAAATGAAATTCAGGGTTATGAACCTGGCCGTTTTCGTCTTGAACGTTCCCTCGCTGACCGCATCGCATCTGAATGGGCCTTCGCCTTCGAAGAATGGGGTTACGACACCGACGTGCTCGGAGGCATGGACGAGAACTGACCTAGTCGAGCACCTCTCGCAGTTTCGCTGCGATAAGCGCTGCGTAACGCTCGCGGTCGTAGTGGTGGTCCCGCGGATTGCCGCCGAGTAGGTCAGGCCGCACCAGTCCGTCAGGACCCACCGACTCGGCGTCGAGCGACACGAAGGTGAAGTCGTGCTTGCGACATACGTCGCGCACTCGCCCGTTGAAAGCCAGGGTCAAATCGGTTCGCTCTTGCTGACTCGCAGTGACCGACTTCCTGGCGTTCGCTACGACGCCGGCACGACTGCCGTCGGGAATGGTTGGAAGCGGCGCGCTGATCACCACGACGCGGGAGCGTTCGCCCACCTTCTGCAGGAAGGCTTCGTAGTTCTCGACCGCGCGCTCCAACATCGTCTCGATCGAGACGTTGGCCTTCTTGGCGCGGTACCAGAGCACAAAGCCTGCGTCGACCTCGCCGAGCAACGTGATCGTGGTCGCGGCCTGTCTTGCCGCCATATATGTCGTGAAGAGGGGAAGTGCCTTCGTTTTGGAGTTCGGATTATCGAGACCTGAGATCGTGGCGCCGCCCACGCTGACGACGCCGAAGAAATGATTCGGAAACTCCTCACGGAACAACGGCTGCACGAAGACCTTGGCGTGCGAGTCGCCTAGAACGAGCACCTCCCGACGCTGGCCAGTCGATTTCATCGAGGACCGCGCCACGACATGGGTATCGATCCGTCCCCGTACCGTCTCCAACGCGCGGTAGATCGCGCTCACGGCCCGCTCATATTTGCTACGCCTACCACCAACTCGCGCGCGGTTCCTCTGAACGGAAGCGGATAATCGCGACGCCTCCAAACAGCGCGGCGAATCCCAACAACATCCCGACCGACCCAAGAACGTCGGCGACGCCCGCTCCATCGAGTAGCACGGCTCGGTAGCCGCGCATGGCCCAATAGCCCGGCAGGCAAGGGCCGATGACGCTCGCAAACTCGGGCATCAGCGACGCGGGGGTGAGGGAGCCGCTGAGGCCGGCGGAAGCCATCGTGCCGAGTGTCTGGACGAGCGCAATCTGTTGCTGCGTCGAGCACACCGCCATGACCGCGACACCGAGGCCTAGCACTGAGGCCACTAGACCGGCGGCCACTAGCGCCAGCGCTACGACACTGCCGCGGATAACGAGTCCCGCACCCATCACGCCAATGATGAAGAGCAGTCCCTGTTGAAGACCGGCCACGATCGACAACAGGCCAAGTTTGCCAATGATGATTTCCCAGGGAGCAGCCGGGCTCGCGCGGAGACGATCCCAGGTGCCGAACCCGTGTTCGCGCAGGAAGGCAACCGCGACCACGCCGACGATGAAGAACGAGAACATCACCGCGACACCTGGCACGGCCTGCTCGGCGCCGGAGGCGTTCGTGTAGCCCTCGTTCTCCAAGGCGACACGAAAGGTCGGCTGCAAGAACACCATGACTACGAGTGGCATCACGATCGACGCGATCAGCAGCGGTGCCTGCCTAGTGATGATCCGGGACTCATGACGCCACAGCGCTACCAAGCGCGTGAGCGCGCGGGACGGTTTCACGGCTGAGGTCATCGACCCTCCTCGGCCAACGCTTCACCGGTCGCCGCGACGTAGACGTCCTCGAGGCTGGCAGGCAGGATGCGGACCGAGCGCAGACGTTCGACGTGTCCCGCCGCGGCGGCGAGAACCGTGGCCGCATGACGCTCCGGTTCCGGGGTACTGATCGTCAACACGTTGCCGTCGAGCGTGGGGCACAACGCGGCGTCGAGCGCCAGCATCGGCGCTCCACCGTCAAACGTCAGCTTCACGCGACCGGGCAGGCCCTGCGTGAGCGCGTGCAGCGGAGCGTCGGCAACCTTTCGACCACGATGTAACACGGCAACGCGCCCATTGAGAGCCTCAGCTTCCGCCAGGTAGTGCGTCGAATAGACGACCGTGGCGCCGCGCTCGGCGACGCGCGAACCAGGCTCACCAGGTCGCCGCGCGCCGTAACATCGACGCCTGCGGTTGGTTCGTCGAGCACGACCACACTCGGCCGGTGTACGAGCGCCATAGCAACGTGCACTCGGCGCCGCTCGCCACCCGATAGTCCACCCGCTCGACGTGCCAGCAGGTCGGTGAGCCCGAGATCGGCGGCCGTTTCCTCGACGCGGATGCGTGCGCGTGGGCCGCGCATGCCGGAGAGTTCTGCAAAAAAGAGAATGTTGGCCGCGACGCTGATTCCGGGATAAATCCCAAGTTCCTGCGGCGCGAACCCGAGCATCGCTCGCACCGACGGCAACCGGGGATCGCCGGCTGCGTCACCGATGGTCACGTTTCCGTCGTCAGGTCGGCGGAGCCCTGCGATGAGCGAAAGCAAACTTGTCTTGCCGGCACCGTTCGCCCCGAGAAGCGTGACGATCTCGCCGGCATCCACCGCAAGGTCAACTTCGCAGAGCGCGGTCGTGTCGCCATACCGCTTCGACACGTTGGCAACACGGATCACGGCGGCACGCTAGAGGCTCGCGTGTTCGTCGTGGTGCCGGACAGCAAGTCGAACGCGGCCGTCTACCGTTGTTGTCGATGCTCGCACGGCTCCCAGCACGCTTCCGCGCCGCAGCGCCTCGTCTGAGCTGGCGGTGAAGCGCGTAGCGCTCGCTCCGATTGGCAGCACGGGGGACGTCGTGCCGCTGGCGGTTCTCGGCACCGAATTGCTGGCCGCGGGCTGGGAGGTTACCGCGTGCACGACGCGCGACTTTCGTGACGTGTTCGAGCGACGAGGCATTCGCTTCCTGCCGATTGATGTCGACGCGCAGGATCTATCAACCGGGTTAGACGGTGGACTCCGGGATCTTCTTCGCGCCGGTCGACAGCTTCGACCAGCAGCGGGAATCGCGCTCGACGCGCTCGATGCCGCGTGTCGCGACGTCGATGTGGTCGTCGGCGCCGGCCTCCAGCTATTCGCGCCGCCTCTGTGCGCCAGCCAGGGCATCCGCTACGTGTACGCGTCGTTCGCGCCTGACGAACGAGCGCGCGGCGGGACTACCGCCTCACTTCGTGCCGCTCCACGGCGGCGGTCGAGCCGTCAACGCGATGTTGTGGGGCGCGCAGAACGCGGTCTTCGACCGGCTGTTTCGCGACGTCGCCGTGGACACCTACTCGCGGGCGGGACGTAGAGCGGTCCAACACGGCTCCTGGAGTCCATCACGTCGTCGCCACTCGTGCTCGGTCTCTACGACCAAGCCATCGTCGCCCCCCGCCACCGCGGCACGTCACCTCTCGGCGCCTGCCTGCTCGAAGATGATGGCGCCGCGTTGGATGCAGGGCTCGAGGCGTTTCTGACGGCCGGGCCGCCGCCGGTCTACATCGGATTCGGGAGCATGCCCGCGGGCGATCCAGACGCGCGCACGTCGCTGGTGGTTGGAGCCTTGGAGGAGAGCGGTCTGCGCGCGGTGCTCGATCAGGGCTGGGGTGGCCTGGGGAACGGTGCGAGTGGCGACAACGTTCACTGGGTGACGGGAGTCAACCATCGGCGTCTCCTGCCCCGCATGGCCGTGATCGTGCACCACGGCGGGGCGGGCACCACCGCGATGGCGGCGCGGGTCGGATTGCCACAGGTGATCGTGCCCCACATCACCGACCAGTTCTATTTCGGCAAACGCATAGCCGAGCTGGGCGCGGGTCCGAAGCCGTTGCCGGCCAAGCGCCTGACACGCGCCAGGCTTGTCGGACGGTTGCACACTGCCGTCAACGACGCCGGGATTCGAGCGCGTGCCGGTAGTTTGGCCCGTGAACTTCAGGGAGCCGATGGCCCGCGCGCCGCCGCGCGCGCGTTGGATACCTACGCTTCGAGGTAGCGCGGCGGTTCGCCGCCGCCGTGCACCACGAGGTTGGCGCCGCTGATATAGCTCGCCAACGGAGACGCGAGGAACACGCACGCGTTTGCGATGTCGAGCGGTTCGCCCATGCGCCCGGCGGGGATCGTCTTTGCGATCGCGGCCTGCCGCGACTCGTCGCCGTAGAAGAGTTCGGACTGCTCGGTGGCGATGATGCCGCCGGTCACCAAGTTCACTCGTACCTTGGGCGCCCACTCGACCGCCAGCGTCTGGGTCAGGCTGATGAGGCCTCCCTTGGCCGCCGCATAGGCGGCGGTTCCCGGCGACGGCCGCAGTGCGCTCACGCTGCCCACGTTCACGATCGCGCCGCCGTCGGGCTGTTCTTGCATAACCGCGTTGGCGCGCTGGGACACGTGCAGCGGACCCAACAGGTTCAGTCCGATGATCGACGCCGAGAAGCGGGGGGAGGCGGTCGCGGCGTCGGCCGCGGGCGAGCCGCCGGCGTTGTTGACGACGGCATCGAGCCGACCATGTCGGTCGACGATCGTGCTCACGAGCGCGTCCACCTGCTCCGGCTCGCGTACGTCGCATGCGATGAACTCCGGGCCGCCCTCGGGCTCGGTGCGCCCACAGATCACGACCGTCGCGCCGGCGGACGCGAAGACGTCGCTGATGCCGCGGCCAACACCGCGGGCACCACCGGTCACGAGCACGACCAGCCCGCTCATGTCGAGTGCAATGCCCATGCATTCCCCTTCTGAGCTACCTTGCTCACGGAATCTGACGACGCATCAGAAACTAACAACAAGGAATCTATGGGCATCTCCACCACGGTCACCGATCACATCGCCGAGATCGTCATGGACAACCCGCCGGTCAACGCGTTGACCGTCGCCGGGTGGTACGAGTTGGCCGATCAGCTGATCACCGCGGGACGGAATCCCGACGTGCACGTGGTCGTGTTGCGGGCGGAAGGCCGGGGCTTCAACGCCGGCGTCGACATCAAGGAGATGCAGGCAACCGTCGGCTTCGACGCCTTGCTTGGAGCGAACAAGGGCTGCTTCGCTGCGTTTGCTGCCGTGTACGACTGCGAGGTTCCCGTGATCGCGGCGGTCAACGGGTTCTGCCTGGGCGGCGGCATCGGCCTGGTGGGAAATGCCGACGTCGTCATCGCGGCGACCGACGCGACCTTCGGTCTGCCCGAGGTCGATCGTGGCGCGCTCGGCGCGGCGACGCACCTCGCTCGCCTCGTGCCGCAGCACAAGATGCGGGCGATGGTCTACACAAGCGCGACCGCCACCGCTGCAGAGTTGCACGCCTTCGGTTCGGTGTTGCGGGTCGTGTCGCCCGATGCCCTGCGGTCCGCTGCGCTCGACGTCGCCGAACAGATCGCGTCGAAGAGTCCGACGGTCATCCGAGCCGCCAAGGCGTCTCTCAACGGGATCGACCCGGTCGACGTGAAGCGCAGCTACCGCTACGAGCAGGGCTTCACGTTCGAACTCAACTTGTCGGGCGTCGCCGACGAAGCCCGCGATGCGTTTGTCGAAAAGCGCGACGCCAAGTTTTCAAAGTGACGGGCTCGAAGTAGTGAGCGACAAGCGCACCACCGAAGACGAGGTCGTCGCGTCGTTACGCGACGGCATGACGATCGCGATCGGGGGATGGGGCTCGCGGCGAAAGCCCATGTCGATGGTGCGGGCGATCGCCCGCTCGTCGTTAAGGGACCTGACGATCGTGAGCTACGGCGGCCCGGATGTCGGCATGCTCTGTGCGGCCGGCAAGGTGAAGCGCGTTATCTACGCCTTCGTGTCGCTCGACTCGATCCCGCTCGAGCCCCACTTCCGCGCCGCGCGTCAGAGCGGAGCGATCGAAGACGAACCGCTCGACGAAGGCATGTTCCTGCTGGCGCTGCAGGCCGCGGCGTGGCGGGTTCCGTTCCTGCCCACGCGCGTCGGTCTCGGCAGTGACCTGTTCCGCGATAACCCCAAACTAAAGACCGTGACCTCGCCCTACGACGACGGCGAAGAACTGGTCGCGGTGCCGGCGCTGGAATTGGACGCCGCGCTTATCCACCAAAACCGCGGCGACGAGCGCGGCAACGGTCAGTATCTCGGTCCCGACATGTATTTCGACGACCTGATGGCGCAAGCCGCGCCGACCGGTCGACGGTTCATGAGCGTCGAGCGCATCGTCGACACCAACGACATGGCGAAGGAAGGCTCGCATCACACGCAGCGCATCAGCCGTATGAGCATCGACGGTGTGATCGAAGCGCCGAACGGCGCCCATTTCACGTCGTGCGTCCCCGACTACGGACGCGACGAGGTGTTCCAGAAGGAGTACGCGGCGTCGGCCAAGACGCCGGAGGCGTGGGCGGAGTTCAAGGCGAACTGGGTCGACGTGAGCGAGGCCGACTACCAGTCGCGACTGCGGGCCCGCTCGTGACCACGACCACCGCGACGCGGGCCGATGTCTGCGCGGTTGCCGTCGCGGAAGCGTTCCGCGGCGACGGCGAAATCCTGGCCAACCCAATCGGCACCATCCCGATGATCGGCGGTCGATTGGCACGCGCCACCTTCGAACCCGACCTGTGCATGACCGACGGCGAGGCCGCGCTCATCGCCAACGACTCGTCGTACGAACTCAGCGCCGACGAGAAGATCTACGAGTACTCGAACCCGTACCGCTCGATGTTCGACTGGGTATGGTCGGGGCGCCGGCACGTGATGATGGGCGCCACGCAGGTTGACCAGTACGGCAACCAGAACATCGCCGCCATCGGCGACTACGCCAAGCCCCGCACGATGTTGTTGGGCTACCGCGGTGCGCCGGGCAACACCATCAACGACACCACGTCGTACTGGGTGCCCAACCACAGCCCGCAGGTGGTGTGCGCCAAGGTCGACACCGTGTGTGGCATTGGCTATGACCGCGCCGCCGAGCTGGGTGCACACGCGGCGCGCTTTCACGAGATCCGTCGCGTCGTTACCGATCTGTGCGTGATCGACTTCGAGACAGCAGACCATCGGGCGCGCCTGCGTTCGCTCCATCCGGGCGTGACCGTCGGCGAGGTCGTTGCCGCGACCGGATTCGAACTTGTGATCCCGACCGACGTCGGCGAGTCGCGGCTACCGAACGACGAGGAACTCCGCCTGCTCTACACCATCATCGATCCCGAAGGACGACGGGAGACCGAGGTTCCGTCCTAGTGCACTCCGCACTGACGACCCGGCTCTGCGCGCTCCTCGGCGTGCAGTACCCGATAGTGCAAACGGGCATGGGCTACGTCGCCGGCGCGCGGCTGACGACGGCGACGAGCGCCGCCGGCGCCTTCGGTGTCTTAGCCAGCGCGACGATGACCTTTGACGAACTGTCGCGCGCGATCGGCGAGGTGAAGGAACGCACCGATAAGCCGTTCGGCGTGAACCTGCGCGCCGACCAGGCCGACGCCGCTGACCGCATCGATCTGATGATCAAGCAGCGCGTGCGCGTGGCGTCCTTCGCCCAGGCGCCTAGCGAGGCGCTGATCAAACGGTGCAAGGACGGTGGGCTCGTCGTCATCCCGTCGATCGGTGCGAAGCGGCACGCCGAGAAGGTAGCGGGATGGGGCGTCGACGCGGTGATCGTGCAAGGGGGCGAAGGCGGGGGGCACACAGGATCGGTGCCCACGTCACTCCTGCTTCCGCAGGTCGTGGACATCGTCGACATCCCTGTCATCGCCGCCGGCGGTTTCTTCGACGGACGGGGATTGGTGGCCGCGCTGGCGTATGGAGCGTCGGGCATCGCCATGGGGACGCGCTTCCTGTTGACAAGCGACTCGACCGTGCCCGACGCCGTCAAGCAGCTGTACCTGTCCAAAGCCGTGACCGACACGATCGTCACCACGCAGGTCGACGGCGTCCCGCACCGCGTGCTGCGCACCGAGTTCACCGACGAGCTCGACAAGACCAATGCGGTCACCTCGCTACCGCGCGCGCTGCGCAACGCGCTCGCCTTCAAGAAGATCTCCGGCGAGAAGTGGTCGGCGATCGTGCGTGAAGGCCTCGCCATGAAGCGATCGCAGGAACTGAGTTGGAGCCAGGTCGTGATGCAGGCCAACACGCCGATGCTGTTGCGCAAAGCGATGGTCGAGGGCCACCCTGACCTCGGCGTTATGGCGAGCGGCCAGGTAGTCGGCGTCATCGACGACCTCCCCACGTGCAAGGAGGTAGTCGACCGCGTGATGCGCGAGGCGAACGAGACATTGGAGCGACTCCGTGGCTGAACTTACGAAGCAGGCGATCGACTGGATCGATCGCGCCCCGTGCGGGTCGAGGCGCGCGCCGAGTCGACGGCGTCGCCGGACAGAGTGTTCGCGGTCCTTGCCGATCACGAGCGCTGGCCTGAGTGGTTCCCGTCGCTTAAGACGGTCACCGTGCTCGGCCCGGCCGAGGGCGTCGGTGCCCGCCGGCGGGTCGTGGTGCCAGGCATGACCGTCGACGAAGAGTTCATCGTGTGGGATCCAGGGGAGCGCTGGTCGTTCACCGCGTACGAGGCGCGTCCGCGATTCACCCGCTCGCTCGTGGAGGACTGCGTCCTTACGCCGCTTGCCAATGGCGGCACAGCGATCAGCTACACGATGTATCTCGACCCGGCTGGCCCGATCGGCTTCCTCATGAAGCTCGCCGTCGGCCGCATGCGCAAGAACAACACCAAAGCGATGCAGAACTTGGCGGAGCGCGCCGCCACGTAGTCCTACAGGCGTTCGATGATGGTGACGTTGGCTTGGCCGCCGCCTTCGCACATCGTTTGCAGGCCATAGCGGCCGCCGGTGCGTTCCAACTCGTAAAGGAGCGTCGTCATGAGGCGCACGCCGGTGGCGCCCAATGGATGGCCGAGCGCGATGGCGCCGCCGTTCACGTTGACGCTGGGCCAGGTCGGCGCCGGTTTCTTTTTGCCATGCCAACACCACGGACGCAAACGCTTCGTTGATCTCGACGAGGTCGATGTCGTCGAGCGACATACCCGTCTTCTTCAACGCGTACGCGGTGGCCGGGATCGGCGCGCTCAGCATCATGATCGGGTCTTCGCCGCGGCAGCTGATGTGGTGGATGCGCGCCCGCGGCGTCAGGTTGTGTTCTTTCACTGCGGCCTCTGACGCGACGAGCATCGCCGTCGCCGCGTCCGACAGCTGTGACGACAGGGCGGCGGTCAAGCGTCCACCTTCGACGAGCGTCGGGCAGCGTGGCCATCTTCTCGAGCGTGGAGGTGGGTCGCGGCCCTTCGTCCACCAAGCAGGCGCCCAGCGGGACGATCTGGGTTTCGAAGCGACCTTCGGCTGTGGCGCGGGCGGCGCGCTGGTGCGACTCGAGCGCGAAGACCTCCATGTCCTCCCGCGAGATGTTCCACTTCTCGGCGATCATCTCTGCGCCGACGAACTGCGACACCTCCTGGTCGCCATAGCGCTTGACCCAGCCCTCGGATCCGCTGAACGGATCGGCGAAGCCGAGCGGCTCGGCCATCGTCATCGCGGAACTGATCGGGATCATCGACATGTTCTGCACGCCGCCGGCCACGATCAGATCGGTCGTGCCGCTCATCACCGCTTGCGCGGCGAAGTGCACCGCCTGTTGCGACGAACCGCACTGGCGGTCGATGGTCACACCCGGCACTTCTTCGGGCAGCCCGGCGGCGAGCCAGCAGGTGCGCGCAATGTCGCCCGCCTGCGGGCCCAGCGCGTCGACGCAACCGAAGTACACGTCTTCGACGGCGGACGGGTCGACGCCGGTCCGGTCCATCAATGCGTTCAACACGTGAGCGCCGAGGTCGGCGGGGTGGACTTGTGAAAGGCCGCCGCCGCGCTTGCCGACCGGCGTGCGGACGGCGTCGACGATGTAGGCCTCAGGCATCGCTGCGCGCCACC
Organism: uncultured Actinomycetes bacterium; assembly: GCA_963769985.1. GTDB lineage: Bacteria > Actinomycetota > Acidimicrobiia > Acidimicrobiales > JACCXE01 > JACCXE01. The sequence goes on along the minus strand of CAVYNR010000007.1, from coordinate 3,118 downwards.
GGCGTGAACGTGACCGGTAGGTGCTTGAGGCCGTTGATGAAGTTCGAGCGCAGCCGGCTGGGCTCACCGGCGAGCTCCATGTCGGGGATGCGGCGGAGGAGTTCGTCGAAAATCAGCTTCATCTCCGCACGCGCGAGGTTGGCGCCAAGACAGAAGTGCGGACCGCCGCCGCCGAAGGCCGAGTGCAGCGTGTGCAGGTTCGGGTCGCGCTTGACGTTGAACTTGAAGGGGTCCTCGAACACCTCTTCGTCGCGGTTGGCCGACGAGTACCACATCATCACGCGGTCGCCGGTTTTGATCTGCTGGCCCCGCAGCTCAAGGTCGCGCATTGCCGTGCGCTTGAAATGCATCACTGGCGTGGCCCAACGAAGGAACTCTTCGATCGCACTGTCGATCAGCGACGGGTCGTTGAGGATCTGCCGGCGCTGCTCCGGATGTTCCATCAGCGCCAGCATCGAGTGCGAGATCGCGTTGCGGGTGGTTTCGTTGCCGGCCACCGCGAGCAGCATGAAGAAGCTGTTGAACTCCATCTCGTCGAGCGATTCGCCGTTGACCTGGGCATTGATGAGGTCAGTCACGATGTCGTCGCGCGGGTTCTTGCGACGGTCGTCGGCGAGCACCTGTGCGTACCCGAACAGCTCCGCCGCTGCAGTCGCTCCGTCCTCCATCGTCAGCCCGTACTCGGGGTCGTCGGCGCCCACCATGCGGTTGCTCCAGTCGAAGACCATGTGCCGGTCTTCTTGGGGGATCCCGATGAGATCGGCGATCGCCTGCAGCGGCAGTTCGCAGGCAACATCGGTGACGAAGTCGCACTCGCCCGTTTCGGCGATGTCGTCGACGATTTCCCGCGACCGGTCGACCAACGACTGCTGCAGTTCCTTGATGCGCTTCGGCGTGAAGCCGCGGTTGACGATCTTGCGCAGCTTCGTGTGGTCGGGCGGGTCGAGATTGAGCATCATCAGCCGCACACCGGCCAGGGTCGCCTCGTCGCCCTCGACGTTGTAGAGCGCGGAGCGCTCGTAGGACGAAAACGTCTTCGCGTCGCGGTTGGCGTGCACCACGTCGTCGTGTTTGGTCAGCGCCCAGAATCCGCCGTGGACATCCTCGTGCCAGAAGACCGGCGCTTCCTTGCGCAGCAGCGTGAACTGCTCGTGGGGCACGCCCTCGACGAAAATGTCCGGGTCGACGAGGTTGATGTCGCTCAGCTGCACTGTTGCCTCCCGTTACTAGAACAGATTCTAGTTCTGGTTTAGCGTACCCGCCATGAGCGAACCGCATCTTCTCGTCGAGCGCGACGGGCACGTCGTCACCGTCACGATGAACCGCCCCGAGCGAAAGAACGCCTTCAGCACCGAGATGCTCGTGCGGGCCTACGACGCCTGGAAGATGATCGACGAGGATCCCGAGGTCCGCGTCGCCATCCTCACCGGCGCCGGGGGCGACTTCTGTTCGGGTGCCGACCTCAAGGAAATGGCGGGCGGCTACGGCAACGACAACAACGAGTGGCGCGAGCGGATGGCGGCCGATAGCGACTTGCACTGGAAGGCCCTGCTCCGTCACTTCCGTCCGATGAAACCCCTGATCGCGGCCGTCGAGGGGTACGCGGTCGCAGGTGGCACCGAGGTGCTCCAAGCCACCGACATCCGCATCGCGGGGCAGAGCGCCACCTTCGGCATCACCGAGGTGCGCCGCGGGCTGTTCCCCTTGGGGGGCTCGACCATCCGCCTGCGCCGCCAGATCCCGTACACGGTCGCCGCCGAGATCCTGTTGACCGGTCGCCACGTGCCCGCGGCCGAAGCCAAGGCCATCGGCCTTATCGGTGAGGTCGTGCCCGACGGCACCGCGCTGAGCCGGGCCCACGAAGTGGCCGACATGATTGCGAGCAACGGGCCGCTCTCCGTCCAAGCGGTGCTGCGTTCGCTGCGCGAGACCGAAGGCATGACCGAGGAAGAAGGTCTGGCCCACGAGCTCACGCTCGGCTGGCCGGTGTTCGCGTCCGAAGACGCCAAGGAGGGCCCGAAAGCCTTCAGCGAAAAGCGCCCCCCGAACTTCCAAGGCAAATAACTGGAACTGGCGCTGCCAGAGGTCGTTTTCCGGCTTTAGGCACGACCAGTTCGGATTGGGTCACGATGACTCCGTGAACGTGTCACTGGCGGACCGACGGCTGGCAGTTGTGCGGCGGCACATGGACGCCGAGAACGTGCACGACTTCGATTCTGTGATCGACACGTTCGAACATCCGCGGTACGAGTTGATGGCGAGCGGTCGCGTGTTCGACGGGGAGGACGAGGTTCGGAAGTACTTCGCTCAGTCCCGCGCCGTTTTCCCCGACCAACGCAACGAGAACGCGGTCTTGCGGACAGTGGATGACGGCGTGCTCGCCGAGTTCGATCTCCTCGGCACTCATCGCGACACTGGCAAGCCGTTCCGGTCGCGTATGGCCGCCTTGTTCTTGTTTGATGACGACAAGATCGTCTGTGAACGCGTCTACTTCGACCAAACGTCGATTGAGAAACAGGTCTCGTGATGCGCACGAAAGCCTTGACCCATATCGCCATGAGCGTGCCGGTCGGCACGCTCACACCGGAAGTGCGGGCAGAGATCCTCGCGTTCTATGGCGATGCCTTTGGCTGGCGCGAGATGGAAGGCGTCAGTAACGACGAGCGACTTGCGATGTGGATCGGCCGGTCGAGCTACATCAACGTGCGGGAACGGACTGACTATGCCGAGATCAGCTACGAACATTTCGGTGTACTCGTCGACTCCGCGGAGGCCGTCACGGAGCTGTGGGAGCGTGTAACGGAACTCGGTGCACAACCAGAACCGCCCACAACGGAGTCCACCGTCCCGATGTTCAAGTTCCAGCACTTGCTTCCGATGGCGATCGAAGTGCAGTACTTCTCGTCATAACAATTCTGGTGCTGATTCTAAAATAGGGCTAGACAGCCTTCGACGGTTGGCGGTAGCGCCGCCCGTTGGAAGGGAAGTCGTGCCTGGGGTCAAGTACAAGCAAGACCGTCGGACTGACGTGACGAACGAGGAATTGGCGGAGCTTCACGCCCGAACGATCGTGGACGACGATCAGGTGACATCGATTGTGTGTTCAGGGCGATGCCCG
>CAVYNR010000006.1:0-118813 GCA_963769985.1 uncultured Actinomycetes bacterium | reverse complement strand
GTCCTGTGAACACATCACGAGACAAATCGTTCCCGTCAGCGTCATCTCCGACGGGGCCGCTCCGTTCAGTGACGTTTTCTTTGATGCCGTCGAGACTCTCGACTACAAGCCCGATACCCGGATCACGACTTCGGAACCTTCATCCGTGGTGCCTCTCGTTGTCGCGTGCCGATGTGCAAGCGACCACCCGGGGTCGGCGGGAAAGTTCGGATGTGGCCGAAGCTGGATGATCCGGGTGGCATTCGACTCAGGCGGTCCGGAGTCTGATGCGACCGTGTCAAGAGCAACCCCCGCCGACCTTGCCCTTTGGCCCGATGTCATCGATATCGCCGCGGCCAGCGTCGACCCCGTAAAGCCCGTTAGGGAAGCCGCGGGCAAATGGCAGACGGCGCTTGCGGCGATCGTCACCTCGATCGGTCTCGTCGCAGCAGTTGGCGGGCGCGATGGAATCGCCAAGCTCGAAGATCCCTTTGATGACGTCATGGCCGTTGGGGTGATCGCGTTTCTTGTCATCACGACCTGGGCTGCGTACCTAGCGAGTCAGGCGGCGATTGGCTTTCCGACTTTCAAGGCGATGCACACGACGGCCGAATTGAAGCGCTGGGCGTCCGATCCGATCGCTCACGCGAAAGCCGCTACCGAAAGGCTGAAGTGGGCGGTCAAGATGACCGCTCTCGGCTTCGTCATCGGTCTCACCGCGCTCGTCATCTATTGGCGGGCGCCGGCGGCCTCCCCGCCGTCGCCGAAAGTCACCGTTGTCTTCTCGAGCGGGGAGAAGCTGTGCGGGTCGTTGTTGGCACCGAACGAGAGCACCGAAGCCAAGCTTCGTAAGGCTGACGGCACGACAATTTCCCTTTCTGCGGAACGGATTACAGCGATCTCGCCCGCAGAGAAGTGTTGACGTAGACGACTCGGAGGCCTAAGGAGCGACGGAGTCCCAGTCGGCGAAGTTGCTGGGAGTGTGCTTGCCGAAGGTGCCGTGCTCGAAGATGCCCCAGCCCTCGCGGCCGTCGAGCGTTGCCTTGGCCACATGGTCGATGACGCCGAACGGGATCCGGCCCGCGACCATCGGATCACGCAGGTCATAGGTCGCGCTCTCGACCCAGCCGCGTCCCTTCCACATTCCGTGGTTCCAATCCGGGTCACCGCCGTAGCCGGCGCCCACGTGCAACGGCACCGACGTGAAGGTCTCCACCTCGAGCGTCAACGGCTTGCGGTCGCGGTCCACCAGCTGAATCGACGCGCCGATCGGGTGGCGCGTACCCGGCTTGTAGCGGACGTCGAACTCGGGCCAGCCCAGTTGCTCGACGCGGCCGTCCTTCCACACACGCACCGCTTCGTTCAAGATGCGATGCCCCTCGCCGTTCTCCTGCGCGATGACCATCAACGCGAAGTCGTCGAAGCCGAGGGGAATCCAGTTCCACCAAAACCCGGTCATCGGGCTCTCATCGGCATTGCGACCCGGAGGTTCCGCTTCGCCGACGGGACGGATGCCCCACGATCGATCGCGCGTGCCGATCCACACGTCGGGCGACACGTCGTACGAGTCGGTATCGAGCCGCAGCGATCCCTCCCACGAACCGACCTGGCAGAACCGCGACGCGTCCAGCAAGATCTTCGGCCCCATGCGGTGCACGTGATGCGGCTCGTCCATCGCGTCGAACGAGTTGCGAAACGTCAGATCGAACTCGATGCCAAGTTCCGAACCTGCGCAGACGAGCCGCAACTCGCGCAGCGGTTCGACGACCTCGATCGACAACGGACCGACGCGTTGCTCCATCCGATTGGCCGGCAACGCGTCCGACGTACGTACGGCGTACTGCGTGTCCCCGCGCCGCACGACGGCGAACGCGTCGATCACGCCAAGGTTGGGATACACGCCCATCCCGGTGATGAGCAACAGATCGCCGCTGCGATCGTGCGCTTGGTAGATGCAGCGGTCGTAGAAGTTCCGGTCGCTGCTCCCGACGAACTCAAGCGATAAGGGAACCTGGTGGACGGGGTACTCGTCGAGCGGTGACGCCATCAGTTGACCTGCCGCGCGCTGTCTCCCCAGTACTGCGCCCGCAGCGCCTTCTTGTCGGGCTTGCCGAGCGCGCTCACAGGGATGGCGTCGACGAAGTCGACCGACTTGGGCGCGTGCGCCGAGCCCTTCTTGTCCTTCACCATCGCCATCAGCTCTTCGGGGTCCACGTTCTGATCGGGTCGCAGCACCACAACCGCCTTGACCGCTTCGCCCCAACGGTCATCGGGTACGCCGATGACGGCGACCGCGCCAACGGCGGGGTGCGACGAGATGACATCTTCGATCTCCCGCGGGTACAGGTTGAAGCCCCCGGAGACGATCATGTCCTTCTTGCGATCGACGATCGTCATGAAGCCGTCCGCATCAGCACGCGCGACGTCGCCGGTATGCAGCCAACCACCAGCGAACGCGGCCTCGGTCTCTTCGGGCTTGTTCCAGTAGCCCTCCATCACCAGCGGGCCCTGCACACAGATCTCACCGGGCTCGCCCGGTGGAACCTCGTTGTTGTCGTCATCGAGCAGCTTCACGTGCACCCACGGAGTCGGTCGCCCGCACGTGGCGAGTCGTTCCAGGTTGTTGATGTCGTGCTCGCCCTTGCGCAACACGCTGATGCTCATCGGGCATTCGGACTGACCGAAGAACTGGAAAAAGATCGGGCCGAGCTTCTCGATGGCCTCTTTGAGACGGGTCGGTGATGCCGCGGCGGCGCCGTAGTAAATGGTCTGCAGCGAGGACAGGTCCGCCTTCTCGAAGTCCGGATGGTCCATGAGCACGTAGAGCATCGTCGGCACGAGCATCGTGGCGGTGATCTTGTACTTCTCGATCAGCTGGAACAGCTTGGCGGGGTCGAAGCCGGCGCTCACCACGATTGATCCGCCGCGCAGCAACGTAGGGATGATGAAGGCGGCGCCGGCGTGGGAGAGCGGCGTCATGATCAGGAAACGCAGGTCCTCGGGCCACTCCCATTCCGCCATCTGGATCTGGGTCATTGTCGCCGAGCTTCGGTACGAGCTCATGACACCTTTGGGCTGGCCGGTGGTGCCGCCGGTGTAGATGAGACCGGACACGTCAGTGGCGGCAACTTCGGCGGCCACCAACTTCTCGGGCGTGTGTTTGGCGGCGAGCGCGAGGTAGTTGGTGCCGATTTCGTCGTCGCCGAACGCGAGCAGGTTTTTGAGGCCTGGCACCTTCTCCTTCAACTCGGCAGCCCGCGCGCCGAACACGGTCGGGTCGTAGACGAGCGTCTCAATGCCGGCGTCGTTCATCACGTACGCGTGGTCGTCGAGCGAGCCCAGCGGGTGCAAGGGAGTCGTGCGGCAACCCGTGATCATCGTGGCGCCCATGTTGAAGATGACCTCGGGACGATTCGCCGACAGCACCGACACGGGACTGCCCTTCGTGATCCCGAGGCCGGCCAGTGCTTGGGCGTAGGTGCTGATCTCGTCGCGCATCGCCGCGCCGGTGAGCACCTCGTCGCCGATGTGCACCGCCGGCTTGTCCAGATTGGCGTCGAGCGCCGCAATCAGAAGATCGGCGAGATACACGCCTCTATGCAGATCCGTCACGGTGCTTCCCCTCCAAAGTTTCTGACACTGTGTCAGGTCCAGTAGGAGCCTGCCACCATCGCTTCGAGCGTGCCCTTGTGCATGATCAGGTCGTCGATGTCGGCGGGCATTTCGGCCTCGCCGAAGTGGATGGCGCGCCGCTGTACGCGGCTCATCACGATGCCCTGGCGCAGCGCGGCATACATGCAGAAGAAGTCGAGGTCGCGCGGCGTGTACCCGCTCAGGCGCTCGTACTCAGCGGCGACGCGGTCACGTCGCAGGAAGTCGGGCATGCCCGGCATGCCGTACTGCGTGGTCAAGTCCTCGAAGAACCGGTGCAAGTAGATGAACCACGCCAGGTCGATCTCGCGTGGGCCGAAGCCGCACATCTCCCAGTCGAGCACCGCGACGGGCTCGAAGTTGCGGAACATCATGTTGCCGATACGGGCGTCGCCCCAGCTGAGGACGGCGTCGCCTTCCTCGGTCGGCCAATGGTCCTCGAGCCACGCAAAGCAGGTTTCGATCAGCGGCGAGGACGCGCCGTCGGCCACCCACTGGTAGTAGTCCCACGTCGCGCCTACATGGTGACGCAGCGCGGTACCGCTTGGACCCGCCGGCTTGAGGAAGTCGAACTGTTGGCCGGGGTTCTCGATGCCGTGGAGCGCGACGAGCGTCGCGATCGACGTGTCCTCCAGGCGCCGTTGGTCGGCGGGGTCGGCGTCGAACAGCCAGTTGTCGCCGAAGTTGTAGGGCATTACGTCGGGCGGTACGACGCCCTCGACGCGACCCATAACGATGAACGGTGACCCAATCGCGTCAGCCGACGGCTCTGACCAGTACACCGGTGGCACCGGGGCCACGCCGAGTTCGCGCGACGACGCGCATCACATTGAACTGCTTGTCGAGGTCGTAGGTCGGAAACACCGGGGCGTTCGCCGGGTCGGGCGCGAGGCGCGCCACGAGTGACTCGGCGCGTTCGGTGTCGCCGTCGCGCCACGTCGCGTCGAACAGGATCGTCTCGCTCGACATTCCGTTGCTGCCCGGCGTCTGTAGCTCGGAGACCTGCGGTCTGGAGCGCTCGCCCAACGTGGTTGTCATCCAGGCCTCGAGCCGCGCGCACGTCGCCCAGGTCGCGGGTCGACGTCTGCGGGGGGACGGTATTGGGCTGCGCAGGCTCGTCTGTTGTCACTGACCGCATTCTGACGCGTGGTCAAACAACGCGTGCTGAGATGAGTGCATGGATCGAATGAACGCCGAGGTCGAGCGTGTGCGCGAGTGGTTGCGCCAGACCGACGGCGCGGTCGTTCTCACCGGCGCCGGCATCTCGACGGACTCCGGAATCCCGGACTTCCGCGGGCCCAACGGCCTCTGGACCAAGAACCCGGCCGCCGAGAAAGCCGCGCATATCGACAACTACTTGGCCGATCCCGAGGTGCGTGTCCGGGTGTGGCACAACCGCGTGCACGCGCCGACGTTCGACGCCAAGCCCAACGTCGCCCACTTCGCCGTGGCCGACTTGCAAGACCGTCAGTCGGTGGCGTGGGTGGTGACGCAGAACGTCGACGGGCTCCATCAGGCCGCGGGTTCGCCCGACGAAACCGTCCTGGAACTTCACGGCACCGTCAAGCGCACGCGCTGTTTGAACTGTCGCGACGAACGACCGATGGACGAGACGCTCCAGCGGGTTCGTGACGGCGAGGCGGATCCGCCCTGTCTTGTGTGCGGCGGGATCCTCAAGGCGGCCACGATCAGCTTCGGCCAGCAACTCGACCCCGACGTAATCGACCGCGCCGCCGCCGTGTGCGTGGGGACGCAGTTGCTCATCGTGATCGGTTCCACGCTGGGGGTGTATCCCGCCGCCGGTCTGGTACCGCTGGCGGTTCGCCAAGGCGCCACGCTGGTCATCGTGAACAACCAGCCCACCGACTACGACGACGTGGCCGACGTGGTGCTGCGCGAACCGATCGGCGATGTCGTACCCGCGTTCCTTCCGGCCTAGGTTCGAGACCGATGGCGCGGCATCGTTTTGACGACCTTCGGCTCGTGGGGAGATCTCTTCCCCTTGCTCGGCCTTGGTCACGAGCTGGCGGCGCGGGGACACACTCCCGTGTACGCGGTGACGCCGGCGGGCGAGGAGCTGGTTCAGGGCGAAGGATTCGAGTTCGCCCCGGTGGGCCCACACTTTGGTTTCGACGAGTACCGCGACCACCTGGCGATTCTCGACGGTCGGCTGCGCGGTGTCGCCAGCCTGTTCAGCATCATGCGGCGAATCGCGATGCCTCACCTCAACGGTGCGGTTCAGGATCTGGGCAAGGCGGTGGCCGGTGCCGACCTTGTGCTCACGCACCCAGTGCAGCTCGCCGGACCGATAGCGGCAGAGGCGGCCGGTGTGCCGTGGGCCACCGTGTCGGTGTTCCCGGGCCTGCTGCCCACCGCCCACCACAAGCCGCAGTACATGCCCTGGACGCCTCCGGGCGCTATCGGGCGGGCGGTCAATCGCGTCGGCTGGGCCGCCGGTCGCGCAGTGACCTTCGGGCTGTTCAACCGCGGCATCAACAACGCGCGCAGACGCGTCGGGCTTGCGCCGCTTCGCCAAGCGTTCATCGAACAGTCCGCCTCGCCGCTGGGCGTAGTCATCCTCTGCTCGGAGGCGTACGAACCAGTGCCGCCGGATTGGTCGAGCAACATCGTGACGACGGGATTCGTGCGCTTCGATCAGCCGGCCGCGCTCGGAGTGCCCGATGACGTCGCCGAGTTCCTCGCCGGCGGCCCACCTCCGGTTGTCGTAACGCTCGGCGCGAGTTCGTCGCTCGATCCTGGAACGTTCTGGGATGACGCGGTTCGCGCGGTCGACGAACTCGGCCAGCGGGCGGTCTTTCTTGTCGCGCGCGACGAACACCGCGTCGGCGCGCTGGCGGGCCGCGATGGCGTCTGGGCTTACGTTCCACTGTCGAGCCTGCTCCCGCACGCGCGAGCCGTAGTGCACCACGGTGGTTTCGGCACCATGGTCGAAACCATCCACGCGGGAATTCCAAGCGTGACCGTGCCGCGCGCCTTCGACCAGATGCACCATGCAGATCGGCTGCGCGAGCTTGGCATCGGTGTGACCGTCCGCTGGCCCCGCGTCACGCAGAAGCGTCTCAAAGGTGCTCTGGAAGCGATGCTGGCCTCGCCGACGATGGCGACGACGGCCCAAGCGTTCGCGGCGACGCTGCAACGCGAAGACGGCACACAGCGAGCCGGCGACGCCGTCGAGGAGCTCCTAGTCGCGGCTCACTCGTCGTCCTCGGCCACGAGGAGATCGGGGTCGTAGCCCCACTCGTCGAACGCGAACGACCACTCGTCGGCAATGCGCGCGGCCAAGTCGCGGTCGAGCGTGAAACCGGCGAGAGTTACGATCCCGTCCAATGAAGCCTCTCAAAGGACAACACGCGATCGTTACCGGAGCGTCGCGGGGTATCGGTGCCCACGTTGCCGAGGCGCTCGCCGGCGCCGGCGTGCATCTGACCCTGGCGGCGCGGTCCAAAGACGACCTTGACCGAGTGGCCGATGCCTGCCGGGCGCTGGGACCACAGGTTGAGACCGTCGCCTGTGACCTCACGACCGATGAAGGCCGAGCACTTCTCGTGAAGACGGCCGAAGCGAGCCCGGTTGGTTCGCCGTCGATTCTCATCAACAACGCCGGCACCGAGCTGCTCGGTCCGTACCACCGGGCAACGCCGAGCGCGATCGAGGGCCTCATCAATCTCAACCTCATCGCGCCGATGATGCTCACGCGCCAGGTGTTGCCGTCGATGGTCGCGCAACGCCGCGGGCACGTCGTGAACCTCTCGTCGATGGCCGGCAAGGCGGGCACGCCATTCGCCGCCACGTACTCGGCGACGAAGTCGGGTCTCGTCGGCGCCACCGCAGCGCTGCGCGCCGAGTATCGCGGCACGGGAGTCTCGTTCTCGGTGATCTGTCCGGTTTTCGTAACCGGCGCGGGCATGTTCAAGCGCCTCGGCGAGGACCGCGTCAAGGTGCCGCGCGTGATCGGAACCGTCCCGGTCGAACGAGTGGTAGCGGCGGTGTTGCGATCGATCACGCACGACAAGCCGGAAATCCTTCTTGGTTCACCCGCCATGCGACCACTGCTCGCACTAGGGCAGCTCGCGCCGCGCGCTCACGCCGCGATCGCCGCCCGCGTCGGCGTACGCGAACGGTTCTCGGACTTTCTAGGTGATGCGATTGGCGATCCCGAAGGCGAGCTTGACGGCATGCAGGCGGTCTGGAGCCAAGACCGCACGTAGTTACCAGCGGCCGAAGTGGATCACCTCGTCGACGGGCTTGTGGCCGCGTCGCAGTGACGGCGACGGCGCATCGTCACCCGCAGGATGGCCGATCGCGATCGCACCGATGGGCATGAATTCGTCGGGGATCCCGAATACGGCGCGCACCGCCGCGATCCGTTCGCCGAAAATCCCGAAGAAGAGACAACCGAGTCCTTCGTTCACCACCGCGAGCTGCAGCTGCATCGCCGCGAACCCGGTGTCGATGTGCCAGTACGGCACCGGCCATCTTCCGGGGTCGCGGTCGGTCCAACCCTTGTCGGGCTCGGCATAGCGGTCGAGGTACGCCGACTCGTTCGAGCACGGCACGACGATGACCGGCGCGTCGAAGAGGCCGGGATAGGCGAAGTCGCGGCGGTCGCGCGGAAAGGTCGCGTCCCAGAACGCGACCGTCTCGTCCGGACCGCTCAACACCAGAAACCCCCATCCCTGCGTGAAGCCGGCAGAAGGCGCGCGGCGCGCCGCGGACAGGATGCGCTGCGAGCGCGGCGTGGTCGACGGGATCGGTACGAAAACTGCGCACCATTCGCCGCCGCCGGATTACGTCGTCGAACTCCACGTGCGAGACAATACGGGATGGTGTTTATCGTGCAGGTATGTACACACGCATCGTGGTGGGAACCGATGGGTCAGGTTCAGCAACTGAGGCGGTGCAGGCGGCGGCGAAACTTGCCGCAGCAGTGCGGCGCCCAGCTCCACATCGTCACGGCCTACCGACCGCTTGTCGGCCCTCATGACGCATCCGGAGTTCGCCACCTTGTCGGCGTCGGCCTACGACCAGCTCGACCCGATCGGCGGCGCGCAGGCGGTCACCTCACGCGCCGCCGAGGTGTGTAACGGCGTCGAGGTGACCGAGCACCACATGGCGGGTTCGGCGGCCGACGCGCTGTGCGACGTGGCGACCAACGTCGACGCCGACCTCATCGTGGTCGGCAGCCGCGGCATGACCGGCGCCCGGCCGGGTGCTTGGCTCGGTGCCGAATTCCGTCGCCCACAACGCCCGATGCTCAGTGCTCATCGTCCAGACGACCTGATCTTTTGGGAATCTTGACCTAGCCGGTAGGGTTTAACCCCACTATGGCGACTGCACGTGACCTCCTCGCGGCCGCGAAGGCCCAAATAACCGAGATCGACGGGCGCCACCGGCCAAGAGCGACTCGGCGTCCCCGGCGCGCTGTTTCTCGACGTCCGCGAACCCGACGAGTGGGAACAAGGCGCGATCACTGGCGCGGTGCACATCCCACGGGGTCGGCTCGAGACCAATATCGAAGGACAAGTGCTCGAACCACGACACCGAGATCATCGTGTGTGCGCCAGCGGCGTGCGGTCAGCCTACGCCGCCAAGACGCTCGGCGAGCTTGGCTACACGAACGTGGCAAGCCTCGACGGCGGCTTCAACAAGTGGAAGGACGAAGGGCGTCCGTGGAAGGTGCCGGCCACCCTCACGCCCGATCAGCGCAACCGGTATCAGCGCCACCTGCTGCTGCCCGAGGTCGGCGAGAAGGGTCAGCAGAAGCTGCTCGACTCCAAAGTGCTGCTGCTCGGTGCGGGCGGCCTTGGCTCACCGGCCGCGCTCTACCTCGGCGCCGCCGGTGTCGGCACGATCGGCATCATCGACATGGACGTGGTCGACGCGTCGAACCTGCAACGCCAGATCCTGCACAACATCGATCGCATCGGCGACCGCAAGGTCGACTCCGCCAAGAAGACGATCGCCCTGCTCAATCCCGATGTGAACGTCGTCACTCACGACGTGCGCCTCGGCGCCGACAACGTCCTCGACATCATCGACGGATACGACGTGATCGTCGACGGCACCGACAACTTCCCGACGCGCTATCTCGTCAACGACGCGTCGCTGCTGAAGAAGATCCCGGTCGTCTACGGCGCCATCTTCCGTTTCGAGGGCCAGGTCTCGGTCTTTTAGCCCTACGAGGGACCGTGCTATCGCTGCATGCTCCCGATCCCGCCGCCCGCCGATCAGGCGCCGTCGTGCGCCGAAGCCGGTGTGCTCGGCGTGCTGCCCGGCATCATCGGCTCGCTGCAGGCGATGGAAGCCATCAAGTTGCTGCTCGGCCTCGGCGATCCGCTGGTCGGTCGATTGATGGCCTATGACGCGCTTGAGGAGAGCTTCCGCAACTTCAAGCTGCGCCGCGATCCCGAGTGCCCGGCCTGCGGCGAGAACGCCCCGCCGATTCAGATCGCTCGAATACGACGATCTCTGCATGCCGCACCCGATCGCGCCTCCCGCGTAGCGGGAGGCGCAATCGGCGATATTTCTGGCGCCTTCGGCGCTCCCGGCCGGGGCCCCAACCCCGTCCTCCTCCCTTTGCATGGGGCCCCTCGCTTCGCTCGCCCCATGCCGGGCCGTGACTCTGGCGCCGCCGGCATAGCGGAAGGCGCTAGTCAGAGGCGGCGCGGGCCGGCGTGGCGGTAGCGATACCGTGGGTGCACGCAATGGCGCGTGGGGGTTAACAGAAGATGACGGATACAGCGTCCAAAGATTTAACAGAGCTTGACCATGTAGTCATCCGCTTCGCCGGCGACTCCGGTGACGGCATGCAGCTCACCGGCGATCGGTTTACGAGCGCATCGGCGTTGTTCGGCAACGACCTGTCGACGCTGCCCGACTTCCCCGCAGAGATCCGCGCGCCCGCCGGCACGCTGGCGGGCGTGTCGGCGTTCCAGGTCAACATCTCGCGACCACGACATCCTGACGCCGGGCGACTTCCCGTCCGTGCTCGTGGCGATGAACCCGGCGGCGCTGCGCGCCAACTTCGACGACGTGCCCGCGCGGCGGCACGCTCATCGTCAACAGCGACGCCTTCGAGGAGCGCAACCTCAAGAAGGCGGGCTACGCAACGAACCCGTTGACCGACGGGACGCTCGACGGGTTCACCGTTTACGAGGTGCCGATGACCAGCCTCACCATCGAGTCGACCAAGGACCTCGGCGTGAAACCGCGCGACGCCGAGCGCTCGAAGAACTGCTTCGCGCTCGGCGTCATCAGCTGGATGTACACGCGACCGCGTCGAATCCACGATCGAATGGATCGAAGAGAAGTTCGCGAAGAATCCGCTGGTCATGCAGTCGAACCTCGCGGCGTTCAAGGCCGGTTACAACTTCGGCGAGACCGCCGAGCTGTTCGCCAGCTCGTACGAAGATCAAGCCGACGACCTTCGCCCCTGGCGACTACTCCAACGTCAGCGGCAACACCGCGCTGGCGTGGGGACTGATCGCGGCATCGCAGCTGGCCAAGCTGCCGCTGTTCCTCGGCAGCTACCCGATCACGCCCGCGTCCGACATCCTGCACGAGCTGTCGAAGCACAAGAACTTCGGCGTGCGCACCATGCAGGCCGAAGACGAGATCGCCGGCATCAGCGCCGCGATCGGCGCCGCTTTCGGTGGGCACCTCGCGATCACCACCACGAGCGGTCCCGGCGTCGACCTGAAGGCCGAAGCGATGGGACTGGCCGTCAGCCTTGAATTGCCGCTGATCGTCGTGGACATCCAGCGCGGCGGTCCGTCGACCGGATTGCCGACCAAGACCGAGCAGTCCGACCTCATGCTCGCCATGTACGGGCGCCACGGCGAGTCGCCGATGCCGATCGTGGCCGCGAAGACCCCGTCGCACTGTTTCGACGCCGCCATCGAAGCGGCGCGCATCGCACTCAAGTACCGCACACCGGTGCTGCTCATGTCCGACGGCTACATCGCCAACGGTACCGAGCCGTGGAAGCTGCCCGAGCTGTCGGACCTGCCCGACATCTCGGTCGCGTTCGCCGACCGAGACCAACCACACCGACGGCCGACGGCGAGCCCGGAGTTCTGGCCGTACCTCCGCGACGCCGAGACGCTGGCGCGGCCGTGGGCGGTGCCCGGCACGCCCGGCCTCGAGCACCGCATCGGCGGCCTCGAGAAGGAAGACGGCAGCGGCAACGTCAACTACGACGGGGCTCAACCACGAGCGCATGACGCGGCTTGCGCGCCGCCAAGATCGCCGGCATCGCCAACGACATCCCGGGCGTCGAGGTCGACGACGACGGCGGCACGGAGTTGCTCGTCGTCGGGTGGGGCTCGACCTACGGCTCGATCGGTGCCGCCCTGCGCCGCATCCGCGCCCGCGGCATGAAGGCGAGTCATGCGCACCTCGTGCACCTCTTCCCGTTCGCCAGCCGACCTTGGCGAGGTGCTGCGCCGCTACGAGCGCGTGCTGGTCCCCGAGATGAACATGGGCCAACTCAGCCGCCTGCTGCGCGCCGAGTACCTCGTCGACGCGCAGTCGCTCACCAAGATCCAGGGCGCACCGTTCAAGGCGTCGGAGATCGAAGCCGCGATGTTGGCCCTCCTCGACAACCCGATCTCGGAGCCAATCCAATGACCGACGTCGGCTGTTCCCATCACCACGCGCAAAGACTGGATGTCGGACCAGGAGGTCCGCTGGTGCCCGGGCTGTGGCGACTACTCGATCCTCGCCGCCGTGCAGCTGCTGATGCCCGACCTCGGCGTGCAGCGCGAGAACACGGTGTTCGTGTCGCGGCATCGGCTGCGCGGCGCGCTTTCCGTATTACATGAACACCTACGGCATGCACGGCATCCACGGCCGGGCCGCCGCGGTGGCCACTGGCCTCGCCGTGGCCCGTCCGGATCTCGACGTGTGGGTCATCAGCGGTGACGGCGACTCGCTGTCGATCGGCGGCAACCACCTGATCCACGCGCTGCGCCGCAACGTCAACCTCACGATCCTCATGTTCAACAACCAGATCTACGGCCTGACCAAGGGCCAGTACTCGCCGACCAGCGAGGTCGGCAAGGTCACGCAAGAGCACGCCGTTCGGTTCGGTCGACAAGCCGTTCAACCCGATCTCGCCTCGCGCTCGGCGCCGAGGCCACCTTCGTGGCCCGCACCCACGACATGGACCGCAACCACATGATCGAAACGTTCAAGCGGGCGCACGACCACAAGGGTGCGGCGTTCGTCGAGGTGTACCAGAACTGCAACGTCTTCAACGACGGCGCCTTCGACACGGTCACGTCGAAGGAGAACGCGCGAGGACAACCTGATCCCGCTGGTGCACGGCGAGCCGATCCGTCTTCGGCGCCGACGGCGACAAGGGCGTCGCGCCCGACGCGCAGGGCCACTTCCAGGTCGTGAACGTGGCCGACGTCGGCGAGGCCGCACTCGTCGTGCACGACGAAACCCGCGAGCAGCCCGGGCACGCGTTCGCACTGTCGCGCCTCGCCAGCGGGCCCGCACGAGCCGACGCCTGTCGGCGTGTTCCGCGCCGTCGAGCGGCCCGACTACGGCACGCATGGTCGGCGACCAGTTCGTCGACGCGCAGGCCAGCGCGCGGCAGCGGCGACTTGGCCGCACTGCTGCGCTCCGGCGCCACCTGGACGGTCGAGTAGCTAGGACTACCCGCCGAAGGCCGAGGCGGGGTCTACCTTCACGGCGCGGCGTAAGCCGGCGCCGCTGGCCACCAGCCCAACCGGTATGGCGACGAGCGGAAGCAGTGATCAGCAGCCGCGCCGGGAACTACACCGCAGCCGGGAACGACGGCGCGATCAGGTAAGACAGGCCGATGGCGGCGAGCGACGACAGCACCGACGACGCAACACCGACTGGACCACGAGCGCGGCCAGCAGGTCCCCGGTCGACGCGCCGGTCGCCTTGAACACCGCCAGATCGCGCACCCGCTCGAGCGTCGAGATGTAGATGACCGAGCCGACGATCGCGCCGGCGACGATCCACAGCAGGATGCTCAGCAGGCGGATGGTCCCGGTCACGATGTGTAGCGGGGTGAGGAAATCGTCGGTCGCGGCCGCTTGGTCGACGAACGTGTAACCCTCGGGCAGCGTCCGCGGGCGGCCCTTAACCGCGACCGAAGTGATCACGTCGTAGCCGCCGAACACCGCGACCTGCGCGTCGCGCAAACCGAGGACGACGAGCGGTTGGCCTCCCAAGACCGTTTGGCCCCTGGTCACGCCGACGACCTTGAATTCGGTGCCGCCGATCGCGACGTTCTCGCCCACCTTTTTTCCGAGGCGCTCGTCGGTCGCCACTTCGCCGTCGGCGTGTGGACTCGTACCAGATCGCGGTCGATCCGCCCCCGACCATCCCGGACCACCCTGCGGTTCGTCGAGGCGGTGTCCCATCAGATAAAGGTCGGGCTGGATGATGGAGATCAGCGGCTCGGCGGCGGTAACGCCGGCGAGCGCGGCGACGTCGTTGGCCACACTCGTCGGGAACGGCTTCGGTGACATGAACGGTCCGCGGCTGACCCTCGCGCACGACGTAGCCGTCGGCGTTGATCGTGTCCTGGACGCGGTTGACTTCGACGCTGAAGCTCTCGGCGAATCCGGAGAGCAACAGCGTGATCGCGAAAACCATCGCGGTGGCGCCAGCCGCCATCGCGAATCGCCGCCGACGCCATCGCAGATCGCGAACGCCCGCGAGCCAAACGAACCCCAACCGATTCCTTCGCACGCTTACGTGACCCTATTAGAGCGACGTCGCGTGGCCCACGTACGCTGGCGAGATGGCTGACGAAGGACGGCGCACGGACTCGGGCATCGAGATCAAACCTTTCTACGGGCCCGAGGACCTCAAGAACTGGGATCCCGCCGCGCGTCGGCCGCCCGGGCGAGGCGCCCTACACCCGCGGCGTCCGCGAATCGCTCTATCGCGTGCGTCCGTGGACGATGCGTCAATACGCCGGTTTCGGCACCGCCGAGTCCACCAATGAGCGCTGGAAGCTGCTGCTCGCGGCAGGATCGACCGGCCTGTCGCTGCGCTTTCGACCTTCCCACGCAGATGGGCTACGACTCCGATCATCCCCGCGCCGAGGGCGAGATCGGCAAGGTCGGCGTGGCCATCGACTCGCTCGACGACATGCGCCTGCTTCTCGCCGACCTGCCCCTTGACACCGTCAGCACATCCATGACGATCAACGCGACGGCGTCAATCCTCTTGTTGCTGTACCAACTCGTGGCCGAAGAACAAGGCGTGACCGGCGACCAGCTGAACGGCACGATCCAGAACGACGTGCTCAAGGAGTACGTGGCGCGCGGACCTACATCTTCCCTCCGCGTCCGTCGATGCGGATCATCACCGACATCTTCAGCTACTGCCAGACCGAACTGCCGAACTGGAACACCATTTCGATTTCCGGCTACCACATCCGCGAAGCCGGGTCGTCGGCGGTGCAGGAGATCGCGTTCACGATCGCCAACGGCATCGCGTATGTCCAGGCCGCGGTCGACGCGGGACTCAACGTGGACGAGTTCGCGCCGCGGCTGTCGTTCTTCTGGAACGCGCACAACAACTTCTTCGAAGAGATCGCCAAGTACCGCGCCGCGTGTCGCATGTGGGCGCGCATCATGACCGAGCGATTTGGCGCGAAGGACGAGAAAAGCAAGCTGTTGCGCTTCCATACGCAGACCGGCGGCTCGACGCTCACCGCGCAGCAGCCGGAGAACAACATCATGCGCGTAACGCTCCAAGCGTTGGCGGCGGTGATGGGCGGCACGCAGAGCCTCCACACGAACGGCTTCGACGAAGCGCTCGGGCTACCGACTGCGAGCGCGGCAACCCTGGCGCTGCGCACGCAGCAGGTGATCGCCTACGAGTCGGGTGTGGTCGACACAACCGATCCGATGGGCGGCAGCTGGTTTGTCGAAAACCTCACCGACGAGGTCGAGGCGGCCGCGGTGGCCTACATCGAAAAGATCGACGGCATGGGCGGCGCGGTGGCAGCGATCGAGGCCGGCTTCATGCAAGACGAAATCGAGCAGGCGGCGTACGCCTATACGAAGGCGGTCGACTCGGGCGACAAGATCATCGTCGGTGTCAACAAGTTCACGACCGAGCAGCCCGAACCGCCCGATGTGTTCCCGATCGATCCGGCGTTGCAGGCGTCGCAGATCGCGCGGGTCAAGCACACGCGCGCCGCGCGTACCCAGAGCGAGGTCGACGCCGCGCTCGCCGACGTGGAAGCGGCCGCCCGGGGTACGCAGAACGTTCTCGTGCCGATGAAGGCCGCGCTCAAGGCCCGGGCCACCTTGGGCGAAGTCAGCGACACGCTCCGCGGCGTCTTCGGGGTACACCAGCCCCGATGAACTCGTGACCGTTCGGTTCGTAATCATCGGCGGCGGGCCCGCGGGCGTTCAGGCCGCCAGCTGGGGCGCGCGCCTCGGTGCCGAGGTGACGATGATCGAGCGCGACGTCATGGGCGGCGCCGCCAACTTGTGGGACTGCATCCCGTCCAAGGCCATGATTGCCACGGGCGGCGCGATCTCGGCCGCGGCAGCGGGCGCCGGGCATGGGCCTCGAGCCGATCGCACCTGAAGTCGACCTCGAGGCGCTAGGCGAGCGCATCCACAAGGTCACCGACCATTTGCAGGCCTCCACGACTGGTCTGTTGTCGAGCCAGGGCGTGCGCATCATCAACGGGTCAGGCGCGGCTTGTCGGCGCCGCATGAAGTCGAAGCGGCCGCCGAGTCGGGCACCGAGACGATCCAAGCCGACGCGATCCTGATCTCCACCGGTAGCCGCCCGCGGCTTCCCGAGTGGGCTGTGACCGACGGCGAGCGCGTGCTCACGACCCGGGATGCCTATCCACCCCCCGAGCTCCCCAAGCACTTGATCGTGATCGGCTCGGGCGTGACCGGCGTGGAGTTCGTGCACATGTTCCGCACCTTCGGTTCGCAAGTGACGCTGATCGTGAGCCGTCAACAGGTATTGCCGGGCAAAGACCCCGAAGTCGCGGCGGCGCTCGAAGACGACTTCTTGCGCAGCGGGGTCCTGCTGATGAAGGGCGCGCGTGCTTCGGGCATCGACCGCGCCGGCGACGAGGTGTCGGTGCACTGCGAGGACGGGCGGGTCGCGACCGGATCACACGCGTTGCTCGCGATCGGGTCGATCCCGAACAGCGACGGCCTCGGCCTCGAGGAGGCCGGCGTTACGGTCGACGCCAACGGCTACGTGCCGGTCAACCAGCACTGCGTCACCAATCTGAGCCACGTGTACGCGGCGGGCGACGTGTCAGGACGGCTGCCGCTGGCGTCGGTCGCGTCCATGCAAGGGCGCAAGGTGGCCGAGCACGTGATGGGGTTGCACACCCGGGAGCACCGTCACCTCGACTACGACAAGGCCGCGTCGGCCATCTTCACCGAACCCGAAATCGCCGACGTCGGTCTCGCCGAGGCCGAGGCGTTCGCCATCGGCCGGAAGCTGCGCGTAACCAAGGTGCCCTTCGCCGCCAACGCGCGGGCGCTGATCGACGGCGACCCGCGCGGCTTCGTCAAGATCCTGAGCGACCCGGCGACGGGCGTGGTGCTCGGCGGTTCGATCGTCGGCCGCGGCGCCGCCGAGTTGATCTCGGTGCTCGCGCTGGCTGTCACTGCCAATCTCAAGGTCACCGACATCGTCGAGTCGCTGCTCGTGCACCCGGCGCTCGCCGAAGCGCTGGCCGACGCGGCCGAATAGCCGCGTGGCCCGACGTACCGGCGTCGGCGTCCTTCTCCTCGCCGCCGTGCTCGGCGCGTGCGCCGCGGCCGACGATCCCGGCGCGGGATCGAGCACGACGATCCCTACGGTGACCGGCGGCCGCGTCGTGGTCGCGGTCGGCGACCTCATCTGCTCGGAGAAACAGGAAGCGGCCGCCGACGGCAGTCCGGCGCAGTGTCAGAGCGAGGCCACGGCCGCGCTGGCGAAGTCGCTCTCACCCGACGCGGTCCTGTTCCTGGGCGACATTCAGTACGAGCGCGGCACGACCGAAGAGTTTGCCGCTGGCTATGCGAATAGTTCGTGGGCCCAGATGAAGGCGATCACGCACCCGGCGGTGGGCAACCACGAGTACTCGACGACCGGCGCGGCGCCGTACTTCGCAACGTTCGCCGGAGCAGCCGGGCCGTCGCGGCGAGGTTGGTACAGCCTGGACGTGGGCGACTGGCACGTGATCGCGCTGAACTCGAATTGCCGGCCCGCGGGAGGCTGCGAGGTCGGGTCGCCGCAGGAGACATGGCTGCGGGACGATCTCGCAGCGTCGTCGCGGCAAGTGCACGCTCGCCTTCTGGCATCACCCGCGGTGGACCTCGGGACTGCACAAGTCCGACGCGTCAATGGAGCCGTTGTGGGCCGCCCTCGGTGACGCGAACGCCGAGCTTGTGATCGCCGGCCACGATCACCACTACGAACGATTCGCGCCTGAACGGGGCGTGCGCCAGTTCGTCGTGGGCACGGGCGGCCGATCGCTGTACCCGACGTTCAACAAAGAGCGCGGCACCGAAGTGATCAACACGACGACGTTCGGCATACTCGAACTACGGCTCGGCGCCGACGCATACTCCTGGCGATTCGTGCCGGTCGGGGGCAGGACCTTCACCGACGCAGGCACCACCGCCTGTCACTGACAGGCGCAGACGCGACTTACCAAACGATGGGGATGACCCCGGCGCTCCAGCCGGCGGCGCCGCCGACTAGCAGGATCTTGTCGCCGCGCTTGACCCGACCCTCGGAGTGCGCGGTCGACAGTGCGAGCGGGATGCTCGCGGCGGCGGTATTACCGAAGCGGTCGACGGTCACGACGCGCCGTTCCACCGGCACGCCCAACATCTCGGCCACCGTTTGGATCACCGCGGTGGACACCTGATGGGGAACGAAGAGGTCGACGTCGTCGATGCTCCAACCCACGGAGTACAGCGCGTCCTTGATGACCGCGGGAAGGGTTGATATTGCGAGGTCCTGCAACGCCGAGCTCTGGCATTCGAAGTAACTACGCGACAGGTCGCGTCCCATGAGCGTGCCACCGGCCAGGATCGTCGACAGCTCCCAGTGCGTTCCGTCGGTGATGAACTTGCCCGGGTACACCCCGCGGTCTCCCGTCTCGACGGTGTCGAGGACCGCGGCGGCGCCGGCATCACCGAGCGTGAGTGCGGCGAACTTGGTCCGCAGATCCTTCACGCCGGAGATGTCCCAGTCGATGGCGATCGACAGCATTTCTCCGCTGGCAATCAGGACGCGTTCGGCGCGCCCGGTTTCGATGGCGGACGCCGCGAGATCGAGCGCGTTGACGAAGCTGTTGCACGCGTTCTTGATATCGACCGCGGACGCGTTGAAGCACTCAGTTTTCACTTGCAGGATGTTCGCGGTGGCGGGCTCGGTGATGTCTTGGGATGCTGACGCGAAAATCAGCATGTCGATATCGTCGGCCGTGTAGTCGGACGCGTCGAGCGCGTTGATCGCCGCCTTCGCCGCAAGATCGGACGACGTGGTGCCGGGCTCGGCGTGACGGCGTTCGCGGATACCGGAAAGTCCCTCGATCACGCCGGAGCGCATCAGCCGGTCGTCGAGGTTTTCCCGAACCCGATCTTCGATCTCGGAGGAGAGGACGCGGTCGTCGGGCAGGAAGTGCCCGATCCCGCTGAACGCGGCTCGGCGGGTCATTGGTGAATTAGGCAAGCCGTCACTCTAGTTAGCGCGCGACCAGACTTTGGAGTACCTCTGGGATCGTCGCCGCGTCGATAACGGTGTGCGCCATCGCGGCCGCACCGTCGAGCAGCGCCTTGTCCGCAGTCGGCGTGGCGCAGAAGGCCGCGAACTCCGGCTGATGGTTGCTGATGGGGTAGCAATCGAGGCCCAGCATCGGATGAATTGTCGGGATGGCGAGCGAGACGTTGGCCATATCCGTTGAGCCGACGATCTTTTCGCCCAATTCGCCCAGATCAGGGAACACCCGGCCCAGCGCCTCGGCGTTGGCGCGGTACAGCGCGCGCAGCGGGTCGTTGTCCTCCATCTCCGAATACTTCGGACTGGCATCGACAATGTCGACGGTGCACCCCGTGGCCAACGCGCCAGCCTCGAAGCATCGGTGCACTTTTGGCTCCAGTTCGGCGAGCTCGGCGAGCGTGCGCGACCGGATGTACCACTTGCCGGAGGCCGCTTCCGGGACCACGTTGGGCGCGTCGCCGCCGTGGGTGACGATTCCGTGAATCCGGTCCGACTGACGGATGTGCTGGCGCAGGAGACCGATGGAGGTCTGCGCGACGGTCAGGGCGTCGGCGGCGTTGATGCCGAGTTCGGGGAAGGCCGAGGCGTGGGCCGACTTGCCGTGGTAGTGGACGTCGACGTGCGACACCGCGAGACACGGAAAGCGGTCGAGTTCGGTGGGCGCCGGGTGCACCATCATCGCCGCGTGCACGCCTTCGAAAACACCGGCGTTGAGCATGATGATCTTGCCGCCGCCTCCCTCTTCGGCCGGCGTGCCGAACACTTTGATCGTGACGCCGAGGTCGTCGGCCAGCGGCGCGAGCGCGAGTCCGGCGCCGACGGCGGCCGCCGCGATCACGTTGTGGCCGCAGGCGTGACCGACGCCGGGAAGTGCGTCGTACTCGGCGCAGATCCCAACCGTGAACGGGCCGGTGCCGGCCGTAGCCACGAATGCAGTCGGGAGGTCGGCGACGCCGGTCTCGACGGCGAAGCCCGCCCCGCGAGCGCGGCGGCGGTCCACGCGGCGGCGTGCTCCTCTTCGAAGCACAACTCCGGGTCGGCGTGGATCCTGTGGCTGAGGCCGATCAGGCTCTCGCTGGCGTCGTGGACTGTTGCGGTGGCGACCTCTTTCACGTCCATTTGTCGAGGCTACGCCTCGGCAAATGGATATCGCGCCAGGTACGGCCCGGCATGGGGCGAGCGAAGCGAGGGGCCCCATGCGGAGGGAGGAGGACGGGGTTGGGGCCCCGTCCGGGAGCGCCGAAGGCGCCAGAGTTACGCTTCGATAACGACAACCACGTCGCCGGCGCCGACGGTCTGGCCGACGTCGACTTTGATCGCCTTCACGGTGCCGTCCATCTCGGCGGCGATGTTGTTTTCCATCTTCATCGCTTCGAGCACGCAGACCGCCTGCCCCGCGACCACCTTGTCTCCGACCGCGACCATCAGCTTCACGATCGTGCCCTGCATCGGCACGGAGATTTCGCCGACGGCGCCCGCGGCGCCGCCTCCGTGAGCCACCGGTGCCGCCGGTCGTCCGGGCGCGGCGCCGGCGCGGGCAGGGCCGCTGGTGGCGAGCGAGGGAGCGATGTCGGGTACCCACAGCTTCACCGTGTACTTGCGCCCGTCGACTTCGGCTTCGACCTCACGCAATACCTTGGCCTCGCCGTCGTCGCCCACGATCGGCGCGGCCGGTGCACTGGTCACGTCGGTGAAGTCCAGCTTCTCCTCGACCCACTTGGTCGAGTGCTCGCCGTTGATGAAGTCGTCGTGGGTGAGGATCGCGACGTGTGCCGGCATCGTCGTGGCGATGCCTTCGATCTTGGTTTCGGCGAGCGCCCGCAGCATCCGTCGGCGCGCCGAGTCGCGGTCGGGTCCCCACGTGATGAGCTTGGCGACGAGGTTGTCGTAGTACTGGCTCACGGTGTCGCCGGCGTCGTAACCGGCGTCGACGCGCACGCCGAACCCGTCGGGTCGCTCGAACGTTGTCAGCGTGCCTGGCGAGGGCAGGAACTTGCCGCCCGCAGGGTCCTCGGCGTTGATGCGCACTTCGATCGCGTGGCCGCGCCGCTTGCCGGCAAGCTGCTTCTGGCTAAAGGGCAGCTTCTTGCCCGCCGCCACCAGTAACTGCAACTCGACAAGGTCGAGGCCGGTGACCAACTCGGTGACGGGGTGCTCCACTTGCAGACGCGTGTTCATCTCGAGGAAGAAGAACTCGCCGTCCTGGTAGAGAAATTCGACGGTGCCAGCGTTGACGTAACCACACGCCAGCGCGACGGCGACGGCCGCCTCGCCCATGGCCGTGCGTACGTCGTCGGGAAAGTTGGCCGCCGGCGACTCTTCCACCAGCTTTTGGTGACGGCGCTGACACGAACAGTCGCGCTCGCCGAGCCACACGCCGTTGCCCTTTGGTGTCGCAGAACACCTGCATCTCGATGTGGCGCGGCCACGTGAGGTAACGCTCGACGTAGCACTCGTCGCGACCGAAGCCCTTGAGCGCCTCGCTCTGCGCCGACGCGAGCGCGTCGGCCGCCTCAGCCGCGCTCTGCACCACGCGCATGCCCCGGCCGCCGCCGCCATACGCCGCCTTGATCGCAACCGGCCAGCCGAACTCCTCGCCGAAGGCGACAACCTCGTCGCCGCTCTTGAGCACGTCGTTGCGCCCGGGTACGCCGTTGACTCCCGCCTTCTCCGCAGCGATGCGCGACGAGATCTTGTCGCCCATGACTTCGATGGCTTCCGGCGGTGGGCCGATGAAGGTGACGCCGCGTTCGGCGATGGCGCGGGCGAAGTCGGTGTTCTCACTGAAGAAGCCGTACCCCGGGTGGACGGCGTCGGCGCCGCTGCGTTCGATCACGCCGAGGATCGCTTCGGTGTTCAGGTAGCTCTCGGCCGCGGTGGTGCCGCCGAGCGCGTAGGCCTCGTCGGCCAACCGGACGTGCATGGCGTCGCGATCGAGGTCGGAGTACACGGCAACCGTCGGGATCCCGAGCTCGCGGCACGTCCGAATAACGCGGACGGCGATCTCGCCCCGGTTGGCAATCAGGACCTTGGAGAACATAGGGGCCGTAGCATCGCGCAGATGACGGAGCGAACGTCCATGTTGCAGCGGCGGTCGGCATCGCGCGCCCGTAGGGCGCTGAGAGCGTCCATCGCTTCGCGACGATCGATTCGACGAATACGTGGGTGATGGGATCAGGCCCGCGACGGAGCCGCCGAAGGCCTCGTCGCGGTCGCCGATGTGCAGACTGCAGGCCGCGGCCGTCTGGGACGAAGCTGGGTGGCGCCGCCCGGCGGCTCGCTTCTGATGAGCTTGCTGTTGCGTCCGTCCGACTTGCCCTTCGACCGCTTGCACCTGGCGACGGCGGCCGTCGCCATGGCGGGCGCCGACGCGGTCGCGCTCATCGCCGAGGTTGCGCCGGCGCTCAAGTGGCCCAACGATTTGCTGATCGGCGACCGGAAGCTCGCCGGTGTACTAACCGAGGTCGACGGACACGCGCCGGACGGTTCGCTCGCGGTCGTCGTCGGTATCGGCATCAACTGCACGTGGCCCGACGAACTGCCGGCTGAGATCGCCGACGTTGCGATCGCCGCCAACCACGCGGCCGGCCGTCCGGTGCATCGGGAAGACGTGCTCGACGCGCTGCTCGAGCGTCTCGACGAGCGGCTGGATGCGGGCTGGGACGCCGATAGCCCGCGAGTACCGGTCGCGCTGCGCGACCGTCGGTCGCGAGGTGCAGGTCGAACTCGCCGACGGGCAGGTCACGGGCATGGCCGCCGAGGTCGAAGCCGACGGCGCCCTCGTCGTGATCACCGACGATGGTCCCCGCCGGGTCGTCGCGGGCGACGTAGTGCATCTTCGGTCCGCAACCGAAGGTTGCGAACCGAGCTAAACCCCGAGGCACGTTGTCCGGCCTTCGGACCGGCGAAGCCGGATCCTTCGGCGTTAGGCCCTGCGCGCCGCCGTATAGGCGAGGTGCGCCTCGGTGGTGGTCGGACCGGGGCGTCGGGCCATTCGGCGACGCCGATGACTTCGCATACCGGCTTGCACCTCGCGCGTCGTGGAGGTCACGAACACCTCTGTCGCACGGGCGAGATCCTCGAGCGTGAACAGCCTTCTCGGACGCGCCGAAGCAGGCGATGACCACCGCGCGGGTGACGCCGGCGAGACAGCCCGTGATGAGGGCGGGAGTGACCAATTCGCTCGTCGATCACCGCAAACAGATTGGTGCCGGTTCCTTCGCACACGTGGCCCTGCGTGTCACAAAACAGCGCCTCGCTGGCGCCGGCGTCGTGGGCGGCGCCGAGCGCGACGACGTTCTCGGCGTAGCTCGTCGTCTTCAATCCGGCGAGCGCGCCCCGTTCGTTGCGCGGCCACGGAACCGGCGCGAGCACCGCCGTCGGCGGCCACGGCGACTGTGGGCGTGGCGGCGACGATCACCGTGGGCGTGGCCCCGCCGCGGTCCGAGCCCAAGGGTCCCGCGCCGCCGGTGACGGTGATGCGCACACGAATATGGGTGCCGCGCGGGCGCGGCGGCGTCGATGACCTCGCGGATCGCGTGGATGAACGTTGCGTTGTCGAACGGCACCGTTAAGCCAAGGCCCGCCGCCGACGATCGCAAGCGCATCAGGTGTTGCTCGGCGAACGCGATGCCGCTGTCGGGATACGACAGCAACGTCTCGAAGACGCCGTCGCCCACGGTGAAGCCGTGGTCGAACACCGACAACGCCGCCACCGACGGATCCAGCAACGCGCCGTTCACCCACACGGGCCCGATCATGTTGCCGACGCTACCGAGAGCAAGCGGCGGGCTTTGAGTTCGGTCTCTTCCCATTCGCCCTCGGGTGTCGAGTCCCACGTGATGCCACCGCCGGTACCGAAGTGGATGCGGCCGTCCGCCAGCCAGAACGTACGGATGCCGACGTTGAGATCGCCCACATTGCGCTCGGCGTCGACCCAGCCGATCGCCCCGCAGTACGGGCCGCGGGCGACGGGTTCGAGCGCGCCGGATCACGTCGAGCGCGGCGAGCTTGGGCGCGCCCGTGACCGACCCCGGCGGGAACGTCGCGTCGAAGATGTCCGCCCACCCGCATCCGGCGCGAACCGACCGCGGACCGTCGACACCAGGTGGAACAGCCCGGGGTGCGGCTCGACCGCGCACAGCGCGGGGACATCGACCGAACCGAAGTCGCAGGCCCGCCCAAGGTCGTTGCGAACGAGGTCGACGATCATCACGTTCTCGGCGTAGTCCTTGGCCAGGAACCCGTCGATGGTCGCGGCGGTGCCCTTGATCGGCTGCGACACGACGACGTGTCGCCGTCGCGGCGAACGAACCGCTCCGGTGACGCGGACGCCACGTGCACGTCGTGCTCGGGTAGACGCACGACCGCCGAGATACGGCGCCGGGTTCCCCTCGGCGAGCGCGGCGCCGAGCGCGGCGACGTCCGCGTCGGTCGCGATCGGCGCCGACAGCACGCGGCACAGGTTCACCTGGTAGACGTCGCCGCGCGCGATCGCCTCGCGGATCGTCGACCACGCCCTTCTTGAACGCGCTTCGTCGAGCGACGACGTCCACGCGTCGCGGCGCGGGCCGCTCCACGGCTCGCCCGGCCACGGCGTCGCCGGCCGAGCGTCGTCGAAGCGGGCGCACACCACGTCGCCTTCGAAGCTCAGCGACGACCGCCCACATGCCCGCGACCGCTGTCGAGCGCGGCTCACGTCGCGCGTGACGTCGACCAAGCCCGGTCAGCAACTGCCCACCGACGACGGCGAGCGGAGGAGCGGACACGCACCAAGCGTACGATCGCGTGCATGGACTTCGAGTTCAGCGACGAGCAGGAACAGTTCCGCAAGGTCGTGCGCGACTTCGCCGAAGCCGAGATCGCGCCGCAACGCCGAAGCGTGGGACCGCGACCACTACTTCCCGGTCGACACCGTGCGCGCGATGGGCGAGCTGGGACTGTTCGGCCTGCCGTTCCCCGAGGAGTACGGCGGCTCCGACGTCCGACTTCGCCACGCTGTGCATTGCCATCGAGGAACTCGGCCGCGTCGACCAGAGCATGGCGATCACGCTCGAAGCCGGCGTCGGTCTCGGCGCCAACCCGATCATGCAGTTCGGCACCGAAGAGCAGCGCCAGCAGTGGCTGCCCGATCTCGTCGCCGGTCGCACGCTCGGCGGGTTCGGACTGACCGAGCCCGACGCCGGCAGCGACGCCGGCGGCACGCGCACCACCGCCGCGCTCGACGACGCGACGACGAGTGGGTCATCAACGGCGAGAAGGCGTTCATCACCAACTCGGGTTCGTCGATCACGTCGCTCGTCACGGTGACGGCCCGCACCGGCCCCGGCGAGATCAGCGCGATCATCGTTCCGGCGCGGGACGCCCGGGCTTCGTCGTGCAGCCGCCGTACCGCAAGATGGGCTGGCACGCGTCGGACACGCACGGCCTCACCTTCGTCGACTGCCGCGTCCCGGCCGACGAACCTGCTCGGTCGACGCGGCCAGGGCTTCCGCCAGTTCCTCGCCATCCTCGACGACGGACGCATCGCCATCGCGGCGCTCGCCGTCGGCGTCATCCAGGCGTGCCTCGAACAGAGCGTCGAGTACGCCAAGAACCGCAACGCGTTCGGCAAGGCCATCGGCACGAACCAAGCCGTCGCGTTCGCGTGCGCCGACCTCGCGGTGATGGCCGACGCGGCGCGCGCGCTCACCTACAAGGCCGCGTGGCGCAAGGACCAGCGGTCGCCCGTTCAAGAACGAGGCGGCGGTGGCCAAGCTGTACGCGACGGAAGCGGCGGTGACGGCCACGCGCATGGCCACGCAGATCTTCGGCGGCTACGGCTTCATGGACGAGACGCCCGTCGCCCGCCACTACCGCGACGCGAAGATCCTCGAGATCGGCGAAGGCACGAGCGAGATCCAACGCCTCGTCATCGCCCGCGGCCTCGGCCTGCCCGTCGAGTAACTACGCCTTCGTCGACGTCGCCAGCTTCCACTCGCCGTAGCCCTTGCGGGCGCGGCGGGCGGCGGCGAACTTGACGCCGGCGAGCGCGGCGACGTAGCGGCCACTCGCGCGGCGGGTAGGCCACGAGCGTGCGGTAGATCGACGTCGCCTCGTTCGGCGGCGTCGCCAGCGGCAAGCCCAACGCCGCCATCTGCTGCTTGCCGGCCTCGGCGCGCACACGTTGACGCCACAGGTCGCGCCAGCGCGTCGGCAGCTGCACGGTCGCAACCGCCAGCGGCACCTGCTCGACGCGCCCGTCGCCGCCGAGTTGGGCGAACAGCCACGCGTCGTCGAGCAGCACGTCGCGTCGGCATCTCGTCGGGCAACGCGTCGGTCTTGCGCGGCGTACAGCGTGCCGAGGAGCCCGCCCCACGCGAGGCGGTGGGGGACGCGCGGCGACATGCGCGACGACGCCGTCGCCGAGGTGCTCCTGCTTGGCCGCCGCGGCCACGACGCCGTGGCTCGTCGAGTCCGTCGACCAGCGCGGGCATCGCCCAGTTGTTCACGGTGATGTCGGCGTCGGCGAACACGTGGACGTCGGCGGGCTCGTCGCGCAGCACCGTTCCACGCCGCCGGCTTCGATGCCTACGTCGAGCAGCCGCACGACCGCGTGACCCGGGTTGTCGCGCAGCGCGTGCGGCGGCGGCGCCGTTCGCCGGGGTCGGCGCCGTTGACGCACACGACGATGCGCCAATCGGGTCTTCGAGTCGCGTCCGCCGACGCGGCCAGCGACGCGACGGTGCGCGCGATGCCGGGCTCGTCGCGGTGACACGGAACGCCGATGACGATGCGCCGCGTCATCGCGTCACCGCCCTCCACGCCTCGCGTGCCTGGCCGCGGTGACGGGCCAGCGCCGTACACCACGGTGCCGACCACGCCGAAGACGCGGCGCGCGAGCGCGGCCTTGGTACTTCTCGAGGTAGGTCGCGAGCGCGCGCGTGCGCAGGGCGGCGGCGTCGTCGGCGTCGTTGGACGCGTCGACCGACGCGCCGCCGATGGTGCATCACGCGCACGTCGGGCGTGACGACGACGCGCTTGCCGGCCGCACGAACGCGGCGGCAGAAGTCGGCGTCCTCGGCGAACAGGAAGAACCGTTCGTCGAACCCGCCGGTCGCGCGAACGACCGACATCGGCACGAGCGCGGCGGCGGTGTGCAGCCACTCGACGTCTGACGAGTCCGTCGGCGGTACGGGCGACCGCGGCCGCATCGGGCCGCCGAGCCGCGTCATGCCGCGCAGCACGCGTGCCGAGCGAGAGGTCGTCCTCCACGATCGGTTGCGGCGTTCCGTCCGTCGTCGACCAGCGTCGGGCTGACAGGCCGATCGTCGGCTCGCCGCGACGTCGCGCGACCAGCGCGTCGATCGCGCCGGCGGGCCACACCGTGTCGGGGTTGGCGAACACCACCAATTCGGTGTCCGTCAGGCAACGCGGCGCACGCCCTCGTTGTTGGCCGACGCCGTAGCCGTCGTTGGTGGCGCGTCGACGATCACGGCTTCTGCGTCGGCTGCTCGCGGCCGCGGCGACGCTGTCGTCGTCCGACGCGTTGTCGACAACGACGACCTCGATGGCGCCGGCGGTCGCGGCGCGCAACGAGCGCAAACACGCTCTCGATGGTCGGCGCGGAGCGGTACGTCACCACGACGACGCCCACCGTCGCCATGGGCACGATCGTAGGGGGTGATCCCCTTCTCCGAGGATGGGCCGGTAGCGTTGGCTGCCCGCCATGGCGATTCCTCCCGTCCCGGGAAAGAAGCTGCACCCGGACCGCAAGCGCTCCGCAAAAGGCCGACGCGCGCGCACGCCCGTCGGCAAGAAGAAGGCCGCAACGCCGCTCGACGCGCGGCCGCGACGAAGCATCACCCGCACCGCGGCCTGCACCGCCTGCTGGTCGGCGTGAACATTTTCCTCGCGGTGTGCGTGCTGTACGGCCGGCGGCCGGCTACGGCTACCTGAAGTTCCGTCTCGGCCAGCTCGACAAGATCAGCTTCGGGTGCGACGTGCTGCGCAACTGCGGCGACGACGATCCGGGCAAGCCGATGAACGTGTTGCTCGTCGGCTCCGACACCCGCGCCAACATCACGAAGGCAGAACGCAGGCAAGTTCGGCAACGCCGCCGACGTGGGCGGCGAGCGCACCGACACGATGATGGTGCTGCACGTCGACCCGACGGCCGAGAAGGCGTCGATCCTGTCGATCCCGCGCGACCTGTACGTGCAGATCGCCGGCACGAACGCGGCACCGACCGCATCAACACCGCGTACGGCTCAAGACGTCGAAGGGCACGCGCGACGGCGACCACGTCGAGCAACGTCCGACGACATCGCGCTCGGTGCGGCCGACGACGATTCCCGCGTCGCACGATCAAGGACGGGCCCGAGCGACTGATCGCCACGATCCGGCAAGACCTCGGCATCGAGATCGACCACTACATCGAGGTCGACTTCAACGGCTTCCGCGGCATCGTCAACGCCGTCGGCGGCGTCACCGTGCCGTTCCCGGCGCCCGCGCGCGACAAGTTGTCCGGTCTCGACGTGAAGCAGGCCGGCTGCGTGTCAGCTGACGGGCGACCAGGCGCTCGGCTACGTCCGCAGCCGCCACTTCCAGTCCTTCGAGTCCGGCCGCTGGCGCTCCGATCCCACCGGCGACATCGGCCGCATCCAGCGCCAGCAGGACTTCATCCGGCGCATGCTGCGCAAGGCCATCAGCAAGGGCATGCGCAACCCGATCAAGCTCAACGCGCTGATCGGCGCCGGCATCGACAACGTCAAGCTCGACTCGGCGCTGTCGACCAAGGACATCGTGCGCATCGGCAAGCAGTTCAAGTCGCTCGAGCCCGAAGCCGTCGACATGCTGACGCTTGCCGACCGACGGGTTCCGCACCGCCGGCGGGCGCGTCGGTGCTGAAGCTGCAAGACCGCCGAAGCGGCCGAGATCATCGACCGGTTCAACGGCGTCGGCCGAGCCCGACACCACGGCGCGGCACCGTGCCGACGATCCCGCCGTCGAGCGTGCGCGTCCTCGTGCTCAACGGCACCGGCGTCGAGCGGCCAAGCCGGCAAGACGCTGCACGACCTGACGAACGTCGGCTTCGGCTCGGGCGGCTCGGCGACGCGCCGGGCGGGTTCGGTCAATCGACGACCGAGATCCGCTACGGCGCCGGTCAGTTGCAGAAGGCGCAGTTGCTGCAGGCCTATGTCATCGGCGGCGCGCAAGCTCGTGCCCGACAACACGCTCAAGGGCGGCGACATCCAGCTCACCTCGGCGCGGGCTTCGGCGGCATCCGCTCCGAGGGTCAACGGCGCAACCGGCGCGACCCCGACGAGCGTTCCGGCCACCACGAGCACCACGCGCGGCGCCACGCCGGCCGCCAAGGGCGCCCAGAACCTCGCTTGTTAATCGTCGCCGCGCATGAAGGGCATTGTTCTCGCCGGCGGCAGCGGCACGCGGCTGCATCCGGTGACGCTCGGCGTGTCGAAACAGCTGCTGCCCGTCTACGACAAGCCGATGGTCTACTACCCGCTGTCGGTGCTGATGCTGGCGGGCATCCGCGAGATCCTGATCATCTCCACGCCCCACGACCTGCCGCTGTTCGAACAGCTGCTCGGCGACGGCGCAGGCGATCGGGATGTCGTTTCGCTACGCGGAGCAGCCCACGCCGGGCGGGCTCGCCGAAGCGTTCATCATCGGCCAGGACTTCATCGGCGACGAGATCGGTGTGCCTCGTGCTCGGCGACAACATCTTCCACGGCCACGGGCTTGGCCGAAACTGCTGCAGGACGCAGTTACCACGCTCAAGGGCGCGACCGTCTTCGGTTACAAGGTCGACGACCCCGAGCGCTACGGCGTCGCCGAAGTCGACGCCGACCGGCACGGTGCGTGTCGATCGAAGAGAAGCCGGCCGCCCCGAAGTCGAACATCGCGGTGACGGGTCTCTACTTCTACGACAACGACGTGGTCGACATCGCGGCCGACGCTGCCGCGTTCGGCGCGCGGCGAGCTCGAGATCACCGACGTCAACCGCGTCTATCCTCGAGCGCGGCACGCTGCACCTCGTGAAGCTCGGCCGCGGCACCGCGTGGCTCGACACCGGCACGCACGACTCGCTGATCGAGGCCGGCACGTTCGTGCAGACGCTCAGCACCGCCAGGGCCTGCAGATCGCGTGCCTCGAAGAGATCGCGTTCCGTCAGGGGTTCATCGACTCTGCACCAACTCGCCGCCCTCGCCGACAAGCTCGGCAAATCCCGCTACGGCGACTACCTCCGCGCCCTCGCGCCGATCCCGAGCGCTTCGCCTGATCGTCTAATGACCGGCGAGCGCCAGTAACCTTGGACGCTCTATGAAGCTCTTCGTGACCGGCGGCGCCGGGTTCATCGGGTCGAACTACGTGCGCTACGTGCTGGCGAACACCGACGACGAAGTCACGGTGTACGACGCGCTGACCTACGCCGGCAACCTCTCGACGTTGAAGGACGTTGACGACAGCCCGCGCTACCAGTTCGTCAAGGGCAACATCTGCGACCCGGGCACGCTCGAAGACGTCGATGGCCGGCCACGACGCCGTCGTGCACTTCGCGGCCGAGAGCCACGTCGACCGTTCCATCGTCGGCTCCGACGACTTCGTCAACACCAACTGCTTCGGCACCAACGTCGTGATGGACACCGCCCGCCGGCTCGAGATCGGCCGGGTCATCCACATCGGCACCGACGAGGTGTACGGCTCGGTCGAAGTGGGCTCGTCGAAGGAGACACGACCCGCTCGAGCCGCGCTCGCCGTATTCCGCGTCGAAGGCGGGCTCCGATCTGATCGCGCTGTCGTACTTTTCGACTCACGGACTGCCGGTGACCGTGACCCGCTGCACCAACAACTTCGGGCCGTACCAGTTCCCCGAGAAGGCCATTCCGCTGTTCACCACCAACCTGCTCGACGGGTAGAAGCTGCCGCTGTACGGCGACGGCTTGAACGAGCGCGACTGGCTCTACGTCGACGACCACTGCGCGGGCGTGCACCTGGTGTTGGAGGCGGGCGCGCCGGGCGAGATCTACAACATCGGCGCCGGCAACGAGACACCCAACCGGGCGCTGGTCGACAAGCTCCTCGCGTTGCACGGCGCCGGCGAGGAGATGGTCGAGTACGTCGAGGACCGCAAGGGTCATGACCGTCGCTACTCCGTCGACATCACCAAGATCACCGAACTGGGTTGGCGCAAGCAACGCACGCTCGACGAGGCGTTGGAGGAAACCGTCGCCTGGTACCGCGACAACCGTTGGTGGTGGGAGCCGCTCAAGGCTGCCACCGGGAAGTAACGGGAAGCGCGCATGCGCGTTCATCACCGGCGCCGGCGGTCAGCTCGGCCACGACCTGGTCGACGTGTTCGGCGGTCCTCGCTACGACGTGATCGCGACGACGCACGCGTCGATGGACCTCGCCGATCGCGACGCCGTGCTGCCGACGATCTGCGGAGCGGAACCTGACGTGGTCATCCACGCCGCCGCGTGGACGGCGGTCGACGCGTGCGAGGCCGATCCCGACCAAGGCGTTCGCGGTCAACGCGTTTGGCACGCGCAACGTCGCCGAAGGGTCCCGGCGCGTCGGCGCCCACGTCGTGTACGTGTCGACCGACTACGTCTTCGACGGCACCAAGGACGGCCCGTACCGTCGAGTGGGACGCGACCGAACCCACAGTCGGTCTACGGCGCGTCGAAGCTCGGCGGCGAGCGCGAGATCGGTCCCGGCGGCGCGATCGTGCGCACGGGTTGGGTTTGCGGCGCCCACGGCAACAACTTCGTGAAGACGATGCTGCGCCTCGCCGGCGAACGCGACACGTGGGGCGTCGTGGACGACCAGCACGGTTGCCCGTCGTTCACGCCCGACCTGGCCGCTGCGATCAAGCAGCTCGCCGTCGGCCGCCTGCCCGGCGTCTTTCACCTCTCGAATCAGGGCGAAACCACGTGGTACGGCTTCGCGTGCGCGATCCTTGAGGCGGCTGGGCACGACCCAGGGAAGATTACGCCGATTACCACTGCCGAGTACCCGGTGCCCGCACCGCGTCCGGCGAACTCGGTGCTCGAGAACGCCGCGTGGCGCCTCGCCGGGTTCGAGCCCTTGGACGATTGGCACGGACCGCTTGCGCGAATGATCAAGGAGATCAGCTGATGGCCGAGGTCGCAGTCATTGGTACCGGCTATGTCGGCCTGACTACCGGCGCGTATCTCGCGCACCTCGGCCACAACGTGGTGTGTGCCGATGTCGTGCCGGAGAAGGTCGCGGCGCTGTCGCGTGGCGAGGTGCCGATCCACGAGGCCGGCCTCGACGAATTCGTGCACGAGGGCCTCCAGGTCGGGCCGACTCACCTTTGTGCTTGGCGCGGTGCCGGCGGTCGAACACGCCGAGTTCGTGTTTCTCTGCCTGCCGACGCCGCAAGGCGAGGACGGCTCCGCCGATCTGTCCTACGTCGAGTCGGTGGCGCGCGAGATCGGTCCGCACGTGCGGACCGACGGGATCGTGATCAACAAGTCGACCGTGCCGGTCGGCTCCACGTTGCGGGTCGCCGAGTTGCTCGGATCGCGACGACGTTCACGGTCGTGTCGAACCCCGAGTTCCTGCGTGAAGGCCAAGCGGTCTACGACTCGCTGAACCCCGACCGCATCGTGATCGGCGCGCACGACCAGGAGGCGGCGCTCCGCTTGGCCGAGTTGTACGAATCACTGCACGCGCCTGTCCTCGTGACCGACCCGGCGTCAGCCGAGACGATCAAGTACGTCGCCAACGCGTTCCTCGCCACCAAGGTCAGCTTTATCAATGCCGTCGCCCATTTCTGCGAGTTGGTCGGCGCCGACGTCAAGGACGTCGCACTCGGTATGGGTCAGGACAAGCGCATCGGCTTCGAGTTCCTGCGTCCCGGCCCCGGTTGGGGTGGGAGCTGCTTCCCGAAGGACACACGGGCGCTCATTCACATGGCCGAGGACCAGGGGTATCCCTTCGACCTGCTGCGCAGCGTCGTGTCGGTCAACAACGAGCAGTACGACCGCGTCGTGCAAAAGATCGCGCACGCTACGGGTGGATCGGTCGACGGCAAGACGATCGCGGTGTGGGGTCTCACCTTTAAAGCGCGCACCGACGACCTGCGTGAGTCCCCGTCGCTATTCGTCATCGAACGGCTGCGCGCGCAGGGAGCGATCGTCAAAGCGTTCGACCCGATGGTGACCCGCGAGACTCGACGGCATCACCGTGTGTGGCGACGCGTATGCGGCGGTCGAAGACGCCGCGTGTCTCGCGGTCTTGACCGAGTGGGACGAGTTCCGTCATCTCGACATGAAAAAGGCGCGCAGCCTGATGGCGGCGCCCGCAATCGTCGACGCCCGCAACCTCCTGGACCCCGTGGCGGTTCGTCGCGTCGGCTTCATCTACGACGGCATCGGACGGCTGTGAACGTCGTCGTCACGGGCGGCGCCGGCTTCCTCGGCTCGCATCTCTGCCGGGCGCTGCTGGCCCGGGGCGACCACGTGACGGCCATCGACAACCTCCTCACCGGTTCGCTCGACAACATCGAGGAGTTGTTCGCCGTTGCCGAATTCAGCTTCGTGCATGCACGACGTCAGCACGTATGTGCACGTCCCGGGCGACGTTGATGCCGTGCTGCACTTCGCCAGCCCGGCGAGCCCGATCGACTTCGAGCGCATCCCGATCCAGATCCTCAAGGTCGGCAGCCTGGGCACCCACAACATGCTCGGCCTAGCCAAAGACAAGGGCGCGCGCTTCCTGCTGGCGTCAACCAGCGAGGTGTACGGCGACCCGCAGGTGCACCCGCAGCCCGAGACGTATTGGGGCCACGTCAACCCGATCGGACCGCGCGGCGTGTACGACGAAGCGAAGC
Source organism: uncultured Actinomycetes bacterium (assembly GCA_963769985.1). GTDB lineage: Bacteria > Actinomycetota > Acidimicrobiia > Acidimicrobiales > JACCXE01 > JACCXE01. Next base: position 84,546 of record CAVYNR010000006.1, on the reverse strand, counting down.
GGTTCGCCGAGGCGATGACCTTCGCGTATCACCGCGCCCACGGCGTCGACGTGCGCGTGGCGCGCATCTTCAACACCTACGGCCCCCGCATGCGCGCCGATGACGGCCGCGTCGTGTCGAACTTCCTCGTGCAGGCGCTCACCGGCCAACCGCTCACGATCTACGGCGACGGTTCGCAGACCCGCAGCTTCTGCTACGTCGACGACGAAGTCCGCGGCATCCTCGCGCTGCTCGACTCGGACTACGGGCGCCCGGTCAACATCGGAAATCCCTATGAGTTCACGATTGCCGAGCTGGCAACGATCGTGCTTGCCCTCACGGGCTCGAGCTCGCAGATCATCCACCATCCGCTGCCAATCGACGATCCGCTCCAACGCCGGCCCGACATCACGCTGGCGCGCGACGTGCTCGGTTGGGAGCCCACCGTCGAACTCGCCGACGGGCTTGCACGGACGGCGGAATACTTCCGCGGCCTGCTGTCGGCCGAAGGCGCGTGAACCCGCAGAGCCGCGTTGCGGCGATCGTCGTCAACTTCAACGCCGGTGATCACCTGGTCGGCTGCGTGCGCTCGCTGCGCGACGCAGCCGTCGACCAGATCGTGGTCGCCGACAACGCCAGCGTCGACGGCTCGATCGCCGAGCTTCGGCGGACCGACCCCGCCGCCGTGGTAATCGAGACCGGCGGTAACTACGGCTACGGCGGGGGCGTCAACCGCGGCGCCGCCGCAGTAGCGGGAAACGTCGACGTGTTGCTGGTGTGCAACGCCGATCTCATCGTGGAGCCCGCCGCCGTCAAGACGCTCGTGGATGCGCTGGACGCTGACGCCGGGCTCGGCATCGTCGGTCCCCGCATCGACAACTCCGACGGCACGCTTTACCCCTCGGCGCGCATGTTTCCCCATCTGTTCGGACGCGATCGGCCACGCCTTCCTTGGCCTTGTGATGCCGGGAAACCGGTTCACCCGTCGGTACCGGTTGCTCGATTGGGACCACAAGACCGCCCGCCGCGTCGACTGGGTCTCGGGCGCCTGCTTCGCTATCCGGCGCGACGTTTACGACCGCCTCGGCGGATTCGACGAGGACTACTTCATGTATCTGGAGGACGTCGATCTCTGCCGGCGGGCGTGGGACCTCGGCGTCGGTGTCGGCTACGAACCCGATGCGCGCGCGTCGTGCATATCCAAGGTGTCTCGGCCGACCAACTGCCTTACCGCATGCTGGCCGCGCACCATCGATCCATCCTGCGGTGGTGGTGGTCGTCGAACCGATGGCCGGGGCGCGCGCTGGCGCCGCTTGTGGCCCTCGGTCTCGGCGTGCGATTCGCGCTTGCCCTAGCGGTGCGGACCATCCGTCCTCGCCGTCGGGCGCGCGCTTGACGGTGCCTGACACCGGGATCACGACGGCCACGCGGTAACGTCGCCGCCGCTATGGGTAAGGCATCGCAAGCGAAAAAGGTCAACCGAGCCGCCGCTACTGGCGGCGGGCGGACCGCCGGCAACCGGACTCCGGTCCTTTGGTATTCGTCGATCTTCGTGGTCGTCGTGCTCGGGGTGATGGGCGTGTTCCTGTCGTCGCAGCAATCTCGGCGACTCCCAGAAAGCCTCAGCCGACGTACCGCCGTTGGTCAACAAGGACCACTGGCACGCCGCCTACGGCTTCTTCCTGTGTGATGCCTGGGCGGCACCGCTCCAGGATGCCCGGCAAGACAGCACCGGGATTCACACCCACGCCGATGGCCTCATTCACACGCACCCCTTTGTCCCCTCGGCCGCCGGCAAAAACGCCACGTTCGGCAAGTTCCTCGAACTCACAGTGGCGAACGTGTCGGCGACGTCGATCGACGTGAAAACGCGATGGCGGGAAGTTCGAAGAACGGCGACAAGTGCGGCAATAAGCCGGGCGTGGTCACGGCCCGGGTGTTCTAGAGCCTCGCCGACAAAACCGGCAAGGAACTCAAGGGCGACCCCTCCAAGTGGAGGATCAAGGACGGGCAGCTGATCTCGGTCGGGTTCGTGCCGAAGGGCACCAAGCTCGAACAACCACCGTCGGCTGCCAACCTGTCGGACCCGGGCGACCTCGGAACCACACCGAGTCCGAGCGACGTCACGCCGACCAGCGCGGTGACACCGCACCACCGCTGCGACGCCCACGAGCACGCCGCCAACTTCGGCGCCGTGAAAGCCGTCGTCCTCGTCGGCGGCGAGGGCACACGACTTCGGCCGCTGACCTACACAACACCGAAGCAACTGTTGCCGGTTGCGGGCGTTCCGATGCTCGAACGCGTCGTGAGTCACCTCGCGTCGCACGGCGTTGACGACGTCGTACTTTCGATGGGCTACAAGCCCGACGCGTTTCTCGAGGCGTATCCCGATGACACTTGCGCGGGCGTGCCCGTTCGCTACGTCGTGGAAGCTGAACCGCTCGACACCGGCGGGGCGATCGCGTACGCGGCGGACGAAGCCGGTATTGCGGAGCGCTTCGTCGTCGTCAACGGCGACGTGCTGACCGACGTTGACTACACGGCGCTGGTCGCGTTCCACGCCGCAGCGCGGTGCGTGGACCACGATCGGCTTGACGCCCGTGGAGGATCCAAGCCGGTTCGGGGTGGTGGTCACCGACAGCGACGGACGCGTCACCGCGTTCATCGAGAAGCCGGCACCCGGCACCGCGCCGACCAACCTCATCAACGCCGGCATCTACGTGATGGAACCCGGCGCGCTCGACGATCATCGAGCGCGGGCGACGCGTCTCGGTCGAGCGCGAGGTCTTCCCGGCCATGGTCGACAGTGGCGCGCTCTTCGCCGCCGCGGCCGACGGCTACTGGATCGACACGGGCAATCCCGGCGAGCTACATCCAGGCGAACCTGGACATCGGCCGGCGGGTCGGTGGTGGATCCGACCGCCAAGATCGACAGCACCGCCACCATTACCGACTCGGTAGTACACGCCCATGCGGTTGTCGGGGCCAACGCGATCCTCGACCATGCCATCGTCGGCGTCGGCGCCACGATCGGGGCGGGCGCCACCGTGCGCGACTTCACCGTGGTCGGCCCGGGCGCCAACGTCCCTCCGGGCGCCGAGAGCGCGGGAGAACAGGTCGAGAAATGAGGGCGCTCGTCACCGGCGGTGCCGGCTTCATCGGCTCGACCCTGGTCGACCGCCTGCTCGCGGAAGGTCACGAAGTCGACGTGATCGACGACCTGTCGACGGGCAGCCTCGCCAACCTCGGCCGATGCGCGTGCGCGCGCCGAGGGTGGCCTGAAAATCCATACCCTCGACATCCGCTCGTCCGACGTTGTCACCGTGATGGAGCGACGCGCACCGGAAATCGTCTTTCACCTGGCGGCGCAGATGGACGTGCGCGTGTCGGTGCGCGACCCGGTCTTCGATGCGTCGATCAACATCATCGGCACGCTCAACGTGCTCGAAGGCGCGCGCGCCGCAGGTTCGGCCAAAGTGATCTTCGCCTCGAGCGGCGGCACCATTTACGGCAACGTGGGCCCGGAAGATCTTCCGCTGCGCGAAAGCCACCCGCAGCGACCGTTGTCTCCGTACGCAATCGCCAAAAAGGCCGTGGTGGACTACCTCCTGGCGTACCGGGAGCTGCACCAGCTCGAGTTCACCGCGCTCGCGCTCGGCAATGTCTACGGGCCGCGCCAGAACCCTCACGGCGAGGCCGGCGTCGTCGCGATCTTTTCCGGCCTGTTGCTCGAAGGCCGCCAGTGCACGATCTACGGCGACGGTTCGCAGACCCGCGACTACGTCTACGTCGACGACGCGGTCGACGCGATGGTGCGCTCGACCGATCGCGGCGGTGGCCTCTTGTGCAACATCGGCACCGGTGTCGAAACGTCGGTGTTGCAGATCCATGACGCCGTGGCCACCGCGGTCGGCGTGCGCGCCCAGCCGTTGCACGCATCGGAGCGCGCGGGCGAGTTGGCGCGGGTGTCGCTCGACCCTGCCCGCGCGGCGATGCAGTTGGGCTGGGAACCCTGGACCACGCTCGGCGACGGCGTGGCGCTAACCGTCGACTGGTTCCGCACGGAGCGAGCGCGCTAGCGGAACAAGTCCTCCGACGGCGGCCTGATCATCTCACCGGCGACGGATCCTTCACGCAGCCAGGCGGCGTCCACGCCACGCACCACCGCCACGGGTATACCGGATGACTTGCCCATAACGAGTTCGGCCGCCGATGCGATTTCGTCGGCGACCGCGACTTCCGTGACCTGAAGCTCGCGACCGAGCGCGTCCGCGGTGCCGCGGAGGTCGACGACCGCGGCAATTCCCGCTACGCCGATGGCAACGTCGGTCAGCCCCATGCGCCAGGGGCGGCCGAACGTGTCCGAGACGATTACGGCGACCTCAACGCCGAGATCGGCGCGCAGACCGTCACGGATCCGGCGTGCGGAGCGATCGGCGTCCACCGGAAGCAGCGCCGCGTACCCGGCCGGCACGTTCGACAGATCGATGCCGGCGTTGGCGCACACGAAGCCCTGCTCCGTCTCGCTGATGATCAGGTCGCCGCGGCGGCGGATGACTCGGACCGATTCCGCTTCGACGAGCGCCTTGGCCGCCAGAGGGTCCTCGGGGTTTACCGGCACGAGGCGCCCTTCGGCTTTCGAAACGATCTTCTGCGTCACGACCACGACGTCGCCGTCGACCAGCGCACCATCGGCGGCCGACGCGATCACCGTGGCCAGCCGGTCGCCGTCGGTGACTTCGCCGATGCCGGCGAGCCCGAAGATCGAGATCACGCCGGACGTCCCGCCGCGGCAAGCACGACGCGGGCCAACGCACTGGCATCATCCGCGGTCCGCATGATCGTGGGCGCGATCACGCACCGCATGCCTGCGTCCTCGACGGCGTCCGCGAGGTCGCGGTCGGCGTCGTCTATGACGAGGGTGCCCGCGAGCTCGCGATAGAGCCGGGCTACCCCGACGACGCTGGCGTCGTGGCCGAGTTCGCGCAACATCCGGTCCGCCGGTCCTTTGAGCGCGGCTCCGGCCACGATCGGGGAAACCGCGACCGCGTCGTCGCGGCGCGCCACGACCGCGTCCCGCACACCTGGCACCGCCAGCACCGGCCCGATCGACACGATCGGATTCGACGGACAGATCACGACGACGTCAGCATCCGCAAGCGCCGCGAGCACCCCGGGACCGGGCACCGCCGCCTCTGCTCCAGCGAAGCGAACCCCGGTCACCGTCACGTTGTGCGCCCGACCGACGAAGTACTCCTGAAAGCCGATCTCGCCCTCGCCCTCGACGGTCACGCGTGTTTCCAACGACGACTCCGTGACCGGCAGCAGCGTCAATGCCAATCCCCACGCCGAAGCAACCTCGGCGGTCACCTGCGTCAGGCCGGCCCTTCGCCCAGTCGTTGCGTGCGGTACAGGTGGGTCGCGAGATCACGATCGCCGAGGCGGAACCAGGTCAGGCGTTGGTCCGACGCCGCCCCGTACCGGTCGAGCGCCGTCATGGCCTGCCACGTTTCGCCAACGAGGCCCCACCCGGTTTCGGGGTTGACGGCTTCGGCGAGTGTGTAGACGATCGTGTCGAGGTCCGGGCTGACGTGAAGCCCGTGCAGCGTGATGTCGTCGCCCGTGTTGACGACCGCAGTCACCGAGGTGGGATCGACCACTCGGATTACGCCGCGCAACAGTTTCGCCGCGCCGACTCCGCCCGCGCAGCGCGCAGACGGGGGTGCGCTCACGGTGCGATGACGCGCATCAGCGATGGACCGCCTCGACCCGAGCCGGCCACAACGGCTCCTCCCGGAATCCGGGCCGCGCCGACGCGCGCCGTGGTCGTTGCCGGTCGCGAACGCGAAGAATTCGCTGAGCACGCCGCCGGCTTGTTGAAGACGCGCACGTGCGGTCCGCCGATCTCGCCTGCGCCGGTGATCACCTCGGCGGCGCCGTCGCCGATCACGTCGCCGCCGGCCACGTAGACGCCACCGGTGAACGACGGCGCATACGCCATCCACTCGGACACGACGTTGCCCGGCTGGTTGAGCACGCGCACGTGGGGCCCACCGCCGGGACCGGGCGCGACGACGATCTTGTCGCCTGACGCAGCCACGCGGACGCCGCCGCGGAACGCGGGGTCATAGGCCATGAACTGGCTCAGCACGTTGCCATTGCGATCCATCACCTTGATGTGGGGACCGCCGCCGACGTCGGGCGCGGTGACGATCTCGTCGCCCGGGTTGTTGGGGTCGATGTCTCCGCAGCCGACGTAGATGCCGCCGAAGTAGTTCGGGTCATACGCCATGAACCCACCGGAGGCGCCGCCGGTCGAGGTGAAGATGCGCACGTGCGGTCCGCCGGTCGGGCCCGGTGCGGTGACGATCGAGTCGGGGCCGCTGTCGCCGGCGAGGCGACACGACGCGACGCGCACCCCACCGCGGAAACCGGCTGCATACGCCATGATCTCGGTGCCGGTCGCGGCGCCGTTGACCGCCAGTACCCGGACGTGCGGGCCGCCGCCGCCGTCGGCACCCGTGACCACCCAGTCGCCGTCGCTGCCGCCGAGCGCGCCAGCGGCCACGAACACGCCGCCGGCGAAGCCGCCGTAGGGACTGATGCCGCTCAAGCGCATTAACGAGCTGGGCAGTTTGGTAGGAGTGGAAGCGGCATTGATGACGGACCGGAACGAGTCGCCGTTCACGCGCTTTACGCCTTCGGAGCCGGTGATACGCACGCCGCCGTGGGTGTCGTCGATCTTTTTGATGACGCGGCCCGACACACCCAACGGATCGAGAAATTCGACGGATTGGAGTGTGCCAACGCTGGTCGAGGCGCTCGTGTTCACCCACGCCTGCATTTCGTTGGCGGTGATGTCGCGCGACCACGAGTGCAACGAGTTCTGGCCGTTCGCCGAGTCGTACGGGTCGACCACGCCGCGAGGTAGGGGAGCGCCTGGACGAACACGTTCTCACTGTTTTCGGTGTGGCCGCCCGACGACGAGGAATAGAACGCTTGGATGGCGGAGCCGTCGTAGGTGACGTCCTGACCGTCGGTCGCGTTCACCGCGTCGACCCAGCTGCGCCGCTCGCCCCGGCCTCCTTGTCGTAGCCCACGTAGTTCTGGTCGCGGGTGTCACCCCACACGCCACAGCCGCACTCGGCCCGCGTGTTGCCGAGGCGGTCGATCTTTTCCTTCGCGTAGGTGCGCCCGGCGACCGCTTGCACCTTCAACGCTTCGGCGGGCCAGGACGACGGGACCTCGCCAAGGCCGTAGAGGTACTGCTGCATGTTCATGCTGGCGAGCACGACGCGCAGACTGGAGCCACCGATGATCGACATCTCGAACTGACCGTGCTTGTACTGGTGTCCGGTCTTGTCGAGCGTCGCCGGGTTGCCGTTGTACGCGACGTAAATGTTCTGGCCCTCGCCACCGACCTGCGCCGACTTCAAGACGTTGTTGACGTACACGTTGAACTTGCCCGTGACGACCTCGACGCGGATCACCTCGCCCGGCGCAGCCGAGGTGATCACGCCCACGCCGGTTAGCACGACATCGGTCGCGCCGGTGGGCGTCACGTTGGTCTGTACCGGCACGGTCGTATCGCCGGCGAGCCAAACCCGCACCTCGCCCGGTTGCGGTTGGGTCTGGATCTGCGTGCCCGTGTAGTAGTGCCGCAAGATGTCCTGGTAACCCGCGCCCTGTTGCGCGAAACCGAGCGCGCCGTACTGGCTCATCCCAATTCCGTGGCCGAATCCGCCGCCGTCGATATGGAAATTGGTGGCGGCCTGCGCGGCGGGAAGCGTGCGTGTGGTCACGCCGAACACCCCCACAAGCGCGGCGATCAAGACTGGAATAAGGGCTTTTCGGGGCGAAAGTCGTCTCACGGAACGCCGATGGTACTTTCGCTGGGTGGCGGCGCCGCTCTGCTCGATCGTCATCGCCTCGTACAAGCAGGGTGCGATGCTGCGCGACTGTCTGGAGTCGCTCGTCGCATGCGTCGGCCCCGTGGGTCCAGAGAATCCCGCCGCCGACCACGAAGTAATCGTGGTGATCAACGGTTCGCAGTTCGAGTGGACCTCCACGTTGGTCGGTGCGCTCAAGGGAGTACGGCTCATCGAAAGCCCCGTGAACCTCGGCTTTTCCGGCGGCTACAACCTCGGCGTCTCGCACGCGCAGGGTCGCTATCTCGTGCTGTTGAACGACGACACGATGGTGCTACCGGGCTGGCTGCCCGCGCTCGTCGCGGCCATCGAACGCGAGGAAGGCATCGGCGCGGTCGGCAGCTGCAACCTGACGCTCGACGGAGAAATCGACGAGGCGGGCTCGGTGGTGTTCAACGACGGGTCGACCATGGGCGTGGGACGCGGCTTGCCCGCCGACGACACCGAGTGGGACTTTGTGCGCGACGTCGACTACTGCTCGGCGTCCTCTCTGCTGGTGTCACGCGCCGCGTGGGATGCCGTCGGCGGCCTCGACGACCGGTACCACCCGGCCTACCACGAGGACGTCGACTTCTGCCTGCGCCTGCGCGAAGCGGGCTACCGCATCGTCTACGAGCCACGCTCGCGGATTACGCATCGCATCAGCCAGAGCACCGAAGTGGGCTTTCGCGATCTGTTGATGCGACGCAACCGCGGGATTGCGTCGACGCGGTTTGTGAAACGGCTGCGCGAGCTGAGCGCGCCGCCACGAGTGTTCGAAGACATCCCGCGCACCGTCGAGCGCGCCGCGCAGCGCGCCCGTGGCGCTTCCCGACAGATCCTGCTCGTCGACGACCTGATTCCGTCGACCGGCATTGGTGCGGGATTCTCCCGGCCCATCCAGCTACTCCAGGACGTGCACGCCGAAGGTGACGCGGTAACCGTGGCCGCGCTCGGTGCGCCGGCGCGCACGTCGGACTTGTTGCGCGACCTGGGCGTGCGCGTCATCGGCGGCGGCGAGCTGGAGGCCTACCTCGAGCGGCCCGAGATCACCGTCGACGTCGCGGTGATCTCACGTCCCAACAATGTGCCGTTGGCGCTCGAGCTCATTCGTCGCACGCACCCGATGGCGGCGGTGATCATGGACCACGAGGCGCTGTACCACCGGCGGCTGGCGCGCCAGGCCGAGATGACCGGCGAACCAGGTGAAGCGCAAAAGCTGCGCGAGCTCGCCGAGGAGATGCGATCACAGGAAGACCGCGCGTCGTGCGCGGTGGATCTCAACGTGTGCATCAGCCAGGAGGAGGCGGAGTACATCCGTTCCGTGACTGGCGCGGCGCCGGTGCGAGTGCTCGAACCTCGCGCGCCGACGACGGTTCCCACGCCGGCCACGCTCGAAGGCAGGCGCGACATGTTGTTCGTCGCCGGCTGGATGGCGGGTGGTGGATCGCCCAACGTGGATGCCATTAAGTGGTTTGCCGAGCGGGTCCTGCCGCGCGTGCGTGTGTCAGTGCCGTGGGCGCGGGTGCGCGTGACCGGCGCCTCTCCGCCGCCGGCGGTGCGGGCCCTGGCGAGTGACGGCGTGAAGATTCTCGGGTTTGTCGACGATCTGCGGGCGGCGTACCGCGCGGCGCGTGTTGTCATCTCGCCAATCCGAGTCGGCGCGGGCGTCAAGCTCAAGACGGTGGAGGCGCTCGAGTACGGCGTGCCGACGGTGGCGACCGTGGTGGGCGCCGAAGGCATCGAACTCAACGGGCACGACGGCGCGCTGGTGGTGACCGACGACGCTGATGCCTACGCCGACGCGATTGTCGCTCTCCTCACCGACGCCGACGCGTGGCGGGCTAGCCGCGCCGCCATCGACGCCTTGGCCGCTGAATGGGTCACGCGGCCGGTCGGGTCCTGGGTGGACGTGATCGACGACGCCCTCGCCGCCCGTCACGCGGCTGCAGCGGTCGGCGGATGACGCGCCACTATCCTTGTCTCACGTGTTAGACGCACCCTCGCTCACCGCGCTGTCGATCCCGGTCGGTTCGCGGGTGCTCGCACTGCACGCGGTTAGCGCTGGTCCGCTCGATGCCGGCTTGGTGGCGCGTAACTGCACAGTGGAAACGATCAGCGACGCCGCCGGGCTCGCGTCCTTCGACGGTGCCGCCTTCGACGCCGTGGTGATCGCCGACGGGTTCGAGCAGCTTGACGACCCCGTCGCCGTCCTGCGCGATGCGGCCGCGCTGCTAAGCGACGGGGGCCGCGTCATCACCGTTGCCGACAATGCCGCCAACGCTACGGCCCGTGTCCGCTCATTCCTCGGCCAAGACGACACCGCCACGCCGCCTCCCCGACGGTATGACCTCGCGGCCCTGGAACAGGTGATCGCAAAGGCGGGACTTGTCGTGATCGACCGCGTGCGCGTGTTCGACGATGGGGCGCCCGCCGCGACCGCGTCCGCCGACGCGTCGGACCTCACCTCGTTGGCCTCCGGGCCCGAAGCGCGCATCCGTAGTTTCGTGCTCGTCACCGCGCCTGCCGAACAGGTGGCGGGGTCGGATACGCCGACGCTGACCGAAGTGTTGCAAGCCGAGAACGAGGATCTGCAACGCGAGCTTGACGCGCGGGCCGACGCGCTCGTGGAACGCATCGAGCTCGTCGAGCGGCTGCACACCGAGAGCCGGCACCTCCAGCTCGACCTCGCGGTCAAGGACGATTACATCGCGATCCTGCGGTCGGAGATTCTCGACCGGCGCGCCGCGTACGACGCTCTTCGGTACGAGCACGACGACCTTCTGCGGTCGCGTCACTACCGCGCCGCGATGAAACTGCACAAGCTGCTCACGCGGGTGCCGCTCGTGCACCGCCTGGTCACCGGCCTCACCAAGCTCGCCGCGCCGATCGCGCGCCGCGGCCGCGACACACCGTCGTCGTAGGCCCGGGCGTGGGGCGAACCGCTCCGGTCACCGTCGCGGTCGTCGTGCCTCGCGGTACCGAGCAATCCGAGGTCGACCGAACGCTCGGTTCCATTGACGCGCAGTCACCTCGTTCCGCCGATGTCGTCGTTGTCGCGTCTCGGGCGGCCGCCCTCGCCGCGGCCACCGCCGAATGGTTGCTGCCGGTTGACGCCGGCGCGGTATTGCTGCCAGGGGCGATCGACGCGTTCGCGCCGGCGCTTCGCGCCCCTGCCCTAGCGGTTTACGCGGACGAACGCTGCGCACTAGCGAGCACGAACGACCGGGCAGAAGTGCTGAAGCCGGGGTGGTCGCCGCGGCTGCTCCTGGAGGGCAACTACGCCGGCAACGTGGTCGCCGTGCGCGCGACCGATGCGCGGCGCGTCGGCGGCTACGTCGCCGACGACGAGACAACCGCGGGCTATGACCTGTTGCTGCGGCTGACCGACACAGTGGCCGCGGCCGCCGTGCCGGTCGTCGCGTTGGAGGCCTCGGCGGCAGCGCGCTGGCCACCAACCGCCGCGCCTGAGGCGCGCGACGCGGCAGTTCGGAGCGCGCAGCGGGCGCTCGAGCGCCGCGGCGAACGCGGAACGGTGACGCCCGGCCGCGTGTGGCATCGACTGCGACGAGGCGGGCCGCGGCCGGCCGTGTCGGTGATCATTCCCACCCGCGACCGCGTCGACCTGCTGCAGCGGTGCATTCACAGCGTCGAGGCGCACAGCGACTATCCCGACTACGACGTGATCATCGTCGACAACGGCAGCACCGACGCGGCGACGCTGGCGTACCTCGCGGCGTCGACTCATCGCGTGCTCCGGCACCCCGGACCCTTCAATTTTTCCGACCTCGTCAACGTCGCCGCGGCGACGTCGACGTCACCGTTGTTGCTGCTGCTGAACAACGACACCGAGATCATCGACGACGATTGGCTCGCCGTGTTGGTCGAAGAGACTGCCGGCCAAGGTGTCGGAGCGGTGGGCTGCAAGTTAATCGGGCCCGACGACGAGGCCCAGCACGAGGGCATCGCGCTCGGGATGGGCGGTTACCCGGCGATGAACCTCGACCTCGACCACTACTGCGGTCTCGACGAGGCGGCCCGCGACGTCGCCGCCGTTACCGCGGCGTGCGTGCTTGTGTCCCGAGCGGCGTTCGAGCGCGATCGGAGGATTCGACCATGACCTGGCCGTCGGCTACGGCGACGTGGACTTCTGCTTGCGCCTACGCGCCGCGGGCTACGACATCGTCTACACACCCCACGTGGTCATCCGCCATCTCGGTCAAGCCAGTCGGGGCACCAACCCGCATCCCGACGACGATCTGCTGTTCGGGACTCGTTGGCCGGCCCATCGAGCTCGTACCAACGATCCGTTCGTGAATCCCCGGATCGAAGCGTTTGTGCCTTTGTGGACGTCCGAACCCTAAAGTTGGTCATGGCTTCGATGTCGGAACTCGTCGAAGCGCGCGAGTTATTCCGGAACCTCACGCTGCGGGAACTACGCGGCAAGTACAAGCGGTCGACCCTCGGCTGGACATGGTCGTTAGTCAACCCGCTGGCGACGATGGCCATTTACGCGACGGTGTTCCACTTTGTGCTGAAGGTCGAGCCGCCCCGTGGCGACCCGTCCGGGCTCAAGAACTTTCCGATCTTCTTGCTGTGCGGTCTGCTGCCGTGGAATTTCCTGTCGACGGCCATGACCGGCGGCATGGGCGCGCCGGTTGCGAACGGGGCCCTGATCAAGAAGGTGTATTTCCCGCGCGAGGTTCTAACCGCCAGCGTGGTGGCCTCGTGGGCGGTGCAGTTCGCGATCGAGTTGGTCGTGCTGATGGTGGTGTTGCTCGCCGTCGGCAACGTCGCGTTGCTGTATATCCCAGGCGTGTTGCTCGTGATCGCGATTCAGGCGATGTTCGTGTACGGACTCGCCCTCGGGCTCGGAGCGATGAACGTGTATTTCCGCGACGTGCAGCATTTCATCGGCATCGCGCTCCAACTCTGGTTCTACTCAACGCCGATCGTGTATCCGCTCAACCTGGTTCCAACGCACGCCACGATCTTCGGCGCTGAGCTTCCATTCCTGACGCTTTACAAACTCAACCCGGCGGTTGGGTTCATCGAGGCCTACCGCGATCTGTTCTACGAGTTGCGCTACCCGAGCATCGGCGCGCTCTCGTACCTCTTGGGCGTGTCCATCATCACGCTTGCCATCGGCCGGTGGATCTTCCTCCGCTTCGAAGGCCGTTTTGCGGAGGAGCTATGAGCGAAGACGCCGCGGTCGTCGTCGACCACGTCTCGAAGCGCTTCCGGCTCTACCACGAACGCAACGACAGCCTCAAGGTGGCGATCATGCGGCGCGCCCGGTCGCGCTACGAGGAGTTCTGGGCGCTCAACGACGTGTCGCTCGACGTGCCGACCGGCATGACCTACGGACTCATCGGCGAGAACGGTTCGGGCAAGAGCACGCTGCTCAAATGCATGGCGCGCATCCTCCGTCCCGACAAGGGCGCCACGTCAGTCGTCGGCAAAGTGTCGGCGCTGCTCGAAGTCGGGGCCGGGTTCCATCCCGAGTTGTCCGGACGCGACAACGTGTACCTGAACGGGTCGATCTTGGGCCTGTCGAAGAAGGAGCTCGACGCGAAGTTCGACGAGATCGTCGACTTCGCCGGACTGGAGCGGTTCATTGACACGCCGGTGAAGAACTATTCGTCGGGCATGTACGTGCGCCTCGGGTTCTCGGTCGCGATCAACGTGAATCCCGATGTGCTGCTCATTGACGAAGTGCTCGCGGTAGGCGACGAGAATTTCCAACGCAAGTGCGGCGAGAAGCTGGCCGACCTGCGCAACGCCGGCAAGACCATCGTGGTCGTCAGCCATGCCCTTGGCACGATGCGGACCCTGTGCGACAAGATCGCATGGCTCGAGCACGGCGAACTCAAGGCGATCGGCCCGGCTGCCGAAGTCATCGACCAGTACGTCGCCGTCGCGCACACTGATCGCACCGACGACGGCGACGGCGGCACCCGCTGGGGATCGGGTCAGGGTCTGATCGACAAGATCGAAATCGTCAACGCCCGCGGTGAGGCCACCCACACCGTGCACACCGGCGAACACGTAACCTTCCGGCTGCACTACTCGACGACCGAGCCGATCCCGCGTCCGGTGTTCGGGATTGCGTTGTTCACGCTCGCCGGCGTGATGCTCGCCGGGCCGAACACGCGTGAGGTCGAACTGATCCCCGACAAGATCGACGGTCGGGGCACGGTTGACGTTGTGATCCCGAACCTGTCGCTGCTACCGGGCACGTACGAGCTGTCGGGGTCGCTGTATGACTACAGCTGCCAGCACCCCTACGACCACCGCCATCGCGCAGCGCGCTTCGACGTTGAGCGGGGCACGCCCCACTCCGATCACGGCGTGGTGTCGCTCGGTGCCGAGTGGTCGGTCGACGGCAAGTCCAAAATTCCTTCGACGTAGGAACTTTCGGCGAATCCGCGGGCGATGTCCTGCGAGACCCGGCCCATCTGGGCGAGCTGCTCGTTGGTGTTCGAGCGATTCAGCAGCCGTTCGACCTGGGCGGCGAACTGCATCACGTCGTCGGTGATGAAGTAGCCGTTGTCGCCGTCGCGCAATTGCTCGGCGCATCCGGCAGTCCCATTGCGCAAGATCACGTGCCCCATCTGCATCCCCTCGGCTACATACAGCGCGAACGACTCGTTCAACGAACAGCAGATGTTGGCGTTGCACCGGCGGGTGATCGCGAGGGCCTCATCTCTCGATACGGAGGGAAGGGACACGAACGCGTCGCCGAGAGATGACGACGCGATCGCCTTGAGCTGGCGCGACACGTAGTCGTCGCCGACGGCGAGCAGCGTCAAGGAGAAGTCGCGGTACCGGTCGGGATCGGCCCGGCGGTACCGCGCGTCGAACATCGCTAGGGCCGCCACCGCGAGGAACTGGCCCTTGCGCCCGTCGAGCGGGCTGCCTGACAGCAAGAAGTCAATACGGTCGTAGTCGTGGGGCAGCCGCGGCGTCGTTAGCGCGGCGTCGACGGTGACGCGCAACGGCACGGTGCGCACGTTGGAGGTCTTGAACAACTCGGCGAAGTCGTCGCTCACCTTCTGCGACGGCGTGAGGACGGTCAACTTGCCGTCCTCGGCCAGACGGGTGATGCGCGTGCGGATCTTGGGCGTAAGCACGCTTTGGCCGACGAGGCTCAGCTGGTCGACGTCCTCGTGGATGAACCAGAACGCGTGGGCGAGCTTGCCGTGCTCCAACAGGTCGAAGACGTACTCGCGGTAGTTGTCGTAAATCGCCAGTGTGTTTAGCAACACGAAATCGCCGAACTCCAGGGGTACCTGGGTGTGCAGGAAGCGGGTCCCCATGCCGTCGACGCTCTTGGTCATGCGGATACCGAGCCGGGCGAGTCGCCGGCGGTGCTCGACGAGCGCGGAAGGAAAGATCACTTGTACCGCCGCGGCACCAAACTTCTCCGAGAACTCTTCGATCGCATCGAGCAACACGAGCGGCGCTCCGGTGTTGTCGATCGGATGCGAGATGAACACGTAACGGCGGTCGGTGCGGCGAGCCGCGGCGCGGGCGCGATGCGACAGTTGATTGCGCACCGTCTCCAGAGCCACTGCGAAGGACCGTGACAGGCCCTTCGTCCGGGCGATGCGCCAGGCCGTGCGCGCCTTGCGCAACACCACGAACGCGGGATTGGTCGACGACGCCGCGACGGTGATGGGCACCGGGGTGAGTCCGCCGCGGCGATCGAGTTCACGTTGATACGGACGGTCGCCGCTGGTCACCAACGGCAGCAACGGCTCGACCACGACGTCCCAGTAGAACTGCTTCTTCAACTCGACCAACCGGTTCCGGACCGACTCGAGCGCGCCGTCGCGATAGCCCGCCACTACCTCGTCGAGCGACTCGGTCAGCTCGTCCTCGCTGAGGCCCGCGAGCCGCACCGCCGCGCCACGGTTGATGAGCAACTCGCTCAACGGATCGCCGCCCGTGGTCAGCACGAGTAGCTCGCCCCACACGTAGTCGATGACCCGGGTGCGCCACGAGAGCGCGTTCTCATCGCCCGGCGTGTTCAGGCTGATGACGGCGTCGGCGTGGCGGTACCACTCGGCGCGGGTGCCGTAGTCGACCCAGTCGACGAAGAACACCGACGAATCGATCAAATCGTGGTCCTGGGCATAGGACACCGCGGCCGTGTACTGGCGCGCGAAGTCGGGGTTGGGGTTAAACGGGTTCCGGCCGCCGACGATCACGAGCTTCAGCCGGTTCCTGGGCCCGACGCGGCCGACTGCGGCGAGCAGCGTGTCGATCTTGAACCACGGGTAGAGCCCGCCGAACCACAGCAGCACGAAGTCGTCGCTGGTCAGGCCGAGATCGGTGTACGGGTTGCGGGCGGCTACCGGTTCGGCCCGATCGACACCGAAGGGCACGACGATCAGCCGGTCGTCGCGGTACGTGCGCGGGTTGATCACACCGAGGCTGGCGAGGATGCCGGTGTAGAAGAGCTTCTGCGCCTCGTTGGCGCACATGAAGTAGTCGCCGCGGTTGAGCACCACGTTGAACCGCTCGATGTCGGCCATGTAGTTCGTGTATTCGGTGTCGAGGTCGTCCGAATCCCGGGCGGCCACCTCGACGTAGATCGGAACGTAGAGGTCGAGCACGAGTCGCACGTCCGCCGCGAGCTGCGCGGCGATGAAGACCGACGGGTCGCCCATGCAGTAGCTCGCCACGACGACATCGACGCTGTTGAGCAAGTTGGCGAACTCGTCGTCGAGCGACCAGTTGACGAGGCGTACGCCTTCGACCTCGTCAACGTCGAGGGGGAACGCGACATTGACGCCCACGGTGACCGCGCAACGTTGGTCCCGCAGGCCTTGCGCCAGCCCCCAGCACCGCATCCCGCCGCCCTCGACCGTCTGATGCTGCGGCGTTGGTACCGGACCGAAACTGACGATGAGGACCGAGAGGCCGCGTTCCCCGGCGCCATCCATCGGCCGACGTTACCCCGGGCGTCTGGCTCCTCTGGGGCGTCCGCTTTGTCCAAGTTCGCCACTACGCTGAGCGGGTGCGGTCACTGCGCGCCAAGGCGTTCGACCTTTATGGGCGCTACGCCCACGTGTACGCGGTACGCGGACAGTTGCCCCCGGCTCCGATGCGGATCCTCGACGTCGGCGATCCCTTCGGCACGATCAGCGATCTGTTTCCGAACGACACCACCGTCAGCGTCGACCTTTACAGCGACAACCCGTCGTTCGACAACGGCCACCAGCACATAGAGGGCACGGGCTTCGCGCTCCCGTTTGTCGACGACAGCTTCGACCTGGTCTGCAGTCACGACACGCTCGAGCATCTCGTCGGCGAGCGCCGTCCGGAGTTCCTCGCTGAGCTTTTACGTGTTTCATCGGGACCGGTGGTGGTGGTCGCGCCGTGGGGTGACCCCCGCTCGGTGCGCGCCGAACACATCATCAACTCGTACTTCGTCGCCCGCCTCGGCAACGCGATCCCGGCGCTCAACGAACACGACGAGTGCGTGTTGCCCGATGGCAAGGCCATCACCGCGTGGCTCGACCGCACCGCAATCGACTACCGGTTGTTCGGCGACGGGTGGATCCACCACTGGGTAGCGCTCTACCTGCTGCGCGCCCATCTCGTCGCGGAAGGCGCCACCCGCGAGGTGCGCCGACTCGACATAGCCTGCAACGACCTCCTCGTCGAGGCCGACCACACGGCCCCGCATTACCGCACGACGCTCGTCATGCGCCCACCGGCCACGTTGCCGCCGCTGCCCGAGAAGGTCGGGGCGACGGCGAAGGAGGCCGCCGCCGGCGTCGAGGAAATCACCGAGATGGCGTACTCGCTAGGCGAGACGCTCGTAGCTGGGGAGGACTTGTTCACGCCGGGTTCGCGCTTTGTTGCGTGGGTCGACAACCTGGCCCGGTCGGAGTCACCGGCGCTCGTGCGCCTCGCGGCGTCGCTGACCACCGTGCTCGACGCGCTGGCCGACGACGAGGTCGTCGAGGACGCCGCCGACGGCCTCGCGCTCGCCCCGCACTTCACCGACGTCGCCGTGGTGGTCGTGCATCGTGGCGGCAATGCCGACGCGCTAGAGGTCACCCGCGCGTCGATCGCGGCACAGGACTACCCGGCCGAACACGTCGAAGTTCGCGTGATCGAGGCGGATGACTGTGAGTTCGCAACCGCGGTGAATACCGCGGTTGAGGCCACCGTGTGCGAAACCATCGCGCTGCTCGAGACGGGTGCGCGCGCCGAGCCGAACTGGTTGTCGACGCTTATGTCGGCCTATGACCCGGCCAACGATGTGCATTGCGTGGCCGGCGTTGTGGGCGCGGCCGGCAACGCGGCGCGCGCCGAGCGAGTCTTCTTCGCGCCGCGCGAGTCGATGCTGGTGAGTCGGCACGCGTACTTGTCGTCAGGTGGATTCGACGAGGGCTTTCTCGGCGAGGGCGAGGACGAGGATTTCGGCTGGCGCCTGTGGACCCTCGGCTACGAGATCAGCGCCGTCAATGCCGTCGTCGTGCCCGCGCCGGCCGCCCATGTGGCCGAGCACCGTCGGGTGTGGTTGCGCGAGCGCAGCCGCTTGCGCGCCATCGTGAAGAACGTCGAGAACGAACAGCTGTGGGGCGTACTCGGTCCCGCGATGCTGCTGCTGGTCGAGCGGGCCACGATCGCCGGCCAGGTGCAGGTCGACGCATCGGCCAACGTTCCGTCGGCGAGCGACGCGGTGACCCTTCCTCGAGCCGCGCTGGCGCCCATTCAGGCGGTGCACGATCTCGTGCGTGACCTCGATCAACTGCTCGAGATCCGCGCGCGGGTGCAATTGGCGCGCCGGCGCAGCGACGCCGAGATACTGGCCCTTGCGGGGGAGCCGCCGTCGTTGTCGCCCGACGTGGCCGTACCGGCATCGATACAGCACCGCGTCTTCGACGGCTTCGGCCTCGCGGCGGGCCTGGATCGCCGTCCCGCCCGCCGCGTGTTGTGTGTGGCCGGTGCCGAAGTGGGCGAGAAGATGCGCCGCACCGCGCTACGTGCGTTCGAAATCGCCAAGGCGTTGACGGCCGAAGGTGTCGACGTAGCGGTGGCGGTTCCCGGCGAAGCCAACGGCGTCGTCGACGGCGTCGGCACCGTTGGGTACGTCGACGACCAAGCACTGGTGCACCTAGCCCAGAGCAGCCAGGTGACGATCGTGGCGCCCGATCTCATCTCGAGTGTTCCGTCGATGCGCGACGTCGCATCGGTCCTGGTGGTTGACCTCTACGACCCGTGGTTATTCGCCGACCTCGACACCGACAACGCCGTGGACGCGTCGGCGCTCGTCGACACGGTGTCGGTATTCAACGCCGCGCTAGACGCGGGCGACTTCTTCCTCTGCGCGTCCGAACGCCAGCGCGACTACTGGCTCGGCATGCTCAGCGCCCGCGGCGGTGTCGACTCCGCCGCCTACGCCGCCGACCCGACGCTGCGATCGCTCATCGACGTGGTGCCCTTCGGGCTGCCCGACCGCGCGCGCGCTCGCTGCGTCCGGTGTTGCGCGGCGTCGAGCCCGGCGTCGCCGACGACGACCTGATCGTGCTGTGGGGGGCTGACGCGTCGAGTTGGTTCGATCCGATCGTGGCCGTCGAGGCGTTCGCCGCCGCGCTCGACGCTGCGCCCAACGCCAAGCTCGTGGTCCCCGGCCTCTCAGGCGCCGACGAGTGGCCGGCGGTGGCCGAGCGCGTGCGGCGCCGCGCCCAGCAACTCGGTATCGAGAGCTCGGTGCTCGTGCGTGAGGACGTGCCCGACGAGCTGCGCGAGTCATATTTGCTGGAAGCCGACGTGGCAGTGGTGGCCACCCGCGACGTGGCGCGAAGTCGTCTCGCGTTCCGCAGCGACCTGCTCGACTGCCTGTGGGCGGGCCTTCCGGTAATCACAACCGGCGGCGACGTGTTGTCCGACGCCATCCGTGAGTCGGGTGCCGGTCTTGTCGTGCCGCCCGCCAATGTCGACGCGTTCGCGGCCGCGCTCGTCGATGTTCTCAGCGACTCGGCGCGGCGGGCGGCGCTGGGCGCGAAGGCGGCGCAGATGGCCACGACGATGACCTGGCACAACGCCGTGGAACCGGTACGACGCGTCGCGCGCGCACCGTGGCGGTGGCAGACCGTACGCGCCACGCGCGCCCGTGGCCGCGTCGTCAGCGCCAATGTGCAGCACATGCTCGACGAACGCGACGCCGAGTTGACGCAGCTGCGTTCGCAGCTCGAAGAGCTCGACTTGCTACGTCACCACGTCGAGGAGCTCAAGGGCATCGTGGCCCACAAGGACCGTCCCTACGCGGTGGCCCGCAGCGTTGCCAGGTGGTTCAGGCCGAAGCCTTAGATGTTGCCGTCGTGGACGGCTTGGATGATCCAGGGCACGACCTCGTCGAGCATCTCGTCGAGTGAGGTGGTGGCCTCGAAGCCCAATACCCGCTTGGCCTTCTCGGTGGCCGGCACGCGCTTGGCGACGTCGTGCTCGAAGCCGGGATCGCTCACGTAGTTGAACGGCTTGTGTGTCCCGCCACCGGCGGTGTGCACTTTGTGCCAGATCACCTCGGCCAACTCGAGCACCGACGTTGATTGAGCCGTAGAGAGGTTGAAGTCGTTGTTCCGGGCGTCTGGATGCGCCATCGCATCGACGATGCCGCGGGCCAAGTCGCCGCCGTAGGTGTAGTGGCGCACCTGGGAGCCGTCGCCGAGAATGTGGAGCGGGTCTTGGCCCTTCACGACCTTCTGTACGAGATCGGGCACCACGTGGCTCATGGCCAGCTTCACGTTGCCCGACATCACGTCGACGTCGCCGAGCGCGCGCCGCTCACCGACGCCGACGCAGTTGAACGGGCGCACGATCGTGTACGGCAACTTGTACTGGTCCCACGCGGCGCGCGGAAGTACTCGACCGCGAGCTTCTGGAAGCCGTAGGACGACAGGGGCGGTGGAATCTTACGCTCGTCGCCCTCGGCGCTTGGCCAGTGCTCGGTCGACTCGAACACCATCGACGAGCTCATATACGTGACCTTCTGGAGTCGCCCAGCCTTGTGCGCTTCGATGGCGGCGTCGCAGGTCGAGCCCATGATCCGCTCGTTTTGCGCGAGGAGGTCGTAGGCGAAGGTATGGAAGTACGAGATGCCGCCGATCAACGCGGCGCCGGCGATGAGGTGGTCGACGTCCATGGCGGTCCGTGTCATCAGATCGATGTCGCGGCAATCGCCCTCGATGAAGGTGTAGTTGGCGTCACTGTCGTAGCTCTTGGTCACTTGGCCGTACTTGCTGAGGTTGTCGATGCCGACTACCTCGTAGCCGCGGCTGAGGAGCTCTTCGACGATGTAGCCGCCGATGAAACCGGCCGAACCGGTGACGAGGACCCGTTCGGTCACGAGAATGTCTCCTTTTTATTCTCTGGCCGTTCGCGGGCGCACTTGGCGCGCAGTTGTTCGACGGTTAGCGGCGGCCCGAATGCGAACCGGTACCAGCGCAGGTAGCGCGGGAGCCACGCCGCCAATTTGAAGTTGCTCACCCCGAAGGTCCGGTCGAGCCAGATCGTTGCCAGCTCGGCGGTGGGCAGCCGCAGCCGTTTGGCTTTGGCCACCAATTCGATGCCGACTTCGAAGCCGTCATCGGAGTCGATGCCGACCTCCTGGACGAAGCTGCGCCTGTACGCCTTGAACGAGTTCGTGGCGTCGTTGGTGCCAACGCGGGCGAACGTGTTCAACGACCGACCGGCCAGACGCGATAGCGCGGTCTTGAACGCCGGTCCACCGACCTGTTGGCCGCCGCGCATGTACCGCGACGCGGCGGCGATGACCACGCCGCGCTCGACGAGACGCGTCAATTGATCGATTTGTTGTGGGTCATCGCAACCGTCGGCCATCGTGACGACTACGACGGGCGCACGTGCGGCGTCGATGCCGAAGCGAATGGCGCGGGCGGGACCGCGCCCGTAGGTGTTGAGCGTCGGGATGAGCCGCGGCTCGTCCTTGGCGTACTTCTCGAGCACCGGCGCGGTGCTGTCATCGGCGGTATCGAACACAACCAGCACCTCACAGGGAAGCTTCACCGCTTCGAAGATGCGGTCGAGGTGCGGCAGGATCGCCTCGCCCTCGTTGTAGGCGGTGACGACGACGGAGACGCGCGGTTCCCCGCGGCTCATATGCGCGTGCCGTTGCCCGTGTAGTCCCACACGTCCACAAGCGGGGTCTTGGTGTCCAGGTCGCGATACTCCGGATGCGGCGCCGCGATCACGAGGACGTCGGCCTCGGCGAGCACGCGCGCAAGCGGGATGAGCGTGGGGTCGGTCGTGACATACGGATCGGTGCACACCACATCGTGTGCCTTGAATCGCAGGATCCGGCGCAACTTGTAGGCGAGGCTGTCGCGGGTGTCGTCGCTGCCGCCCTTGAACGACATACCAAGCACGCCCACCGTGCTGTTGGGCAGGTCGAACGCCTCCTCCATCTTCGACACGATGTAGAGCGGCAGGCCTTCGTTCACCATCATGCTGGCGTGACCGAGCACGAAGTTGTTGTTGTTGAACGCGGCCAGCTGCATCGTGTCTTTGAGAAGGCACGGGCCGGCGGCGAGGCCGGCGCCCGGAAGGTCGGCGGCGCGGGGGTAGTCGTAGGTCATCGCGGCACGGATGCGACCGAAGTCGAGGCCGAAATCGTTGGCGATCATGTAGAGCTGGTTGGCGGTGGCGAACTTGATATAGCGCCAGGTATTAGTGAACAGCTTCGCCAGTTCCGCTTCTTCGGGAGTGAGCGGAACGGTGCTCGCGGTGAGCGCGCCGAACAACTTCTCAGCCCGCTCCTGACCGCTCGGCGTGCGGGCGGCCACGATCTGCGGGAGGTCGAACAGCTCCACCAGCGCGGCGCCCTCGGCGATGCGTTCGGGACAGAACGCGACGTCGATGCGCAGATCCAATGACGCGATGAGACGCTCGACCATCGCGGTAACGCCCGGATACAGCGTGGATCGCAGCACGAGGAGCTGCCCGTCGCGTAAGTGCGCGCGCAGGTCGCCGATGGCGTTGGGCACCGCGGTCGGTTGCGGGTCAAGGTGCTCGTCGACGGGTGTGCCGACCACGACAATCACGTTCTCGGCGCGCGATATCACCGTTGGATCGGTCGTCGCGGTGACGCGGTCGCCAACGCGCCCGAGTACGTCGGCCGCGCCTTCCTCCTGAAACGGCATCGTGCCGCCCGCGACGGTGGCTACCGCGTCGGCGTTCAGGTCGTACAGGGCCACAGTGAGGCCCCGGTCGGCGAAGGCCAAACCGAGCGGTAATCCGACCCGTCCGCATCCCCCAACAATCGCTACATCTACGTCAGACACTCCTTGATCCTAGGGGTTGGCGAGTTGTCCTCCCTACTTTGCATTGCGTCAGGATGAGGCATGCCGAAGCTCGGGCGCTGGGAGCGCATTCACGCGGCTCACGCTGCTGATCATCCTGGTCGTCCTGGTCTATTCGGCGCGCGGCCAGTGGTTCTTCGGCGACGAGTGGGACTTCCTCGTCTTCCGCGGTCTGACGGGCACGCCTCGGCTCGGGTTGCTGGCACCCCACAACGAGCACTGGTCGACAATCCCGATCCTGGCGTGGCGCGGCCTGTTCTCGGTGTTCGGCGTAAGGACCTATTGGCCGTACCTCGGTCTGCTGTACCTGGTGCATCTGGCGGCGGTGCACTTCCTGTGGCGCATCCTGCGGCGGATGCCGCATGTACCGCCGCCCTTGGCCGTGACTGGCGCGGCGGTGCTCGGGTTGTACGGCGCGGGTTCTGAGGATCTGTTCTGGGCGTTCCAGGTCGGCTTCGTCGGCTCGTTGGCCTGCGGGCTCGGCCTTGTCCTGGCGATCGACCGCACCGGCGCGCCCGCGGCGCGTGATCGCGGTCGCCACCGGTGCGGTGCTGAGCCTGATGTTCTCCGGGATCTCGGTGGTGATGGTGGGCGCGGTCGCAGTGACCGCGTTGGCGCGGTGGGGTTGGCGAAAGGCGGCGGTGGCGACGCTGCCCGCCGTGGCCGTGTACCTGCTGTGGTTCCAGCGGTACGGCCAGCGCGCGTTGGACGGTCCCGAGCGCCGGTATCACGGGGGACTGGACGACATCCCGCGCTACGTGGTGGGTGGTCTCGGCGGCACGCTCGGCGAGCCGCTTGGCAATCGCCATCTCGGGTCCCTTCTTCTAATCGGGCTCGTTGTCGTCGCGCTCTGGCACAGCCGCACGTGGTGGCGCCAAGCGCCCGAGGCACTCGCGTTGTTCGCCGGTGCGGCGATGTTGTACGTCGTGATCTCGCAGGGGCGCGGGTCCCTGCCGGAGCCAGCCACCAGCCGGTACCTGTATCTGTCGGCGGGGATGTTGCTGCCGATCCTCGTACTGACCGCTGGGTGGGTCACGCGCCGCATGAAGTGGGCGCACCTCGTGCCCGTCGCCGGCGCGATCGCGCTGTGCGTGACGGGTGCCCGCACCGCGTATGACAACGCCCAGGAGGAACGCGTCCGCGACCTTCCCTACAAGGGCGAGCTGATCGCCGCGCTAGAGCTGGCCGATTCCGGGGTACCCATCATCAGTGATCAACCCCAGTCGGGCTCGAACCCCGACGTGACCCTCGAGGAACTCCGCGGGTTGCGCAGCCGCGGCCAGCTACCGAAGTGGACGATCAACGAGCGCGACAAGCGCTCGGCGCAACTCGCGCTCCAGGTCGGTTCGGTCGAAGGCGTTGCGCCCGACCGGCCGCTCGGCGGTGCGACGGCGGCGCCCCTGCCGCCGATCGAGGTGACGCCGACCAGGGCCGGGTGCGCCAGCGTCGACACGCACGGAGCCAACCTCAGCCTGCAGACAATCGGCCGCGCCGCGTTCACGATCACGTCGCCGCGAAGCGTGCGCGTGCTGCTCTATATCCCCTTCACGGGCGGCTACGCCGGACCGCGGTACGTCGACCTCGTCCCGGACGTCATGCGTACGGTGATCACCGACCTCACAGGAGAGATGGTGGTCCAGGTCGTGCCGGCGGGGCCGACGGAGATCTGTGGTGTGCGATGGACGCGCGGATGATCGACGTTGTCATCGTCACCTACGGCGGCGCCGATGATCTCGCCGACTGCGTCGCCGCACTTCGTCGCCAGGGCGGCGACGTCGGCCGCGTGATCGTGATCGACAACGCGTCGCCCGACGACACGCCCGACACCGCCGAGAAACTCGAAGGCGTCGAGGTGATTCGCAACGCCACCAACGTGGGATACGCGGCGGCGATGAACCAGGGCTTCGCCATGACGAGTGCTCCGTACTTGGTGTCGCTGAATGCCGACTGCGTGCTCGACGACGGATACCTCACCGCGTGTCTCGCGACGTTGCGCGCAGATGACACGGTGGCCGCGGTAACCGGTGTCCTCCGCTTCGCCGACGGCCGGATCGACTCCACCGGCGTCGTGCTCTCGCCGGCGTGCCAAGCGCGCGACCGCGATCGCAACGCCTCGCGACCGTCAGCCGCGAGCATCGAACCATTCGGCGTGTCGGGCGCAGCCGCGTTGTGGCGCCGGGAGGCGCTCAACTCGCTCGGACCAGAGCCGTGGTGGACGTGGCTGTTCGTGTACTGGGACGACGTCGAGATCTCATGGCGCCTGCGGCGCGCCGGCTGGACCTTCCGATGCGCGCACGACGCCACCGCGACGCACCGGCGGGGCAGCGACACGGCCGAGCCTGACTTTGTCGAGGCGCAGTCGCTGCGCAATCGTCTCGCCACGATCGCCCGGCACCGCGGCGTGGCCGGAGTGGTCGCACCGGCGTCGCTGGTCGTGACGCTGACGACAATCGGCCGACTCGCTCTTCGTCATCCGCGCGCGCTGTGGCGCGCCAGTCCGCTGCGCGCAATTGCCGCCGGTCTCGGCGAGCGCGCCGACGACGGCGCGTAGGGTCACGGGATGCGGGCGTTTGTCACTGGCGGTCACGGGTTTGTCGGCCCCCACCTGCGCGCCCACCTGGTCAAGTGCGGGGACCACGTCGTCGCGCCAGAACAGGACGAGGTCGACCTCGACGACCCGGACGAACTCACTGCCGCGATTAGTGCGGCCCAGCCCGACGCCATTTACCACTTAGCCGCACTCGCGCACGTGGGGGAGAGCTGGGCCAACCCGGAGCGCACGTTCCATGTCAACGCCGTGGGCACGCTGCGGTTGCTCGAGGCGGCGCGCCGGGTCGATCCCGCGCCGCGGGTGCTGCTCATCGGATCCGCGGAGGTGTACGGCGCGGTTACCGCCGCCGAGGTGCCGATTAGCGAGGAGCGCCCGCTGGTGCCGGTCACTCCGTACGCCGCGAGCAAGGTCGCGGCCGAGTATCTCGGAGTGCAGTACCACGCCGGGTTCGGTGTGCCCGTGGTGCGCGCCCGGTCGTTCAACCACGTCGGACCTGGCCAGAGCGGTCATTTCGTCGTCGCGGACATCGCGCGTCGTATCGCCCAAGCGGCGCGCGACGGCGCCACGAGTCTTGCGGTGGGCAACCTCTCGGCGCGGCGCGACTTCACCGACGTGCGCGACGTAGTGCGGGCCTACCGGATGCTGGTTGTCGACGGCGCGGCGGGTGAGGCCTACAACGTGTGTTCAGGCGTGGACGTGTCCATCGCCGATCTGGTGGGCAAGCTGTTGGTGCTCGCCGGGGCCGACCTCACGCTCGAGGTGGATGCTGAGTTGATGCGCCCGATCGACGTGCCGGTTCTGGTCGGCGACAACGCGAAGTTGCGCGCCGCGACTGGCTGGAGCCCTGAGCATTCGCTCGACGACACACTGCGCGACGTGCTCGCCGCGTTCAGTGAGTAAATAGACCGAGTGCGTTCAGGAGAAACGCGAGAGGACCTGCTGGCGCAGCGGCTCAACCCGCGCCTCGGCTTCCTTCACAACGTCGGTTAGAAGCTTGCGGATCTCTTCCCGGCGCACCTGTGCCCGCTGCACACCGATGACGCCCATGCCGATGACGATGTAGGCGGCGTCGCGAAGGTTGTCGGTGATGTTCATCAGAAAAAGTCTCCTCGGAGTTAGGGATTCTGCTAACTAGATTACACCTTTTGATAAACAGTTGCAAGCAGACCGCTCACAAGAGCGCTAAGTAGCGTCAGGGCCTCATGCAAGTCGACCCGTCCGCCGAGCCTGAGCTGGCGGCGCCCCCTCCGGTCGTGGCCGTGATGGTCACGCGAGACCCGGGGGAGTGGTTCGACTCCGCGTTGGCGGCCCTCAGCGCCCAGGACTACGACAACCTCTCGATCCTCGTCATCGACGCCGCGAGCAACGAGGATCCGACCGGACGCGTGGCCGCCGTGGCCCCCGAGGCGTTCGTTCGTCGGCTGTCCGACGACCCGGGGTGGGCGAGCGCGTCGAACGAGGCGCTCGACATGGTGCAGGGCTCGTCGTACTTGTTGTTCTGCCACGACGACGCCGCGCCTGCCCCCGACTCGGTGCGGCTCCTCGTGGAAGAGGCGTACCGCTCTAACGCCGGAATCGTGGGGCCCAAGCTGGTCGACTGGGACGAACACGAACGGATTGTCTCGGCGGGCATCACCATCGACAAGACCGGCGTCATCGCCCAGCTCGTCGATCCGGGCGAGCTCGACCAGGAACAGCACGACGCGGTGCGCGACGTGTTCGCGGTCGACGGCGCGTTCCTCTTGGTGCGCACTGACCTGGCCACGTCGCTGCGCGGCTTCGATCCGAAGCTGAGTCCCCATGGTGAGGACGTCGACTTTTGCTGGCGTGCCCAGATCGCCGGCGCGCGGGTGCTGGTTGCACCCGCGGCACGCGTCGCGCACCGCGGCGCGACATTGGGCGGATTTCGCGCCGGGCTGAGCGACGAGAACGCCGACCGCAAGGATGTCGCCCGTCACCGCGACGAAGTCCGCGCCTCGGAGGTGCGCCACCGCGTCCGGATGGTGCTGACGAACTACTCGGCGGTGCACCTGCTGCGCGTCGTCCCGCAGCTGTTGCTGGTGCAGGTGGCCGAACTCGTCTACTCATTGCTCGCCGGCCGTCGCCGAGTCGCGGCGTCGGTCGTGGGGGGATGGGGCGACGTGTTGCCGCGATTTGTCGTCCGTGCGCGCAGCTCGCCGCGAGCTGGCGGCGATTCGGCTGCTCCCCGACAGCGAAGTCCGTCGTCTTCAGGCCCGCGGGTTCGCGCGCCTCAACCGATTCGTCCGCGGTCAGCTTCACGGCGAGGACCGCGCCCGCGCGTTCGCAGAATCGGGCGCGGACCTGCTGCGCGAGGTGGCCGGTTCACGGACCGCGCTTGTTGCCTGGGGTGTCCTCCTGGTCGTGCTCCTTGCCGGTACGCGCGAACTGCTCACCGGGACCCTTCCTGCGGTCGGACAGTTCGCTGAGGCGCCGTCCGTCGGGACGTTGTGGCGCCAGTTCCTGTCGGGCTGGCGCACCACGGGGCTCGGTGCCGAGTCGCCGGCGCCGCCGGCCTTCGCGTTACTCGCCCTTCTCGGCACGGTGATGCTCGGCGCCGCCGGAGCCGCGCAGAAGCTTTTGGTTGTCGGCATGTTGCCTATTGGATTGCTGGGCGC
Source organism: uncultured Actinomycetes bacterium (assembly GCA_963769985.1). Taxonomy (GTDB): domain Bacteria; phylum Actinomycetota; class Acidimicrobiia; order Acidimicrobiales; family JACCXE01; genus JACCXE01. The sequence goes on along the minus strand of CAVYNR010000006.1, from coordinate 56,132 downwards.
GTACCGCCTGGCGCGCAGCGTCGACGTGCCCCGCGCCGGCCTGGTCGGTCTCGCGGCCTACGCCGTGGTGCCGCTGCCCTACGCCGCCTTCGCACGGGGGCGCTGGGACGGCCTCATCGCATACGCGCTCGCGCCGTGGTTGTTCGCGTCACTGCGGCGCGTGTCGGAAGGAGTTGGCACCCGGGCGGCCGAACCGTCGGACGGCCGCCAGCGCGAGCCGTTCTTGTTCGACTGGCGGTCCGGTCTCGGCATCGGTCTGGCGCTCGGCGCCGCGTCGGCGTTCGCGCCGGGCCTCTTGGCCATGACGCTGTTGCTCGCACTCGGGTTGTTCCTCGGATCACTGCTGGTGCGCGAGTTCGACGACGGACGTCGCGCCATCGCGACCGGCGCCGTTGCAGTATTGGCGTCGCTACTCCTGCTGGCCCCGTGGTCGTTCACGATGCTGCAGCCCGACGGCTTGGCGCCGCGCTGTTCGGCGCCGGCCTGGCCGAGAGCCGCGGGCTGTCGATCGGCTCGGCCCTGCGACTCGAGACCGGGCGCCTCGGCGGCGAGCCGCTCGGGTGGGCGCTCTTGGTGGCCGCCGCACTGCCCCTCGTCATCGGGAAGGGGTGGCGACTGAGTTGGGCCGTCCGCTGCTGGTCGGTGATCGTGGTCAACGCTGGATTCGTCGTACTGGCAGGACGAGGTTGGCTTGGTGTTCCGGTTCCGAGTCCCGAGTTGTTCCTCGCCCCGGCAGCGATCGCGATCGCATGGTCGATCGCACTCGGGTTCATCGCGTTCCGCGTCGACCTGCAGGAGTTCCGGTTCGGACTCCCGCAAGTGGCCACTGCCGTCGCCAGCGTGGCCTTCGCTCTCGCCAGCCTTCCGTTGCTGGGCGCAGCGGCCGACGGGCGCTGGGGGCTCGGGTCCGAGACCTTCGCCACCAACCTGTCGTACCTGGAGCGGCCGGCGTCGGAGGGTGAGTTCCGCGTGCTGTGGGTCGGCGATCCCGAGGTGCTGCCGGTCGACGGATGGCGCATTGCGCCAGGGATCGCCTACGGCACATCGCGTGGCGGGATTCCGAGCCTGGCCGACCGGTGGGCGCCTACGACACCGGGCGCGTCAGGCGTTCTCGGGGCTGCCCTCACGATCGCGCTCAACGGCCGCACCACCCGTCTCGGTCACCTGCTCGGGCCGATGGCGGTGCGCTACGTCGTGGTGCCGAATCGGGTCGCGCCCAAGTCGGCCGGACGGTCGGCGCTTCCGCCGGCGCGCGACATCGCGGGCGCGATGGCCGAGCAGATCGACTTTCGCCAGCTCGACGCCACCGACGACCTCGCAGTGTTCGAGAACGCCGCGTGGGTGCCCGCGCGCGCATCGCTCACCGACAAGCAGACCGACGAGGTCGCCGCGGCCGGCCGCGGTCTGGTCGCGACGAGCGACAACCTGCTGGCCGGTTCCAAGCCGGCGTTGACCGAGCGCGACTCGGACTACTCCTTCGCCGGGCGATTGGCGGAAGGCACGTCGCTGTATTTCGCCGAGACGCCGTCGTCGCGATGGAAGCTCGACGTCGGCCGGGAAACCGCCGAACGCAGTTCGGCCTACGGCTTCGCGTCCACCTACGCCGTTGGGGTTACGGGCAACGCGTCGCTGCGGTATTCGACCTCGCCGCTTCGCTGGCTGTCGCTCGTGCTCGAGTTGGCGGTGTGGGTGCTGGTCGCCCGCGGCGCGTGGCGGCTGCGCCGGTCGTCGCACGGGGAGATGGCATGACCGAACCGCACGACGTTCGTCGCCTGCCCGCACTGATCGCGCTGGCGGTCGCGCTCGTTGCTCTCGCGGTGGCCGACCGGACGGATCGCCCGCCGCTTACTCCTGCCGACGCGCGCCTCGCCACGGCGTTCGCTCCGACGGCGTCGCCGCCCGACGCGCTGACCTCCACCTGGTATTGCCCGGCGGGCACGGCCGTTCCCGGAGGAGCGGCGCAGAACTCGATCGTGGTGTTCAACCCGACCGACCGCCGCCTGCGCGGCACGGTCGAGATCATCGGCGCCGACGCGCAACGCGCCACGCGCGAGATCGTGGTTGAACCGCGGACACGCCGCACCGATCACGCGATGGAAATCCTGCGGACCACCTACGTGGCCGCGCTCGTGCAGCTCGACGGTGGGGGCGCGATCGTCGAGCACAGCATCACCGGGCCGGCGGGCGACGCCGTCGGTGCGTGCGCATCGTCGGCCTCGACGCGCTGGTATGTGCCCGAAGGAGCAACCACCAAGGCGGCCACGCTCATCTACGCGCTGTTCAACCCGTTCCCCGACGACGCGATCGTCGACCTGTCCTTCAGCACCGAACAAGGCCGCCTCGCGCCGGCGGCGTTCCAGGGCGTAGTCGTTCCCGCCTACGGGCTCGTGCCCCTAGACGTTGGCAGCCACGTGCGCAGGCGGGCCCATGTGAGCGCGTCGATTCGAGCCCGGCGCGGCCGCGTCGTGGTCGAGGCGTTGCAGGTGCACAACGGAGAGGGCCGCAAGGGCGTCGGGCTTACGCTCGCCGCGCCCCGCACCACCACCAGCGTGGTGTTCCCCGACGGTGTCGCCGGCAATAGCCGCGACGAGCAGCTGCACCTGTTCAATCCGAACGACACCGAGGCGGCGGTGCAGCTCGACCTCGTGCTGGACTCGGGTGAAGCGCAACCCTTCCAGTTGCGGGTACCCGCCCGCGACCGCGTCAGCCTCGGCCTGGCTGGCGAGTCGCGCGTACCGAAGGACGTTGGTCACGCCATCGTCGTCAGCGTCTCCAACAAGGTGCCGATCGTGGTCGGGCGCACCATCGACATCGGCGTCGCGCCGAACCGCTCCGGATACATGAGCGACATCGGCGCGACGGCCGCGGCCACGCACTGGGGGTTCGCGGCCGGCGGCTCCGCGTCCACGCTCGACGAGTGGATCGCGGTGCTCAACGAGTCGACCGCCGCGGTCACCGTCGAAGTTACCGGCGCGATCAACGCGCTGCTCGACCCGTTGCCCGGTCTTTCGGGCGTCACGATTCCCCGTGGGGGTCGCAAGGTGTTCCGGCTAAGTCAGCACGGCGGCGTGCCCGAATTGCCATTGGTGGTCAACGCCAGCGGACCGGTGGTCGTGGCCCGCAGCACGTACCGCATCGGCGGCACCGGAGCATCAAGCGTCATCGGCACCGTGCTCAGCCTGTAACTCTGGCGCAGCGTCTGCCCGGTGCTATTCGGCTTCGGTTGCCTCGGCGGCGTCGAGCGCGTCACGTTCTTGCTGTTCCTGCATCGCCTTCACAATCGCCTCGAAGATCTTGGCCGCGTCCTCGTCGAGGTGGTCACGCGCCTTGAGCAACACGAGCGCTCCGACGAAGACCGGTGGGCTCACGATGATCAACGCGGTACGGAAGTTATGGCCGTAGGCCCCTGCGAGAGTGAACACCACCGTCGACGCCATCGCTTGGCCCAAGATCACGGACACCAGGTTGAACGCCCCGAAGCCCGCGCCGCGTAGGTGCGCCGGAACCGCGTCGGACAGGCCGGCGCGCAACGACGGGATGGACATGACGGTGATGAAGAACCCGACCAGCTCAAGCACGAAGACCGGGCCAAGCGACAGGCCTGGGATGTAGGACGCGACGAACAAGGCGTTGCCGCCGAGGATGCAAAACGCGGGGATCGCCATGCGCGCCCCGCGTATGCGCGTGGCGTAACGGTCGGCGAGACGTCCACCGAGGAGGATGCCGGGGATACCCCCGAGGATCACCAGCGCGCCGACATAGCCCTCGGCCTTGCCGCTGCCAACGCCAAGCTGGTTCTCGTAAAACCGCGGAAGCGCCGCTCCAGCAGCGGTGATCGTGAACAGCAGCGTCGACACGCCGATGAGCGCGTATTTCATCGTCGTGATCTGCCAGATGGTGCGCATATCGGCCTTGAGGCCGTCGATCATGTCGGTGAAGAACCGCCGGACGCCGTGCTCGAAGATGGGAAGCGACTCGTGTTGGTGCTCGTCGTCGAACGCGTGACCGGCTTGCTTGCGATCGGCGGCGCCGCGTTTTGGTTCGCGCAACCGGTACACGAAAAACGCGATCAAAACTCCAGGGGTACCGACGAGCAAAAACGCGACGCGCCACCCGAACGCAGTCGCAATCGCGCCACCCAAGCCGATGCCCAACCCGAAGCCGACGAAGGACAGCACCTGCTGGATCGAAAACGCTTCGCCTCGATTCTCCGCGGGGTAGTAGTCGGCGAGCAGGCTGGCGCAGCATGGTTCCGTAATCGCCTGGCCGAAGCCGAGCGCGCCGCGCACCGCGACGAGCGACGCGAAGTTGGGCATGGCTGCGGTGAGGGCCGTGATGCCCGACCACGCCACCACCGTGTGGCCGACCGTCCGCGTGCGGATGAAGCGGTCAGCGAGGTATCCGGCGGGCACGCTGACCAACCCGTTGACCAGCACGAAGGCCGACAGCAGGACGCCGATCTGAAAGTCCGAGAGCCCGAGATCCTTCTGAAGATCGCTGGCGACGCCGCGAACGATGTTCTGATCGATCTGGTCGATCATGATCACCAGCCCGAGAATCCACATCGGATACTTCGACGGGCGGTGCGTTTGAGACAAAGTCACGCGCCAGTTGTACTCGCGTAACACTGGAGCTCGCATGTCCCGCGTACTTCTCACTCTTGCCGTGCTCATCGTGGCGGGGCTGGTGGCGTTGTGGTTACGGCGTCGGCAACCCGCCGCTCCGACACAGCCCAAACTGTGGCCAGTGCCGATGCAGCTCGATCGCGAAGACTTCATCCGACCCGACGCGCCGTTCCTCGTGGCCGTGTTCACGTCCGAGACCTGCGACGGGTGTGCGCGCGTGACGGGGAAAGCAAAGGTCCTCGCGGCAGCCGACGTGGCGTACGAGGAAATTTCGTTCCAAGACGACAAGCCGCGCCACGACCGCTACGGCGTGGAGGCGGTGCCGATGGTGTTAGTGGCCGACGGCGCCGGGGTCGTCAAGAAGTCGTTCGTGGGCGACGTGACCGCTATCGACTTGTGGGGCGCCGTCGCGGAGCTGCGCCAGGACGACGGGGCTTCTTCGCCGCACCCCGACCATTTGCCTCCCGACCGTTCGTAACCACCGAGCCGTTCTTTACTTGCGAGCCGTGCGCTTCGTCGACGAGTCGCTTGACCTCGTTGCCGTCGACCGTTTCGTGTTCAAGCAGCGCACCGGCGACGGCTTCGAGGCCCTTCAGGTGCGTCCGTAGGACCGTCGTCGCCCGCTCTTCCTGGACGCGCAAGATGTGTTCGACTTCCTCGTCGATGACGCGGCTCGTCTCGTCGGAGTAGTCCCGGCCGCTTTGCATCAGGTCTTCACCGAGGAACACCATGCCCTGGGCGCCCCACGCCATCGGTCCGATGCGATCGCTCATGCCCCACTCGCGCACCATTTTTCGCGCGAGCTCGGTATTGCCCACGAGATCGTTGCTGGCACCAGTCGACAGGTCGCCAAAGACGAGCATCTCCGCGACGCGTCCACCCATGCGCACGCACAACGAATCTTCGATGTGGTCGCGGCCGTAGAGGTGCTTCTCCTCGAGCGGCAACTGCTGGGTGACGCCGAGCGCCATCCCGGTGGGAAGGATCGTGACCTTGTGGACGGGGTCGGCGTTGGGCAGCACGTAGGCCAGCACGGCGTGGCCACCTTCGTGAAACGCGACGCGTTCCTTCTCGGCGTCGGACAACACCATCGAGTCGCGCCGCGCACCCATGAGCACGCGATCGCGGGCAACCTCGAAATCTTCCATCGCGATCTCTTTGGCGCCGCGGCGCACCGCGTGCAGCGCGGCCTCGTTGACGAGATTGGCCAGGTCGGCGCCCGACATGCCGGGCGTGCCGCGGGCGACCACGTCGAGGTCCACGTCCTTGGCGACGCGCTTGTCTTTCATGTGCACGAGCAGGATCGGCAGGCGCTCCTCGAGGTCGGGGAACGGCACGATGATCTGGCGGTCGAAGCGTCCCGGGCGCAGCAGCGCCGGGTCGAGTACGTCGGGACGGTTGGTGGCCGCCATCATCACGATGCCCTCGGTTGTTTCGAAGCCGTCCATCTCGGACAGCAACTGGTTGAGCGTCTGCTCGCGCTCGTCGTGACCACCGCCGAGGCCGGCGCCGCGCTTGCGCCCGATCGAGTCGATCTCGTCGATGAAGATGATGGCGGGCGCCTGCTTGCGTGCCGTCTGGAACAGGTCGCGTACTCGGCTGGCGCCGACGCCGACGAACATCTCCATGAAGTCCGATCCGGTGACCGACATGAACGGCACGCCGGCCTCTCCGGCTACTGCCCGGGCGAGCAGCGTCTTACCGGTGCCCGGCGGGCCCACCAGCAGTACGCCCTTGGGGATGCGAGCGCCGATGTCCTTGAAACGAGCCGGCGACTTGAGGAAGTCGACGACCTCGGCGATCTCCTGCTTAACGCCGGTGTACCCGGCGACGTCGTCGAACGTCGTCTTGGGGCGCTCGGTTGTGTACACCTTGGCCTTGCTACGCCCCACGTTCATGATCCCGCTCATCTGCCCCTGGGCGCGGCGGTTCATCCAAATCAGGAAGCCGACGATGAGGATGAACGGCAGGATCCCGAACAGCAGCGACAACGCGCCGTTGGAGCTCTCGTTGGCGAACTCGAGCGCCGGGACGTTCTGGCGCATCGTCTTTTCGACTTCGTCCGGTATCGGCCGCGGGCCGGTCACGGAGAACTTCTGGTCCTTGTCGCCGGCCTTGATGACGCCGGTGATCTTGCCGGTGTCGTTGTTGATCTTGGCTTCGGTGACCTTGCCTGCTTCGGCGGCGGCGATGACCCGGTTGTAGGTGGCTTTCGTCGTTTTGGTGTCGCTACCCATGAGCCCCGGAAGGAAGATCAGCGCGCCAACCAACGCCGCCAATACGAGACCAGCGATGCGCCAGTTCGGGTCAGGTCGACCCTCTTTGGCGTTCCGCGGTCGCGGCGGCGGCGGCATGCTCACTCCGCCATCTTCGCACTCACACCGACGATGTCGGCTACGGGCGAATACCATCCGCGTAATTCGTCTCCAGGATCGGTACGTTGCGCGTTATGTCGCGTACCCCCCGTTGCGCTCGGCCCGGTTGCGGGGCTGCTGCAGACGCCACGCTTAGCTACGACTACGCCAGCCGAACGGTCTGGCTCGATCCATCCGATCGGGGGGTCGAAGGCGGATGGTTCTTATGCCCGACCCACGCCGTCGAACGTGCGCGCTCCAGTCGGTTGGGCCGTCGACGATCGTCGCGCCAGCAACATCCGCCGCCTCGCGGTTTAACGACGCGCGCTACTACCGTCGTTTCGGTGGATGAGCCGCGTTCGGAAATCCGGCTCTTCGACGTTGCCGCTGTTTTCTTCTTCAGCCTCGTCACCGCCAGCGTCGGGATACTCGTAGGAAGCGCCATTGGTGGCGAAGGCTCCTACGCCGAAACGTGCGGCAGCCTCATCGGTCTATGGGGCGGTCTGATCCCCGGCACCATCCTCATCAGCCGCGTGCGCGCGACGGGCAGCCTCGACCGAGACCTCGGCTTCTCCTTCAAGCTGCCAAGCGACCTCAAAGGCGTGATCGCCGGTCTGGCGTCGCAATTCATTCTGCTGCCGTTCATCTACGTGATCGTCCAGGCGTTCGTCGACCGCGACCTCACCGCCGATCTCGAGGAACCCGCCACGGACATCACCGGCAACGCCCACGGCCCGGGCTTTTTCTTCCTCGCCGTGCTGCTGGTTGTCGGCGCGCCGCTTGTCGAGGAGATCTTCTACCGCGGCCTGTTGCTGCAAGGCCCTCCGAAGGTACCTGACCGGTGCCGCCGCCATCTTGGCCTGCGGCGTTGTGTTCGGCGCCGCCCATTTCCAGCTCCTCCAGTTCCCGGGCCTGGCCGCGTTTGGCGTCGTGCTGGCCTGGCTGGCGCACCGGTCCAGGCGTCTCGGCCCGAATATTTTCGCCCACGCCGCCTTCAACGCGGCGACGGTTGTCTTCCTTTGGAACGCGTGAGCCATGACTGATTTCGCGGCTCCCGACGCGGCAACGCCGTTTCACCGGCCAAAATGTCGCCCATGCCGACCACGTTCGACCGCAGGCCGCGTCCAGCGAATCATCACGGGCGTGGTCATCGCGGCCGCGGTGGGCTTCATTTTCGCCCAGCTCCATCCGTCGCTCTTGTTCGCCAACACCACGGCGGCGGGCGGCGACATGGGCGCCCACGTGTGGACGCCCGCGTACCTGCGCGACCACCTGTTGCCCCACGGGCGGCTGACCGGGTGGGCTCCTGACTGGTACGGCGGCTTCCCGGCGCTGACCTTCTACTTCCCGCTGCCGAGCTTGTTGATCGTGCTCGGCGACCTGCTGCTGCCGTACAACGTCGCCTTCAAGCTCATCTCGGTTTCGGGTCTGCTGACACTGCCGATCGCGACCTGGTTCTTCGCTCGTTCGATGAAGCTGAGTTCCCCGGGCCGGCACTTCTGGCGCCTGGCGACGGTGCCGTTCGTGTTCGACCGCAGCTTCACGATTTACGGCGGCAACATCGCGTCGACGCTTGCCGGGGAGTTCTCGTTCTCCATGTCGCTGTCGGTGGCATGGTCTTCCTCGGTCTGTTCGCTCGCATGCTCGACACGGGCAAGCACAAGGCGCTGGACCGCCGCCGCGCTCGCGGTGACGGGGCTGTGTCACATCATCCCGGCGTTCTTCGTGATCGCCGGTGCCGCTGGTGCTGGTCGCGATGCGCCCGTCGCAAGTTGTCGCTCACGCCGCGCCGTACCCGTCTTCGCGGTGGCCGGTCTTCTCGCCGGTTTCTGGGTCATCCCGTTCGCGTTGCGGCTGCCGTACACGAACGACATGGGCTGGGAAAAGCTCACCGACTACCGCCACCAGCTCTTCCCGTCGGCCGATCGGCCAAGCTCCGGCTGTTCTTTTGCATGGGCGGCGCTCGGATTGGTGATGTCGGTGGGCCGGCGGAGCCGCACCGGACTCTGGGTCGCCGCGATGGCGGCGCTGGCCGCGGTCGGGTTCATTCTCGCGCCACAGAGCCGACTCTGGAACGCGCGGCTCCTGCCGTTCTGGTTCTTCTCGCTGTACCTGCTCGCCGGGGTCGCCGCGACGGAGCTCGCGCTCGGCGCGTCATGGCTGCTGCGCGAACTGCGCAAGACCGTCATCGGCGCGACAGCGTCCGACGCCATCTGGACAACGTCGAGGCGCTGCCGCGTCTTGTTGGCGCCGTTGCTCGCTTTGGTCTACGTCGCTGGTGCTCGTCGGCATGCCGCTGCAGCTGCTGCCGTCGTGGACGACCGTGTCAAGACGCCGATCGCAGCTTCGTCGGCGACTGGGGCAGGTGGAACTACTCGGGCTACGAGCGCAAGGCGAGTTACCCCGAGTACCACGACGTCCTCGACCACGATGGGCAACGTGGGCAAGCGCCACGGGTGTGGGCGCGCCATGTGGGAGTACGAACCCGAACTCGATCGCATCGGCACGCCGATGGCGTTGATGCTCCTGCCGTACTGGACCGACGGCTGCATCGACTCGATGGAAGGGTCTCTTCTTCGAGTCGGCCGCGAGCACGCCGTACCACTTCCTCAACCAGTCCGAACTCTCGGCGCGTCCGTCGCGCCCGCAGCGCGACCTGCCCTACACCGAACTCAACGTCGCCGAGGGTGTGAAGTCACCTGCAGGACCTCGGTGTGCGGTACTACATGGCGGTCAGCACGGCGGCGCAAGCGCAAGCCGACGCCTGCCCGACCTCGAAGGTCGCCGAAACCAAGCCGTGGTCCGCCACCATCAACGAGGGCGGCGTCACCTCGGTGCAGTCGCGTCCGTGGAAGATCTACCTCGTCAAGCGACTCGGCGCTCGTCGAACCGCTCACGAATCTGCCGGCGGTGATGACCAAGGTCCCCAAGGGCGGCCGCGAGTGGCAGAACGCCGCGGTCGCGGCCTACACCGCCGACGGTGCAGCGCGACGTGTTGTTCGCGGCATCTGGCCCAACGCACTGGCCGCGGGTCACGTCGCCCGAGGCGACGCCGAAAAAGGTGCCCGTGAAGACCGCGAAGGTCAGCCACATCAAGACCACTGACGACCGCATCAGTTTTGACGTCGACAAGCGTCGGCGTGCCCGTCGTGGTCAAGGCGTCCTACTTCCCGAACTGGCAGGCCAGCGGGGCCGACGGGCCGTGGCGCGTCACGCCCAACGAGATGGTCGTGATCCCTACGTCGAAACACGTTTCGTTGCACTACGGCACCACGCCGGTCGACTACCTTGCCAACGCCGCGACGCTTCTCGGCATCGCCGGGCTCGGCGTGCTGTGGTGGTTCGGACGTCGTCGGTCGCCCGACGGTGACAATGACGCACTCACGCCGCCGCCGGCCGAGGAGGCGATGACCTCTCCGAGCGGCGTGACCGAGGCCGAAGCGGACTGGCTTCAAGGAACTAGCCGGCGTCTCCACGCCCGGCACGTGATCCTGGGGCCGTAGCTTCTCTTCGTGCGCTCGCAGCTGCGACGGTTCGCGGCCGTTGGCGTTCTTGTCACCGCGGTCGACGTCGGTGTTCTGGTCGTCCTGCGGCTCGGCCTCGGTCTGCCGGTTCTCCTCGCGGACGCGATCGCAATCACCGCGGGCGCGCGTCGTCTCGTTTTTCGCCAACCGCGCGCTGACTTTCACCCGCGACCCGCACCTGCGTTGGGTCGACGAGCCGTTCGCGTACGCGCTTGGTCACGGCCAACGCCGGTGCCATCGACGTCGTCGTGGTTCGTCTCGGGCTGGCGCTCTTCGATCCGTCCTCGACGCGCGTGCTGCTGGCGTCGAAGGCCGTCGCGCTCGGCGATTGCCGGCGTGGTGCGGGTGGTGGGCTATCGCAGCCTGTTGTTTCGACGGGTGCGCACCGCCCAGGTGCAGCCGGTCAAAGGCCGGCCCCCGGCGCCGGGAGAGCGGCGTTTCAGCGTGGTCGTGCCCGCATACAACGCGGCCAACGAGATCGCAGACAACCGTCGAACGGCTGCGCGCCGAAGTCGAACCGACCGTCGGCGTGGGACAACTCGAGATCGTCGTGGTCGACGACGGCTCGCGCGACGACACGGCCACGGTCGCCGAGGAAGCGGGCGCCGACGTCGTGGTGCGCCAGTCCGAAAACCGCGGCAAGGGCGCGGCGGTCCGCGCCGGGATGCTCGTCGCACGCGGGCGCACCATCGCCTTCACCGACGCCGACTTGGCCTACGAACCCGTGCTTCTCCTGCGACTGCTCGACCAGGTGGAGGCCGGTTGGGATGTTGTGGTCGGCAGCCGCGCGCGCACATCGAGACGGTTGAGCTCGTACGTGCGGGGCGCCTCCGCGCCCTCGGCAGCCGCGCCATCAACCTCATCTCTCTGGCGGTGCTTCTCGGCGCGTACCGCGACACGCAGTGCGGTCTGAAGGCGTTTCGCGTCCGACGCCGCGCGATCGATCTTCGGAGTCGCTCGTATCGATCGCTTCGCGTTCGACATCGAAGTGTTCCATCTCGCCGAGCGCCAGCGGCTTGCCCTCGTCGAGGTGCCAGTCACGTTGACCAACTCGGAGGCATCAACCGTCCGGCTCGGCCTTGACTCGGTGCGCGTCCTCGCCGACATGGTGCGAATTCGTCGGCTCGCCGGTCAAGGCGCCTACGACACGCAACTAACGTGACCGCCGCAATGGCCGCCATCGACACCGTCTTCAAGGCGTACGACATCCGTGGTCTCGTGCCCGATGAGCTCGACGCCGAACTGGCGCGCCAGGTCGGTGCCGCGTTCGTGCGCTTCACCGACGCGGAGACGGTTCTGGTCGGGCGCGACATGCGCCCGTCGGGTTTGGAGCTGAGCGGCGCGTTTATCGACGGCGTGCTCGACCAGGGCGCCGATGTGATCGACCTCGGTCTGATCCCGACCGACCTGTTGTATTTCGCCGCCGGCAAGCTGGACATGCCGGGGGCCACGTTCACCGGCTCGCACAACCCGGCGGCGTACAACGGCATCAAGCTGTGTTTGTCCGGTGCCAAGCCCGTGGGCGAGGACACCGGCCTCGACGTGATCAAGGCCGACATCGTCGCGGGCGCCGCGCCGGCGTCGACGCGGCGCGGCGAGGCGCACTCGCTCGACCTCTTGCCGGAGTACGCGGCGCACGTGCACTCGTTCGTCGACCGCGACGCGCTGCGCCCGCTGACGGTGATCGCCGACACCGCCAACGGCATGGGTGGCCTCGCGGTGCCCACGGTGATGGACGGCCTGCCATTCGACCTCGAGATTCTCTTCGGCGAACTCGACGGAACGTTTCCGAACCACCCGGCGGACCCGATCAACCCGGCCAACCAGGTCGATCTCATCGCCCGAGTACGCGCGACGAACGCCGATGTCGGTCTCGCCTTCGACGGCGACGCCGACCGCGTCTTTCTCGTCGACGAGCTAGGTGTTGGGCTGTCGGGATCGACCACCACCGCGATGCTGGCGGCGACGATGCTCGACCGGAATCCGGGCGCCAGCGTCATCTACAACCTGATCTGCAGCCGCGCCGTGCCGGAGGTCATCCGTGAGCATGGTGGCAATCCCGTCATCAGCCGCGTTGGGCACAGCTTCGTCAAGGCGGTGATGGCCGATACCGATGCCATCTTCGGTGGCGAGCACTCCGCGCACTACTACTTCCGCGACAACTACCGCGCCGATTCCGGGCTCATCGCCGCGGTCGTCATCCTCGAGTTGTTGAGCAAGGCGAGCCTTCCGCTCTCCGAACTCCGCAAGCCGTTCGAGCGGTACGTCGCGTCGGGAGAGATCAATACGCGCGTGGCCGATCCACGCGCGTCGATCGAAAAGGTTGCGGCCGCGTTCAGTTACATGCATCAGAGTCGTCTCGACGGGCTGACCGTTGAGGCCGATTCGTGGTGGTTCAATGTTCGTCCGTCCAACACCGAACCGCTGCTGCGCCTCAACCTCGAGGCCGGCAGTCACGAAGAATGCGAGGCCCGCACTGCGGAGGTCCTCGCCATAGTGAGAGAAGACTGAAGTGGCCCTGGCCCCTGCGCTTTTGAACGTTCTGGCATGCCCGCAAGACAAAGGGCCGCTGCTGTACTTCGAGGACGAGCAGTTCTTGTACAACCCGCGCTTGAAGCGGAAGTACCCGATCACCAACGACATCCCGAACTTCCTCGACGACGCCGTCATCGTCGCGGACGCCGCCGAGGATGCACGACTCACGGCGAAGGCCAAGGAGCAGGGCATCACGCCCGGTTGGGAACCGAAGGACTGATGGCACCGTCGCTCGACACCGCGGGGATCTGGGACGCCGCCGCCGGGCTTCCTGAGCAAGTCGCGGCAGCCGCCGCGTGCAAGATCGAGAACGTGGACGGCCTGCCCGCCCACGACAACGTCGAAAACGTCGTCCTCCTCGGCATGGGCGGTAGTGGCATCGCCGGCGACATCTTGTTGGCCAGCGCGGCGCCGTTCATGGCCGTGCCGGCAGTTGTGGTGAAGAGCTACACGCTGCCCGCGTTCGTCAACGAGAACTCCCTCGTGATCGCAGTGTCGTATTCGGGCAACACGGAGGAAACCATCGAAGCGGCGTCGGAGGCGGTGATGGCGGGCGCGCAACTCGTCGTGGTTTCTGGCCCGGGCCAGCTCCGCGGTATGGCCGACTCGTGGGGGGCGCCGCACGTCGAGGTACTCGAAGGCATCCCGGTGCCGCGCGCCAACATCGGTGCAGTCGCCATTCCGCCGCTACTCGTCCTCGAGGCGGTCGGATTGTTTCCCGGCGCGCGGGGATGGATCGATTCCGCGGTCGCACAGCTACGCCGGCGCCGCGACCAACTGATCGTGGACAACGGTCCCGCCGAGCAACTCGCGCGTCGTATCGGCGGAACCATTCCGTTGGTTCACTCCTCGGCCGCGCTCGGTACTGCCGCGGTCACGCGTTGGAAGGGGCAGATCAACGAGAACGCCAAGGCGCCCGCGATGTCCGGCGTCCAGCCCGAGTTGTGCCACAACGAGATCGTCGGTTGGGGCCAACACGGCGACATCACTCGTCAGCTGATCACGCTCGTGCAACTTCGCCACGACCACGAGCACCCGCAGGTCGCGCGGCGTTTCGATCTCGTCACTGAGATCATGCGCGAGGTCATGGCCGGTATCGAAACCGTCGAAGCCGAAGGCGAGGGCGAGTTGGCGCAACTCTTCGACCTGATCCTGTTCGGCGACTTCGTGTCGTTTCACATGGCCGCGCTCTCCGGCATCGATCCCGGCCCAGTGCCGATCCTCGACGAACTCAAAGCCCAGCTCGCCACCGCGCCGTAGCGCGCAGCTACTTGCAGCCGGCCTCAGCTGTAGCGAACAGCGTCCACGGCCCGTGGGTGTTGCGCGGGGTGAAGTGTCGCCGCAGGACCGGTTCGAGGTTCGGTCCCGGGTCCCGGCTCGAGTTGGGCTCGTTCGGGAAGTAGGTCGCGTTGAGCACCGCGACGTCGGCCGACGCGAGATCGCGATCCCAGCCCGAGCCGGTGCGGTTGGATACACCTGGGTTCAGTTCGATGTGGCGCCCGGCGGGCTTCACGTCGGCGAGCCAATAGAGGTACGAGTCGTTGTAGGTCGCGAACCGAAGGTCGCGCGGGCCCACGAACAAGCGCCGCGCGCAAAGCCCGTCGACCTCGTTGAGGATCGCTCGCAGCGCCTCAGCGGTGGCGGCGTCGCCCACGATCCAGCGACGGCCGTGATGCGCCACGGCGTGGGACGGGTCGTCCCGTACGCCGACCGAGCGCAACGTCGGCTCGACCCACAGCCGCGCGCCCGTGACGAGGATCAGCGCGCCGATCGCGAGAGCGATCGCCTCCTCGCGCCATGCGGGAAGCGCGGCGACGGCGAACGGCAGCACGACGACCGTGACCTGCGCAAGGTGATAAAAGTCGGCGCGTTGGAGCGCCTGGGGTACTAGCAGCAGACCGAAGGCGGCGGTGGCGCGGGCCTTCGGATCGCGAACGGCGACGAACGCGACGTACGCGCACGCCACGCCGAGCGTGACCAGCAACACCAACTCTTTGCCGCTCGTCGGCAGCGGGAGGCTGCGCCCCCCGGACTGTCGAAGCGAATCGAGGATGACTCCTTCGAACACGCTCGTGGGACCAGCGATGACGAAGTGCAACCCGAGCGCGGCGACCGGCGCGGCCGCACCGGCGGCGACCCGTCGCCAGTCCAGGCGGGGCGTTACGAAGAACAGGCCGAGGGCCACTGCCGGTGCCACGTCGAAGCGGAATGCAAGCGCCGCACCTGCCAGAAAGCCGGCCAGTGCGGGGCGCCCGTGTTTGGCGGCGGCCAGCGCGCCCAGTCCCGCCGTCAACGCGCTGATGAACGTGCTGGCGATCAGCATCGGCGACATGATCACGATGGCAAACGCGAGCGACATGAAACGCCGCCACGCGGAGGCCTCGGCCAGCAGGATCGCCAACGCGGTGAAGAACGCGATCGAGGTTGCGAGCCCGACCAGTCGCTCGACCACGAGCGATGTGCCGAGGACGCGATAGATCGGCGCTAGAAGCCACACCTCGCCGGGCCCGTTGCGCATGACGAAGTCGCGGTGGGGGATGGCGTGGGCGAGAAACCGCCACGGATAGGTGAGGAGCGCGCCCTCGTCCTGCGCAAAGCCAGCGGCGCGCAGGGCAGAGCGAACCGGGAGCAGAACCAAGGCGGCCAGGATGAGCCGCCGAAGGTGAATCAATACCGGTAGTGCTCGGGCTTGTACGGCCCGTTCGGCGCGACGCCGATGTAGTCCGCTTGGTCCTTGGTGAGGGTCGTGAGCTTCACGCCGAGCTTGTCGAGATGCAGGCGCGCGACCTTCTCGTCGAGTTCACGCGGCAGCCGGTACACGCCGATCGGGTAGTTGTCGCCCTTGGTCCAGAGTTCGATCTGCGCCAAGACCTGGTTCGTGAAGGAGGTCGACATCACGAAGCTTGGATGGCCCGTCGCGCAACCGAGGTTCAAGAGTCGACCTTCGGCGAGCACGATGACGGAGTGACCGTCGGGGAACGCGAACTCGTCGACTTGCGGCTTGATGTTGAAGTGCTTGACATCGCTCATCTTGTACAGGCCGGCCATGTCAACCTCGTTGTCGAAGTGACCGATGTTGCCGATGATCGCGTTGTGCTTCATCTTGCCCATGTGCTCGGCGCTGATGATGTCCTTGTTGCCGGTCGCGGTAATGAAGATGTCGACCTTGTCGATCACCGATTCGAGTGTGGTGACCTCGAAGCCTTCCATCGCCGCTTGCAGCGCGCAGATGGGATCGACCTCGCTGACGAGCACGCGTGCACCCTGACCCTTGAGTGATTGCGCGCAACCCTTGCCGACGTCGCCATAACCCATGACGAGGCAGATCTTTCCGCCGATCATCACGTCGGTCGCACGGTTGATGCCGTCGATCAGCGAGTGACGGATGCCGTAGACGTTGTCGAACTTCGACTTGGTGACCGAGTCGTTCACGTTGATGGCGGGCCACAACAGGGTGCCGTTCTTCTCGCGCTCATAGAGACGGTGCACGCCCGTGGTGGTCTCCTCGGTGACGCCTTGCACGCCTTGGCCGGTCTTGGTCCAGACACCGGGCGTCGCTGCGATCGTGCGCCGGAGAGTTTCGAGCACGATTTTCATTTCGTCGGAATCGCTGTCGGAGTCCGCGCGCACGGAGCCCGCCTTCTCGAACTCGGTGCCCAAGTGCACGAGCATCGTGGCGTCGCCGCCGTCGTCGAGGATCATGTTGGGGGGTTCGCCGTCGGGCCAGCGGAATGTCTGTTCGAGACACCACCAGTACTCGTCGAGCGTCTCGCCCTTCCACGCGAAGACCGGGACGCCGGCGGCTGCGATCGCGGCCGCCGCGTGGTCCTGGGTAGAGAAGATGTTGCACGACGACCAGCGCACGTCGGCGCCGAGCGCGGTGAGCGTCTCGATCAACACCGCGGTCTGGATGGTCATGTGGATGGAGCCAGTGATACGAGCGCCCGCCAATGGCTGGCTGTCCTCGTATTCGGCCCGGAGTGCCATCAGGCCGGGCATTTCCTCTTCGGCGAGGACGATTTCCTTGCGGCCGAATTCGGCCAGTGACATGTCGGCGACCTTGAAGTCGCCCTCAACGGGAGTCATAAGGAGCGACAGCCTACGGGCTGCCTTATGAAATGACGACCTTGCCGATCATGCCAGGGTGGATGAGACACGCCATCGGATACGTACCCGCCTTGGTGAAGGTCACGGTGTAGGTGTCGCCGGTTTGCCAGTCGGCGCCCGACGACTGCAAACCGCCCGATCCGTCGAACCTCCCGGCGTCGACGTCCGCTCTCGGAACAGGTGGTCCCTCGTCCCCGGTCGGTGCAGGACGGCCCGGGAACGACCCCGCCGGCTCGAAGGCCTTCTGGTTTTCGGTCACCACTCCGGTCTTGCTCACGCTTACGAGCGGGAAGTAGGGCGGCACGTTGAAGCTGATCGTGTGGCTTGACGATGAACGTCCACTTGACCGGCGCGCTGACCTTTGCCTTCACCGTGCGCGGCGTGAACTCGTTTACCTGACCTTTGATGCCGTCCGCCAACTGGCCGCCGGAGCCGGCGAGGTTGCCTTTGAATTCGCTGTTGCCCGCCTGCTCCTTCTTCAAATTGGTGAGCAGCGGCTTCGCGATTTCCGCGATCTCTTTCTGCGCTTGCCGGTTCAGCGCCGCCTGCGACGGGACGGTGCCGCGTTGACCACCTTGATCTGTCCGCTCATGCCGGCGCCGTGCAGAGCGCAGTAATAGAAGTACGTGCCCGGCGTGGCGTCATCGGCGATCTTCATCTCGAACTCGTTGCCTCGGCTCCCCTCATACGGGATGAAGCCGCTGTTGAAGTAGCTCTCGTTGCCATTGAACTCGGTGTCGGCGTTGCTTGGGCAGGCCTTGTCACCCAGGGGGAGTCCCTTGTCGAGATAGCAGGGCTGGGCGACCGGTGGGTTCGGGCCCTTCTCGCCGAAGAAGAACGGCAACTCGCCGAAGAACGCTTCGACCGCCGCAGCGATTTCGGGCGTGGTTATGTCTTCGTCGCCCGGCTCCTTGGAGACTGAGCGACGGATGATCGGGAGTATCTCAGGCTCGATGCGGTCCTGGATCTCGGAGCCCAACGTGACTGTGTGCGGCTCGCCCGACCATTTCTGGTGGAACTTGAGCGTCATGCCCGGTTTCACGGTTACGTCGCGGGGAAAGAACGCGCGGAACGTTCCTGCGAACTCGTCGTAGCTGCTGTCGACCTCGATCGTCCTCGAGCTTCCCATCCGAGTTCGAACAGGCGCCCAGCAGCGCAGCAGTAGTGACGATGACCAGGCGCCACGAGTCTCAAAGTTCTCGGCATGGTCTTGACCCTACGAAAGTCCGGTCAGCTCGGGAAGGAAGGCTCCACGTCAACCCGCTGGGGTGTCAGCACCCCTCGGTCCACCCGGTGCAGCACGAAGTCGGCGCGGCACCAATCCAACGCCGACGAGGCCGAGGAGGCACTGCGGCAGGCGCGCCATGCACGCGCGCGAGGTCATAGACCGGGGTTGGGCGACAGGTGGTCGAACGCGCTCGGGGCGCGGCGTGGGCGGTACGCGTCGACTATCGGTTCGAGCTCGGTCGGCGACGCGCCGTGGAGGATCACGCCGGTGGCGCCGAGTTCGAACTGTCGTTGGATCGTGGCGACGCACTGATCCGGCGTACCCGTCGCCGCTGGCGCGAGCCACTCGGGCGGGATCACCTCGGCGATCTGTTCGAGCTGCTCGGTTGTCGCGATGTCGTCGATAGCGCCGGGGAAGCTGCCCGCCTCGGATGGGCGCGGAACGCCGCGAGCGCCGCGCGGTCCCAACGTTGGTCTCGACCAGCAGGTCGCCGTACGCCTGAAGATACGTCGCCATGTCGCCCGACGGTCTTCTTCAGGCGCAACTCGTAAGGGATGTGGTCGCCGACGGTGGCGAGGCACGACCAGATGCGCACGCGATCCGGATCGCGTCCGGCTTGCTCGGCGCCATCGCGGATCGTCTTCACGCAGCGCGCCAGCGTCTCGTCGGTGAAGAACGTGTGCAGGATCACGCCGTCGAACACGCGCCCGCCGAGGTCGAGCGAGTTCGGACCGAACGCCGTGAGCATCAACGGGATCGTCCTGCCGTCCCGCCCCAGTCCACGCGCAGGAACGGGAAGTTGCCGGCGGGACCGTTGTGGCCGAACACCATCTCGTCGCTGCCACAGGTTGCGCATCAGCGCCGGCGAAGTCTTCGAGTTGCGCGGTCGTGATCGGCTTAAGCCCGAACGCATTGAACAGCGGCGCGATGCCGCGGCCGAAGCCGAGCGCGAAACGGCCGTCGGTCAGCTTGTCCATGGTCGTCGCGAACGACGCCGTGACGATCGGGTGGCGCGTGTTGTGATTCGTCGACGCCGGTCGCGATGCCGAGCGTCGTAGTCGCTGCGCCAACGGCGCCGCACAGCGTCACCGCTTCCTTCACGTTGAAGCGCTCCGACAGGAACACCGAACCGAGACCGATGCGCTCGGCGTCACGCACTTCGTCGAGCAGGCCCTTCGGTCGCGCGCGCCGCGCCCGCCATGCCGTAGAAGGCGAGCTCGTTCAGCTGCTCAACCAAGCGTGCCCTCGAACTCGAGGTCGAGGGCGTGGCGCCCGTGCGCCTGCGCCATCGCCACGAACATGTCGTCACCGCGGTCGGTTTGCCCGACGACCTGCGACGCGCCGATCGCCATGACCAGCCCCGATGTCGTGTGGCGGCGGTACTGCCACCACAGGTCGTCCCACGTCAAGTCGATGCCGGCGGCGACCATCGCGTCGTGGTACGCACGCACGAGGTCCTCTTCGTGGACGCGGCGGTACTCCGGCGTGAGACCGGCGCCGATGAAGTACGACAGATCGGCTACGCCGTAGCCGTTGGCCACGGTCTGCCAGTCGACGATCGCGATCGGATGGCCGCCCTCGGGCGTGCCGAACAGCATGTTGTCGAGGCGATAGTCGGAGTGTTGCAGCGTGCGCGGCCGGTCGCCGAGGTCGTACATCGCGCACCATGCTTGGTGAACATGCGCTCGGACAAGCTCGACGATGTCATCGTCGATGCGTCCGTCGTAGCGCTCCTTGAACCCTCGAAGACAACATGCCGAGGAACTGCGCGGTCATGTCGGGGTTCTCGCCGTAGCCGCCCGACAACCACGCCATCTCGCTCAGCTTGGGGTCGCCCCACATCGGCGCGTGCAGTTTCGGGAGTTCCAGCACCGCGAGCGCACGCCTGGTCCGGCGTGCAGCCGGTGATCTGGTCGCCCTGCACCGCGGGCGCGAGGTCTTCGAGCAGCAACACGAACTCGCAGGTCGCGTCGTCGAAGTCGACGTAGTGACACTGCGGCGCACTGACCGGCAGCTTGTCGCGGAAGTCGCGGTAGAAGCTGGATTCCTTGCGGTACGTGCCGAGCGCCACGCCGGCGTTGCGGCTCGTGGGTTCCTGCGACGGGATCTTGGCCACGATCGAGGCCGGACCGTCGCACGTCTTCGCCGTACGTGAGCCGCACGCGTTCGCAGTCGCCGATCTGTCCGGTGCCGACCTTCTCCAACTCGACGGCCACGACCGGCAGACCGAGCGCATCGGCCAACCACTCCGGGTGAGGAGGTCGGCCGCAGTATCCGGGAACCAAAGAGGCCATGCCGCACGTTAGGACAGTGCGAGCGAGCGATAGCCACAGAGCGAGTGGGTAACCGCGGCCCGTGCGGCCGGGGAGCACCATTAGATCGACAACGCGTCACACCCGTCTCCGTAGGGTCGAAACCATGCTGCTCGGGTGGAGGTGTCCGGTGTGCGGAGCATCGGGTCGGTTCCGTGCGCGCGCTGTCGCGGCGCGTTGCGACCGGCCGGCGCGATGCCGCACCTCGAGGGCATCGACTGGTGCGCGGCGCTGTTGTCCTACCGCGGTGTGGGCCGCGAGCTGGTGGCGCGGCTGAAGTTCCGCAACCAACGCGCCAGTCGGCGCGTGGCTTGGTCGAGGCATGGCTGATCTCGTGCGGGCCGCCGACCATTGGATCGATGTCGTCACGTGGGCACCGGCCGCACCCCAGCATCTGCGTACGCGCGTGGGTTCGATCACGGCGAGCTGCTCGGCCGATCCGTCGCCGCGTCGCTCGGCCTGCCTGCGAGCCGCCTCATCGCCCGCGAGCGAAGTGCGGCGTTGACCGGTCGTCAGCGCTCACGAACGCCACGGTGGACCGCCCCTTAGTCCGGTCCTCACGAACGCGCGAGCGTGGCCGCTGATGGGCCGCACCGTCCTTGTTGTCGACGACGTGATCACGACCGGCGCGACGGTGATCGCAACCGCTCGCCAGCTCCGTCGGATCGGAGCGGCATCGGTGATCGCGGTGGCCGCGGCCTACACGCCGCCGCCCGATTCGTGAGCTGCGCGTGACACGTAACAAAACGCCCGATGACACCCGGTTTAGGGAGGCGTACCATCGGGCAATGGATCGGGTGTGGGTCTGTGGTTGCAAGCCGATGCCAGTCGCAGGCAAAACGGCCCACGTAAGGCAACTTTTGGTTGCTGAGCACGGTGCGATTTAGAAGTAAGTCCTGATTGCCGCGCAGCCGACCGTCGGCTCAGCGGCACCAGGCGAGTGTGGGGACGAAGACCAGGTCAGCCACACCCGATCCATAAAACTCAACACGAACCAGACCAACTAAGAGCAGAGGTGCGTATGGAAATCACCATCAGCCACCGAAACGTCGAGGTCCCGGCGCCGTTGCGCGCAGGCCGTCGACGAAAAGGTTGGTCACCTCGACCGCTATCTCGAGTTCCTCGAGCGGGCCGAGGTTCGGTTTGTCGAGCAGCCGCACCGTCGGCATGACCGAGCGCGACGTGTGCGAAGTCACGCTCGTCGGGCGCGGCACGGTCGTGCGTGCCCGAGCGATGGCCGGCGACGCCATGGCGGCGCTCGACACCGTGATGGACAAGCTGGTGCGCCAACTGGAGCGCCGCAAGGGTCGCCTGGTTGGACGCAGTCACCCGCGCCACGGCGTCATCGTCACGCCGTAGCCGCCATCAGTCGCAGTACCGTTAGGCGGCGTGGCTGACGCATCCGCGCCGCCCGTGGTTATTCGCGTCCTTGTCGCGGACGACCAGGAGTTGTACCGCCGCGGCCTCGAAGTGGTCCTGTCGACCGAGGATGACATCTCCATGGTCGCCGAGGCAGCCGACGGCGAAGAGGCGGTGCACGGGCCGAGGAGTTCGCTCCCGACGTCGTCCTCATGGATATCCGCATGCCCAGCTCGACGGCATCGAAGCGGCGCGGCGCATCAAGGAACTCGTGCCCGTCGACCCGCATCATCATGCTCACGGTGTCGGACGAGGACTCCCACCTGTACGACGCGATCAAGGCTGGCGCCAACGGCTACCTGCTCAAAGACATCGCGATCGAAGAAGTGCCGTCCGTCGATCCGCCGCGTGTCAACGCCGGCGAGAGCCTGATCAGCCCGTCGATGGCATCGAAGCTGCTGACCGAATTCACACGCTGTCTCGAAAAAGCTCGAGCAGCGCCAGCAATTCGCGCACCCGAGCCTCACCCCTCGCGAGGTCGAGGTGCTGCGCTTCGTGGCCAAGGGCATGAGTAACCGCGAGATCGCCGAGGAGCTCTACATCTCGGAGAACACGGTGAAGAACCACGTGCGGAACATCCTCGAGAAGCTGCACCTGCATTCACGCATGGAAGCCGTGCTCTACGCGATGCGCGAACGCATCATCGACCTGGGCGAATAGGGCAATCCGGGCCGCCCCGGGCGCAATTACCCGCTTTGACGCGAGAAAGCTCGACCCACTCCGTTGTCGTGACACACCACAACTGGGGAGGGGAATCACATGCGGGTACGTCGGTTCGTTGTTGGAGTGCTGCTGCTGGGTTTATTCAGCGGAGGTTTGGCTAGGCAGGCGGCGGCTGAGCCGTTGGCTCCTGGGCTCCCGGACATCCCCCTTCCCGGAGTTGGCGTGCCGTCGATCGATCCGAACAACCCGCAGCTTCCCTCGTTGCCCTTCATACCGATTCCCGCGGAAGTCATGCCCTTCACCGGTCTGATCAGCCCGGTCACGCCGGTCTTGTGCACGCTCTCGTACCTCGCGCCTCTAGCCGGCGCAGTGGCGATGACCGCCATCTTCCAGCAGTTGCCGGTGCAGCCGCCGGTTCCGCCCAGCTTCCTGTCGCCCCTGTTCGGCCCCGTCATTACCGCCTGCGTGATCGCGCTGTTCCCCGACTTCAAGTCGTGCGGTCCCGACGCCGACATCACCGCGGCGCTCGCCACCGTCGGCGGATCCGTCCCCGACCCAGGCGTCGGCGCGGTGCCAGCCGTAGACCCATTCGCGACCGTCCCCGCACCATTCGCGTCCATCGTCAACGAAGTGCAGTCGATTCAGAATCTGCTCGCCGCCCTCGGGGCCGGCGCGCGCCGCCGATGCTGCGGGCACACTCGCCGCGCAGCTGGGCTGCACCCGCTACTAGACCCCGGCGAACGCCGCCTTCGCGGCAAAGATTCCGGCCGCTAGGCCCTACACTCAGGAT
The DNA here is from genome assembly GCA_963769985.1 of uncultured Actinomycetes bacterium. Lineage (GTDB taxonomy): Bacteria > Actinomycetota > Acidimicrobiia > Acidimicrobiales > JACCXE01 > JACCXE01. The sequence continues at coordinate 32,575 of CAVYNR010000006.1, read as the reverse complement.
TAATCATGAGTGTTCTCAGCAAGATTCTGCGCGCCGGTGAGGGCAAGAAAGTCCGCGCGCTCCAAGGGCTGGTTCCGGATATCAACGCGCTCGAATCCTCGATGCGAGGCGCTGTCGGACGACGACGCTGCGGGCCAAGACCGACGAATTCCGCAACCGCCTCGCCAACGGCGAGGAGCTGAACGACCTGCTGGTCGAGGCGTTCGCGGTCACCCGCGAGGCGGCGAAGCGCGTCATCGGCCAGCGTCACTTCGACGTACAACTCATGGGCGGCGCCGCGTTGCACTTCGGCTGGATCGCCGAGATGAAGACCGGTGAAGGCAAGACCCTCGTGTCGACCCTGCCCGCCTACCTCAACGGGCTGACGGGCAAGGGCATGCACATCGTCACCGTCAACGACTACCTGGCCACCTTCCACTCGCAGTGGATGGGTCGGATCCACGAGTTTCTCGGGCTCAACGTCGGGCTCATTCTGGGTGACAACCTGCACGACCGTCCGGCGCGCATCGCCGCCTACCAGGCCGACATCACCTACGGCACCAACGCCCAGTTCGGCTTCGACTACCTCTACGACAACATGGCCCGCAGCCGCGACGCCATGGCCCAACGCGGCCACGTCTACGCCATCATCGACGAAGTCGACTCGATCCTGATCGACGAAGCCCGCACGCCGCTGATCATCTCGGGCCCGGCGCAGGAGTCGGCGAAGCTCTACGCGCAGTTCGCTGCAATTGCCCGCGGGCTCTCGCGCGATGTCGACTACGAGGTCGACGAGGAGAAGCGCACGGTTGCGCCGACCGAGGACGGCGTCGAAAAGGTGGAGCAGGCACTCGGCGTTGGCAACATGTACGACGCCGTCTCGGTCAACTACGTCCACCAACTGACCCAGGCGTTGCGTGCCAAGGAGCTGTACAAGCGCGACAAGGACTACGTGGTGATGGACGGCGAGATCAAGATCGTCGACGAGTTCACCGGTCGCATCATGGAGGGCCGCCGCTGGAGCGACGGCTTGCACCAGGCGGTCGAAGCCAAAGAGAACGTGTATGTCCACGACGAGGATCACACGTGGGCCACGGTCACGTTGCAGAACTACTTCCGCATGTACGACAAATTGGCGGGCATGACCGGTACCGCCGAGACCGAGGCGTCCGAGTTCGCCAACACGTATGGACTCGCGGTTGTCCCCGTGCCGACGAACCGTCCGATGATCCGCGAGGACAGCGCGGATCTCATCTACGCCAGCGAGGAGGCCAAGTTCAACGCGGCGGTCGACGACATCGTCGAGCGTCACGACCGCGGCCAGCCGGTTCTCGTAGGCACCGCGTCGGTCGAGAAGTCAGAAGTGCTGTCTCGGCTGCTTGACCGTAAGGGCATCCCGCACAACGTGTTGAACGCCAAGCAGCACTTCCGTGAGGCCGAGATCGTGGCGCAGGCCGGTGCACTCCATCAGGTGACCGTCGCCACGAACATGGCCGGTCGAGGAGTCGACATTCTGCTCGGCGGCAACCCGGACGGTCTCGCGATGCGCGACCTGCAAAGCGAAGGTCTCGATCCCGAGAGCGACGAGGGCAAGGCGCGTCTCGCGGCATTGGTGGCGATACACGAGGCGAAATGCCGCGCTGATGGCGAGAAGGTCAAGGAGCTTGGCGGCCTGTACGTGCTCGGTTCCGAGCGCCATGAAAGTCGTCGCATCGACAACCAGTTGCGTGGTCGCTCCGGTCGACAAGGTGAGCCGGGCGAAAGCCGGTTCTACCTTTCGATGGAGGACGAGCTCATCCGCATCTTCGCGACGGGGGCGGTGCAGTGGCTGATGAGCAAGGCCCTGCCCGATGACGAGCCCATCGACATGAAGATGATCTCCAAAGCCGTGGAGCGCGCGCAGAACACCGTCGAGCAGCGCAACGCCGAGATTCGCAAAGACGTCCTCAAATACGACGAGGTGCTGAACGAGCAGCGAAAGGTGATCTACAAGCGTCGCCAGGAAGTAATCGACGGCGGCGACTTGCGTAGTGAAACGCTCGAGATCCTCCAGTCGGCGATCGAGGAGACCGTCGACGAGTACTGCCAGACCGATTACCCCGAAGACTGGGATCGCGAAGGTCTGCTGCGCACAGTCGTGTCGTACTACCCGTCGAAGTTCACGGTCGAAGAGCTCAAAGCCGCCGCGGTCAAGGACGAACTCGTGGAGAGCTTCATCGCCGAGGCGACCGCGTACTACGAGGCGCGCGAAACGCAGGTGGAGGCGTCCTACGGGCAGACCGACGTCATGCGCGAGGTCGAGCGCGAGGTGATGCTGCAGATCATCGACGCACGCTGGCGCGAGCATCTCGCCGAAATGGACTACTTGCGCGACGGCATCAACTTGCGGGCGATGGGTCAGAAGGATCCGCTCGTGGAATGGCAGCGCGAGGGCTACGACATGTTCGGCCAGCTCATCGGGGCCATCAACAACGACTACCTGCGTTACGTGATGCACGTCGACATCGCGCCCCAAGAGATCGCCCAGCCCGAGGTCGCGCTCGAGCAAGCCAGCTTCGCCGCCCCCGAAGATTCACCTCAGGGGAGCGCGGCCATTCATCAGGCGGCGGTCGCAGAAGCACAGGCGCAAAAAGCCGAAGGCATGGACGTGGGCGCGGCGTTCGCCGCTACCGGTGCGGGCGACGGCGTCAGCGCGGACATGATCAACACGGGTGAAACGCAGGCGCCGATTGTGAAGTCCGAGCAGGAAAAGATCGGTCGCAACGACGCCTGCTGGTGCGGCAGCGGCAAGAAATTCAAGCATTGTCATGGCTCGTAGCGCCTTCGCCCTCGCTGGCGCTCGGGCGAGCTTGACGGACGCCGCCTTCGGCGGCGGCGCTTGTGCGTCGCCGACCGGCAAAGCCGGATCGGCGCCGGTGTGGGGGCCTTGCCCCCACACCCCCGCTTTGGGGGCTTCGCCCCCTTGCCCCCTTGGCGGCTTCGCCCTCACTCCTGTCGCCGACTACTGAAGGGCGGCGTAGTGAAGGATTTTTCTGCGGAATTTGGCGCGCTCGCGCGACGGTTGGCTGAGGCGCGGGTCTACCTGCGTGAGGAGCCGGCGCGGATGCGCATGGCCGAGCTCGAAGTCGAGATGGGCCGCGCCGACCTCTGGGATGACCCCGCGGTGGGCAAAGCGATCAGCAGCGAATTCTCCGCGCTGAGCGACGACGTCAGCCAGCTGGAGTCGCTGGCGGCGGCCATCGAAGACGCGCAGACGCTGTGGGAACTGGGGCTCGAGGAAAGCGACGACTCAGTCGAGGGCGAAGTCGAGCGCGGCGTCGCCGCTCTGGAGAAGCAGTTCGACGCCCTTGAGCTGCGCGCGCTGTTCCTCGGCGAGCACGACGAACGCGACGCGGTGTGCGAAATCCACGCCGGCGAAGGCGGAACGGACGCGCAGGACTGGGCCGAGATGATGCTGCGCATGTATCTGCGCTGGGCCGAGCGCCGCGGCTTTTCCGTCGAACTCGACGAAGTCACCGCCGGACAAGAAGCCGGCATCCTCTCCGCCACCTTCATCATCAAGGGCCGCCACGCGTATGGGCTGCTCAGTTCCGAGCGCGGCGTGCACCGGCTGTATCGCATATCGCCGTTTGACAGCCAGGCGCGTCGTCAGACGTCGTACGCGTCGTTTGATCTCGTCCCGTTCGTCGAGGATTCGGGCGAGGAAGTCCCAATCGACGACAAGGATCTGCGCATCGACGTGTATCGCAGCTCTGGCGCCGGTGGCCAGCACGTGAACGTCACCGACTCCGCGGTGCGTATCACGCACCTGCCCACGGGCATCGTCGTGTCGTGCCAGAACGAGCGCAGTCAGTTGCAAAACAAGAACCGCGCCATGCAGGTGCTGCAAGCGAAGTTGGCCGAACGCCAACGGCAAGAGCGCGAGGCCGAGATGGCGGCGTTGAGCGGACCGCAGGGCTCGGTGAGCCGCGCCGGTTCGTTCATCCGCGGCTACGTCCTGGCGCCGTACCAGAAGGTCAAGGACGAGCGCACCGGACACGAGTCGGGCAACGTCGAAGCTGCGCTCGACGGCGACCTCGATGACTTCATGGAGGCATGGCTGAGATGGCGCCGGAGCACCCCCTAGGCTGGTTTCGCTCATGATTCGCCTTGAACACGTCACGAAGTCGTACAAGAACAGCACCGTCGCGTTGCGAGACGTTTCGCTCAACGTGGACAAGGGTGAATTCGTCTTCCTCGTGGGCCCGTCGGGATCCGGTAAATCGACGTTCCTGCGGCTGCTTACCAAGGAAGAGGAACCCGAGAACGGCCAGATCTTCGTAGCCGGTAAGGACATCGGCGAACTCAATCCGTGGAAGGTGCCGTACCTACGTCGCAACATCGGCTGCGTCTTTCAGGACTTCCGCTTGCTGCCGAACAAGACGGTGCTGGAGAACGTTGCGTTCGCGCTTGAAGTGATCGGCCGGCCGCGCCACGTGATCGATTCGCAGGTGCCGCAGATCCTCGAACTGGTCGGGCTGCGCGGCAAGTCGGAGAATCTGCCCGGCGAGTTGTCCGGTGGCGAACAGCAGCGCGTGGCGATCGCCCGCGCCTTCGTCAACCGGCCGCTGATCCTGTTGGCGGACGAGCCGACCGGCAACCTCGACCCCAACACCACGATCGGCATCATGCGCCTGCTCGACCGCATCAACCGCACGGGCACCACCGTGCTGATGGCGACCCATGATCAAGGCATTGTCGACTCGATGCGCCGCCGCGTCATCGAACTCGACCAAGGCGTCAAAGTGCGCGACCAAGCCCGCGGCGTGTACGGGAGCTGAGTCGTGCCGATTTCCTTTAACTACGTCGCTCGCGAGACCGCGACCAACCTGCGCCGCAACATCGCCATGACCGTGGCCGCGGTGCTGACGGTGTGCGTCTCACTCGGGCTCGTCGGCGGAGCGCTGCTCATGCGACAAGGCGTCAACAAGGCCACCTTGCAATGGCGCGGAGGCGTCGAGCTGTCCGTTTTCCTCCGCCCCGATGTCGCGGTGGGACAACAGGACGCGATCGAGCGCGAGCTGAAGTCGACGCCGGAGGTGAAGTCGTACACCTTTGTGAGCAAAGAGAAGGCGCTTGAGGAATACAAGAAGATCTTCGCCAACAGCTCCGACCTGCTCGACGTGGTCACCGCCGAGGACTTACCGCCGTCGTTCCGGATCGTCCCCCAGAAGGCGGAACTCGTGGACACGATCGGTCGACGGTTCGAGGCCCGTCCCGGTGTCAGCGATGTCGTGTATGCGAAAGATGCCATCGACAAGCTGCTCAAGACCACGCGCCAACGTCAGGTCGCGTACTTCGGCGTGGCCGTGGTGCTCCTGTTCGGAGCGGTGCTGCTGATCCTCAACGCCATTCAGCTCGCGGTGCTGAGCCGGCGGCGCGAGATCGAGGTCATGAAGCTGGTCGGCGCAACGAACTGGTTTATTCGCCTGCCTTTCATGATCGAGGGAATGTTGCAAGGGGTGGCGGGCGCGCTCGTGGCCGCGGTGCTCATTTACGTGTTCCGCGTGCAGATCGTCGACGTGATCAGTGACCCCACGCTCACACAGGGTCTGCGATCGCTGCGGGCCACCGCGGGCGAAGCACTCAATACGGGCTTGTTCCTCATGCTCATCGGCGCCGCCATCGGCGCGGGTAGTTCGGCGCTCGCGGTACGACGCCACCTGCGCGTCTGACGCAGGTACGCTTTTATCCCGGCGTCACATCCGGCGCCTCGTCTGGGGAGACTCACTTCTTACATGCGTCACCTGCTTCGCAAAGCCGCCGCACTATCGGTCGCCGCGCTCGCGCTCAGCGGCGTCGTGTCGCAACCGTCCGCCGACGCCAAGGCGTTGCTGCCTCCGATCGTGTTTCCGAAACACGCTGACGAAAGTTCGCTCAACTGGGCGGGCTACGTCCAGAAGGCGTCGGGCTCTCAGCAGATCACCGACGTGCAAGGCCGCTGGACGGTGCCGGCCACCAACCTCGTCATCCCGAGTTGGTCGGTCACGTGGGTGGGAATCGGCGGCCACGGCACGTCGGATCTGATCCAGGCCGGAACGCTGACCAGCTTCTTCGAGGGCTACTACGCCTGGTACGAGATGCTGCCCGACGCATTGATTCCGATCACCAGCGGCTGCGCCGGCGATAACGCCTGCACCGTGGTTCCCGGCGACGACATCATCACCACGATCAACTATCGCGGGTCGAGCAATTGGCGGTTCGAGATCATCAACAACGGCAAGTGGTCGTGGAGCAAGGACGTTACGTACGCGTCGAGCTTTTCGTCGGCCGAGTGGATTTTCGAAGCACCCACAGTCGCCGGCGTGCAGAGCTTGCCTCAGGGCGTGGGCGTACAGCGCTTCAACGGTTCGCACAACCGGTTCGTCGTCGATGGAGTGAACCACCCGGTGACCGCGGGTGCCCCAATCCGCACGCACCTCGGGTTCGGCGTGGCCAACCTGGCGACGGTGTCGGACCTCAAGCCGTCGGGCTCGTTCAACGTCTGCACTTACGCGCAGTCCTCCGCGGCGCCTGCCTCGTAGTTGTTCCGGCTGACGCGGCCGACCGCCGCGAAGATCGAGCGAGTTCTCGAGTCAGCCCGCGCCGCCACACCCACGTTCGACCACATCGGAGCCACGCGCTCTGAGGCGCCCGTCCCGGGGTTTCGTTACAACTCCTACTCGGGCGAAGTCGGCCACGGGCTAGCGGCGTTCCGCGCGGCGCGCGACGGGCTGCGCGTGTGGGCGGCGCACGTCGGTGCCGGCGTGTCGGTCACGCCCCCGACCGAGCCGCTCGCCGCCGGGGCGACGATGGTCGGGTCGACACGCGTTGGTCCGCTGCACGTCCTGCTTCCATGCCGCGTGGTCTCCGTCGTTGACGAGCCTCGGCAGTTCGGCTTCGCGTACGCCACGCTGCCCGGTCATCCCGAGTGCGGCGAGGAGTCGTTCATCGTGGGTTTGGCGGGCGATGGCACCGTGACGTTTTCGGTGTCGGCGCATTCCCGCCACGCGGAACTGCTCGCCCGCCTCGGCGCGCCAGTGAGCCAGCTCGTGCAACGCCAGACGAACAACGCGTACGTCGCCGGCCTCCGCGCCTTCGTCCACCGAACTGGGCGAGATATCGCACCCTAGCGGTGGAATATCTCGCCCAATTCGACTGATGGTGGAAGCGGCGGGGGTTGCACCCGCGTCTTTCCGAGCTTCGCTGATTCTTCTCCGAGCGCAGCCGGTGGAAGGTCTCAGACGCCTCACCTTCACCGGCACCGGTGAGGCATCCCAGTCAACTTTGATGTCCTCCGACGCCCGCTGACCCTGCGTTGGAGTAAGTCCGACTTGATGGCGCCTCAATTCCGCAGCGCCGGACTGGCCACGGTGAGACGTCGCTACCTAGGCAGCGAGTGCGAAGTTGTTGTTCGCGTTTGTTTTTGTTTCCGACTCTTTTACGTGGATTCGGAGACCACGGCTCGCTTCTCTCAACTAAACGTCAGAAATCGAAACTAAGTCGCTCCCTTGTGGTGTTTGGGAGATCCATTCTACCGACGTCGACGGGCCTCGCGTTCCTCGTCTCGGGCGACATCTCGCGCTGCGATCGCGTGGCGCTTGTCGTAGGTCTTCTTGGGTCGCGCGATCGCGATGTCGACCTTGACCCGCCGGTCCTCGTTGAACCGCATCGTCAAAGGCACAAGGACGAGGCTCTTCTCGTTGACCGCTTGCGACATGGTTTCGATCTGGCGCTTGTGCAACAACAGTTTCCGGCGACGGTCGGGATCGTGGGCGCCGAAGCTCGTGGCGTTCGCGTACGGCTGGATGTGCATGCCGACGAGCCACACCTCACCGTCCATGATGCGGCCGTAGCAGTCGGTTAGCTGCACGTGACCTTCGCGAATCGACTTGACCTCGGAGCCGACCAGCTGGATCCCGGCTTCGAAGACTTCGATGACCTCGTAGTCGTGGCGGGCGCGACGGTTTTGAATCGTGGGCGCACGTGCAACTGTCTTCTTGGCGCCCGGCATGAGGTGCGAGGATACGGCGGTGCTGCGGCTGCGACGCGACGTATACCTGCAGATCATCGGCGACTGCTACGAGAGGCTGCCCAACGAGGCCTGCGGGGTGTTCGCTGGACCGACACCGCGGGAGCCGAATGCGGACGGCGCGGTTTGCTATCCGATCTCGAACGCGGCGGCGTCGTCACGCATTTACGAACTCGACGCGAAGGAGTATCTGCGCGCCGATCGCGACGCCGAGGCGCGCGGCCTGCAGATCGTGGGCGTGTACCACTCGCACACCCACACGCTCGGCTACCCGTCGCCCACCGACGTGGCTTCGGCGCCCGATCCCGGCTGGCATTACGTCATCGTGTCGATGGCCGACGAGGCGCCCAGCTTGCGCAGCTACCGCATCACGGACGGGAACATCGCTGAGGAACCCGTGGTTGTTGTCGATTAATGTTGACCAACTCAGTCAGGAATCTTCCTAGGAGTCTCGCCGTGCCCGTCCAAGTCCGCATTCCAACGATCCTGCGTCCCGACGCGGGCGGCGAGGCGGTCGTTACCGCGAACGGTGCGACGGTCGGCGAACTGTTCGCCGATCTGGTGGCGAAGTACCCGGCGCTTGGCGGCAAGTTGATTACGGAGAGCGGCGAACTGCACAAGTTCGTGAACGTGTATCTCAACGACGACGACGTGCGCTATCTCGACAAGCTCGACTCCAAGGTGACCGACGCCGACACCATTTCGATCCTGCCCGCCGTCGCCGGCGGGTAGCGCGACCGCAGCGCGCGCATGGGTCGCTTCGACTCTCCCGTGGACCTGATCGGCAACACGCCGCTGCTCGACGTCAGCGCGTTGTCGCCCAACCCGCACGTCGCGCTGTTCGTAAAGCTCGAGGGCTACAACCCGGGAGGATCGGTCAAGGATCGCATCGCTCGTTCGATGATCCTCGCCGCCGAAGCCGACGGTTCCTTGTCTCCGGGACAGACGATCATCGAGTCCTCGTCGGGCAACACCGGCATCGGGCTCGCGCTCGTGGCTCGCTCCCGCGGTTACCAGCTGAAGGTCGTGTTGCCCGAGAACGTGTCGCCTGAGCGTCGCCAGCTGCTCGAGATCTATGGCGCCGAGATCATTTCGTCGCCCGGCTCCGAAGGGTCCAACGGCGCGGTCAAAGTTGCGCAGAAGCTCGCGGCTGATCATCCCGAGTGGTGGTATCCGTATCAGTACGCCAATCCCGCCAACGTCGCCGCGCACTACGCCGGCACCGGTCCGGAGATCTGGCGCGACTGCCCCGAGATCACCCACTTTGTCGCCGGCCTCGGTACGAGCGGCACGCTGCTCGGCGTCGGCCGGTACCTGAAGGACCAGAACCCCGACGTGCAGATCTGGGCGGTCGAGCCACCCGCGGGCGAGATGGTCGACGGCTTGAAGAACCTCGACGAGGGTTACATCCCGCCGATCTTCATCGACTTCGGCGGCGCTGACCTGCTGAACCGCAAGAGGGTCGTGGGCCCGCGCGAATCCATCGAAGGTGTCCGCGCGCTGGGCGAGATCGGCGTGCTCGTCGGCATCAGCACCGGAGCGGCGTTCGTCGGTGCGACGAAATCCGCGGCGGAGATCGACTCCGGCACCGTCGTGTTCCTCTCCGCCGATGGGGCGTGGAAGTACTTGTCGACCGGCGCGTGGACCGACGACCTCGACGCGGTGACCGAACGCGCTCGGACCACGCTCTACTTCTAATCGTCACTTAGCCTCTGGTTCGTGGACGCCCGGCCGATCGGCATGTTCGATTCCGGTTTCGGTGGCCTCACCGTGGCCCGTGCGGTCATGGACCTGTTGCCGTCAGAGGACCTGGTGTATCTCGGCGACACCGGTCGCTACCCCTACGGCCCGCGCGATCTGAACGAAGTACGCGAGTTCGCGCGCCAGATCACCCGGCACCTCGTCGACGCCCACGACGTGAAGGTCGTCGTGGTGGCGTGCAACACCGCCGCGGCCGCCGCGCTCGAGGTGCTCGAGGCCGAGTGTCCCGTGCCCGTCCTGGGTGTGATCGAGCCCGGTGCGCGCGCGCTGACACAAACCACCGTCACCGGCCGCGTCGGCGTCATCGGCACCGTCGGCACGATCGGATCCGGCGCCTATCAGGAGGCCGTGCGCGCGGCCGCGGTCGACACCGCGGTCACCTTGACGTGCGCCGCCTGCCCCGGATTCGTCGAATTCGTCGAACGCGGCGAGACCGACTCGGAACAGGCGTACGTGCTGGCCGAACGGCTGCTCGATCCGATTCGCGAAGCGGGTGTCGACGCGCTCCTGCTCGGCTGTACGCACTATCCGTTCCTCGCCCGCACGATCGGCGACGTGATGGGTCGCGACGTCGTGCTGGTCAGTTCGGCCGACGAGACCGCCTTCGCCCTCAAGGCGCTGCTCGACGATCAAGGAATCGCCGGACCGCCGGGCGGCGCCGGAAAGCACCGGTGGGTTTCGACCGGTGACGCCGCCGCGTTCGCCGCCCTCGGCCGCCGCCTGCTCGGCCCCGAACTCGACGTCGTCGAAGCGCTCGAGTGGGACGGTTAGATGGCGCCGCCGGCGCTCCCGGACGGGGCCCCAACCCCGTCCTCCTCCCTCTGCGTGGGGCCCCTCGCTCCGCTCGCCCCACGCCGGGCCGTTAGGTTCAGGCGATGAGTACAAAGCGTCACGACGGCCGCCTGGCCAATCAGCTGCGTCCGGTCTCGTTCCTACGCGACTTCACCGAGTTTGCGGCCGGGTCGGTGCTCGTGTCGTTCGGCAAGACCCGCGTGCTGTGCACGGCGTCGGCTGATCTCGACGTGCCGCGTTGGATGAAGGGGACGGGCAAGGGGTGGGTGACCGCCGAGTACTCGATGCTTCCCGGCGCGACGCCTGACCGCAACGATCGCGAGGCCGCCAAAGGCAAACAGAAGGGTCGCACCCTTGAGATCCAACGCCTCATCGGGCGGGCGTTGCGCGCTGTGACCGACACCGAGGCCATGGGCGAAGTCGAGATCACGCTGGACTGCGACGTGCTTCAGGCCGACGGGGGCACGCGCACTGCGGCGATCTGCGGTGCCTACGTGGCGCTGCACGACGCGTGCACCCGCCTTGTCTCCGCCGCGGTGATGCCGAAGCACCCTCTCGTCGACTCGTGCGCCGCGGTCTCCGTGGGTATGGCACACGGCCAGGCCGTGCTCGATCTGGACTACCACGAGGATCATCAAGCCGAGGTCGACATGAACGTGGTCATGACCGGCGCGGGCAAGTTCGTCGAGGTGCAGGGCACGGCGGAAGGCGCCGCGTTCTCACGGGGCGAACTCGACTCGCTCTTGCTTCTCGCAGAGGGCGGCATCAACGAACTGATCGCTGCGCAAAACGCGGTGCTCGCGCAGCCCCTCGCTCCGCGTTGAAGTTCGTCCTCGCGTCGGCAAACCCCGACAAGGCCGCGGAGATCGCCGCGATCCTCGCCGACTTCCAATTGATCCCGCGCCCGGCGCACGTTCCGGACGTTGACGAGACTGAAGACACGCTCGAGGGCAACGCCCGCCTCAAGGCCCACGCATTGGTCGCGGCGACTGGTCTTCCGGCGATCGCCGATGACACCGGCCTCGAGGTCGACGAGCTTGGCGGCGCACCCGGGGTCTACTCGGCGCGCTACGCCGGTGAACACGCGACGTATGCCGACAACGTCGACAAGCTCTACGTCGCGATGATCGGCGCGCAGTCGCGCACGGCGCGGTTTCGAACGGTGGCGCTGGCGGCGTTCCCGAACGGTCCCGAGGTGGTTGCCCACGGTGTGGTCGAAGGCGTCATCGCCGACGAACCAACCGGCGACGAAGGCTTCGGCTACGACCCGCTGTTCATCCCCCGCGGTGGCGACGGACGCACATTCGCGCAGATGACGCGAGCGGAGAAGGAAGCGGTGTCGCATCGCGGCCGCGCCTTTCGCGCGCTGGCCGTTGGTCTGAAAAACCTCGGGGCGTAACTACCAGCCGCGCATGTCGACCGGCCAGACGTCGACGATCTCGTCGCCGTCGACCACCCACATGGTGTCGTGGTAGGCCACCGTCGGATCCACGTGTGACGGAGTGACGCGCACGCGCTCGCCCAGCGTTGGTGTGCCCGCCGGTCCGTAGGTGATGTGCTCGTCGGAGCAAAACCACACCTCGCCCACTTCGGCGGGCAGCGACGGGTTGCCGTGGTCCATGCCGAGTGATTTGAGGCCGGCGTCACACACCGCGAACCCGTCGCCCACCGAGATCACCGTCGACAATACGAACAGTGCCTGTTTGAACGGCAGTGCCAACTTGTCGTACGCCGTGTCCATCAACGCGTATGAGCCCGCTTGGATCTCGTTCGCCCACGAGTTGATGTCGTAGGTCCCAGTTCCGCCGGCGGAGATGAGTTCGCCACCGACGTCGCCGTGGGCCTGCAGCAGCAGCGCCATCGCGGTCTCGCACTGAGCGATGCGGGCGGCGCGATCGGGGTTGCCGACGACGTGCCCTTCATAACCCATCACGCCGCGCACCGTTAATCCCGCGGTGCGCGCTTGGTCGGCGAGTGCCCCCGCGCGTCGGGCGCGATGCCGCAGCGGGGGAGCCCGACGTTGACGTCGATCACGCACTCACCCACGCCGCCGGCCACGGCGGCCGCGACCGTCTCGGACGAATCCACCGCGACCGTGACCCGCGCGCCGGAGGTGGCGACCGCGCCGAGTCGGCGCGCATCGAGCACCTCGTTGGCGAGCATGAGGTCATCACCGAGACCCGCCGCCGCCATGCGCTCAACTTCGAGCACGGTGGCACAGGTGAAGTTGGAGTGACCGGCGTCGCGCTGTCTTTTGGCGAGCGCGGTTGATTTGTGCGCCTTGACGTGGGGGCGCAACCGAGCCTCGGGAAGTGCGGCGCTCATGGTGGCGATGTTGTGATCAAACGCTGACGCCTCGACGATCAACGAAGGCGTCGTCAGGTCGGCGATGATGCGAGGGGTCATGGCGACACCTTCCTCGTTATGTCAGCGGCACGCAACACAGCCTCGATGTCACCGAGGCGCTCACGAGCCGCGTCGACCCCGGACTCGATCACCTCGTCGGTGTTCGAGAAGTCAAACGTGCTGCTCGCTCCGACGACGGGCCGCATGACGACATCGGCGAGCGGCAATTGGCCGCGGATCACCTCCCGCTCCATCGCGTTGAGGATGCGCCCGATGATCTGCATGAAACCCGGCAGCTTGGTGCCGACGACAAGCTCGACCGCCTGACCGGCCACGTTCGACGCCAGGATCACGCCCACGCCCGCGTCCCGAAGCAAGTCCACCGGCAGCGGGTTCACGACCGCGCCGTCGATGAGCAGTCGTGATCCCACCCTCCAGGGATCGAAGGCGCCGGGCACGCTCATGCTCGCTCGCATCGCGTCAGCGAGCGGGCCGGTGTGAATCACGACCTCGTCGCCGCTGGCCACGTCCGCCGCCACCAACCAGATCGGGATCTCGGATTCTTCGAGATCGACTCCGTTGCCCCACTTCTCGAACAGTGCGCGCAACCGCCTGCCCTTGAACAGCGCGCTGCGGGGTGGGAAGTTGAAGTCAAGTGACCGCCAGTGCGTCGCCTTCGCGATCTCGTTGACGCACTGACGCATGAATTCGTCACCGCGGCCGAACGCGACGGCCGCGGCGGCGATGGCGCCGCCGCTGGTCCCCGTGACGGCGTCAATATCGATGCCAGCCTCCCGCAGGACGCGGATCACGCCAATGTGGGCGACGGTCTTGCTCCCGCCGCTCGAGAGCGCAAGCCCGACGGCGCGGCCCGTGGCCCAGCGGGCGGCGCGTCGTAACCCGGTTTCGTCATCCTTGAGCCGCACGAGCCGGCCTGGTGCGGCGGCATCGACCAGCCATGGCGGCGGCGTGCCGAATACCAACACGTGCTCGGCGTCGGCGATCGCGACCATCGCCGCCGCGTTGCCCTCGTCCGGCGCGGCGACGAGCACGGTTTGGAGGTGCGCGTCAGTGGCGCCGAAATGCGGCGCCCGCACGCGCGCCGTATTGGCCGGGGTCGTTCCAATCGAGGCGCCGCGCAACGCGGCGACACCAACCCTCGTCGACACCGGATCAATGGCGGCCACGACCGCGCCGAGCATCGACGCCGGCCACACCGCGCTTCGACGGGCGCCGAAGTCGCCCGCGAGACGGCGGTTGGCGTGGATGAGCCGACGGCCGAGCTCCCGCGTCATTGCGAGGGCGAGCTCAGGGTGGTCGGTCATCAGCGACTCGAGATCGGCGCGTTTCAACTCGAACAACTTCGCATCGGTTACCGCGGTCACCGTCGCGGTGCGCGGCTCGCCCAGCAGCAACGCCAGCTCACCCACGAACGAACCGGGGCCTAGCGTGGCCAGCACGTCGCCGGTGGGCGAGGTCGTGACGCGCAACGCGCCAGAATCGACCAGGAAGCAGGCGTCACCGGATTCGCCGGTACGGAATAGCTGCGTACCCGCCGACACCTTCTTCGCGCGAAGGACCCGGCGTACGGCGGCGATCGTCGCTGGCGGAAGTCCGCGCAAGAAGGGAAGACGATCGAGCCCCGCGTTCTTCATGGGTGCGTGACGGTAGTCACGTTCGATCGTGGTCGTTTGGCCTAGCGTGCCCTGAGTTTCCGAGGGGCTGGCGGAGGTCAAGTATGCGACCGGGATTTCTATGGTTGGCGGGGATCCGCGATCTGCAGTGGCGTCGACGCCGCTTCGTCATTGCCGTGCTGGGCACATCGCTCGTATTCGCGCTCACGTTGCTATTGACCGGATTCCTCGCCACCTTCGATCGCGAGGTCAAAAACACGCTCGGAATCATCCGCGCCGACGGGTTCATGGTCGCGCAGGGCAGACCCGGTCCTTTTACCGGCAGTTCGCCGATCCCGGGCAGCACGCTCGAGGTGGTTCGAAAATTGCCGGGCGTGTTCGAAGCGGGGCCCATCATCGCCGCGCTGCAGGTGACCGACCAGATCGAAAAGCCCGACGTGTACATCATCGGTGCCACGCGTGACGGCATGGGGTCGCCCAGACCGGTAGAGGGACGGACTGTGCGCGAACCAGGTGAGGCGGTCGTCGACAAGTCGAGCACTATGAAGCTCGGCGATGACTTCCGGGTGGGTGGTGATTCGTTCAAGGTCGTCGGACTCACGAAGAGCTTGACGGTCCTCGGCGGCCATCCCGCGGTATTCATGTTGATCGAGGACGCGCAAAAGGTCTTCTTCGGCGGTCAGCCGTTCGTCATGTCGATCGCAGTGCAGGGCGAGCCGAAGGCGGTTCCTCCCGGCATCTCGTACGTGTCGTCTCGGCTGTCGGGTGAGGACCTGCGGCGTCCGCTGCATGACACCGTCGAGTCCATCGGCTTGTTCCGTCTCATGCTCTGGATCGTCGCCGCGGCGATCATCGGCTCGGTCGTCTACCTCTCAGCGTTGGAACGCGTCGGCGACTTCGCCGTCTTCAAGGCGACCGGTACAGCCACGAGCGATCTGCTCGGAGCTCTGATCGTTCAAGCGATCGCCCTGTCGGTCAGCGCGTCAGTACTGGCCATAGGCGTCGCGTTCCTGCTCGCCCCGCTGTTCCCCGTGGAAGTCCTGTTCCCGGCGCGGCATCCTGGCGACGCTTCCCGTCGTCGGTCTCGTCATTGGCATCCTCGCCAGCGGAGCGGCCCTGCGGCGCGCCGTGACCGTCGATCCCGCACTCGCCTTCGGAGGCCATTGAGATGGATCTCGTCGTAGACGACCTCGTCATCGAGTACGCCAGCGGCGACTACGTCCTGCGCCCCGTCGACCACCTGAGCTTCACGGTGCCGAGTGGCTCCTTGGCGCTATTGCTGGGACCGAGCGGTTGCGGCAAGTCGACGCTGTTGTCATGCCTTGCCGGCATTCTCACACCGACCAGCGGCACCATCACCGTCGGTGATCAGGTCACGTCAGGACTCACCGGCGGCGCGCTCACCGAATACCGGCGCAAGACCGTGGGCATCGTGTTCCAATCCTTCAACCTCGTACCGTCGCTCACGGCCACCGAGAACGTCACCGCTCCGCTACGCGCCGCGGGCGTGTCACGCGCCGCGGCGGCCGAACGCGCCGCCGCGCTGCTCGCGCAGGTGTCGCTCACTGACCGCTCCGATCACCTCCCTGCCAAGCTGTCGGGTGGTCAGCAACAACGCGTGGCTATCGCGCGCGCGCTGGCGCACCAGCCACCGCTGGTGCTCGCCGACGAGCCCACTGCGCACCTGGACTACGTGCAAGTCGAAGCCGTACTGCGGCTGATTCGCTCGTTGGCCGAGCCCGGTCGATCCGTTGTCGTGGCCACCCACGACGACCGCATGCTGCCCCTGGCCGACATAGTCATCGAGATGCTGCCGAAGTTCGTCGAGGGCGCTGACGTGCCCGAGCGCCGCGAGCTGAAGCCACGCGAAGTCCTATTCGAGCAAGGCAGTTTGGGCGGACGCATCTACGTCGTCGACGCCGGCGAGATCGAAATTGTCAATCGCAACGAAGACGGAACCGAGAGCGTCGTGTTCGTCAACAAGCCCGGCGAGCACTTCGGCGAGATGGGTCCGCTTTTCGATCTGCCGAGGTCGGCGGCCGCCCGCGGCGGGCCCAAAGGGGCCAAGGTCACCGGTTACACGCTGCGCCAGTTCAGCGACGTCGTTGGGCTCGAGACCCTTGGTGGCTTGCTCGGCAAGGCCGGCATCGCGTCAGCGAGCGGCCGCCGCAACGGCGGCAAGAAGGTTGCGCCCCGGAAGGCGGTGGCCAAGAAGGCGCCGGCGAAGAAGAAGCCCGTTGCGAAAGCGGCGCCGGCCAAAAAGGCTGCCGCGAAGCGCGCTCGTTGAACGCCGGTCAGACCGCCGGGTTGGTGGCGGAGTTCTTCGGCTCACGCGACGCGGCGTAGGTGGCCGACAAGTCGCGGTAAGAGCGGGTGCGGAGTGCCAGGGTCGTGACCACCAGGCCAATCACACCGGTCGCGATGAACACAAGGCCAATGCCGCGATCCGCGCCCGTGCCGAACCACGAGCCGATGGTGTCGGCCCCGACCCCGTCGGTCATGAACGGGATAACCCAGATCTGGGTGATCGGGCCGAGCAGGAACGAAGTGATGGGCGAGGCGGCCATCTCGACGCTCTGCGCGAAACCGAACACTCGGCCTTGCTCCTCGAACGGCACGACCCGTTGGATCACGGTTTGTTCGGCCGCCTCTGCTCGTGGAATGAGCGTCATATAGATGAGGAACCCGATACCGAGCGGCACTATCGAGGCCCGGATCGGGAACAGGATGCAGATCGTCCACATGATTAGGTTCGTGACGAGGAGCGCCCGAACTGGATTCGGGCCGAGGCCTCGTTTCGCGACGAGAACGCCACCCGCGATGAAACCGATGCTGGTCACTGCGAGCAGGATTCCCCACGCTTCTACCGACACGAGGAGCAGCCCGTACGGGTCCATCAGCGCCATGAAGGCTCCGCCAAGGAAGTTGTTGAAGGTCGAGAAGACGAGGAGCGCGAGGAGCCCCGGCACGACTCGCACTGCGCGTAGTGCGCCCTTCACGTCGATGGCAGGAGCAGATGTGTCGCCTGCCAGTTCGGGCGGTTCCTCCTCGACCTGAATCGTCATGAGGTGCGCGGCCGCCGCCGCGGTAAGGACCACGCCGATAGCGAGTGCCCAGCCCATGCCGAGTTGGCCGATCGCCAGTCCGCTAAAGAGCGACGTGATCGAGAACGACACGCCATTTATGGTGCCGACGAGTCCGTTTGCCTTGTCGTGCTCGTCGGGCGGGACGAGCATCGTGACCGTGGTGGCGAGAGCGACCGATCGCAGATTGCCGACGATCGCGCCGCCGAGCACGAGGATGACGAGCAGCCAGAACGCGGGATGGCCGAGGTCTTGGGCCGCCCCGTCAGGCGCGACCAGATACACCGCGGCGCCGACCGCGTAGAGCACGAGCGACACCGTCGTTGACAACAACATCGACGTCTTGCGTTGATGGCGATCGACGTACGAGCCGAAGGCCAGGCCCGACGCCGCCGACAGCAGCATGTATCCACCTCCGATCACGGAGGTCGCGATCACCGACTTCGTCTCGAGGTACACCCAGAACGTGAGGGCGAACCAGAGGAACATGTTCGTCGTCGACGCGATGAGCGTGTTCGCCACGAGGCGATGGAACGTCCTCATCGTCGGCCACCGGCCTGCCGCATGTCTCCACGCTATAAGTGCGGGCGAGAGGATTTGAACCTCCACGTCCTTTCGGACACAGGGACCTAAACCCTGCGCGTCTGCCAGTTTCGCCACGCCCGCGTACCGAGCAGGTTATTCGCAGGGCGTAGATTTACCGCATGGCACTCGATATCGGTCTCACCGGTGACATCTACCAGCGTCTCCTCAAGGAGCGCATCGTGTTCCTCGGCCAGCAGGTCGACGACACCTCCGCCAACCTCATCTGTGCGCAGCTGATTCTCCTCGCCGCCGAAGACCCCGAGCGCGACATCTCCCTCTACATCAACTCACCGGGCGGCTCGGTCACCGCCGGTCTCGGCATCTACGACACGATGCAGTACGTCAGTTGCGATGTCTCCACGATTTGCCTCGGCCTCGCCGCGTCGATGGGCCAGTTCCTGCTCTCGGCCGGGGCCCCCGGCAAGCGGTACGCCCTGCCGCACTCGCGCATCCTCATGCATCAGCCGTCGGGCCAGATGCAGGGCCAGGCCACCGACATCGCGATTCAGGCCGAGCAGATCATCTACATGAAGCGCAAGCTCGCCGAGCGCACCGCGTTCCACACCGGTCAGACCGTCGAGCGCATCGAGGCCGACTCCGACCGAGACCGTTGGTTCACCGCTGACGAGGCCCTCGAATACGGCTTTGTCGACAAGGTGATCGAGCGCGCTGCGATAGGCGCTATTCCCGAATAGGGAATGTGTGGGGTGGCTGAGGGGACTCGAACCCCCGACCCCCAGGATCACAACCTGGTGCTCTAACCAACTGAGCTACAACCACCACGGGAGCGAGAAGTCTTGCACATGACCATCGCTGCGGAACAAAGCGGCGCCGCGCGCGTCGTGGCGGCGATGGCGATCATCGCGGTGGCCGCGCTGTACCTCTATGTGCGGCGCCGACGCGGCCGGAATCGGGGCGGACACACGCTGTAGAGACCGGTCAGGTGCCGCGGGGCTGGTAGATCGCGCGGTGCGACACGCGGGCCACCGGTCGCCCGTTCGCCAGCTGCAGGATGTCGAGGTCGACGAACTTGTGCCCGCGCTTTTCGTCGACGCCGGTGACCTTCGCCCGCGTCTGTACGCGTTCACCGTCGGTCACGGCGCTGAAGAATTGCGTCGTGGACTCGACGTGGATCCATGGGCCGAGGATGAAGTTCGAGGTCAGTACGAAGTTGCAGTAACGCAGCAGCCAGCCCGGGTGCGCGAGACCGTCGTCACGGAAGACGCTGGCGTGTTCGCGGATGTCGTCGAGGTAAGCGTGGGCCTTGTCGGCGTGAAAGCCGACGTCGAGGTGCCCCATCGGCACCGAGGTGAGCGACGCCGGCGACGCATCTTGGCGGTTGCCGTCGACGGCGAAGTCGGGCCAGTCCGACGGGTCAGGCGCCGAAGCGGGGTCCGTCGGCAAGCGTCGCGGTGCCCGAAGCGCAGAACCCGCCCTTGGAATCGGTCAACGTCAACCCGAGCGCGTTGGCGGCGGGGCGACTGCTCTCGACGTCAACGTCGTCGCCGTCGTAGACCGGCGACGAGAACTTGGCGGTCATCGTGCCGCGCTCCAACCACTCCCTGCCCCACTCCTCAGCCGGCACATGACAGAGGTAGGCGTACACGTCGACGCCGGGCACGAGACCACCGCGGAAGCCGAGGTTCTTGGCGACGGTGTCGTCGTGGATCTTGTTGGCCGACTCCGTCGCCGTGTTGAACGCGTTGACGCGATAACGCAGCGGGTCCGCCATTCCCTTAGCTAAGCGCGGCGGCGATCGCGTCAGCGACGATAGGTCCCGAGCTGAGGTAGCTGAGATCGTTCGGGTGCGCCGGGAAACTCGGCGGCGCCAGCACAAGGCCGTTCACCCACGCCACGCCCGGCGGTTGGCACACGTCGTGACCAATTCCGGCGGTGTAGATGTCGACGTAGTGCGCGTCGTGCGCCAACGCGGTCGACTTCAACTCGGCGTTCATTTCCTTGTACTTGGCCGTCAGATACGCCATGTCGGCGTCAAGGATCGGGATGTAGGGCCAGCAGCCCTTGCCGTCGTCCGGCAGCGCATCGGGGTAGCTGACGACGAACACTTCCGCGTTCGGCGCTCGGACGTGCAGCGCGTCGAGCGCAAGCAGCGAGTTCGTCGCCCATCTCCGCGATGTCGCGCGACACGATGTCGTCGCCGTTTTCGTCGATGTTGTTCGGCCAACACGGAGCGTCGTTGGGATTCACGCGTCCGCAGTCGAGAGCGAGACCCACGAAACCGACGTCGTTGCCGCCGATAGTGAGCGTCACTGCGTCGACCGTGTCGTCGAGCGCGTCGAACTGTGGCGGAACGATGCCTTGCGTGACGTCCTGCGGGTCCTCGAACTTGTTGATGGTCGCGCCGCCGCAACTGACGTCGCGGAAGACGTCGACGTTCAGCAGCTCGGACGCGATGTGCGGGAAGTTGCGCGTCGATTGACCGCACGCTTGCAGCACGAAAGTGTCGTCGTGCGGGAAGACCAGCGGGCCGGACACGTACGAGTCGCCGAGAGCGACGTACACCAGCGGATCGGCTGGTGGCGGATCCGTCGACGGAAGGCCCACCAGGCGTGAAAGGGCGGCCACCAGTGCGAGCGACGACCGCGACGATTGTTTGTACTGCGTTTCCCCCCAGCATGGGCCCCAAGGTACCGCGCCGAGCGGTTTACGGTGGATCGCATGGTTGATCTCGCCAAGATCGAGGCCGAGCGCGACCGGATTCGGTCTACGTACCTAACTGATCCGACGGTGCGTCCGCCATCGACGGCGCGGGGCGTGCACCACATGGCGCTGCTGTCGTCTGACGTCGAGCGAACGGTCCGGTTCTACCAAGACATCCTCGGGTTTCCGCTAACCGACATCTTCGAAAACCGCGACTATCCGGGGTTCGAACCACTTCTTCTTCGACATCGGTCACGGCAACCTGCTGGCCTTCTTCGACTTCCCCGACCTGCCGCTGGGCCCCTACGCCGAAGTGCTCGGTGGCCTGCACCACATCGCCATCTCCATCGACCCCGCGGCAGTGGAAGGCGGCGCGTCATCGTCTCGAGGCCGGCGGGCGTCTCGGTGCACGAGGAGAGCGGCACGTCGATCTACTTCGCCGATCCTGACGGCGCGCGCCTCGAACTCATCGCCGACCCGCTCGGCGAGATGTACGGCAACAGAGTTCTGTGACCTCCGACGAGGCGCAGCGACGCGTCGACTCTGTCGCCCACTGGTACCACCGCATGGAGGTGCACCCCGGCGTGATTACCCCTGGCACCTGCGACCCGCTGCTCACGCTCGACGTGCTCCCGGTCCCGATGGACTGCAACGGCTTGCGGGTGCTCGACCTAGGCACGCGTGATGGCTTCTTCGCCTTCGAGTTCGAACGGCGCGGCGCAGAAGTGGTCGCGATCGATCCGGAGGACCCGAACAACTCCGGCTACCAGGTCGCGTCCGATCTGCTCGGCTCACGCGTGACGTACATGGAAGACAACGTGTACGCGCTGTCGCCCGAGACGCACGGCCGGTTCGACATCGTGCTGTTCCTGGGGCTGCTCTACCACCTGCGCCATCCGCTGCTCGCGCTCGACCGCATCGCGGACGTCTGCACGGGTCAATTGTTCATGGAGACCGAGATCAGCGATGCCCGCCAGACCGCGCAGCCGATCGCCGAGTTCTGGGCAGGGGAGTTCTCCCACGATCCGACCAACTGGTGGATTCCCACCTCTGTGGGCGCCTCCGACATGCTGCGCGCTGCGGGGTTCGACGTCACCGAAACGGTGATCACCTCGGATCGGCGCGCCGTGTTCATCGCAAACCGATCGAGCGATGACGCGGCGGCCGGTCTGCGCAAACTCGACGAAGCGCGTTCGTGGGCGCGCCTGCGATCCGACGCCGGCGTCGCCGGCGACGCCGCGCACTACCTAAGAATCGAGGGCTGACGCGCGTGGCCCGACGCGACGTTCTGATCACGACCACCGACGGCGCGTGCGACGCCGCCTTGCATACCCCGGGCGGGACGGGACCATGGCCGGCCGTCATCATGTATCCCGACGCGGGAGGCGTCCGGGAAACCTTCCACGGGCTGGCGCAGCGCTTGGCCGATCTTGGCTACGCCGTACTGCTCCCGAACCTGTACTACCGCCAGGGACCGTTCGAGCCGTTCGATCTGAAAACGGTGTTCACCGAGCCCGCCGAGCGCGCCCGATTGACGGCGCTCGCCCGCAGCGTCACCGAAGAAGGAGCGGCGCGCGACACCGCGGCGATGCTCGACTTTCTCGCGCACCAGCCCGAGGTGACGGGCGCGAAGGTCGGCACCACGGGCTACTGCATGGGTGGCTCGTTCGCGCTCACCGCCGCGGGACGGTTCCCCGACCGTGTCGCCGCGGCCGCGTCGTTCCACGGAGGCCAAATTGCCAGTACGGCGCCCGACAGCCCACACGTGCTGGCGGGCTCGATGAACGCGAAGGTCTACATCGCGGGCGCGGAGAACGACGCGTCGTTCGACGACGAACAGTTCGAACGAATGTCGGCTCCGCTCACCGATGCGGGCGTCGACCACACACTCGTGACCTACCCGGCGGCGCATGGCTTCGCGGTGCCGGACAATCCGACGTACGACGCGGCGGCTGCCGAGCGGCACTGGAGTGCGCTTGAGGATCTGTACGCGTCAACGCTTCGCGGCTAGCTCCCGTTGGTGCGCCCCCTGGGATTCGAACCCAGAACCTGCGGATTAAGAGTCCGTTGCTCTGCCGTTGAGCTAGAGGCGCGAAGTCGGGACAGCGTAATGGCCGATCGCGGGAGCATCGGTTTCGTAGGCTTGATCCAGGCTCCCGTAGCTCAGCTGGATAGAGCACCGTCCTTCTAAGTCGGTTGCCGCACGTTCGAATCGTGCCGGGAGCGCTGTCGATGAGTCTGCGGCGCAGACTCATCGCTTATTCCCTCGACACGCGCGTTCCTTCGCACTGGACTGCCCGCCGATGGCAACCCAGAAGCGGCACGAGAACGAGCTGGCGGTCGACGAGCCGCTCGTTCGTCGCCTCTTGCGCGGCCAGTTTCCGGAATTCGCCGAGCTGCCCCTCGCGCTCGTCGCAGAACAGGGGACCGACCACACGCTGTTCCGGCTCGGCGACGACATGGTCGTTCGCATGCCGATCAGGCGTTCACGGCGCGTCCAAGCAGGCGTTCCGCCAGGCGGAGTGGGTGCCGTTCCTTGCGCCGCAGGTAACGCTGGCGTTGCCCGAGCCCATCGCGATCGGCGAAGCGGACGAGGGCTATCCCGTCAACTGGTCGATCGTGTCGTGGATCCCCGGCGAGCGCGTGACGCGCGACAACATCGACCGCGATTCCGGCGGCGCTGGACTTGGCGCGGTTCATCAAGTCGCTGCACGCGTGCGATCCGACCGGCGGGCCAAGGGCAGGCTCGGCGACGGGTCTGCGCGGCCTGTCGCTGCGGCCATGGGACGAGCGCATTCGCGAGTGGATTGCTAAAGCCGACGAGGCCTTCGACCTCGGGCCCGCGATCGCCGCGTGGGAAGCAGTGCTGCAGGCGCCCGAGTGGGACCGGGCGCCGGTGTGGTTCCATGGCGACCTCACCGGCAATCTCATCGCACGCGAAGGCCGGCTCGTGGGCGCGATCGACTCGGGTTACGGCGTGGGCGACCCGGCGTGCGATCTCATGCCCGGTTGGACGTTGTTTCGCGGTGAGGCGCGCCAGGCGTTCTTCGACGCAGTCGGGCTCGACGACGCGACGCGTCGTTCGCAGCCGGGGGTGGGCGTTGGGACCGGCGTTCATCGGGTTGACGTATTACAAACACGCGCCTGATCTGCAGGCCAACGCCATCGGCGCGATCGAAGGCGTGTTGGCCGACTGAACTGTTCGCCGACCGGTCACTGCCACGTCACCTGGCTGAAGATTCACGCGTCAGACTGGCGGCGTGCGGATAGTGGTGACCAACGACGACGGCATTGATGCACCGGGCTTGCACTCGCTAGCGCGGGCGCTGCACACCTGCGGTCACGAGGTGGTCATCGTCGCTCCCGCAAGGGACTATTCGGGCTTCGGTGCCGCGCTCGGCCCGCTGCACCTGACGGGTCAGATCGGTTACGAAGCGCGCGAGATCGAGGACCTGATCGGCGTCGAGGCGTACGCGGTCGACGGCCCTCCCGGCCTGTGCGCGTTCTCCACCGTCCTCGGCGGATTCGGCGGACCACCTGACATCCTCGTGTCGGGCATCAACGCCGGTGCCAACCTCGGCCGCGCGGTCCTGTTCTCCGGTACGGTCGGCGCCGCGCTCACCGCCGTGCAGTTCGGTGTGCCCGCGATGGCGGTGAGCCTCGGAACCCACGGCGAGGGCGAAGATCGGCACTGGGACACCGCGGCGGTCTGCGCGGCGAGCCTCGTGCATTCGGTGCACGCGGCCGGTACCCATGGCGCGCTCAACGTGAACGTGCCGAATGTGCGGCCGTACGCGGTGCGCGGCATGAAGGCGGCGTCGCTGGCGCTTGGCGGCACCGTGCAAGCGCGCGATGGACGAGACATCGCCGGGCACGCTCGAGTTGAACTTCGAACGGTCGGAACCGCCCGCTGGTAGCGACGTTGCCTTGCTGGTCGACGGGTGGATCACGCTGTCGCTCGTCGCGACGCCCCGCGACGCTGAACGCGGAGGCGCTCGCGTCAATTGTCGACCGCCTGACGCTGAACGAACTCGCCGGCTAGCGCGGCGCCCGCCACATCGCCCACACGTCGGGCCACGTGGGCGTCGGGTTGTACCGCCCAGCCGTCTCGAATCCGAGCGATTGATACCAGGCGGCGTTCGCCTCGGTGGCGGTGAACAGGAAACACCCGACGTGCTCGTCGTCGGCGCGGGCCAACGTCGGGTTCATCAGCGCGTGACCGACGCCGCGTCGTTGATGCGATGGGTCGACCCCGATCGCGCGCAAGAAGTGGTGCGGGCCGTAGCCCGCGTGGTGTGCTTTGTTTTGCGCTTGACCGCGTTGGCCTTCCCGCGCCGCGCCGATCGCCCACGGCAGCACGGGGATCACCGGCAAGAGCTGGGCCATCTGTCGACGCAGCGAGATCGGATACGCGCTCGGGGGAAGCCACGCGGCGGCGCCGACAACGACGCCGTCGTCCTCGGCCAGAAACAATTCGCCGGCGCGCTGCGCGTCGAGCAGGTCGCCGCGCATGTACGCCGGCAGCACGCGCCGCCGGTTCGACTCGCGGGGAAGCAGGTGCACCGTTTCCGGAAAGCTCCAGAACGCTCGGACCATCGGGGCAACGGCGCGTTGAACATCGGCCCGGGTGCCGGTTCGGACGTCGATCACCTCGCCAGCATGGTCGGCGGAAAAATTGCCCGCTTCGGACATTCCGTCGGCGTCAGACTTGGCCCATGAAGCCACTGCGCGCCCTGGTCCTGCCCGCCGCCCTGCTCGCCCTCGCCCAGGTGTGGCACGGGGCCACGCCCGCCGAAACGTTCGAGCCGGGCACGACCACTCCGATCGAGGGCGGCTACGTCGGCCTCGTTGGTGGTTTGTTCCTCCTGCTCGGCTGCATCGTCGCCTCGATCGCGGCGCGGCGCGAGAAGGAATGGGCGCGGCCGCTGTCGTTCGTGTGCGGCGTGGGCGTATCGCTCGGGTTCGTGCTCTACCACGCCACGACGCTGCGCTCGCCGGTGACCAACCCCTACTTCGGTGTCGACGGGATCGGCGGGGTGCAACTGGCGCCGGTGTTCGCCTGCATCGTCATCGGCGCGTGGCTCGCGTGGACTGCGTGGCCGTTGAAGGCACAGAGCAGCCTGCGCCGCGACGGCCTAGCACTTGGAGCGGGACTTGCGTGGTTGTGGTTGCACGGAACCCAAAATTCCGCGATACGTGGAGCGGGTGAAGGGGATCGAACCCTCGTCGCGAGGTTGGAAACCTCGAGCTCTACCATTGAGCTACACCCGCGTGCGGTTCGACAGGATATGACAGGCCGGGGTTGTAGATAGAAATGCACGACATCGCGCAGGGCCTCGGGTGGGAACTCGTCGAGAAGTGCGCCGGTGGCGAGTTCGGCGCACACTTGGTCCGGCGCGGCGACGAGAAGGCCGTGCTCAAGACGTGGCAACCGCCGCACGACTTCGAGCGCATCACTAACAGCGCCGAGCTCGCAATGCGCGTGCGCGACGCCGGTCAACTCGTGCCGCGCTATCTCGACGTCGGCCGGCGCGACGACGTGATCTACACGTTGCAGGAATGGATCGACGGAGACGTCCCACTACGACTCGACCTTCCCGTCGCACGACGAATGGTCGAACTGCTGGACACGCATGCCGGGGTAGCGGCCGACTGGGGTGAGCGTCCCGCCGGCTTCGGTGCCTGGTGGGATCAGCACGACACGTTCAAGACCGCGCCGACCGACATCGCCGCGCTGGCCGACGAGGTGTTCGATGCGATCGATCGATTCGACGACGCGCCGGTCACGACGACCGACGTCGTGCACGACGACTACCACCACAAAAACGTGCTGGTGCGTGACGACAACGTCGTGGCCATCATCGACTGGGACGCCGCGCAACCGGGTGATCGATGGTTCGACGCGTTCCTATTGATGTGGTGGTCACAAGTGGCAGAGAACGACTTCGACCCGGCGGTGGCGGCGTGGCTGCGACCCCATGTCGAGGCCCAACTCGACGAACGCCAACTCGCCCGCTACGCCGCCAACAACGCCCTGCGCCAACTCGAGTTCTTCCAGCGCGTCTACGGCGGCGAACCGGCGCAGTGGATCAAGAACGGCATCAAACAGACGATGGCGCCGTACTGGCGCGAGTGTTAAGTCATGCCTGAACGTGTGGTGGCGGGGCGTCGATTGATCAACGCGACTGCGGCCGACATCTTCGCGGTGCTCGCCGATCCAGCCGAACATGGCGCCATCGACGGATCCGGACTGATCCGCGGGACGCATGGCTCGGCCGTACCGCGGCTGGCGCTCGCGACCGTGTTCGAGATGCGCATGCAGCAGGCCGGCAGCCGGTATCGCATCGCGAACGAGGTCGTCGAGTTTGCCGAGCCGTACGTGATCGCCTGGCAGGTGCACGCGACCGGACGCTTCACGCGGGTGCGCGAATTTTTGGCGGGTGGGCACCGGTGGCGATACCGCCTCTCCGAAACGGCCGACGGCACGCTGGTCGATGAGGAGTGGGATTACTCGCGGGCCCGATCCCCGTGGTTTCTCGCGGCGCTCCGCTTTCCAGGTCGGAACGCGGCGGCGATCGAACGCACGCTCGACAATCTTCAGGCGAGATTCGCCTGAGTCATTCTGGTCGGGAAGGCGAGATTTGAACCCGCGACCCCCTGCTCCCAAAGCAGGTGCGCTACCGAGCTGCGCCACGTCCCCGGAAACGGTGAAGCGTACTGGCATGCTGACGGCGTGACCGGGCCGCACCGACGTCGTGGCCGAGATTGTCGCCGAGTCGCACGCGCGTGACGCACGCAGTCGTCGGGATCACCGGCGGCATCGCCGCCGGGAAGTCCACGGTCGCGGCTGCGGTCGCCGATGCGCTTGGCGTGCCCGACCGTGTCGACCGACGGATTCATCCGCGCCGATGCCGGCGCCGCGAAGGGTTACGCCGACTCCTACGACGCCGCCGCGCTCGCAGGCGTTCATCGACGCGCATCCGCGACGACGGCAACGGCGACGTGCGCCGCGCTACTCGCACCTGCACTACGACGTGATCGCTACGACGACATCGACCACCGACGCCTCGTGATCGACGGGCTCCACCTCGGTCACCCGGCGCTCGGCCTGCGCGACCGCATCGACCTGCTCGTGCACCTCGACGCGCCGACCGACACGCTCGCCGACTGGTACCTCGCGCGCTTCCAAGAACTCCGCACGGCGGCGCGCGACGACCCGACCGCGATGCTGTATCCGTATCGCGACATGGATCCCGCCGCGCTCGACGGCATGGCGATGCAGGTGTGGCACGACCTGAACGCTGTCGTGATCGACGAGGAAGTCCGACCGATCGAAGTCGGTCGCCGACCTCGTCGTGCGCTTCGACGCCGACCACGCACGTTGTCGAGATCACCCGCCGCTAGACGAGCACCTCAGCCGCCTGTCGGGCGCGGTCATGTCGTCGGCGGTCTCGAGCCACCGATCGGGGAGCGCGACGGGACGCGGCCCGTTGCTGTGGCCCCGCTTGGCGCGCCGCGCCGCGTCGGGGCGGCACCAGCGACGGATCCAGTTGGTCGAGCAACGCGTCGAGTTCGGCGATCGTCGACGCGAGCGCCATGACGCGACGCGGTTCACCGCCGATCGGATAGCCGGTGAGATACCAACCGACGTGCTTGCGGAAGTCGCGGACCGCGTTGTTCTCGTCGCCGAATTCGTCGGCCAACAGGCGGACGTGCGTGCGCATCGCGTCGACCACCACGCCGAGCGCCGGCAGCTCGGGCACGTCGTGACCCATGAACGCGAGGTCGAGGTCGCGGAAGAGCCACGGCCGGCCGAGACAGCCGCGGCCGACGACCACGCCGGCGCAGCCCGTCGTCGTCCATCATCGCCAACGCGTCGGTCGCCTCCCAGATGTCGCCGTTGCCGAGCACGGGCACGCCGGTGCCGTCGAGCAACTCGACCAGTCGCGCGATGCGCGACCAGTCGGCGTCTCCGGACCGTACAGGTCTTCAGCGGTGCGCGCGTGCAGCGAAACCGCGGCGACGCCTGCGTCGGCGGCGGCGCGCGCCGCGTCGAAACACGTGATGTGCGCGTCGTAGATGCCGACGCGCATCTTCACCGTGACCGGAACCGCGCCCGCCGGCCGCACCGCGGCGCGCACGATCGCGCGAGAACAGGTTGTGATGCACGGGCAACGCCGCGCCACCGCCCAGGCGCGTCACCTTCGGCACGGGGCAGCCGAAGTTCAGGTCGACGTGATCGACGCCGACCTCGTCGACGAGTCGCCGCACCGCCGACGCCATGACCACGGGTCGACGCCGTAGAGCTGCACGGTGTGCACCGGCTCGCCCTCGGCGCGCGCCACCATGCGCATGGTCTTGCGGTTGCCCTCGACGAGCGCGCGCGCCGTGACCATCTCGCTCACGTACAACGCGCCGCCGTACGCGCGGCACAGCCGACGGAACGCGGTATTCGTCACCCCCGCCATCGGCGCGAGTACGACCGGCGGTCGAGTTCGATCGGACCGATCTTCAGGCCCATAGGTCCATCACCTTCACGTCGATCTCGCGCGAGCAGCGAACGAAACAGCGGCAACGAGATACCGATGACGGCGCCGGGATCGCCGTCGACGCCGTCGATGAACGGCGCGCTCAACCCGTCGAGCGTGAACGCTCCGGCGACGCGCAACGGCTCACCCGTCGCGACGTACGCCGCGATCTCGTCGTCGGATGGGAGCCGAACCGCACGACCGTCTCGGCCACGCCGGACGCGCGCGCACCTGACGCGGCGTCAACTACGCAGTGCCCGGTCGCGAGCACGCCCGACCGGCCGCGCATGGACTTCCATCGCATCACGGCATCTTCTGCGTCGGCGGTTTGCCGAGCGACGCGCCGTCGAGCGCGAGCATCGAGTCGCAGCCGACGACGACCGCATCGGCGGCCTCCGGGCGACGGGCAACCACGCTGGCTTTGCGGGTCGCCAGTTCCGTAACCAACGCTGACGTGGGGATATAGGCGACGCATTTCCTCGTCGACGCCGCTGACAATCACGTCTGGCGCGAACCCCGCCATCGTTAACTGCCGCAAGCGCGCCGGCGACGCGGATGCAAGCACCAATCGTCGCGTAGGCATGCGCCATTCTCCCAGGAACCGTCGGTGACGGAGGTTCTTGAAGCCGCCGGTACACTGCTCGTCTCCTATGAAGGCTGTCGCAGAACCCCTCGAGGGCAACAAGGTCAAGCTGTCCGTCGAGGTCGACGAGGCGGAATTCGACAAGGCGATCGACGCCGCATTCCGCCGTCTGGCGAGGAAGTGCGCATCGATGGCTTTCGTCCCGGCAAAGCGCCGCGTCGCGTCCTCGAAGCAAAGCTCGGTTCAGGCGTCGCGCGCGAAGAAGCTGTCCGCGAAGCGCTGCCGACGTACTACGAGAGCGCGCTTGCGCGAGACAGACACCGACGCGATCGCGCAACCGGAGATCGAGCGATCATCTCCGAAGAGGGGCCCTTGAAGTTCGACGCCGTCGTCGAGATCCGTCCCGTTATCACCGTTCCCGGCTACGACTCGCTCAAGGTGGTCGTGCCCAACCCCAGCCGACCGAAGACGACATCACCGCGCAGATCGACCGCTTGCGTAATCAAGGCGCGGAGCTCAACGACGTCGAGCGTGACGCGCGTCCGGGCGACAACGTCGTCATCGACATTCACGGCTCGCAAAACGACGAGGCGCTCGCCGGACTCGACGCCACCGACCTGACCTACGAGGTCGGGAGCGGCTCGCTTGTCGACGGACTCGACCCCGCGCTCGGTGGTGCGAAGGCGGGCGACGTCGTCACGTTCAACACCGACGTGCCGGGCCGCGAGGGCGAAGTCAACTTCCGCGTGCTCGTCAAGGGCGTCAAGGAAAAAGTGCTGCCCGAAGTCACCGACGAATGGGCGAGCGAGGTATCCGAGTTCGACACCGTCGACGAGTTGCGCGCCGACCTCGTGAACGCACTCAGCCGGCGTTCGTCGCGCGAACGCGCAGATGACGCTGCGCGCCGGCACTGCGCAAGCGCTCGCCGAACTGGTGGTCGACGAGGTGCCCGAGGCGCTCGATCGACGCCGAGGTGCAGCGCCGCATCGAAGACCTCGCGCACCGGCTGTCACACCAGGGCGCCACATTGCAGCAGTGGCTCGAGGCCACCGGTCAGACACCCGACGACTTCATTGCCGGTCATAAGGCCGACGCCGTCGGAAACGTCAAGGTCGATCTGGCGCTGCGCGCTGTGGTCGTGGCCGAAGGCATCGACGTTTCCGACGACGAACTCGACGAGGAGCTGGCCAAGGTGGCCGAAGGCGCGGGCGAAAAGCCCGCCAAGCTTCGCAAGCAACTTGAGGCGAGCGGCGCGATTCCGATCGTGAAGCTCGACCTCAGTAAAGCCAAGGCTCTCCAGTTCCTGATCGACCATGCTGAAGTGGTTGACGAGGAGGGTCACCCAGTCGACGTGGCCGCGCTCACCGCGGCACCCGACGCCAACGAGGATTCAGACTCGGAAGACTCTGGAGAGGACAACTAATGCAGCCGACGTACAACTACCTGGTCCCGACCGTTGTCGAAAGTTCGAGTCGCGGCGAACGCGGATACGACTTGTACTCGCGCATGCTCAAGGATCACGTGATCTTCTTGGGCACGCCCATCGACGACACGATCGCCAACCTCATCAGCGCGGAGATTCTCTTCCTCGAGTCGGAGAACGCCGACAAGCCGATCAGCCTCTACATCAACTCGCCCGGCGGTGACATCACCGCCCTCCTCGCGATCTACGACACCATGCGCTACGTCAGCAACGAGATTCATACCTTCTGTTACGGCCAGGCGGCCTCGGCGGCCGCGGTGCTACTTGCCGGTGGACCAAGGGTCACCGGTATGCCTTGCCCCATGCTCGTATCCTGATCCATCAGCCATACGGTGGAGCAGCCGGTCAGGCTACGGATATCGAGATTCAGGCAAGGGAGATCTTGCGAATGAAGGATCTGCTCAACGAGTTGTTGGCGAACGACACCGGCCAGCCGGTCGAGCGCGTCGCCGCATGACACCGAGCGCGACTTCATCATGAGCGCAGACGAAGCGCAGGCGTATGGCGTGATCGACGAAATCGTTTCCAGCCGACTTCCTATGCCGAGCACGCGCTCGGTGCGGCGTAGGTCGGGTACCACGATGGCCCGCCTCGGAGACGGTTCCGATCTCGTGAAGTGCAGCTTCTGCGGCAAGACGCAGAAGCAAGTGAAGAAGCTCATCGCCGGTCCAGGTGTCTACATCTGCGATGAATGCATCGAGCTGTGCAACGACATCATCGAAGAGGACCTCGCCGAAGCAAGCGAGCTGAAGTTCGAGGAGCTGCCCAAGCCGAAGGAGATCTTCGGTTTCCTCAACGACTACGTCGTCGGCCAGGACCACGCGAAGAAGATCCTGTCGCGTCGCGGTCTACAACCACTACAAGCGCGTCCAGGCGGGCAACCACGACCCGGAAGTCGAACTGGGCAAGTCGAACATCCTTTTGCTCGGCCCGACAGGCTGCGGCAAGACCTATCTCGCGCAGACGCTCGCGCGGATGCTCAACGTGCCCTTCGCCATCGCCGACGCCACCGCGTTGACCGAAGCGGGCTACGTCGGCGAAGACGTCGAGAACATTCTGCTCAAGCTGATCCAGGCGGCCGACTACGACG